>NZ_QAJK01000024.1:6563-170232 GCF_003852515.1 Variovorax sp. KBW07 | reverse complement strand
GAGGGGAGCACCCGGTGTCCTTCGCACGAGCCCCTGAAAGCCGCGCAAATTCAGCGCTCTTTACGCAGCAAAAATCCCCGAAGCCTCGCATTCACAGGCTCCGAATAAAACCGAGCAACACCCCAAGCCACCACCACCGAGACTGCGACAAAGAACGCCAGCGCCGGAAGCTTGTAGACCTCCCCCATCGCCCCGCGCGGCACGAAGCTGCGCATCAACCCCAGCACGATGATGTGGAACAGGTACAGCTCGTAGCTGTGCCGCCCCAGCCATCGCAGCCCTGCCAGCGCCCTGCTCCGCAACGCCCAGCCCGGCACACGCTCGTCGTGCGCGCCCACCAGCAGCACCGCCGTCCCTGCAGCGATGGCCGTGAAGCCCAACACCTCGTTGCCGTGAATCCCGCGCAGGTACGTCACCGCCACAAGGCATGCCGCCGCCAGCTGCAACTGCCGCCCGCCCCAGCCCCGCAGGCTTGCGCGCCGCGCCAGCAACGCCGCGCAGCACCCGAACGCCACGGCGTCGAAGCACGCCAGGTAGCCGTACATGAAGTAGATCTCGTCGTCCGCATGAAAGCCCCGATAGATCGGCCCTGCCACGATCGCCAGCACCCACACGGCCACGATGGCCCACGGCCGCTTCAGCCCGATGCACAGCAACGGGAACGCGAGGTAGAACACCTCTTCCACCGACAGCGACCAGTAGATGTTCATCGCATAGTTGAAGTACCACGCGTGCTGCATCAGCACGTTGTGCCAGAAGCCCAGCACCGACAGCACCGCCACCGGGTAGCCCACCTCGGGCCAGCCCGGCTTGGCGACGTTCATGAACGCAGGCTGCTTCAACACCAGCCCCAGCACGACGATCACCGCCAGCGCAACCACCAGGCACGGCACGATCCGCGCGAAGCGAAACGCATAGAAGCTGCGCAGGTCCACGTTGCCCAGGCTGCCATGGCGCCGCAGCGTGGTCGAGGTGATGAGGTAGCCCGAGACCACGAAGAACATGGTCACGCCGTAGTTGCCATTGCGCGCCACGGCCCTGATGAATTCGACCGGCAGTACGGCGGCCAGCGGACTGTCGACCAACGAATACGACAGGTGGAAGTGCAGCAACAGCACGAGCGAAATCGCGATCCCGCGGAGCACGTCGATCCTGAAATTCCGGCCCTGAACCAACGAGGCAAGTGCGGCAGATGCGGCGGCAGTACTGCCGTTGGCGGCCGTGGACGGCGGGCGAAGCGATGACATGGGGAAAACACCTAGGAAGCGAACGCCGACGAGCTTAAACGAGCGCGCCACGAGGGAAACCGCGCGCCTGTCGCCTCCGCGCGCCTCGCAAAAAGCCCCCTCGGCGCTGGCCCGCAATTTGCAATATCGACTCAAAATGACAGAAAATTTTCTTAACTGACTTATATTTGTAAACTAGTTTTCATAAACGCACCCTTCCGGGGTGCCCCACTCCACGCATGAGCACCAACGTCGACACCCCAGGCACCACCGTGGCCCAGCGCATCGCGCAGGCATTGCCACGGCTGACGCGATCGCACCGGCAGGTGGCCGACTACGTGCTGGAGCACCCGCTGCAGGTGGCCACGCTGCCCATCGACGAGCTCGCGGCTGCGGTGGGCGTGTCGGTGGCCACGGCCAACCGCTTCGCACGCGCGCTGGACTTCGACGGCTACGCCACTTTCCGCGCCGAGCTCGTGCGCGGTTTCGAATCGCTGGTGGCGCCAGTGGAGCGCCTGCGCGGCAACCTGGAGCACCCGACCACGGTGGCCGAGGTGTTCGCCACCGCGCTCGACGAGAGCCGCCGCAACATCGAAGCCACGCGACAGACGCTGGACTACACCGCCTGCGAAGCCGCGGTGGAACGCATCGGCAAGGCGCGCACGGTCTACATCGCGGGCTTCGGCGCCAGCGGCTGGCTCGCGGGCCTGCTGCAGCACGGGCTGGACAGCAGCTGCCGCGACGTTCGCCTGCTGCCCGGCGTGAGCGGCGTCACGCACGCGGCCCGCTCGCTGATGCACGCGGGCCCGAAGGACGTGTTCATCGGCCTGACTTTTCCGCGCTACCTGACCGACACCGTGATGCTCGCGCAGATCGCACGCGAGCAAGGCTGCGGCGTGATCGCGCTCACCGACCGCCCGACCTCGCCGATGGCGCCGCTGGCCGACGTGGCGCTGTATTGCCAGACCGAAACCAGCTACCGCCCGAACTGCGAGACCAGCGTGCTGGCGCTGGTCGAGGCGCTGACCAGCGCGGTGGCGCTGCGCGCGCCCGACCCGGTGCAATCGGCCCGCCGCACCTTGCAGGTGTTGCGCCCCTGGCTGCACGGCGCCAACGGGCTGCCGCGCATCGACGGCCCCTCCGCACGCTCGGCCGGCCTGTCCGGTACATCCGGCATGTACGGCACCTCCAGCACCTCCGCCGATGGCGCCGCCCTGAATGGCGCCAGCAAGAAAAAGAAGAAAGCTTCCCGATGAAGAACACCACGCCCGTTATCGCCATCCACGGCGGCGCCGGCACCATCAGCGCCTCGACGACCAGCCCCGAGCAGGCGCAGGCGTACCACGACGCCCTGAAGAACATCGTGAGCGCCGCGCAGGCCATGCTGCTGAAGGGCGCCTCCGCGCTCGACACCACCTGCCTGGCCGTTGAAATGCTCGAAGACTGCCCGCTCTTCAATGCGGGCTACGGCGCAGTGTTCACGCACGACGAAACCCACGAGCTCGATGCCGCCGTGATGGACGGCGCCACGCTGGCCGCCGGCGCCATTGCCGGCGTGTGGCACGTTCGCCGCCCGGTGCGCGCCGCGCGTGCCGTGCTCGAAGACGGCGCCCACGTGCTGCTGGCCGGCGCGGGCGCCGAAGCCTTTGCACGCGACCGCGGGCTGGAAATGGTCGAGCCCTTCTTCTTCTCGACCGAGGCGCGCCGCCAGCAGCTGTACCGCGTGCGCGACACCGGCCGCGTGGTCACCGACCACGAAGGCGCCGCCATGACGCCGCCGCTCGACGAAGACAAGAAGTTCGGCACCGTGGGCGCCGTGGCGCTCGACATGCACGGCCACCTGGCCGCCGCCACCTCGACCGGCGGCATGACCAACAAGCGCGTCGGCCGCGTCGGCGACACGCCGCTCATCGGCGCCGGCACCTATGCCGACGACCGCACCGCCGCCGTGTCGTGCACCGGCAGCGGCGAAATGTTCATCCGCGTTGCCGCGGCCCACGACGTCTGCGCCCGCATGGCCTACGGCGGTGCCACGCTCGAAGCCGCCACGCATGCCGTGGTGCAGCAGTCGCTGCCCGCCATCGGCGGCACCGGCGGGCTGATCGCCATCGACCGCCACGGCAACCTGAGCCTCGCCTTCAACACCGAAGGCATGTACCGCGGCCACGCACGCGGCAACGAAGCGCCGCACACGGCCATCTTCGCCTGACGCCGCACAGCACGCACGCCGCAGCCCCCTCTTTTCCTCGCACTCCCATGTCCACCCCTGCCCTCGCCCTGCCGGACGGCCGCGTTCTCGCCGTCGACGACCTTACCGTTCGCTTCTCGACTTCCGAGCGCACGGTCGATGCCGTCAAGAAACTGTCTTTCCACGTCGACCATGGCGAAACGCTCGCGGTGGTGGGCGAATCGGGTTCGGGCAAGTCCGTTACCTCGCTCGCGCTGATGCGGCTGGTGGAGCATGGCGGCGGCCGCATCCTGGGCGGCAGCATGGCGTTTCGCCGCCGCAACGGCGAAGTGCTCGACCTGGCGCAGGCACGCGACGGCACCATGCGCGGCATTCGCGGTGCCGACATCGCGATGATTTTCCAGGAGCCGATGACCTCGCTGAACCCGGTGTTCACCGCCGGCGACCAGATTGCCGAAGCCATCCGCATCCACCAGGGCAAGAGCAACGCGGCCGCGCGCGCCGAGGCGCTGCGCATGCTGGAGCTGGTGCGCATTCCCGAAGCGCGCAACGTGCTCGACCGCTTTCCGCACCAGCTGTCGGGCGGCATGCGCCAGCGCGTGATGATCGCGATGGCGCTGTCGTGCAAGCCGCAGCTGCTGATTGCCGACGAGCCCACCACCGCACTCGACGTGACCATCCAGGCGCAGATTCTCCAGCTCATTCGCGAGCTGCAGAAAGAGATGCGCATGGGCGTGCTCTTCATCACGCACGACATGGGCGTGGTCGCTGAAATTGCCGACCGCGTGCTGGTCATGTACCGCGGCGACAAGGTCGAAGCCGGTACGTCGGACCAGGTGTTCGCCTCGCCGCAGCACCCCTACACGAAGGCGCTGCTGTCGGCCGTGCCGAAGCTCGGTGCCATGCAGGGCACCGACCTGCCCGCCAAGTTCGAGCTGCTGCGCACCGAAGGCAACACCGGGACCGAAACCGAAACCGTGCCCTCCGGCACCGACACCGCGCCGCAGACCACCGTGCGCGACGAAGCCGGCCCCATCCTGCGCGTGCGCGACCTGGTGACGCGCTTCGACGTGCGCAGCGGCATCTTCGGCCGCGTGAAGCGGCGCGTGCATGCGGTCGAAAAAATCAGCTTCGACCTGTACCCCGGCGAAACGCTGGCGCTGGTCGGTGAGTCGGGCTGCGGCAAGTCGACCACCGGCCGCTCGCTGCTGCGCCTGGTCGAAAGCCAGAGCGGTGCCATCGAGTTCGGCGGCCAGAACATCCGCGAGCTGCCCACGCGCGAGCTGCAAGCGCTGCGCCGCAACATCCAGTTCATTTTCCAGGACCCGTTCGCATCGCTCGACCCGCGCGTGACGGTCGGCTTCTCGATCATGGAGCCGCTGCTCATCCACAACATCGCCAAGGGTGCCGAGGCGCAGAAGCGCGTCGACTGGCTGCTGCAGAAGGTCGGCCTGCCGCCCGAAGTGGCGCAGCGCTATCCGCACGAGTTCTCGGGTGGCCAGCGCCAGCGCATCGCAATTGCGCGCGCACTGGCCCTGAACCCGAAGGTGGTGGTGGCCGACGAATCGGTGTCGGCGCTCGACGTGTCGATCCAGGCGCAGATCGTCAACCTCATGCTCGACCTGCAGCGCGAGCTGGGCGTGGCTTTTCTTTTCATCTCGCACGACATGGCGGTGGTCGAACGCATCAGCCACCGCGTGGCCGTGATGTACCTGGGCCAGATCGTCGAGATCGGCCCGCGCCGCGCGGTGTTCGAGGCACCGCAGCACGCCTACACCCGCAAGCTGATGGCGGCCGTGCCGGTGGCCGACCCGTCGCGCCGCCACAAGCCGCGCGCGCTGCTCGAAGGCGAGATTCCCAGCCCCATTCGCGCGGTGGGCGACGAGCCCGACGTGCCGCCGCTGGTGCAGGTCGCGCCCGGCCATTTCGTTGCACGCCACGCCATCGGCGGGGCTTTCTGAAGCCAAGTTTTTCTCAACCCGCAGGCGTTTCCTTCTCCTGCTTTTTTCCACGAACCGACTGGAGTTCTTCCATGAAGCAATCTTCTTCCTCCCTGCGATGGGCATCCGCACTGCTGGGCCTGGCCGCCATTGCCGCTTCGGGCACGGCGCTGGCCGCGAAAGACGTGGTGCTGGCCATCGGCTACCAGCCGGAAACGCTGGACCCGTACAACACCAACACCACCATCACCACCGCAGTGACCAAGACCTTCTATGAAGGCCTGTTCCAGTTCGACAAGGACCTGAAGGTGCAGAACGTGCTCGCCGAGAGCTACGACGTGTCGAAGGACGGCCTGGTCTACACCATCAAGCTGCGCACCGGCGTCAAGTTCCACGACGGCACCGACTTCAACGCCGAAGCCGTGAAGGTCACGCTCGACCGCGTGCTCAACCAGGACAACAAGCTGCTGCGCTACAACCAGTTCAACCGCGTGGGCAAGGTCGAGGCCGTCAACGCCAGCACCGTGCGCATCACGCTGAAGGAGCCCTTCGGCCCCTTCATCAACTCGCTGGCCCACGCATCGGCCGCGATGATCTCGCCCACCGCGCTGAAGAAGTGGGGCAACAAGGACATCGCCTTCCACCCCGTGGGCACCGGCCCCTTCGAGTTCGTCGAGTGGAAGCAGACCGACGCCGTCAAGGCCAAGAAGTTCGACGGCTACTGGAAGAAGGGCTTCCCCAAGATCGACAACCTGCAATGGAAGCCGGTGCTCGAGAACAACACGCGCGCCGCCATGCTGCAGACCGGCGAAGCCGACTTTGCCTTCCCCATTCCCTACGAGCAGGCCGAGCTGCTGAAGAAGAGCGACAAGCTCGAAGTGGTGGCATCGCCCTCGATCATCACGCGCTTCCTGGCATTCAACATGCTGCAAAAGCCGTACGACAACCCGAAGGTGCGCGAAGCCATCGGCTACGCCATCAACAAGGAAGCGCTGTCGAAGGTGGCCTTCGGCGGCTATGCCTTCCCCGCGCAAGGCGTGATGCCCCAGGGCGTGAAGTTCGCCGAGAAGATGGCGCCCATTCCCTACGACGTGAAGAAGGCCAAGGAACTGCTGGCCGAAGCCGGCTACCCGAACGGTTTCGAGTCGGTGCTGTGGAGCGCCTACAACAACACGACCAGCCAGAAGACCATCCAGTTCGTGCAGCAGCAGCTCGCGCAAGTGGGCATCAAGCTGCAGGTGCAGGCGCTCGAAGTGGGCCAGCGCACCGAGCAGGTCGATGCATGGCCCGATCCCAAGACGGCCAAGGTCCGCATGTACTACACGGGCTGGTCGTCGTCGACCGGTGAAGCCGACTGGGGCCTGCGTCCGCTGTTCGCTTCCGAGTCGTGGGCACCGAAGCTCAACAACATGTCGTTCTACAAGAGCGACGTGGTCGACACGGCACTCGCCAAGGCGCTGGTGACGGTGGACGACAAGGAAAAGGCTGCGCTCTACAAGACCGCGCAGGACGAGATCCGCAAGGACCTGCCGCGCGTGCCGCTGGTCACCGAGCAGAACCTGTCGGCGCACGCCAAGCGCCTGTCGGGCGTGTTCGTGATGCCCGACGCCAACATCAACATCGACGCGATGTCGGTGTCGAACTGATCGAGCGCTCTTCGTTTCCTGACTGACTGTCCCGCGGGCGGCGGCCTCCTGCCGCCGCCCGCCCGAGACAACCGTACCCCATGCTGAATTACTTCCTCAAACGACTGTTGGGCCTGATCCCGACACTGCTCATCGTGGCAGTGCTGGTGTTCCTGTTCGTCCACATGCTCCCCGGCGACCCGGCGCGCCTTGCCGCCGGACAGGACGCCGACGAGCAGACCGTGGCCATGGTGCGCCAGGAGCTGGGCCTCGACAAGCCGCTGCCACAGCAGTTCGTGAGCTTCTTCACCCACATGGTGCAAGGCGACTTCGGCACATCGATCCGCACGCGGCGGCCGGTGTCGACGGAAATTGCCGAGCGCTTTTTCCCGACGGTGATGCTGACCATCACCAGCATGGTGTGGGCGGTGATCTTCGGCATGGGGATCGGCATCGTTTCCGCGGTGTACCGCAACAAATGGCCAGACCGGCTGGGCATGACGCTCGCCGTGTCGGGCATCTCATTTCCCGCATTTGCCCTGGGCATGCTGCTGATGCAGATCTTCTCGGTCCAGCTCGGCTGGCTGCCCACCGTGGGCGCCGCCACCTGGAAGCACTACATCCTGCCCTCGATCACGCTGGGAGCGGCCGTCGCGGCCGTGATGGCGCGCTTTACGCGTGCGTCGTTCGTCGAAGTGATCCAGGAAGACTTCGTGCGCACCGCGCGTGCCAAGGGCGTGCACGAAACCAGCGTGGTGTTCAAGCACACGCTGCGCAACGCGCTGATTCCGGTGGTCACCATGATGGGCCTGCAGTTCGGCTTCCTGCTGGGCGGCTCCATTCTTGTGGAGGCGGTCTTCAACTGGCCGGGCCTGGGCCGCCTGCTGGTGGACGCGGTGCAGATGCGCGACTACCCCGTCATCCAGACGCTGGTGCTGCTGTTCTCGCTCGAATTCATCCTGATCAACCTCGTGGTCGATGTGCTGTACGGCTACATCAACCCGACCATCCGCTACAAGTGAGCAAGCAGCCATGACGCAAGCTACCGGCGTGCCTGCCGAATCCATAGTTCCACTGTCCCCCGTTGCCGTTGCGCTGACCGCCGGCAAGGTCCGCACGCCCTGGGGCGAATGCTGGCGCCGCTTCAAGAAACAGCCCGTGGGCATCGTGGCGGCCATCTTCGTGCTGCTGCTGGTGTTCGTCGCGGTGTTCTCGCCGTGGATCGTGCCCTTCGACCCCGAGAACTTCTTCGACTACGACATGCTGAACAGCGGGCCTTCGGCCACGCACTGGTTCGGCGTCGATCCGCTGGGCCGCGACATCTTCAGCCGCATCCTGGCGGGCACGCGCATTTCGCTGGCGGCCGGCTTCCTGTCGGTGCTGGTGGGCGGCTTCATCGGCACCACCTTCGGCCTGCTCGCGGGCTACTACGAAGGCTGGTGGGACCGCATCGTGATGCGCGTCTCCGATGTGCTGTTCGCCTTCCCCGGCATCCTGCTGGCGCTGGGCGTGGTGGCCATCCTGGGCAGCAGCATGACCAACGTGGTGGTGGCCGTGTCGGTGTTCAGCGTGCCGGCCTTTGCGCGCCTGGTGCGCGGCAACACGCTGGTGCTGAAGCAGCAGACCTACATCGAGGCCGAGCGCAGCATCGGCGCGTCGGACTGGACCATCATCGTGCGGCACATCCTGCCGGGCACCATCTCGTCGATCGTGGTGTATTTCTCGATGCGCGTGGGCACCTCGATCATCACGGCGGCCAGCCTGTCGTTCCTGGGCATGGGCGCGCAACCGCCAACGCCCGAGTGGGGCGCCATGCTGAACGAAGCGCGCGCCGACATGGTCACGTCGCCGCACGTGGCGCTGTTCCCGAGCCTGGCCATCTTCTTCACCGTGCTCGCCTTCAACCTGCTGGGCGATGCACTGCGCGACGCGCTCGATCCGAAGATCGACCGCGAGTAAATTCTCTCTTTCATGCCCTCCACTCCGCAGATCACGCAGCCAGCCACCCTGCCCTTCATCGGCCACCTGCTCCAGGGCGAACGCAACACCATCACCGACGTCGCGGGCGTCACGGTCGGCCACAAGACGCTGGACGACGGTGGCGTGCAGACCGGCGTGACGGTCATCCGGCCGCATGCCGGCGACACCTTCCGCGACAAGGTGCCGGCCGCCGCCGTGGTGCTGAACGGTTTCGGCAAGAGCGTGGGGCTGGTGCAGCTCGCCGAGCTGGGCGTGCTCGAAACGCCGATCGCGCTGACCAACACTTTCTCGGTCGGCACGGTGGGCACGGCGCAGATCCGCCAGTGCGCGGCGGCCAACCCCGAGACGGGCCGGGCGCTGCCCACGGTGAATCCGCTGGTCTTCGAGTGCAACGACGGTTTCCTGAACGACATCCAGCGGTTGGCCGTGACCGAGGCCGACTACCTGCAGGCCTTCGACAGCGCCTCCACCGATTTCGCGCAGGGCTCGGTCGGCGCGGGGCGCGGCATGTCGAGCTTCCAGCTGAAGGGCGGCATCGGCAGCGCATCGCGCCGCGTGTCGTCGCGCGACGGCGGGCTGCACACGGTCGGCACGCTGGTGCTGGCCAACTACGGCCGCCAGCCGCAGATGCTGCTGGCGGGCCATGCGGTGGGCGAACGGCTGGCGGCGCTGCAGGCCGCGCGCGGCATTCCGCCCTCGGCCGCTTCGAACGAGCCCGAGAAGGGCTCGATCATCATCGTCGTCGCCACCGACGCACCGCTCGATGCGCGGCAGCTGCGCCGGCTGGCGCTGCGCGCGGGCGCGGGGCTGGCCCGCACGGGCTCGGTCTTCGGCCATGGCAGCGGCGACATCGTGCTGGCTTTTTCGACCGCCTACACCGTGCCCGACCGCGTCGAGCGGCCGATGCCGGCCGTGGCGATGCTGCACGACGGGCTGCTCGACGGGCTGTTCCAGGCCGCGGCCGACAGCACCGAGCAGGCCATTCTTCATGCGCTGTGGCGCGCCACGCCCGTCACCGGGCGCGACGGCAACCACCGCGCCGCGCTCGGCGAACTGCTGCCGGCGTCTTCCCTTCTTTCACCTCTCGCCTGACACTTCGCGCCCATGAAAGTCCTGATCTCCACCGACATCGAAGGCGTTGCCGGCGTCTACCACCCCGAGCAAACGCGCCAGGGCAATCCGGAATACGAGCGCGCCCGCCTGCTGATGGCACACGAGGCCAACGCGGCCATCTCGGGCGCCTTCGACGCCGGTGCCACCGAGGTGCTGGTGAACGACTCGCACGGCGGCTTTCGCAACATGCCGCCCGACGTGCTCGATGCGCGTGCGCGCGTGGTGCAGGGCAAGCCGCGCTACCTGAGCATGGTGGCGGGTGTCGAAGAAGGCGTGGACGCGGTCTGCATGGTGGGCTACCACTCGCGCGCGCAGGGGCGCGGCATCCTGGCGCACACCATCAACGGCTTTGCCTTTGCCGGCATCTGGTTCGGCGGGCAGGAACTGGGCGAAGCCGGGGTGTACGGCGCGCTGGCCGGCGAATACGGTGCCCCGGTGGTCATGGGCAGCGGCGACGACGTGTTCATCGCCGAGAACCGGCCGCTCTTTCCGCACGCGACCTTCGTGCAGACCAAGCGCGCCACGGGCAACACCAGCGGCGTGTCGCTGTCGCCCGAGCAGTCGCGCCATGCGATTCGCGCGGGCGTCGAAGAAGCGCTGGCCGCGCGCGCCGGGGCCACGCCCCTGGTGTTCAGGGGCCCGCAGGTGGTCACGCTGCGTTGCCAGACGCCCGCGCTGGCCGACCTGTTCTGCCAGTGGCCGAGCTTCGAACGCATCGACGGCGTGACCCTGCGCTTCACAGCCGACAAGGTGGAATCGGCCGTGCGCATGCTGAACTGCTGCTCGGCCATGTCGACGATGCTGCGCTGAAGCGCCTCGCCGACCCCTTCTCTCGTATTTATCCCGCGTAGCCCAGGGCCGGCGCCGTGCTGCGGCCACCCTGTTCCAGCTTGAACTCGCCGACGATCTTCGACAGGCTGCCCGCCTGCTCCTGAAGCGACTGGGCGGCGGCCGAAGCCTCTTCGACCAGCGCCGCGTTCTGCTGTGTCGCCTGGTCCATCTGCGTGATGGCCTGGTTGATCTGCTCGATGCCCGAGGTCTGCTCCTGGCTGGCCGCGCTGATCTCGCCCATGATGTCCGTCACGCGCTTCACGCTGCCGACGATCTCGTCCATGGTGCGGCCCGCATCGGCCACCTGCCGGCTGCCCTCCTCGACCTTTTCGACGGAGTTGCCGATCAGCGTCTTGATCTCCTTGGCCGCGGCGGCCGAGCGTTGCGCCAGGCTGCGCACTTCGGAAGCCACCACCGCAAAGCCGCGGCCCTGATCGCCCGCACGCGCGGCTTCGACGGCCGCGTTCAGCGCCAGGATGTTGGTCTGGAAGGCAATGCCGTCGATGACGCCGATGATGTCGACGATCTTCTTGGACGACGCATTGATCGAGCCCATCGTGTCGACCACTTGCGACACCACGCTGCCGCCCTTCACCGCCACTTCCGACGCCGACGTGGCCAGCTGGTTGGCCTGCCGCGCGTTGTCGGCGTTCTGCTTCACGGTGGACGTGAGCTCTTCGATGGACGCTGCCGTCTGCTCCAGCGAACTGGCCTGCGCTTCGGTGCGCGACGACAGGTCGTGGTTGCCCATGGCGATCTGCGTGCTGGCCGTCGAGACGTTCATCACCACGCCATGCACCTGCATCAGCGAGCCTTGCAGGGCCGAGCGCATCAGGTCCAGCGCGTGCAGCAGGCGGCCGGTTTCGTCCTTGGCGTAGCTCGATTGCGGGCTGCCCGTCAGGTCCATGTCGGCAATCGACTGGGCAATGGTTTCGGCGCTGCGCAGCGGCTGCGTGATGCTGCGGGCCAGCAGCCAGGCCAGCAGCGCGCCCAGCACCAGGCTCACGGCGGAGCAGACGATCAGCAGCGTGCGGGTCTGCGCCTGCAGGTCGTTGGCGCGGGCGGCGGCGGCGTCGAGCTGCTCGCGCTGCATGTCCACCACCTGCTGCACGCCGGCCAGGTAGCTGGTCGAGGTGGGCTGGAACTGGGCGTCGAAGGCGCGATTGGCGCCCGCCAGGTCGCCCGCCAGCTTGAGCTTGCTCACTTCTTCCCGCGAGGCCAGGTAGGCCTTGCGCAGGTTGCCGACCTTCTCGAACAGCTCGCGCTCCGCGGGCTTGACCAGCTTGGTCTCGATGAATTTCTGCAGCTCGTTGGTGTCCTTGATCGACTTGGCCGTGGCCGGCGCGAAGTAGTCGATCAGGCTGGCGTCGCTGCTCTTGGCAATGGCCGCCGCGCGCTGCACGCCCGAGGTGGTGTGGCGCAGCCAGTCGGAGCCCGCGCGCTCGGTCTTCACGTTGTCCTGGATCATGGTGTCGATCTCCAGGCTCAGTTGCTGCAGCTTCAGCACCGCGGCGACGCTGGTGGCGAGAAAGAGCGCCAGGATGGCGCCCAGCACGATGGCGAGGCGCTTGCCAATTGAGACGTTGCTCAAGAACATGATCTGACTCCAGAAACTCAAGGGGGACGGAACGACGGGCGCAAGGCAGGGGCAGCGCCGCCGGAATCGGGACAAGGAGCGGCACGATGGCCGCTCTCCATGGCTGGATATCGGCAGCCCGGGTGAAAACTTTAGGCAACGTCGGCCATGGCTTGCCGCGGCTCACCCCACGCCAGCCGGAACGCCGCCCTGTTCCTAGAATTCCCGGGTCGGCCGGCGCCGTTCCGGCGTCCGCGCCTTATCCGGAATAAGCATCCAACCGCCCGGAAACCCGCATGGATGCTGGTGAATATGCTTATCCGCATAAGGCGCGAACCAAAAAATAGTTTGCTTCCATAAGGGGCGCTTTCAGAATCTCGGCTTCTTGCTGGGGCGCCCCGTTTCACGATCGGCACCGCACTTCTCCAAGACACACACGCACGATGTACCAATACACAGAATTCGATCGCCAGTTCGTTCACCAACGGGCCGCCCAGTTCAGAGACCAGCTCGAGCGCTGGCAAAAGGGCCGCCTGCACGAGGACGAGTTCCGCCCGCTGCGGCTGCAAAACGGCTGGTATGTCCAGCGCTACGCGCCGATGCTGCGCGTGGCCGTGCCCTACGGCGAGCTTTCGAGCCGCCAGCTGCGCGTGCTGGCAAAGATCGCCCGCGAATACGACGAGCCCGAAGCCGAGGTCTACAAGAAGGCCATCGAGACGCAGGGCCTGCTGGGCAGCCACAAGCTGCCGACCCACTACGCCCACTTCTCGACGCGCCAGAACGTCCAGTACAACTGGATTCCGCTGTCGAAGTCGGCCGACGTGATGGACCTGCTGGCTTCGGTCGACATGCACGGCATCCAGACCAGCGGCAACTGCATCCGCAACATCACCAGCGACGAACGCGCCGGCATTGCCGTCGACGAAATTGCCGATCCGCGCCCGTTCGCGGAAATCATGCGCCAGTGGAGCACGCTGCACCCCGAGTTCGCGTTCCTGCCGCGCAAGTTCAAGATTGCCATCACCGGTGCCACCGAAGACCGCGCCGCCACCGGCTGGCACGACGTGGGCTTGCACGTGGTGAAGAACGAGGCCGGCGAAATCGGCTTCCGCGTGCAGGTGGGCGGCGGCATGGGCCGCACGCCGATCATCGGCACCGTGCTGCGCGAGTTCCTGCCCTGGCAGCAGATCATGAATTACCTCGAAGCGGTGATTCGCGTCTACAACCGCTATGGCCGCCGCGACAACATCTACAAGGCGCGCATCAAGATCCTGGTGAAGGCCGAGGGCCAGCGCTACATCGACGACGTGGATGCCGAGTACAAGCAGATCCTGGAGCACGACGGCGCACCGCACACCATCACGCAGGAAGAGTACGACCGCGTGGCCGCCTCCTTCGTGCCGCCGACGCTGGCCACCCGCGTGCTGCAGAGCGCCGAGAAGACCGATGCCGAGCTGCGCACCCACGCCGCCGAAGACGTGCAGTTCGCGCGCTGGCTGGCCCGCAACGTGGCACCGCACAAGAACCCCGCGCTGCGCGCCGTCACGCTGTCGTTCAAGCGCCTGAAGCAGGCGCCCGGCGATGCCTCGGCCGACCAGCTCGACACGCTCGCGCTGCTGGCCGACCGCTTCTCGGCCGGTGAAGCCCGCGTGACGCACGACCAGAACGTGGTGCTGCCCTGGGTGCATGCCGAAGACCTGCACGCGCTGTGGCTCGCCGCCCGCGCGGCCGGCTTTGCCAGCGCCAACGTGCACCTGCTGACCGACATGATCGCCTGCCCCGGCGGCGACTTCTGCGCGCTGGCCAATGCGCGCTCGATTCCCATCGCCGAAGCCATCACCGAGCGCTACCAGGACCTCGACGAGCTCGACGACCTCGGCGAGATCGACCTGCACATCAGCGGCTGCATCAACTCCTGCGGCCACCACCACAGCGGCCACATCGGCATCCTGGGCGTCGACAAGGACGGCAAGGAGTGGTACCAGGTCACGCTGGCCGGCTCCGATGGCTCCGCGCTCAGCGGTCCGTCGCAGGCCGGCAAGGCGGTCGGCCCCTCGTTCTCGGCAGCCGAAGTGCCGGGCGTGATCGAGGCCGTGCTCACGACCTACCGCGACACCCGCACCTCGGGCGAGACCTTCATCGACACGCTGCGCCGTGTCGGGCACGACCCGTTCAAGGCCGCGGCCAACGGTGCGCGATTCAAGGTGGAGGAGGCAGCATGAACAAGACGCTCAATATTCTTTCCGCCGAAGAACACATCGACGACGGCGACCCGAAGGTCCTGCAGCTGGCCAACGATGCCGACCCGCTCGCCATCGAGGTGTGCCTGGCGGACATCGAGCGCATCGACCTGAACTTTCCGAAGTTCACCGATGGCCGCGCCTACAGCCAGGCCTTCCTGCTGCGCCGCCGGCTGGGCTTTACCGGCGACATCCGCGCCACGGGCGACGTGCTGATCGACCAGCTGGTGCAGATGGAACGCACCGGTTTCTCCAGCGCCGTGCTGAAGGAAGGTGTGGACGCCTCCGACGCGCAGCGCCAGTTCGACCGGTTCAACGCCTTCTACCAAGGCGATGCGGTGAAGACGGCACCGCACTTCGTGACCGCCGGCAACTGAGACCGCACCGGAGCCTTCGACATGAGCATCGCCACGGACATCGACACCGACTTCGCACGCATCAACACCGACCTCGGCCGCAATGCCGAGGGCCTGGTGGACTGGGCCATCGGCCTGGGCCAGCCCGCGATCATCACGACCAATTTCCGCCCTTACGAGGCGGTGATCCTGCACATGGTCACGCGTGCCAGGCGCGATGTTCCCGTGGTCTGGATGGACAACGGCTACAACACCGAAGCCACCTACCGCTTTGCCGACGAGGTGACGAAGCAGTTGGGCCTCGACCTTCACATCTACCTGCCGCGCCGTTCGCGCGCGCATCGCGAAGCGGTGGAAGGCCCGACGCCCGCGCTCGACGATCCGCGCCATGCCGCCTTCACGGAAGAAGTGAAGCTGGAGCCCTTTGCCCGTGCGCTGCGCGAAACGGCGCCCAAGGTGTGGTTCACCGCACTGCGGGCCACCGACACGGCCGTGCGCGCGCAGATGGACCCGGTCAGCGTCAACCCCGACGGGCTGATCAAGGTCGCGCCGCTGTTGCACTGGTCGTCCAAGGACCTGTACGAATACTGCGAGAAGCACGGCCTGCCGAACAACTTCGACTACGTGGACCCGACCAAAGGCGAAGACAACCGCGAGTGCGGACTGCATCTCGCGCACTGAGCGCCAACGCTTCACCGCTTCTTCGCATTCAGCACACACCCCATGAACGCCCGAACCGAAACCGAACTGCTGCTGCCGCCCATGCACTCTCCCGCGCGCCTGTCCAACACGCACCTCGATGCGCTGGAAGAAGAAACCGTCTTCATCCTGCGCGAAGTGGCGGCCGCCTTCGAGCGCCCCACCCTGCTGTTCTCGGGCGGAAAAGATTCGCTGGTGCTGCTGAAGTGCGCGGAAAAAGCGTTCGGCGCGGGCCGCATTCCGTATCCGCTGCTGATGATCGACACCGGCCACAACTTCCCTGAAGTGACGGCCTACCGCGACCAGCGCGCCAAGGAACTGGGTGCCGAGCTGATCGTGCGTAACGTCGAAGATTCGATGAAGCGTGGCACCGTGCGCCTGGCCCACCCCGGCGAATCGCGCAACGCGCACCAGTCGGTCACGCTGCTCGAAGCGATTGAAGAATTCCGCTTCGACGCGCTCATCGGCGGCGCCCGCCGCGACGAAGAAAAGGCGCGCGCCAAGGAACGCATCTTTTCGCACCGCGACTCGTTCGGCCAATGGCAGCCGAAAGACCAGCGGCCCGAGTTGTGGACGCTGTTCAACACGCGCCTGGCTCCGGGCGAGCACTTCCGCGTGTTCCCGATCTCGAACTGGACCGAACTCGACGTGTGGCAATACATCGAGCGCGAGCACGTGGGCCTGCCGTCGATCTACTACACGCACAAGCGCGAAGTGGTCGAGCGCCGCGGCCTGCTGGTGCCGGTGACCGAACTCACCCCGCCGCGCGACGGCGAAACCGTGCAGGTGCGCGACGTGCGCTTTCGCACCGTGGGCGACATCACGACCACCTGCCCGGTCGAAAGCCTGGCGGCCGACGCGGGCGACGTGGTGCTGGAAACGCTGTCGGTCGATGTCAGCGAACGCGGCGCCACCCGCATGGACGACATGACGTCCGAAGCATCCATGGAAAAACGCAAGAAAGACGGTTACTTCTGATGAGCGCGACGACTGCTGCTACCCCTGTGAACACCGCCGCCGCCAATGCGCACGGCGACACCGGCACCGCCCTGCGCTTCATCACCTGCGGCTCGGTCGACGACGGCAAGAGCACGCTCATCGGCCGACTGCTGGTCGACAGCAAGACGGTGCTGCAAGACCAGCTCGCCGGCGTTCAGCGCGGCGGCGAAACCGACCTGGCCCTGCTGACCGATGGCCTCTCGGCCGAGCGCGAACAGGGCATCACCATCGATGTGGCCTACCGCTACTTCTCGACCGCCAAGCGCAAGTTCATCATCGGCGACGCGCCGGGCCATGAGCAGTACACGCGCAACATGGTCACCGCCGCCTCGGCCGCCGATGCCGCCGTGGTGCTGGTCGATGCGACCAAGCTGGCCTGGGCCGCCGAGGTGGAAGACGGCACCGTGGTCAAGCGCGAGCTGCTGCCGCAGACGCGCCGCCACACGCTGCTGGCGCATCTGCTGCGCGTGCAGTCGATCGTGTTCGCGGTCAACAAGCTCGATGCCATCGACGACGCGGCCCTGGCCTTCGAGCGCATCTCGACCGCGCTGAACGCCTTTGCCGAAGCGGCCGGCGTGCAGGTGGCCGGCATCGTGCCGATCTCGGCGCTCAAGGGCTGGAACGTGGCCACGCGCCATGCCGACTGGGTCGGCTACGAAGGCCCGAGCCTGCTCTCGCTGCTCGAAGACCTGCCCGTGACCGCGCAGGACGAGGCCGTGCCCTTCGCCTTCCCGGTGCAGTGGGTCGAGAAGTTCTCGGCCTCCGCCGACACCTCGCAGGGCCGCCGCGTGTTCTGGGGCCGTGTCGCCTCGGGCCATGTGGAACCCGGCCAGCGCGTGACCGTGCTGCCGAGCAACCAGACCGCCACCGTCGCCCAGGTGCTGAGCCATACGCGCCAGCCGAAGACGGTGCATGCGGGCCACAGCGCCGGCATCGTGCTCGACCGCGAGGTCGACGTGTCGCGCGGCGACTGGCTGCTGGCGCCCGGCGCCTTCGAGCCGGTGCGCGAAATTACCGCCACCGTGGCCTGGCTCGACGACGAGCCGCTGGTCGCGGGCCGCGTGTACTGGGCGCTGCAGGGCCATCGCTGGGTCAAGGCCAAGGTGGCGCGCATCGTCGACCGCGTGAACATCACCACGCTCGAATCCGAACCCGCCACGCAGCTGGAAGCCAATTCCATCGGCGACGTGGTGCTTGCATTGCAGCAGCCGCTGGCGGTGCTTCCCTTCACGCAATCGCGCGCGCTGGGCTCTCTTGTGCTGGTCGATACGGCCTCCCACAAGACCGCTGCGGCCGTGCTCGTGCAGCCCGCCGCCGCAAGGGCCTAAAATCAGGGGTTTTCCCCGACCAAACTGACGTTAAAAAACAAATGACCCACGTCGTCTCCGAAGCCTGCATCCGTTGCAAATACACCGACTGCGTGGACGTTTGCCCCGTCGACTGCTTCCGCGAAGGTCCCAACATGCTGGTGATCGACCCGGACGAGTGCATCGATTGCGCGGTCTGCATCCCCGAATGCCCGGTCAACGCGATCTACGCCGAAGAAGACCTGCCGGCCAACCAGATCGCCTTCATCAAGATCAATGCCGAGCTGGCCGTGGCCGACGGCTGGAAGAGCATCACCAAGCGCAAGCCCGCGCTGCCCGATGCCGAAGAGTGGAAAGACAAGACCGACAAGGTCGGGGAGCTGGTGCGCTGAACCAGCCCACCGCGCCCATCGAAACCGACGCGCTGATCGTCGGCGCCGGCCCTGTCGGGTTGTTCCTGGCCTTCCAGCTGGGCCTGCTTGAAATTTCCTGCCACATCGTCGATGCACTGCCCGCCGCGGGCGGCCAGTGCGTGGCGCTGTATGGCCACAAGCCGATCTACGACATTCCCGGCACGCCGGTGACCAGCGGGCGTGAACTCGCGCAATCGCTGCTGCAGCAGGTGGCGCCGTTCAAGCCGCAGTTTCACTTCGGAGAACAGGTGGCCACGATGGCGCGGCAAGACGACGGGCGGCTGCTGATGACCACGTCGGCGGGCACATCTTTTCTTGCGAAAACCGTCTTCATCGCCGCGGGTGTCGGGGCCTTCGTGCCCAAGCGCATCGCCATCGAGGACATCGGCCGCTTCGAGGGCCAATCGCTCTTCTACCACCCCGATTCGCTGGACCGCTTCGCCGGTCAGGCGGTGGTGGTGAACGGTGGCGACGACATCGCGTTGGAAACCGCCATTGCCCTCGTTGCAACGGCCAGGCAGGTCACGCTGGTTCACCGGCGCGACGGCTTCCAGGCCGACGAAGCCATCGTGGCATCGATGCGCGCCTTGGTCGCGGCCGGCAAGCTGGCCTTCAGGGTCGGGCAGCCGACCGCCTTCGACGGCAAGCAGCTGCAAATCACCACGCCCGACGCCACCACCGTCGACCTGCCGCTCGACGCGCTGGTCGCCTGCCTCGGCATTTCGCCGCGCCTGGGCCCGATCGCCGACTGGGGCCTGGAGCTCGAACGCAAGCAGGTGCCTGTCGACACCGAAAAATACGAGACGCGCGAGCGCGGCGTGTTTGCCGTGGGCGACATCAACACCTACCCGGGCAAGAAGAAGCTCATCGTCTGCGGCTTCCACGAAGCCACGCTGGCCGCCTGGGGCGCCACGGCCATCGTGTTCCCCGGCAAGGCCGTGCCGCTGCAGTACACGACCACCAGCACCCGCCTGCACGAGTTGCTGGGCGTGACCGTTCCGCGCTAGGCAGCTGCAGCGGCGTTCGCGGCGGCCGGCAACAGCGCCCGGTATTCGCCGATGAAGCTGCCGATGGCGGCAACGAAGCGGTCGATGTCCTCGTCCGTCACCGGCAGCGACAGCACCACGAAACCGCGTGGCGAGGTGTAGATGCCCTGCCCTATCAGGTGAAAGAACAGCAACTGTCGCAGCCGCCCGTCGACCGCCGCCAGGTCGTCGGACCGCAGCACTTCGCCCTGCACGAAATGCGCGTTCATCAGCGAGCCCACGCCGGTGAACTGCATGGCCACGCCCTCTTTGGCGCACAGCGCGTTCAAACGCGTGCGCATGGCGTCGCCCCGGTCGGCCAGTGCGCCCGCCGCCTCGGGCGTGAACAGCTTCGTCAGGCCCGCATGGCCGGCCGCCATCGTCATCACGTTGTTGTTGAAGGTGCCCGAGTGCGCGAGCGGCCCCGTGCGCGGGTCGAACAGCGCCATCACGTCGCGGCGGCCACCGAATGCGCCGAACGACATGCCACCGCCGATGTACTTGCCCAGCGTCGTCAGGTCGGAGCGGATGCCCAGCTTGTTGGCTAAACCATGCGGCGCGAGCCGCGAGGTCATGACTTCGTCGAAGACCAGCAATGCACCAACGCGCGTGGCCCCGTCGCGCAACGCCTGCAGAAAGTCGAGCCGCCCCGGAATGCAGCCGCCCGCGCCCTGCATCGGCTCCACCAAAACGGCGGCGATCTCCGGGCCGTGCCTGTCGATCTGCTCACGCGCGGCCTGCACGTCGTTGTAGGGCAGCACCAGGAAGTCGAAGGGCACGGTCGTCGGCGACGGCTTGGCGCCAAAGCCCAGCACGCCGCCGTGATAGCCGCCCGAGAACACCACGATCTTGCGGCGCCCCGTGAAATGCAGCGCCGCTGTGAGCGCCATCAGGTTCGCCTCGGTGCCCGAGTTGGTGAAGCGCAGTTGCTCGACCTGCGGAAAGCGCTCGCAGATGGTCTGGGCCAGACGCCCTTCGAGCAGGTTGTGGCCCGTGAGATTGATGCCACTCTTCATCGCCTCGATGACGGCATCGCGGATCTCGGGCGCCGAGTGGCCGTAGACACCGGCCGTGTACTCGGCGATGAAGTCCGCATAGCGATGCCCGTCGGCGTCCCACAGCGCGGCGCCCTCGCCTTTGGCGATGGTCAGCGGAAACGGTGCGTAGAACAGCACCGAGCGGCTGTTGGCGCCAGGCATGTAGCGCGCCTGTTCTTCGAACTGGCGCAGGCTGGTCGGGTTGCTGTCGGTAAAGCGCCGGTGTGCTGCGGCAAGGGCCTGGTCGATCGCGGTGTCGGTCATGGGAAGTGTCCTCTCGATGATGGCGTGCCCAAGCGCTTGCGGCACGATTAATTGATCAATGCTCAATTAATATTGTTTATACGATCAATTGATCGACTGCACAATGGCGGCTTCCATGAAGAAAACACCCGCCACGCCAGCCAAGCCCACCAAGCCCCCGCCCAGGACGGCCGGCCGCCCCGTTGGCGGCGGCGCGCTGACGAAGCAGCGCATTGCCGAAGCGGCGCTCGAGCACATCGACGAATTCGGCCTCGGGGCTTTCAGCATGCGCGAGATCGCGGCACGGCTGGGCGTGTATCCGGCCACGGTGCACTGGCACGTGAGCACGCGCGAAGCGCTGCTGGCCGAAGTGGCCGCCACGGTCATGGCCGAAGTCACGCCGCCAGCGGGAAAACTGAGCTGGCAGGCATGGATCGCCGAGCTGTTCCGCCGCTGCCGCGCCACCGTGCGGCGTCATCCGAATGTGGCGCAGTTGCTGGGCGCGCAGCTGGTGTCCAACGGCAGCCTGCCGACGGAGCTGGTCGAGGGCGTGCTCGCGGCGCTGGTCGAAGCAGGCTTCGAAGACGAATCGCTGCTGGAGGCCTACAACTGCGTGATCGCGGCAATGCTGGGTTTCGTGACGATGGAGTTCTCGCCCCTGCCCTCCGACAACACGCAGGCCTGGGCCGAAGAGCTGCGTGAGCGCGTCCACACGATTCGTCCGCTCGACCACCCGGTGCTCACGCGCCACCTGCCGCTGCTGGCCAACAAGGCCTTCATCGTGCGCTGGGACAACGGCAGCACGGTGCCGCTGGACAGCAGCTTCGAGCGGCACGTGCAGATCACCATCGACGGGCTGGAAGCCTTCGCCCGCAGGATCGTCAAGGCAGCGTAGGTTCCGTCAGTTCGTAGAGCACCATCCGCGTCTGCCGCCCGCGCAGCTCGACCAGTTCCTCGATGCGGCGCGCCGGCAGCCGCCCTTGCAGCCCCGCGAACGTGGCCTCGGAAATCAGCGTGCGCGTGCCCAGCTGCTTGTTGATGCCTTCGATGCGGCTGGCCACGTTGATCACGTCGCCGAGCGCGGTGTACGACAGCCGGTCGCTGGAGCCGAGCACGCCCGCGATCACCATGCCCGTGTGGATGCCGATGCGCGTGCTGAACTCGTTCAACCCTTCACCCCGCCACTTGCGGTTGAGCGCGCCCATCTCGGCATGCAGTTCGAGCGACGCCACGCAGGCGTGGTACTCCGCATCGGGCAGGTCGGCCGGCGCGCCCCACAGCACCATGATGCCGTCGCCCATGAACTTGTCGACCACGCCGCCGTGCCGTGCGAACACGCGCGTGGCAAGGTTGAAGTACTCGGTCAGCTGCCGCATCAGCACGTCGGCCTCCATCGACTCCGAGATGCTGGTGAAGCCTTCCACGTCGGTGAACATCGCGGTGATGCGGCGCGGCGAACCGCTGGGCGCGAGCGTGTGGCCCTCGGCGATGAGCTGCTTGATGACGTCGACCGGCACGAACTTGCTGAAGGCCTTCAGGCTGCGCGCGGAATCGTCGAGCGCCTGGTTGAGGTGCTGGATCTCGAGCACCCGGCTCTTTTCGAGCGGGAGGTTGTCCAGCTCCAGCCGGCCGATGCGGCGGGCGGTGCGCGAGAGGTTTTCGATGGGCGCGGTGACCAGCTTCGACAGGCGCAGCGAAATGAAGAGCGCCATGGCCAGGAAGCTCAGCGTCAGGATCAGCGACCACAGCACGTTGCGGTGCAGCACGCCGAGCAATGCGTCTTCGGGCTCCCAGCTGACGAGCCGCCAGCCCGTGCCCGCGATGACCGACGTCTGCACGCGGTAGCGCTCCCCGTCGTGGTCGAGCGTGAAGGCCGTGTCTTCGGTCCAGCCCCTGCTGCCGTTGGCCAGCATGTGCGCATGCAGCGCGCCGAGCACGCCGCCTTCGGGGTCTTCCAGCACGCGGACCGCGTGGGGCTGGTCGCCGCGTGCGATCACGTGGTGGTCGGCGCTCAGCATTGCGCTGTTGCCGTGGCCGGTGCCGCCGAACATCCGCACCAGGTTCGAGAGATGCCCCAACGACACGTCGGCCGCCACCACCAGCGTCTGGGGCCGGCCTTCGTCGTCGCGCCGGTGGCTGGGCCGCGCGTGGCTCACGCCCAGTTCCTTCTCGGCGGGCAGCAGGAAAGGCGCGGTCCACACCGCGTGCCCGGCCTTCTCGGCCTGCACGTATTCGTCGTCCTGCGTCGGGTCGTCGTCGCTGCGAAAGGCCTCGATGCGGGTCGTTGCATAGCGCTGCCTCGGGTCGCCGTCGTTGCCCTCGGCATCGGGCGGCTGCTTGTATTCCCACGTCTCGGTGCTGAAGGTGGCGTCGCGCAGCACCTGCCGCACAGCGGGGACGGGCTGGCGCAGCGCCTCCAGTTCGTGGCCGTCGTCGCTGGTCACGCCGATGCTGTCGATCTCGGGCGTCTGCTCCAGTGCGGTCCAGAGCAGCTCGGCGGTCTGGTCGCCGTCATCGCCCGCGGGATGCAGGCTGGGCGTGTGGGCAATGGCCCGCACCAGCGCTTCGGTCTTGGCGAGGAAGGCCAGCACGTTGTCTTCGACCCGGTCATGGTTGACCTTGTGCGCCGACTCGCCGACCCTGGACACCAGTTGCTCCGCGCCCCAGTAGCCGAAGGCCACCAGCAGCAGCGACTGCAGCAGCGCGACGGCGCAGATGATGGTGCCTACGTCGACCCTGAAGCGGCGCAGGCGCGCGCGCGGGGTATCGGGACCGGCCGGCGCGGCGCCCGCTGCCGCCGTCACTGTGGCGGGGTGCCTGAAATCATCTGCCATGGGGTTCCTCTCTCACGCATCCGGAAAAATGCGCCCTCGTTGTTCGCCGCGATTTTCCTCCTGCGGCCGCATGCAATGACATGGTTGGCAGTGCGCTTTCCGGCAGGGGATAAAATCCGGCCCGCGCCGCGGTTCGCCGTGGCGCATTGCTAGGGGTGTCGAGCCGGAATCCGTTCCGGGGCTGACTGAGAGAGTCCCTTTGAACCTGACTGAGGTAATCCTCGCGCAGGGAAGCTGGTCCGGCGGCCTGTCGCGTTGTCTCGCGCGACGGCCGAGCCGCTGGAGCCTCGCCCACCTGCCAAACCTTTTGCACTGGAGCAAACGGATGGCACACGACGACAACAACGAATCTTCCCGCGCCAACGAGGCGCTGACGCCGCTGCACGCCTCCAAGCGCGTCTTCGGCTGGCACGACCACGCCTCGCTGTGGTTCAGCCTGGGCGTCGGGCTGCTGGTGATGCAGATCGGCGCCTACCTGGTGCCCGCGGTGGGCACGCGCGACGCGGCCATCGCGATCGTGCTGGGCTCGTGCCTCGGCGCCGGCCTGCTGGCCTGGACCGCGCGGCTGGGCTGCGAAAGCGGGCTTGCCAGCGCGGGCCTGATGCATGCCACCTACGGCAGCGCCTTCGCGCGGCTGCCGGTGCTGCTCAACATCGTGCAACTGGTGGGCTGGACCACCTTCGAACTGGTGATCATGCGCGAGGGCACGCAGGCCATCGGCCAGGTGGCGTTCGGCGCGTCGCTCGGCTCGTTCTGGGGCGGCGTGCTGACCACGCTGCTCTGGGGCGCGGTGCTGCTGGCGCTGCTCGCGGGCTCGATGGTCAAGCTGGTGCGGCGCTTCGTCAGCCGCTTCGGGTTGCCGCTGGTGGTGCTGTCGCTGCTCTGGCTGACGTGGCAGTTCGCGACGCGGCTGCAGGCCAAGGGGCTGGACGCCTTCTGGGCACGGCCGGGCGACGGCAGCATGGGGATGTTCGGCGCGCTCGACCTGGTGATCGCGATGCCCGTGTCATGGCTGCCGCTGGTGGCCGACTACGCGCGGCACGGCAAGCGCAGCGCGGCCGGCGGCTTGGGCAGCGCGTTCAGCGGCACCTGGATCGGCTACGCGCTGGCCAACATCTGGTGCTATGCGCTGGGCGTGATGGTGGTGAGCGTGGCCGAGCCGGGCGTGAGCCTGGTCACCGCGCTGCTGCTGGCCCAGGGCGGGTTGGTGGCGCTGGGCCTGATCCTCATCGACGAGCTGGACAACGCGTACGGCGATGTCTATTCGGGCTCGGTTTCCACCCACAGCCTGCTGCCGCGCTGGAGCGTGCGGCGCTGGGGACTGCTGCTGGCCACGCTGTGCATTGCGCTGGCGCTGGTGCTGCCGATGCACACGCTCGAACCCTTCCTGCTGCTGCTGAGCTCGGTGTTCGTGCCGCTGTATGGCGTGATTCTCGGGCGGCTTGGGAGCGGCCAGGCGGTGGTGTCGGTCGGCGGGCGCCAGGTCGATTTCGGCGCGGCGCTGATCTGGATCGCGGGCATTGCCGCGTACCACGCGCTGGCCAAGTGGGCGCCGCAGTTCGGCTCTGCCCTGCCGACGCTGGCCGCAACCTTCGTGCTGGCCTGGCTCAGCCGCCCGTCGCGGGCAGGCGGTGCGTCGGCACTGGCGCAAAGCCGTGGTTGAGCGGACCATGGCCCGTGCCGACCTGCACGTTCGCACCGGCGGCCATGGCGCCGAGGATGTACGCGCGCGCCTTCTCGACCGCCTCGGGCAAGGCCAGGCCCAGTGCCAGGTGCGCCGCAATGGCGGACGACAGCGTGCAGCCCGTGCCATGCAGGTTGCGGCTGGCGATGCGTTGCGACGCCAGCCGCTTGCGCGTGCCATCGCGCTGCAGCAGCACGTCGACCACGTCGTCGCCCGGCAGGTGCCCACCCTTGAGCAACACGGCCTGTGCGCCGAGCGCCAGCAGTTCGTCGGCGGCGCCATCGAGTGCATCGATACCCTCGATGGCGTGGCCGATCAGCAAGGCCGCCTCGTCCAGGTTAGGCGTGACGACCAGCGCGCGCGGGAACAGTTCGCGCACCAGCACCTGCACCGTTTCGGCGGCGATCAGCCGGTCGCCGCTGGTGGCGACCATGACCGGATCGAGCACCACGTTCTTCAGCTGGTAGCGGTCGATGGCCCAGGCCACCACCTGCACCACTTCGGGCGAATGCAGCATGCCGAGCTTGACGGCATCGACGCCGATGTCTTCGATCACGGCCTGGATCTGGGCTTTCAGGAAATCGGGCGGCACGCCGTGAATGCCCGAAACGCCCAGCGTGTTCTGCGCGGTGAGCGCGGTGATGGCCGTCATGCCATAGCAGCCGAGGGCTGCGAAGGTCTTGAGGTCGGCCTGGATGCCGGCGCCACCGCCGCTGTCGGAACCGGCGATGGAGAGCACGCGTGCGTAGCGCTGGGGAAGTCCTTGGGTCATGCTGAAAATTATCGGCGACTGGCCTTGCCTTGTTTCTCTCGCCCCTTCCGGGGGAGGGTCGGGGTGGGGGCACGCGGCGTGTCTATTGGACGCTCTGGCTGCCCCCATCCCAGCCTTCCCCCAGGGGGGGAAGGAGCAAGACCATGAGCCTGCCATTTCAATCGGCCGTCGTTCTTGGCGCGGGCCTCATGGGGCGGCTGCTGGCGGTCACGCTGGCGCGGGCCGGCTGCAAGGTCGCGCTGTTCGAAGCAGGCAGTGCCGATGCGGAAGGCGCGGCCGCGCGCGTGGCCGCGGCCATGCTCGCGCCGTTGGCCGAATCGGCCGTGGCGCCGGTGTCGGTGGTGCGCATGGGGCAGCACGCGCTCGGGCGCTGGCCCGAGCTGCTGGCCTCGCTGGCGCAGCCGGTGTTCTTCCAGCGCGAAGGCACGCTGGTGCTGTGGCACCGGCAGGACGCCGCCGAAGCCTCGCGGCTCGCGCGCGTGCTGGCCAACACCGGCGCGCAAGTGCCGGAGCTCACGCCGATGCAGACGCTCGACGCGGCGGCCATCGCCACGCTGGAGCCTTCGCTGGGCCAGCGTTTCGCGCAGGGACTGTTCCTGCCGGGCGAAGGCCAGCTCGACAACCGCGCGCTGCTGGCGTCGCTGCTCGCCACCTTGCAGGCCAGCGCGAACGTCAGCCTGCACTGGCAATCGCCTCGCGCACCGGCGGACTTTTCGCCCGGCACGCCCGGCCAACCCGATTGGGTGATCGACTGCCGCGGCCTCGGCGCCAAGCCCCAGTGGAATGCACTGCGCGGCGTGCGCGGCGAAGTCATTCGCGTGCACGCGCCCGACGTGACGCTGCAACGCCCCACCCGCCTCGTGCATCCGCGCTACCCGCTGTACATCGCGCCCAAGCCCGGCAACCTCTTCGTGATCGGCGCAACCGAGATCGAATCGGACGACATGTCGCCCGCCAGCGTGCGTTCCACGCTCGAACTGCTGAGCGCGGCCTATGCCGTGCACAGCAGTTTTGCCGAAGCACGCATCGTGGAGATCGCCGTGCAATGCCGCCCCACGCTGCCCGACAACCTGCCGGCCATCCGCCAGGTGCAGCCGCGCGTGCTGCAGGTCAACGGCCTGTACCGGCACGGCTTCATGATCGCGCCCGCCCTGCTCGACGCCACCATGGAGCTGCTTGCGCACGGCCATGCCGCACTCGCGCGCAGCTTCGGCATGGCGACTTCCGACAACGCATGACGACGATGAACATCCTGATCAACGACAAGCCCTTCACGCTGCCCGACAGCGCGACGCTCACCGACGCGCTGGCCGCGCTGGAGGCCACGCCGCCGTTCGCGGTGGCGGTGAACCGCGAGTTCGTGCCGCGCTCGGCCTATGCGGCGCGCACGCTGCAACCCGACGACCGCATCGAGGTGATTCGCCCGGTGACGGGCGGCTGATTGAAAACGATGGAGACAGACAACATGACCACGAACGACCCCCTGGTGCTCTACGGCGAGACTTTCCAGAGCCGCCTGTTGCTGGGCACCGCGCGCTATCCCTCGCCTGATCTGCTCGAAGCTGCGGTGAAACGCGCCAGGCCCGCGATGCTGACGGCCTCGCTGCGCCGTCAGACGGCCAGCCAGGGCTCAGGCAACAGCGAACTGGGCAACGGCTTCTGGGAGCTGCTGCGCCGCCTCGGCGTGCCGGTGCTGCCCAACACCGCCGGCTGCCACAGCGTGCAGGAGGTGGTCGCCACCGCGCAGATGGCACGTGAGCTGTTCGACACGCCGTGGATCAAGCTCGAGCTGATCGGCGACGACTACACGCTGCAGCCCGACACGCTGAACCTCGTCGATGCCGCATCGCAGCTGATTCGCGACGGCTTCAAGGTGCTGCCCTATTGCACGGAAGACCTGGTGCTGTGCCAGCGGCTGGTCGATGTCGGCTGCCAGGCCGTGATGCCCTGGGCCGCGCCCATCGGCACCGGCCGCGGGCCGATCAACCCCTATGCGCTGCAGGTGCTGCGCGACCGGCTCAAGGTGCCGATGCTGGTCGATGCCGGCCTGGGCCTTCCGTCGCACGCCTGCCAGGTGATGGAGTGGGGCTACGACGGCGTGCTGCTCAACACTGCCGTGGCCCTGGCCCAGGACCCGGTGGCCATGGCCGGCGCTTTCGCCGATGCGGTGCAAGCCGGCCGCACGGCGTACCGCGCCGGCGCCATGGCCGCGCAGGACGCCGCCCAGCCCAGCACGCCCGTGCTCGGCACCCCCTTCTGGCACCACGCACCGTGAGCACCATGAGCAACACGACCACCATCGCGCACGCCATCGTTGCGGCGCACGGGTTGCGCTTCGGCGCCATCACCGCGGCGCCCGTCAGCGCGGCACCGAACTTTTCTTCGGACGACCCGGTCTATCGCGGTGCCAGGCAGGCCTGCACGGCGCTGGGCTTCATCGAGATCGACGCCGAATGCCTGGCGCGTGCCTGGCGCGCACAGACCGAACGCCTGAGCCAGTTCGACGCCGCGCTATGGCCCGACAACCCGGCCGACTTCGGCATGCGGCCGTTTCCGCCTGCCGTGCGCGACGACGCGTTTCCGCCCTGCCCCGAACGCCTCGGCCTGTATGCGGTGCTGCCCGATGCAGCGTGGGTCGGCCGCATGGCGCGCGCCAGCGTGCCGACCGTGCAGTTGCGCTTCAAGTCCGACGACGCTGCGGCCATCGAGCGCGAGGTGCAAGCGGCCGTCGAGGCCGTGCAAGGCACCGGCGCCCTGCTCTTCATCAACGACCACTGGCAAGTGGCCATTGCGGCTGGCGCCTACGGCATTCACCTGGGCCAGGAAGACCTCGATGCGCTCTCGCCCGAACAGCTGCAGCAGCTTCGCGCTTCGGGCCTGCGCCTGGGTGTCAGCACGCACGGCTACGCCGAGATGGTGCGCGCCGATGCCGTGAGCCCGAGCTACATCGCGATGGGCGCGGTGTACCCGACAACGCTCAAGAAGATGGCGACCGCGCCGCAAGGCGTGGCACGGCTCGCCGCGTATGCGCGCCTGCTGCGCGGCTACCCGCAGGTCGGCATCGGCGGCATCGATGCCGTGCGGCTGCCCGAGGTGCTGGCCACCGGCGTCGGCTCTGTCGCCGTGGTGCGCGCGCTGGTCGCGGCCGAAAACCCCGAGGCCACGGCCGCGCAATGGATGGCCGCGCTGGGCGCCGCCGCAGGCAACTGAACAGAATGAACCAACGACACGCTTCCCTTTCTCCTTCGCTCACGCGGCCTCTCTTTCCCGATTCGCCAGCCTCACCTGTCTCGTCCGTTTCGCGCGCGATTGCCGTCGTGCTGCTGGCGGCGGCTTGCAGCGCGCACGCGCAACAAGCCGCGCTGCCCGAAGTCACCATCAATGAAGGCGCAGCGGCACCGCAGGCGGATGTCAGCGGCTTCGGCGACGTGCCGCTGCGCGAGCTGCCGATCTCGGCCACGGTGATCGACAGCAAGCAGCTGCGTGCCAGCGGTGCGCGCCGGCTCGCGGACCTCACGCAGTTCGACGCCTCGGTCACCGACGCCTACAACTCCGCAGGCTATTGGGACTACCTGACGGTGCGCGGCTTCGTGCTCGACAACCGCTTCAACTACCGCCGCGAAGGCCTGCCGATCAGCGCCGAAACGTCGATACCGCTCGACAACAAGGAACGCGTCGAAATCTTGCGCGGCACCAGCGGCATCCAGGCCGGCACCAGTGCGCCGGGCGGGCTGGTCAACTACGTCGTCAAGCGCCCGACCGAGCAAGACCTGCGCACGGTGCGCATCGAGACCACCAGCCGCGGCAGCGTGCTCGGCGCGCTCGACCTCGGCGGCCGCTTCGGCGAGAACCGCCAGTTCGGCTACCGGCTCAACGTGGCGAGCGAAAACCTCAAGCCGCTGGCCCACAACCTCGACGGCAACCGCAACATGTTCTCGCTGGCCGCCGACTGGCGCATCACGCGCGACTCGGTGCTGGAGTTCGAGGTCGAGCAAAGCCGCAAGACGCAACCGAGCCAGAACGGCTTCAGCCTGCTGGGCAACGTGCTGCCCGCGCCGGTCGATCCGCGCATCAACCTGAACAACCAGCCGTGGTCGCAGCCCTCGGTGTTCAAGGCGCTCACGGGCACGGTGCGCTTCAGCCAGGCGATCAACACCGACTGGCGCTGGAGCGCGCAGATCGGCCAGCAACGCCTGAAGACCGACGACCGGCTGGCTTATGCCTTCGGCTGCGGCGCCGAGGGCAACTACGACCGCTATTGCTCGGACGGCACCTTCGACGTGTATGACTTTCGCAGCGAGAACGAGCACCGCACGCAGACCGCGGGCAGCCTCAACCTGAAGGGCAACGTGATGACCGGCAGCGTGCGGCACGAACTGGGCTTCGGCCTGCTGCAAAGCCGCGTGCGCAACCGCTTCCAGGACCAGGCCTACAACTACGTGGGCACGGGCAACATCTGGGCGACCGCCGTGCTACCGGCCGACCCACGGCTGACCGATGTCAACACCAACCGCGACGAGCGCTCGACCGAGCTGTCGGTGCAAGACGCCATTCGCTGGAACGACCGCTTCACGACCTGGGTCGGCGTGCGCCACACGCGGCTGGACCGCGACAGCGTTCGCACCGACGGCTCCCGCCCCACGGGCTACAAGGACGGCATCACCACGCCGTGGATCGCGGCCAGCTACGCCATCCAGCCCGGACTGCTCGCCTATGCGAGCTGGGGCAAGGGCGTCGAATCGCAGGTGGTGCCGAACAAGAGCTCGCAATACAGCAACGCGGGCGACGCGCTGCCCGCGCTGAGCTCGAAGCAATGGGAGCTGGGCATCAAGGGCGGCAACGACAAGTTCAACTGGCAGCTTGCATGGTTCGACATCTCGCGGCCCATGACCAACATCGATGCCTGCAACCGCCTGGGCATCACGCCCTGCGATGCACGCTATGACGGCCGCGCGGTGCACCGAGGCCTGGAGGCCGGCGCGCAGTGGAGCGAAGGGCCCTGGCGGCTGGGCGGCAGCGTGACGCTGATCGACGCCAAGCGCAGGGGCAGCCTGGTCGAGCCGACGTCGAACGGCCAGTCGCCCACCAACGTTCCCAAGCAGGTGCTGCGCGCGCAGGCGGGCTATCGCATCGCGGCCATTCCGGGCCTCGAAGTGGCGGGCCAGCTGTCGCACGAAGGCCGGCGCAACGTGCTGTCCGATGGCTCGGTCACGCTGCCTTCGTGGACGCGTGTCGATGCGGTGCTGCGCTACGACACCAAGCTGCGCGGCGTGAACACCAGTTGGACGCTGGCCGTCGACAACCTGTTCGACCGGCGCTACTGGAAAGAGTCGCCCTACCAGTTCGGGCACGTCTATCTGTTCCCGGGTGCGCCGCGCACGTTGCGGCTGGGGTTGAGCGTGGCGCTTTGATCGGAGCCGACGGCCGTACGGTCATGTGCGCCAGAAATTTATTGGCGCCGTGGCGCGCGGTTGAGAAGGCTCAAAAAATCACGCTATAATCTAAGGCTTGTTCCTCGATAGCTCAGTTGGTAGAGCGCCGGACTGTTAATCCGTAGGTCCCTGGTTCGAGCCCAGGTCGAGGAGCCAAAACAAGCCGCAAGGCAACTGAAGGCCCGCTACTCACAAGGTAGCGGGCCTTTTCATTTGCAGCTTCACCACGAACATCGCTTCGCCTCTTAAAAAATGAAGTGGTCGAGTGAAGAATCGCCAAATCCATTGCATATAATTTAAGGCTTGTTCCTCGATAGCTCAGTTGGTAGAGCGCCGGACTGTTAATCCGTAGGTCCCTGGTTCGAGCCCAGGTCGAGGAGCCAAAAAACAAGCCGCAAGGCAACCGAATGCCTCGCTACTCACAAGGTAGCGAGGCATTTTCTTTGGTGCCTTCGTAAATCCCGGGCCCGGCCTATCGCGGCTGGAATGCGATGAGCCCCATGCCCGCCAGGCACACCGCGACACCCGCCACGTCCCACGGCGTGGGGCGTATGCCGTCCACTGCCCAGAGCCACGCAATCGCCACGCCGATGTACACGCCGCCATACGCCGCGTAGACACGGCCGGCCGCTGCTTCGTGCAGCGTGAGCAGCCACGCGAAGGCCGCGAGGCTGAGGGCCGCGGGCACCAGCAACCACGCCGAACGATCCTGCTTGAGCCAGAGGTACGGCAGGTAGCAGCCGACGATTTCGGCAAGCGCCGTTGCAACGTAGAGAAGAAAAGTCCGCATCCGCCGATTGTGCGGGGCCGCCGCATGCGAGCACTGCTCACGCTGCTCGCGCTCGCTGGCAAGGCTTATCGGCAAGGCACGTGAGGCCATTGCTTGATGGCCTCCGCCGGCACACCTACACTCGTTCGAATGGTCCTTCCGTCCTCGTCCCGCAAACACCCTGCCTTCGCAGCCCTGCCCCTGGCAGTGGCCGGTCGTCGCGCGGGTGCTGCCGCCGCGGCGACCACGGCGGTCTTCCGACGCACCTCCGCACTTTCCTGAGCCCGGCGGTCCGCTACTTTTCTTCTTGTTGCGCGAACCATTGACCGCCGGGCACCCTCCGCGCGGTAGCGACTTCGCCTGTTCCATCGAACCACGGGGCGGCGTCGCATTCAATTGGAGTGCTACATGCTTGCAACCATTCACGGGGAGCGCACGCTCACCGAACTCGACGCCGCACGCCTGAACAAGCTGAGCGTCAACCAGTTGCCTTCGGGGCTGGCCGATCTGCTGGACATCGCGGAGGTCCTGCCTTCGCGCGAGGTGCCGGCGAACATCGTGACGATGTACTCGCAGATCGAGATCGAAGACCCGGCCACGCAACAGGTCCAGAAGATCACCTTGTGCTACCCCGGCGACGCGGAGCCGACGGCCGGATTCATCTCGGTGCTGTCGCCCGTGGGCATCGGCCTGCTCGGCGTGAAGGCCGGCACCCTGGCCCGCTGGCAGATGCCCAACGGCGCGGAAGGCGCGGCGCGCGTGGTCGCCATTCTTTTCCAGCCGGAAGCCAGCGGCGACTACACGACCTGAGCACGCCCCCCAAGCCCCCAGCCACGGGCACGCGCTTTTTCAGTGCTGCATGACGGCGTTGGTGCGGCTCTTCGCGTTGTCGATGGTCGCGCTGACCGAACTCGTGTTGACCGCCAGTGCCACCAGCACGGAGCCGACGAAGGCCGGATCGGCCGCGCCGCTGAAGCCCGAGGCACCGGCGATGGCCAGGGCCTGCTGCACCTGTTGGCGGGTCAGTTCCGCAGCCGCTTCTCCCACCAGATTCTTCTTGGTCGCCACGCCGAACTCCTGAAGTGAAGGCAAGACTGTAACTTTCGGGACAGCGTCGGCAAGCCCTCGCACAGGGAAGCGGCACGCCATTGTTACGTGACTGTTTGCAAAAGTTTCCTGAGTAATAATCGCCACGCTCCATCTGCCGCCGCCCTCCGGGCAACTCCGCGTGTCCGGCTTCGACGGCTGGAGCGATCGAGGACCGGGTTGCCGGCAACCCGTGCGCACGCGCATGCACCCATGACTTTTGGCACTGGCGTGCCGATCCGCGGAGCCCTATCGTCGCGCGGCCGCAAGCGGCGCGACGGATCGGGAGGACCACAAGCCATGCAATTGCAGCTTCGATCTTCGACACGAGACGCCCGCCGCGGCGCTCCGTATTGTTTTCACTTGATAGATCGGGACATGGCTTTTTCTAAACTCTCTCTCGCAAGCGCACTCGCCGGCCTGCTGGTCCTCTCGGGCTGCCAGACCATGGACATGCAAATGGGCAACCAGTCGGCCAAGACCGTGGCCACCGGCAGCGCAGCCGGTGCGGCCACCTCCGGCGAAAGCAGCGCACTCGAGCGCTGCGACTCCCCACTCGGTACGGTCTCGCTGGTCGAGAACGTCAATGCCGGCTGGTACACCGTGCTCACCGGCGAATACAAGCTGCCCCCCACCGCCAACCTGCTGCGCCTGCTGGTGCAGCAATCGAACTGCTTCGTGGTGGTCGAGCGCGGCGCGGCCGGCATGAACGCCATGACGCGTGAACGCGCGCTGATGCAGTCGGGCGAAATGCGCGGCGGCAGCAACTTCGGCCGCGGCCAGATGGTGGCTTCCGACTACGGCCTGTCGCCCGAGATCGTGTTCAGCAACAGCGACGCGGGCGGCCTGGGCGGCGCGCTCGGCGGGCTGGTGGGTGGCGGCCGCGGCCGTGCCATTGCCAACATCGGCGCGAGCCTGCAGACCAAGGAAGCCAGCGCACTGCTGACCCTGGTGGACAACCGCTCGGGCGTGCAGGTCGCGGCGGCCGAAGGCAGCGCTTCCAAGACCGACTTCGCGGGCTTTGCCGGCCTGGGTGGCCTCTCGGCCGCCGGCGGCATCGGCGGCTACACGCGCACTCCGCAAGGCAAGGTGATTGCCGCTGCGTTCATGGACGCCTTCAACCAGATGGTCCGTTCGCTGCGCAACTACAAGGCACAGACCGTGCGCGGCCAAGGCCTTGGTGGCGGTGGCCGCCTGGGCGTGGACGGCGCGGCACCGCCGTCGCAGACCTCGGCTCCGCAACCGCGTCGCCGCAAGTAAGAAGAGAAAAGAAGGGACGCCGAAGGCCTGCCGCAGCAGCGGGCCTCGGCTCTGTTCTTCAGCGCTCAGAGGTAGCGGGTTTCGGCCGGCGGCTGGAACCAGTTGTTGTTGCGCCCGTCCATGTACATGACGGGCGCCGTTGCCCACTCCTGCACCGTCGCGTCGTCCAGGCAGGCCACGTTCACACTGACATAGGCTCCGCCGATCTCCGGCACGTTGCCCCGGCCGAACGACCGTATGCCGCAATGCCGGCAGAAGAGGTGCTCGGCGACGCCGGTATTGAACCGGTAGCTCGTCAGCTCTTCTTCGCCCGACAGCAGCGTGAAGGCCTCCGGCTTCACGATGGCGCCCCATCCCCGGGACTTGGTACAGATCGAGCAATTGCATTTGCCGGTGCCTTCGGCAAGGTCGATCAGCGCCTGGAAGCGCACCTTGCCGCAGTGGCAGCTGCCGTTGTATGTCTTCTTCATGGGTCGTGTCCGTGTGATTGAAAGAAGCGCCAAGGCTACGGGCCATTGCGGACAGATACTGTCCTCGATCACCGGCATCATGCGCACATGCTGTCTGCTTCCGCACGCCTGATCCGGCTGCTTTCGTTGTTCCAGGCCCAACGCGCCTGGACCGGCTCCGCGTTGGCCACGCGGCTCGAAATCACCGAACGCACCCTGCGCCGCGACGTCGACCGCCTGCGCAGCCTGGGCTACACCGTCGATTCCACATCGGGCGTGGCCGGCGGCTACCGCCTGGGCGCCGGCACCGCCCTGCCCCCGCTGCTGCTGGAAGACGAAGAAGCCATCGCCGTAGCACTGGGCCTGGGCAATCCGGCGGGCACGCCCGGCGACATCGAGAACGCATCGATGCGCGCGCTGGCCAAGCTCGAACAGCTGATGCCGCAGCGCCTGCGCCGCCGACTCGACAGCGTGCGTGCCTCCGTGGTGCCGATCGTTCGCGACAAGTCACCGGTGCGCCTGAAGGCCGTCACCCTGCTGGCCGAAGCCTGCACCGACCGCCTCGTGCTGCGCTTCGGCTACCGCGACCACAACGACGCCGCCACCGCGCGCACGGTGGAGCCGCATCGCGTGGTGCAGACGGGCCATCGCTGGTATCTGCTGGCCTGGGACACGGCGCGCGAAGACTGGCGCACCTTTCGCCTCGACCGCATCGTCGAGCCCGTGCCCACGGGCGAGCGCTTCACGCCGCGCAGGCTGCCGCACGGCGACGTGGCCGCCTACATGGCCCATGCGCTCGACGTCTCGCCCTACCTGCACCATGCGAGCGTCGTGGTGCACGCAACGCCGCAGGCGCTCGAAGCGCACATGCGCTGGATCGGGGGCACACCGGAGGCCGTCGGCGAGGGCGCCACGCGCATCGCGACAAGCGCCAATTCGCTCGACGCGCTGGCGGTGTGGCTCGGCTGCCTGGAATACGACTTCGAAGTCGAATCGCCACCGGAACTGGTCGGGCACCTGTCGCGCGTTGCCGCACGGCTTGGCGAGGCGGCGCGCAAGAGCAGTACTGGCAGCCTCGATGGCAGCAAGGTGCGAAAGAAAAAAGCGTCCTGATCAGTGGCCGTCGCCGTCGCTGCGTCAGCGCAGTGCAAACGCCAGCGTGACCGCGCCCAGGGCCAGCAGCGCGAGCCCGGCAATGAAGACCATCTCGCCCCAGGCCTCCAGCCGCAGGCCCGACCGGCGTGCGCGCATGGAGATGAAAGACAACAACGCGCTGGCCAGGAAGACCAGCGCATCGACGGCAAGCAAGCGGTCGATCAGCAGCCGCATGTCGTCGCGTGGCCCGAGGTGGCCGATCGACATCACGGTCATGCACACGCCGATCATCGTGGCCGACGTGGGCAGGATGTGGGCCGAGAGGCCGCCGGCGGACGACGTCATGCTGCGCGAAGCCCGGGAGCCAGCCTTATCCAATTCGGACCGGCACGAAGATCTTGTCTTCGCCGCGCTGGATCAGCAGCGCCACCGACTTGTTGGTCGCCTTCGCCACCACCTCGCGCACCTGCTCCAGGCTCTGCGCGGGCGTGCCGTTGATGGCCAGCAGCACGTCGCCCGCCTGCACGCCGGCCTGGGCCGAGGGGCCCGCCGCGTCTTCGATCAACAGGCCGCTGTCGACGCCGGCCTCGCGCTTCTCCTGCGGCTGCAACGGACGCAGCGCCAGGCCCAGCTTGCCCTGGCCCACCGAGGCGTCGGCCTTCGCGACCTGCGCCGGCTTGTCGCTGGCATCGCCGAGCTTGGCCTGCAACTCCTGCCGCTCGCCCTGGCGCCACACTTCGAGCGTGACCTTCTTGCCTGGGGCCTGCTGGCCGATGACCGCCGGCAGGTCGCCGGACGACACGATGCTCTGCCCGTCGACCTTGCGGATCACGTCGCCCGCCTTCAGGCCGGCCTTGTCGCCGGGGCCGCCCTTCTCGATGTTCGAGACCAGCGCGCCTTCGGGCTTGTCGAGCTTGAACGAATCGGCAAAGGCCTGGTTCACTTCCTGCACGGCCACGCCGAGCCGCGCGTGCGTGGCCTTGCCGGTGGCGACGATCTGGTCTTTCACCTGCACCGCCACGTCGATGGGAATGGCGAACGACACGCCCTGGTAGCCACCGCTGCGGCTGTAGATCTGCGAGTTGATGCCGACCACCTCGCCGCGCGTGTTCAGCAGCGGGCCACCCGAGTTGCCGGGGTTCACGGCCACGTCGGTCTGGATGAAAGGCACGTAGCTGTCGTCGGGCAGCGAGCGGCCCTTGGCGCTCACCACGCCGGCCGTGACCGTGTTCTCGAAGCCGAAGGGCGAGCCGATGGCCAGCACCCATTCGCCGACCTTCAGGTCCTTGGTGTTGCCGAGCGCGAGCACCGGCAGGTTCTTGGCGTCGATCTTCAACACGGCGATGTCGGTCTTGGCATCGGCGCCCAGCACCTTGGCGCGGAACTCGCGGCGGTCGGTCAGCTTGACGGTGACCTCCTTCGCGTCTTTCACGACGTGGGCGTTGGTGATGATGATGCCGCTGGGGTCGACGATGAAGCCCGAGCCCTGCGCGCGCACCGGCACGTCGCGTTGCTGTTGTTGCTGGCCGCGCGGCCCCATCTGGCCCTGGAAACGGCGGAAGAACTGGAACATCGGGTCGTCCGGGTCCATGCCTTCGATCTCCGCGGCGGCCTGGTCGTCCGAGGCCTTCATGGTGCCTGTCACGCTGATGTTGACCACGGCCGGACCGTCGCGCGAGGTGATGGTCGAGAAGTCGGGCAGCGTGACCATGGCCGCGGGCGCCACAGCCGTGGCGTTGGTGGTCGGCGCATTCACGGCACGGGCGCTGGTGTAGGCACCGGCACCGACGGCGCCGATCACACCTGCGCTGGCCAGTGCGATTGCCAGGGCGCGGGGGGAAGTCAGACGGGTGTTCATGGGTCGGTTCCTTTCAATGCGTATCAACGCAAACACGATGAAAGGAATGTCGTTGCGCTGACTTAAGCGCCGCTTAAACGGACCCGGGTTCTACGCTCCTTCCTTGGGAGAGGGAGCAAACACCACCCGCACTCGCAAGCCACCCAGGCTGGGCGATGCATCGAGCACCACCGTGGCGCCATGCAGCTCGGCAATCGACTTCACGATGGCAAGGCCCAGCCCGCTGCCCGGCGCCTGCGTTTCGCCGGAGCGGTAGAAGCGGTCGAGCACGCGCTCGCGCTCGGACTCGGGCAGGCCGGGGCCGCTGTCGTCCACGCTGAGCTCGATGGCGCCCTCGCGCCGGGTGATGCCGATGTCGACCCGCCCTTCGATGGGCGTGTACTTGACCGCGTTCTCGAGCAGGTTGCGCAACATCATGCGCAAGGCCTCGGGCTGGCCGCTGACCACTGCCGCATCGTCGTGCGAAATGCCGATGTCGATGCCCCGCGCCTGCGCCGCCGCCACGGCGTCGGACACGGCCAGGCGCGCGATCTCGGCCAGGTCGACATGCTCGGGCCTGGCACCGGCGGCCATGCTGGCTTCATGCCGGGCCAGTGCCAGCATCTGCTCGACCAGCCGCGTGGCGCGGTCGATGCCCGCGACCAGCCGGCTCACCGCGACGTCGCGCGATGCGCCGTCGGGCGCGCGCTGCAGGCCCTGCACCTGCAGCTTCAACGCCGCGAGCGGCGAGCGCAGTTCGTGCGCCGCATCGGCGACGAAGTGCTTCTGCGCATCGAAGGCATGGCGCACCCGGTCGAACAGCAGGTTCAGCTCCTGCACCAGCGGGCGCACCTCCTCGGGCAGATCTTCTTCGCTCACCGGCGAAAGGTCGTCGGCCTGCCGCGAGGCCACCTGCTTGCGCACGCGCGCCACCGGCGCCAGCGAACGGCTCACGACCCACCACACCACCAGCATCAGCAATGGCGCCATCAGCGCCACCGGTGCGATGGTGCGCAGCGCCAGCGTGCCGGCCATGCTGCGCCGCGCCGCCATGTCCTGCGCCACCTGGATCACCAGCCCGCGCGTCTGCATCGAGAACACGCGGTAGGTGGTGCCGCGCGCACGCACGTCGGCAAAGCCCAGCACCGCGAGCTGCGGCAGCGCGGCCTGCTCGGCGGACTCGAAGATGCGCACGCCGTCGGCGGTCCACACCTGCACCACGAAGTCGAAATTCTGTTCACCGCTGCCGATGCCACCGACCGCCGCGCTCGGCGGCAGGCCGGCGCGCAAAGACATCGCCATCTGCTGCATGTGGTAGTCGAAGATGTCGTCGGCCTCGCTGAGCACGGTGCGGTACGCCACCAGCGCCTGAGCGCCCGCCGCCAGCACGATGGCCGCGAGCAGAAACCACAGCAGCCGTGCGCGCAGCGACCCGGTCAGGCTGCGCCTCATACCTTCGGCACCATGTAGCCCACGCCGCGCACATTGCGGATGAACTCGGCGCCGAGCTTCTTGCGCAGGCCGTGCACATACACCTCGACAGCGTTGCTGCTGATCTCGTCCTTCCAGCTGTAGAGTTTTTCTTCGAGCTGGGCACGCGACAGCACCATGCCGGGACGCGCCAGCAGCGGCTCCAGCACAGCCCATTCGCGCGCCGAGAGCACCACGGGCTGGCCGCCCACTGACACCTCGCGCGTGGCCGGGTTGATGCTCACGCCCATGTGCTCGTACACCGGCTCGGCACGCCCGGCCGCGCGGCGCAGCAAGGCGCGGATGCGGGCCAGCAGTTCGTCGAGGTCGTAAGGCTTGAGCACGTAGTCGTCGGCGCCGGCATCGAGCCCTTCGATGCGCTGCTGCACCGAGTCGCGTGCGGTGGCAATCAGCACCGGCATGCGCTGCTTGCGGGCGCGCAGGTTGCGCAGCACCTCGAGGCCGTCGCGCCGGGGCACGCCCAGGTCGAGCATCACCAGGTCGTATTGCTGCGTGCGCAGGGCGGACTCGGCGGCCTCGCCGTCTTTCACCCAATCGACCGCGTACTGCTCTGCGCGCAGCAGGTCGAGCACGGCTTCGCCGATCATCACGTCGTCTTCCAGGAGCAGGAGTCGCATGGTTGTGTTCCGTTGTCAGGCTTCGAGGCAGGGGCGGCCGCGGAAGTTCAGTTCAGAGCAGCGAGCGGACTTCGCGCGCCGCCTCGAACAGCAGCGGCAGCATGTCGCGCAGCAGGGCCTCTTCCTGGTAGCGCGTGCCCGACAGCACCACGTTGAGCGCGGCCACCGTGTGGCCCTGCATGTCGCGCAACGGCACCGCCAGCGCCTGCACGCCCAGCTCGTGTTCTTCGCTGGCAAAGCAATGGTCGTCCTTGCGTGCGCGCGCGACAAGCTGGCGCAGGCCGCGCGCCTGGGTCACGGTGTGCGGCGTGAGCCGTGCGAGATGGCGGCCCTTGAGCCACTGCGTGAACTGGGTGGGCGGCAACGCGGCCAGCAGCACGCGGCCGGTGGAAGTGGCGTGGGCCGGCAGCCGCGCGCCCAGGTGCAGGCCGTAGGCCAGCACGCGCGTCGGCGTGCCGTAGCTGCCGCTGCGCGCAACGATGACCACCTCTTCGCCATCGAGCACCACTGCGGAGAACGATTCGCCGGTCTGCGCCGCCAGCCGGTTCAGCGTGGGCTGCAATGCGCGCGGCAGCCGCGACGACGCCAGGTAGCTGCCCGAAAAGCGCAGCACCTTCGGTGCCATCCAGAAATAGCTGCCGTCGGTTTCCAGGTAGCCCAGGTGGGCCAGCGTGAGCAGGTGCCGGCGGGCCGCGGCCCGCGTGAGGCCGGCGCGCTCGGCGGCCAGGGTGGCATTGAGGCGCTGGCGTTCGGTGTCGAAGCTTTCCAGCACCGCCATTCCCTTGGCGATGCCTTCGATGAAATCGGCTTTGGCGATGGTCATTCGTGGCTGTGTCGAAGTGTTTGCGCGATCATCGCGCACGCGTTCGCATGATCGCACAGAGCCTCGCGGTTTGCCGCCCCAAGAAGCCGGGCGCGCCCTACGCTCGGCCAAACCCTTTCGGAGACACGAACCCATGCGCACCCAGGTCGCCATCATCGGCGCAGGCCCCGCCGGCCTTCTGCTCGGACAGCTGCTGCACAAGGCAGGCATCGACAACGTCATCGTCGAACGCCAGAGCGGCGACTATGTGCTGGGACGCATCCGCGCCGGCGTGCTGGAACAGGTCACCATGGACCTGCTGGCACGTGCCGGCGTAGACACCCGCGCCAGGGCCGAAGGCCTGCCGCACGAAGGCATCGAACTGCTGTTCAAGGGCGCGCGCCATCGCATCGACATGCACGGCCTCACGGGCGGCAAGCAGGTCACGGTGTATGGCCAGACCGAGGTGACGCGCGACCTGATGGAGGCGCGAGAAGCAGAGGGCCTGGCCACGGTCTACAGCGCAGCCAACGTGAGCCTGCACGATTTCGATTCGGCCAGGCCGCGCGTGCGCTACGAGAAAGACGGCCAGGCGCACGAGATCGAATGCGACTTCATTGCCGGCTGCGACGGCTACCACGGCGTAAGCCGCGCCAGCGTGCCGGCCGATGCGATCCAGACCTACGAGAAGGTCTACCCCTTCGGCTGGCTCGGCGTGCTGGCCGACGTGCCGCCGGTGTCGCACGAACTGATCTACGCCAACACGGAGCGCGGCTTTGCGTTGTGCAGCATGCGCAGCGCCACCCGCAGCCGCTACTACGTGCAGGTGCCGACCGAAGAGCGCGTGGAAAACTGGAGCGACGAAGCCTTCTGGAACGAACTGCGCTCACGCCTGGACCCCGAGGCCCGCGAGCGCCTGGTGACGGGCCCTTCGCTCGAAAAGAGCATTGCGCCGCTGCGCAGCTTCGTCGCCGAGCCGATGCGCTTCGGCTCGCTGTTCCTGGCGGGCGACGCCGCGCACATCGTGCCGCCGACCGGCGCCAAGGGACTGAACCTTGCGACCGCCGATGTGGGCTATCTCTCGCGTGCGCTCGAGATTTTCTACAGCGAGAAATCGGCCTCCGCGCTCGACCGCTATTCCGATCTGTGCCTGCGCCGCGTCTGGAAGGCCGAGCGCTTCTCGTGGTGGTTCACGTCGCTGATGCACCGTTTTCCCGAGACCGGCGCCTTTGGCCAGAAGATCCAGGAAGCCGAGCTCGACTACCTGGTGCATTCGAAGGCGGCGGCCACCGCGCTGGCGGAAAACTACGTGGGGCTGCCGCTCGAAGACTTCTGAGGCTGCGCCGCCAGCACTTCGTCGACGAGGCGTTGGTCTTCGTCGTAGATCCAGCATTCGGAGAGCCTGTCGTCTCTCACCGCGTAGCGCAGCAGGCGCTCCAGCTCGATCGCCCTGCCCCCATGTTCGAACTGCTCGACGGCGACGATCAGCCCGAAGTGCTCGCCGGCCAGCACATCGCGAATCGACAGCAACCGGCGGTTCGTTCGCTCCTTCACCTGCTTGAGCACGGCAAGGCAGGCCGCCTTGCCGCGGTGTGTGCCGGCCAGTGGACTCCGGCCGAAGTAGTGGAAGACGACTTCGTCGTGGTAGCAGTCGAAGATGGCCTTCAGGTCGTTGGCGACCCAGGCATCCGCGTAGCGTTGCACGACGGCATGGATCGCGCGCGAGGCTGATGTGCTCATCCGGCCTGCGTCTCCAGCGTCTTCTTCATCGCAGCGCCGCCCTGCGCCATCATCGGCTCGATATAAGCGGCAAGCCCGTCGGGCAGCACGTCGGTGATCCACACGAAGCGCGAGCGGCCCTCGCCATGCGCGAACACCTGGGCCGACGCGTGGTGGTGGCTGGCCTTGCCGTCGGTCACCGTATAGGCCAGGCGGTGGTTCGCTTCATCGATGCCCACCAGCAGTTCGCGTGCCACGAGGCCGTTGGCAAAGTGGACGATGCGTGCGCCCTGCCCGTCCAGCTGGCAGCCGGTCAGGAAGCCGGGCGCCAGGCGGGTGTGCACGGCGCCGAAGTCGCGCAGCGCGTCCCAGACCTGCCGTGCATCGGCCTCGACGATGAATTCCTTGTAGATGGTTGCCATGGTGCTTCTCCGTGCCTCAGGGGCAGACGGCCTCCACGTTGTTGCCGTCGGGGTCGATCAGGAAGGCCGCGTAGTAGGTCGGGCTGTAGTCGGCGCGTGGACCGGCGCCACCGTTGTCGGTGCCGCCGGCTTTCAGGCCCGCCTTGTGGAAGGCGGCAACGGCCTTGTGATCTGCCGCGCGGAAGGCGATGTGCGTGCCAGGGCCCTTCGCATCCTTGGCCGCATAGAGCCACAGCGCGGGCGCATCCGCCGGGCCGATGCCGGCATAGCTGTCGTCGTGGGAGCCCAGCACGTGGCCGAGCGGTGCGAGCGCCGCTTCGAAGAAGCGCCGGCTCGCGGCGAGGTCTTTGACTTTCAGTCCGATGTGGTCGTACATGGCGATGACTTTCTGCTCGATGAATGGATCAGGCGGTCATCATCGAGAAGGGCCGTCATGCGGTCTTGGAGAATCTTGCGGTCGCCCTTGGCGGCCTGCCGGAAGCCACGCGGCGACACCCCCGCGGCGCGATGGAAAGTGCGCACGAAGTTGCTCAGGTCGGCAAAGCCCACGTCGAAGGCCACGTCGGTCACGTGCCGGTCGCCATCGGCCAGCAGGCGCGCGGCATGGCGCAACCGGGAGCGCACCAGGTACTGGTGCGGCGTGACGCCGAGCACCTGCGAAAACAGGCGCAGGAAATGGAACGAGCTCAAGCCGGCGTCGGAGGCCGCGCCGTCGAGCCCGATGTCGTCGTGCGAGTGAGCGTCGATCCACATGGCGGCATCGACCGCACGGCGGCGGTCGCGCGCTCCGGCCAGTTGCGGCACCGGCTTGCCGCGCCCTGCCACCACTTCGACGAAGCGGCTGGCAAACCACATGCCCAGCTCGTCCAGCCCGACGTCGCTCTGGCCTTCGGCCGCAACCTGAGCGAGTTCGCCGAGCACCATGAGTTCGGGGAGCGGCGGCAGGCCCGCGGTGCGCCACGTTCGCTGGTCGCCGCCGATCAGGTCGACAAAGCCCGGCGACAGGTGAAACGCCAGGCACTCGTCGCCGCAGATGTGGTGGTCGTGCGTGCACACGTATTCATCGCCCGGGCAGCCCACCAGCACCGAGCCGGCGACCAGCTCGTACGCGTTGCCGCGTGTGCGATAGCCGAAGCTGCCCTTGCGTACGTAAGAGACCGAGTAGCCCTCATGCAGCTCGGTGAAGGGCTTGGCGCCAGGCCCCGCGTCGCAGCGATAGCTGGACACGCGGATCGGGTCGGTCTGCAGTTCGGTGGTGACGAGCATGGCGCGCCCCCTTCGGACACCAGGTCGTTGAAACTCAGTCGACAGTCTGCATGGCTTGCCATACCCGCGACGGGCTCAGCGGCATGTGCAGGCGTGGGGCGCGCGTGGCCAGGCCGTTGCGCGCGAAGGCATCGGCCACCGCATTCACGATGGCCGGCGTGGCGCCGATGGTGCCGAGTTCGCCCACGCCCTTCACGCCCAGCGGGTTGTTGGCGCACGGCGTCGATTCGTCCATTTCCATGTTGAACATGGTGTTGACGATGTCGGCACGCGGAGCGGCGTAGTCCATCAGGCTGCCGGTGACGGGCTGGCCGGTTTCGTGGTCGTACACGACCTGCTCGTACAGTGCCTGCCCAATGCCCTGCACCGCGCCGCCTTCGAGCTGGCCGCGCACGATCATGGGGTTGATCACGCGGCCCACGTCGTTGACGGAGCTGTAGGCCACCACGCTGATCTCGCCGGTGGGCGGATCGATCTCGATCTCGCAGATGTGGCAGCCGTTGGGCCAGGTCGGGCCGGCCACGGTGCTGGTGGAGTCGATGAAGATCTCGCGCTCGGGCTGCTTGCCGGCCAGCGTGAAGAGATCGAGTTCGAGGTCGGTGCCGGCCACGGTGAACACGCCGCGGCTGTAGGTGATGTCGTCGAGCGCGGCCTCGAATTCCTGCGCGGCAAGCTCGCGTGCCTTGTCGATGGTGCGCTCGGCACCGATGCGCACGGCCGAGCCGCCTGTGAAGAGCGAGCGCGAGCCGGCACTGCCGAAGCCGTCGCCGCGGTCGGTGTCGCCGAGCACCACGCGCACCTTGTCGATCGGCACGCCGAAGGCATCGACCGCCAGCTGCGCCAGCGAGGTGGCAATGCCCTGCCCCATGGCATTGACGGCGGAGAACACCTCGATCACGCCGTCGGCCTGCACCGAGACCGTGACGCGTTCTTCGAACACGTTGCCGCCGGTCCATTCGAGAAAGGTGGCGATGCCAAGGCCGCGGTGCTTGCCATGACTCGCTGATTCGGCCGCGCGGGCCTCGAAGCCCTGCCAGTCGGCCAGCGTGAGCGCCTGGTCCATCACCGACTCGAAGTTGCCGGTGTCGTAGGTCTGCGCCATCGGGTTCTTGTACGGCATCTGCTCGGGGCGGATGAAGTTGCGGCGGCGCAGCGCGACGCGGTCGATGCCGGTCTGGCGCGCAGCTTCGTCCATCAGGCGTTCGATGGTGAAGATGGCTTCGGGACGGCCCGCACCGCGGTAGGCGCCTGTGGGCGCCGTGTTGGTGAGCACGGCCTTGAAGTGGAAGTCGATGGTCTGGATGTCGTACACACTGGTCTGCACCCAGGGGCCGATCAGCAACTGGATGGCCACGCCGGTGCCGGTGGCGTAGGCGCCCACGTTGGCCAGCGTCTTGATGCGCAGCGCGAGGATCTTGCCGTCGGCATCGAGCGCCATTTCGGCGCGCGCCTCGATGTCGCGGCCATGCGCGCTCGAGAGGAATTCTTCGCTGCGGTCGGCCACCCACTTGACCGGGCGCTTGACCTGCAGGGCCGCGAACGCGACCGCGATGTCTTCGGGGTAGGCGCCGGTCTTCATGCCGAAACCGCCGCCCACGTCCCCCACCACCACGCGCACCTTGTCCTTGGGCAGGCCAATGGCCGCGCACACGGAATCACGCACGCCGGAAGGCATCTGGGTGCTCATGCGAATGGTGAGGCGACCCGTCTCGCCGTCGTGCGCCGCAAGCACGGAGCGCGGCTCGATGGTGAGCGCGACCACGCGCTGGTTGTTCACGTCGAGCGCAACCACGTGGCTGGCCTTTGCAAAGGCGGCCGTTGCGGCTTCGCTGCTGCCATGACGCATCTCTGCTGCAATATTGCCGGAGGCCTCTTCGCACAGTTGCGGCGCGCCTTCGGCGGTGGCGCTGGCCAGGTCGACCACCATGGGAAGGTCTTCGTAGTCGATCACGATAGCTTCGGTGGCATCGCGCGCCTGCTGGATGGTGTCGGCTATGACCGCTGCCACGGCCTCGCCGACGAAGCGCGTGCGCTCGTGGGCAATGGCATGGCGCGGTGGGCTGGCGCTGTCGGAGCCGTCCGCGCGCTTGAAGCCCGCGGCGCCCGGCAAGGGCTTGACACCCGCCTCGGCAAGGTCGGCGCCGGTGATCACTCGCAGCACACCGGGCATGGCCGCGGCCGCGCTCGTGTCGATCGAGAGGATGCGTGCGTGCGGGTACGAGGAACGCAGAAAAACGAGGTGCGCCTGTTCGGGGAGCGTGACGTCGTCGGTGTAGTGTCCGGCGCCTGCCAGCAGGCTTTCGTCTTCGAGACGGCGCACCGCCTGGCCGCTGCCGAAGCGCGTGGGATTGGGTTCAGTGGTCAACGTGGTCCTCTTGTGCTGATCCCCGGCGTGTGCGTGGGCCTGCCTGATCTGCGTGGGTACTGCTGCGAATGCAAGCCGTGCACTATAGAGTTTTCGGCGGGTTTTGTGGTGCCGTGTCGTGTGGGCCGAACCCTCGTGGCGGTGTCGGCCATATGAGATTTTCGCCCAACCGGATAGGGGTTGGCGAAGCCGTGTATACCTACGCCCATGCGACAACTGCCTTGGCTCGAACCCGGAGACGCCCTGCCCGATCCCGCTTCCGCGTGGGGTGTGGCCGACCCTGTACCGGGCTTGCTGGCGGCCGGCGGCGCACTCGATGTCGATACTCTGATGCAGGCTTACGGCAACTGCGTCTTTCCGTGGTTCAGCGAAGACCAGCCCATCCTGTGGTGGAGCCCGGACCCGCGCATGGTGCTGCAGGTGGCGCAGTTCAAGCTGCACCGATCGCTTCGCAAGACCTTGATCCGATTTACGGAAACGCCGGGTTGCGAGGTGCGCATCGACCACGATTTTTCGTCGGTCATCGATGCCTGTTCGCGCTCGCCCCGCGTGGGCCAGTCGGGCACCTGGATCGTGCCCGACATGGTGAAGGCCTATACGAATTTGCACGAAGCCGGCCACGCCCACAGCGTCGAGACATGGATCGACGGCAAGCTCGCGGGCGGCCTGTATTGCGTGGCGCTGGGCCGCGCGGTGTTCGGCGAATCAATGTTCACGCGCCAGCCCGACGCCTCGAAGATTGCCCTTGCCGCGCTGGTGTCGCTATGCCGCCACTTCGGCGTGCAGATGATCGACTGCCAGCAGAACACCGCGCACCTGGCCAGCCTCGGCGCCCACGAGATGGCGCGCAAGCGCTTCGTCGCGCATGTGGCAACGGCACGCAAACAAGAGGCTCCACGCTGGCGATTCGAGCCCGTATACTGGACCGAACTCCTGTCCGCGCGACCTCCTTTTTCGACGTGACGCACCTCAAGGACCTCCCGCTTCACACGCTGCAGTTCTATGCGACGGCGCCCTATCCCTGCAGCTACCTGCCGGATCGCCAGGCCCGGTCGCAGGTGGCCACGCCCAGCCACCTGATCCACAACGACGCCTATTCCGACCTCGTGCTCAGCGGCTTCCGGCGCAGCGGCATGTTCACCTACCGCCCCTACTGCGACGGCTGCCGCGCGTGTATTCCGCTGCGGGTGCTGGCGAACGAATTTCGCCCCACGCGCAGCCAGCGGCGGGCCGTGAAGCAGCATGCCAACCTGCAGGCGCGCGTGCTCAAGCTGTGCTTCATGCCCGAGCACTACCAGCTCTACCTGCGCTACCAGAACGGTCGCCACGCGGGCGGCGGCATGGACCACGACAGCATCGACCAGTACACCCAGTTCCTGCTGCAAAGCCGCGTCAATTCGCGGCTGGTGGAGTTTCGCGAAACGCTGCCCGACGGCAGCGCGGGCGCGCTGCGGATGGTGTCGATCCTCGACGTGCTGAACGACGGCATCTCGGCCGTCTACACCTTCTATGAGCCGGACACGAGCGCCGGCTACGGCACGTACAGCGTGCTCTGGCAGATCGAGCAGGCGCGCAAGCTGGGCCTGCCGCATGTCTACCTGGGCTACTGGATCGAGCACAGCGCCAAGATGAACTACAAGGCGCGCTTTTCCCCCCACGAAGTGTTGGTGGATGGTCACTGGCAGGCACCGGGCGATTTCACAAGGTAAAATTGGCGCCCGGTCATCACCGCACAGCGCCATGAGAAAAAACCAATCCGACGTTCCCGCCGTTCCCGTGATCCAGGTGATCGAGCGGATGTTCTCGCTGATCGATGTCCTGGCATCGCGCGAGGAAGCTATTTCGCTGAAGGAGATCAGCGAAAAGACCGGGCTCCACCCCTCGACCACGCACCGCATCCTCAACGACCTCGCGGTCGGCCGCTTTGTCGACCGGCCCGAGGCCGGCAGCTACCGGCTCGGCATGCGCCTGCTGGAACTGGGCAACCTTGTGAAGGGCCGGCTCAACGTGCGCGACGCCGCCCTGGGCCCGATGCGCGAACTGCACAAGCTCACCCAGCAGCCGGTCAACCTGAGCATGCGCCAGGGCGATGAAATCGTGTACATCGAGCGTTCGTACAGCGAACGCTCGGGCATGCAGGTGGTGCGCGCCATCGGCGGGCGGGCCGCCCTGCACCTCACCTCGACCGGCAAGCTGTTCCTGGCCGCCGACGACCCGCAGCGGGTGCGCAGCTACGCCACGCGCACGGGCCTGGCCGGCCACACGCGCAACAGCATCACGCAGCTGCCGGCGCTCGAACGCGAGCTGTCGAAGGCGCGGCAGTACGGCATTGCCCGCGACAACGAAGAGCTGGAGCTGGGCGTGCGCTGCATGGCCGCCGGCATCTACGACGACCAGGGCAAGCTGGTGGCGGGGCTGTCGATTTCTGCCCCGGCCGACCGACTGGACGAAGGCTGGTTGCCCAAGCTGCAGGCCACGGCCAACGAGATCTCGGGGGCGCTCGGGTTCAAGGATGGGGCACCGGTCACGCCGCCGCCCGCGAACGGCGGTGCTTCGACGACGGGCACCTGATCGGCGCGCCGACCAGGCCATCAAACCCGATCGGCTCCGCCAAATGAAAAGGCCCGCGTTGCGGGCCTTTTCTGTTTGTCCTTCCCGGTGGCTCTCTCAGCCGGCAACCTGGTAGCTGGCCGCACGGGAAGCCGCCGGCGAACCGATGGAATGCGTGGCTTCGACCCAGCGGCGCACGCGCTCCGCATCGGCAATGCGGCTGAACTTGCCGGCCGAATCCAGGAACACCATGATCAGCTTGCGTCCGGCGACCTTCGCCTGCATCACGAGGCACTGGCCGGCTTCGGAGATGTAGCCCGTCTTCTGCACGCCGATTTCCCAATCGGGGCTCTTCACGAGGCGGTTGGTGGTGTTGAACTGCAGCACGCGGTTGCCGACTTCGACCTGGTATTCAGGCGAGGTGGAAAGCGAACGCACGGTGGCGTCGGAGTAAGCGGCATTGACCAGCAGCGCCAGGTCTTGCGCGCTCGACTGGTTGCGGCTCGACAGGCCGGTGGGCTCGACGTAGCGTGTGTCCTTCATGCCGAGCATCTTGGCCTTGGCATTCATGATGCTCACGAACGTGGTCAGGCCACCCGGGTAGGTGCGGCCCAGCGCGTGCGCGGCGCGGTTTTCGCTCGACATCAGCGCCAGGTGCAGCAGTTCGCCGCGCGACAGCGTGGAGCCGACCGTCAGCCGCGAACGGCTGCCCTTTTCGGTGTCGACGTCGTCCTGGGTGATGGTGATGAGCTCGTCGTTCGGCAGATGGGCTTCGCTGATCAGCAGGCCGGTCATGAGCTTGGTGAGCGAGGCAATCGGCAGCACAGCGTGGTCGTTCTTGCTGAACAGCACTTCGTGCGTGTCCTGGTCGATGACCAGCGCCACGCTCGACTTCAGGTCGAGCACGTCCTCGGTGCCATGCAGGCCGGCCATCTGGCCGAAGGACTGGCGCGCGGGCGCCTCGACGCGAACCACCGAGCGGCGCTGCACGGCCACCACGGTCTTGCCGTTCTTCTTGCGGATGGTGGCAACCACGTTGCGCCCCCCGCGAACGACCTTTTCTACTTTTTCATTTTTCTCGGCCCGGCCGCCGCGCTGGGCGACGGCAGCAGTGCGCGCACCCTTGGCGGACGCGTTGCGCTTGACCTCGACCGGCACCGGACCCTTCGCCTTCTTGGAGGCGGCGGCGTTGGCGGTCTTGGCGGCAGCGGGCTTTTCTTTCTTTGCGGCCTGGGCGCCAGGCAGCAAAAACGCCGTGGCGCACAGCGCGACGGCGATGAATTTGAACGCGGGTAGAAACCGCTGGCTGGAAACTCGGCGGAGACGGGCTTCAGGCATTAATAAATCTCCAGCGGCGACAAACGAGGACCGCAGTGTATCGAAATCAAAAAAGACACGCAATATCAGTTACTTGCATCCTCTTCTTCAATCGAATACCAAGGAACGCCTGAAAACCTAACCTTGCGCTGCCACTCTCTCAGCTTGGCTCTGTAACTTGTTGAGCGCACTCAAATAAGCCTTTGCCGAGGCGACCACGATGTCTGGGTCTGCACCCACACCGTTGACCACCCGCCCTGCGTTTTGTAACCGGACTGTAACTTCTCCCTGGCTTTCCGTCGAGCCACTGATGGCGTTTACAGAGTAAAGAACCATTTCGGCGCCGCTCTTGACGTGCGACTCGATGGCCTTGAGGGAAGCATCCACCGGGCCATTCCCGTCGGACTCGCCGGTCACTTCCTTGCCCTGGACGGTGAACACGACTGTCGCCTGGGGGCGCTCGCCGGTTTCGCTGTGCTGGGAGAGAGAGACGAAAGCAAACTGCTCACCAACGTTCGACACCTCTTCCGCGCTGACGAGCGCGAGGATGTCTTCGTCGAAAATTTCAGACTTGCGGTCGGCCAGCTCCTTGAAGCGGGAAAACGCGGCATTGATGTCGGCTTCGCTGGCCATGGTCACGCCCAGGTCGTTCAGGCGCTGCTTGAAGGCATTGCGGCCGCTGAGCTTGCCCAGCACGATCTTGTTGGCCGTCCAGCCCACGTCTTCGGCCCGCATGATCTCGTAGGTGTCGCGCGCCTTGAGCACGCCGTCCTGGTGAATGCCGGAGGCATGCGCAAAGGCATTGGCGCCCACCACCGCCTTGTTGGGCTGCACCACGAAACCGGTGGTCTGGCTCACCATGCGGCTCGCGGCCACGATGTGCTGGGTGTCGATACGCAGGTCGAGCCCGAAGTAGTCCTTGCGGGTCTTGACCGCCATGACCACCTCTTCGAGCGAGCAATTGCCCGCGCGTTCGCCCAGACCGTTGATGGTGCATTCGACCTGGCGGGCGCCGCCGATCTTCACGCCGGCCAGCGAATTGGCCACGGCCATGCCGAGGTCGTTGTGGCAATGCACCGACCAGATCGCCTTGTCGCTGTTGGGCACGCGCTCGCGCAGCATCTTGATGAAGTTGCCGTACAGCTCGGGAATGGCGTAGCCGACGGTGTCGGGCACGTTGATGGTGGTGGCGCCTTCGTTGATGACGGTTTCGATCACGCGGCACAGGAAGTCGGGGTCGCTGCGGTATCCGTCTTCGGGGCTGAACTCGACGTCGGCCACCAGGTTGCGCGCAAAGCGCACGGCCAGCTTGGCCTGCTCATGCACCTCGTCGGGCGACATGCGCAGCTTCTTTTCCATGTGCAGCGGCGACGTGGCGATGAAGGTGTGGATGCGGCCACGCGCCGCGCCCTTCAGAGCCTCGGCAGCGCGCGAGATGTCGCGGTCGTTGGCGCGAGAGAGGCCGCACACCGACGCATCCTTGATGGCATCGGCAATCGCCTTGACGGCCTCGAAGTCGCCGTTCGAGCTGGCAGGGAAGCCGGCTTCGATGACGTCGACCTTGAGCCGCTCCAGCTGCTTGGCGATGCGCATCTTTTCGTCGCGCGTCATCGAGGCGCCGGGCGATTGCTCGCCATCGCGCAAGGTGGTGTCGAAAATTATGAGTTGGTCAGCCATCGTGAATCTCCTTTGTTCGTTTCCACCTTGCGCACCCCGTGGAGGGAGCGTCAGGCGACTTCAACCGCCGATTGTGCGCTGCGCGCGCCCCGGCTCCGCGCCCGCTCCACGCCCGAGACGATGGCCTTCAGAGACGCAGAGATCACGTTGGCATCGATGCCGACGCCGAACAGGGTCTGCGATTCGTCGACGCGCAGCTCGAGGTACGCCACCGACTTCGCATCGGCGCCGGCGCCGATGGCGTGCTGGTGGTAGTCCATCACGCGCACCGTGTGGCCGGTGGCCTTGCTCAGCGCCTGCGTGAAGGCATCGATGGGCCCGTTGCCGCGGCCTTCGATGGCGCGGATCTCGCCGTCCCATGGCAGGTCGCCACGCAGCACCACGGAGGCATTGGCGCCCTCGCCTTCTTCCTCGATCACGCGGTGCTGCAGCGAATGGGCGGTCTCGATGCCGTATTCGCGCACGAACAGGTCCCAGAGGTCGGCCGCGGTGAGTTCCTTGCCGGCCACGTCCATCACGCGCTGCACGGTCTGCATGAATTCCATCTGCAGGCGGCGCGGCATCTCGATGCCGTACTCGCTTTCGAGCAGGTAGGCCATGCCGCCCTTGCCCGACTGGCTGTTGACGCGGATCACGGCTTCGTAGCTGCGGCCCACGTCCTTCGGATCGATCGGGAGGTAGGGCATGTCCCAGATGTCGCCTTCCTTGCGCGCAGCAAAGGCCTTCTTGATCGCATCCTGGTGCGAGCCCGAGAACGAGGTGTAGACCAGGTCGCCCACGTACGGATGGCGCGGGTGCACGGGAATCTGGTTGCAGTGCTCGACCGTGGCACGGATCTCGTCGATGTTCGAGAAATCGAGTTCCGGCGACACGCCTTGCGTATAGAGGTTGAGCGCGACGTTCACGAGGTCGAGGTTGCCGGTGCGCTCGCCGTTGCCGAAGAGGCAGCCTTCGATGCGCTCTGCGCCGGCCATCAACGCCAGCTCGCCCGCGGCCGTGCCGGTGCCGCGGTCGTTGTGCGGGTGCACGCACAGAATGATCGAATCGCGGCGCGCCAGGTTGCGGTGCATCCACTCGATCATGTCGGCAAAGATGTTCGGCGTGGAATGCTCGACCGTCGTGGGCAGGTTGACGATGCACTTGTGCTCGGGCGTCGGCGCCCAGACTTCGGTGACCGCATCGACCACGCGCTTGGAAAACACGACATCGGTGCCCGAGAACATTTCAGGCGAATACTGGAAGGTCCACTTCGTGGCCGGCTGCTTGGCAGCGAAGTCGTTGAACATGCGCGCATGGCTGCTGGCGAGCTCGACGATCTGGTCTTCGTTCATGCCGAGCACCACGCGGCGCATCACCGGGGCCACTGCGTTGTACAGGTGCACGATGGCACGCGGTGCGCCCTGCAAAGATTCGAAAGTGCGTGCAATGAGGTGGTCGCGTGCCTGCGTCAACACCTGGATCGTCACGTCGTCGGGAATGCGGTCTTCTTCGATGAGCTTGCGCACGAAGTCGAATTCGACCTGCGAAGCGGAAGGAAAGCCGACTTCGATTTCCTTGAAGCCGATGGCCACGAGCGTCTCGAACATGCGCATCTTGCGGGCGATGTCCATGGGCTCCACCAGCGCCTGGTTGCCATCACGCAGATCGGTCGACAGCCAGATCGGGGCCTTGGTCAGCACGGCATCGGGCCAGGTACGGTCCTTGAGGCCGATCGGGGCGAATGCGCGGTATTTGGCTTGAGGTTGCTTGAGCATGTCGATTTCTCTGTAATGGTTGGTAATCAACCAGCAACCCCAAAAAACAAACGGCCCGTTGCTGGTGCGAACGGGCCGTGGTGAGGGATTTGCGCGTGCGCTACCGTCTCCGCCCGTGAGGGAGGGCTAGTAGGGCCAGCAGCGAAATCTTGGTCATGAGGGTTGCGAATGTAGCACAGCCTTTGCGGGCTTGTGAAGGCCCGCGGGCTCGCTCAGTTATGCAGGCCGCGTTCGTCGGGCTCTTCGGTCGACGTGCTGATCACGCTGGCCGGCTGGCCCTTGGCCTTGCGCCATCCGTAGACCACATAGCCGCTCAGGCCGTAGATGACGAAGAGACCGAACAGCACCGTCGGCGGATGGATGTTGATGACCGCGATGCCCAGCGCGATCAGCACGATCGCGGCAAAGGGCACGCTCTTCTTCATCTGGATGTCCTTGAAGCTGTAGAACGGCGCGTTGGTGACCATCGTCAGGCCCGCATACAGCGTGAACGCGAAAGTGACCCAGGTGATCTGCGTCCACGAGAGATACAGCACCTCGCCGCCGCGCTTGCCCCACTCGTCCACCAGCCAGATGAAGCCAGCCACCAGCGCTGCCGCCGCGGGCGAAGGCAGGCCCTGAAACCAGCGCTTGTCGACCACGCCGGTGTTGACGTTGAAGCGCGCCAGCCGCAGTGCCGCGCAGGCGCAGTACACGAAGGCCGCGATCCAGCCCCAGCGGCCCAGGCCCTTGAGCGACCACTCGTAGGCGATCAGCGCGGGCGCGGCACCGAACGACACCATGTCGGACAGCGAATCCATCTGCTCGCCGAACGCGCTTTGCGTGTTGGTCATGCGCGCGACGCGGCCATCGAGGCTGTCGAGAATCATCGCGGCGAACACGCCGAGCGCCGCGAGATCGAAGCGCGCGTTCATGGCCATCACGACCGAATAGAAACCGCCGAACAACGCCGCCAGCGTGAACAGGTTCGGCAGGATGTAGATGCCTTTGCGGCGTTTGCGCGGCTGCACCTCGTCGGGAACCGTATCGTCATGCATTGAATTTGCCTCCGTCCCTCGTGGGCACTGCGCGGTCAGCTATCCATTCGATAGCGTCTTGGTCTGTGGGTCGCATGGTTCGCAGTGTAGTTCAGGGGATGCTTTGCCCCCGTCAAACAAAAGGGCCACCGCGACGGGTGGCCCTTGGGAAACGGGTGCCGAAGCACCCTTTGCCAGCAAGATCAGTTGCGGGTCTGGTCGACCAGCTTGTTCTTCTTGATCCAGGGCATCATCGCGCGCAGCTTTTCACCGACAACTTCGATCTGGTGCTCTGCACCCAGGCGACGGCGGCTGATCAGCGTGGGCTGGCCGGCGGCGGCTTCGAGCACGAAGCTCTTTGCGTATTCGCCGGTCTGGATGTCCTTCAGCACTTGCTTCATGACCTTCTTGGTCTCGTCGGTCACGATGCGCGGGCCCGTGACGTACTCGCCGTATTCGGCGTTGTTCGAGATCGAGTAGTTCATGTTGGCGATGCCGCCTTCATAGATCAGGTCGACGATCAGCTTGAGCTCATGCAGGCATTCGAAGTACGCCATTTCGGGCGCATAGCCAGCTTCCACCAGCGTTTCGAAACCAGCCTTGATCAGCTCGACCGTACCGCCGCACAGAACCGCTTGTTCGCCGAACAGGTCGGTTTCGGTTTCTTCGCGGAAGTTGGTCTCGATGATGCCGGCCTTGCCGCCGCCGTTGGCGGTGGCGTAGCTCAGCGCGAGGTCACGCGCCTTGCCGGTCTTGTCCTGGTGCACGGCCACGAGGTGAGGCACGCCGCCACCTTGCGTGTACGTGCTGCGCACCGTGTGGCCCGGAGCCTTGGGAGCGACCATCCACACGTCGAGGTCGGCGCGCGGCTGCACGAAACCATAGTGCACGTTGAAGCCGTGCGCGAAGACGAGCGAAGCGCCTTCCTTGATGTGCGGGGCCACGTCGTTCTTGTAGACGTTGGCGATCTGCTCGTCGGGCAGCAGGATCATGACCACGTCGGCCGACTTCACTGCGTCAGCGACTTCGGCGACCTGCAGGCCGGCCTTGCCGACCTTGTCCCACGAAGCGCCGCCCTTGCGCAGGCCGACCACGACCTTGACGCCGCTGTCGTTCAGGTTCTGCGCGTGCGCATGGCCTTGCGACCCATAACCGATGATTGCGACCGTCTTGCCCTTGATGAGGCTGAGATCCGCGTCCTTGTCGTAGTAAACCTTCATATGCGTCTTTCCTATTTAATCTCTGGCACCCCCTCGCGGGGGTGCCGTTCACTCACAGTTGGCCGGAAGAATTCCGGTCCTTCATTTGCTGGTTGATGGACACGAGGTTGTCGTGAATGCGGAACAGCAGGATCAGCAATTCGCTGTAGACGCGAACCATGATCGCGCCGAAGACCAGAATGGCGAGGCCGGCAAGCACCCCTCTGAGGCCGCCGCTGAAAAGCGTGCCGACCCCGGTAATCAATACCCCGATCAATCCCAGGAAATACAGTACCCGGATGACGATAGGGGTCACCATCTTGTCGAAGCCCAGCAAGTCTTGCATTACCTTCTCCTCATGTCGTGTTGATAAACGATGAAACTGAGGGGATCTTCACCCCCTACACGCGCAGGATGCGCTCGCCGCGCCCGATGCCGCTGGCACCGGTGCGGACAGTCTCGAGGATAGCGCTACGGTCGATCGCTTCAAGAAAAGCGTCGTTTTTACCGTGATCGCCGGTGAGTTCGATGGTGTAGCTCTTGTCCGTCACGTCGATGATGCGGCCGCGAAAAATCTCGGCCATGCGCATCATTTCCTCGCGCTCCTTGCCCACCGCGCGCACCTTCACCATCATGAGCTCGCGCTCGGTGTAGGCGCCTTCGGTGAGATCGACGACCTTCACGACTTCGATCAGGCGGTTCAGGTGCTTGGTGATCTGCTCGATCACGTCATCGGAACCGGTCGTGACGATGGTCATGCGCGAGAGGCTCGGGTCCTCGGTCGGCGCGACGGTCAGCGATTCGATGTTGTAGCCACGGGCCGAAAAAAGGCCCACCACGCGGGAAAGAGCACCCGGCTCGTTTTCCAGCAGCACTGCAATGATGTGTTTCATGTTTGCGTGACTCCTCTTTTCGCCGCCCTCCCCCGCGCACGGTAATGCGCGGGCTTGGCGGGCAATAGATTCGTCAGTGAAGAGTTAAGCGAATGCGCCGAAGATCGGTCAGAGATCTTCGGAACCCAACAGCATCTCGGTGATGCCCATGCCGGCCTTCACCATCGGGAACACGTTCTCGGTGGGGTCGGTACGGAAGTCCATGAACACCGTGCGGTCCTTGAGCTTGCGTGCTTCGCGCAACGCGGGCTCCACGTCTTGTGGACGCTCGATCAGCATGCCGACGTGGCCATAGGCCTCGGCGAGCTTCACGAAGTTCGGCAGTGCATCCATGTAGCTGTGGCTGTAGCGGCCGGAGTATTCGATCTCCTGCCACTGGCGCACCATGCCCAGGTAGCGGTTGTTGAGCGAGCAAATCTTGATCGGCGTGTTGTATTGCAGGCAGGTGGAGAGTTCCTGGATGCACATCTGCACCGAGCCTTCGCCGGTGATGGTGAACACTTCCGAATCGGGCTTTGCCAGCTTGATGCCCATGGCGTACGGAATGCCGACGCCCATGGTGCCCAGGCCACCCGAATTGATCCAGCGGCGCGGCTCGTCGAAGCGGTAGTACTGCGCGGCCCACATCTGGTGCTGGCCCACGTCCGACGTGATGTACGCGTCGGCGTCCTTGGTCATGTTCCAGAGGGTCTCGACCACGTACTGCGGCTTGATGACGTCCTTGTTGTCGCGGTCGTACTTGAGGCAGTCGCGCGAACGCCAGGCCTCGATGGTCTTCCACCAGTCGGCCAGCGCACCGGCGTCGGGCTTGGTGGTGCTCTCGCGGATCATCGAGATCAGCTCGGTGAGCACGTCCTTCACGTCGCCGACGATCGGGATGTCGACCTTCACGCGCTTGGAGATGCTCGACGGATCGATGTCGACGTGAATGATCTTGCGTTCGTTCTGCGCGAAATGCTTGGGGTTGCCGATCACGCGGTCATCGAAGCGCGCGCCCACGGCCAGCAGCACGTCGCAGTTCTGCATCGCGTTGTTGGCTTCGATGGTGCCGTGCATGCCCAGCATGCCGAGGAACTTGCGGTCGCTCGCCGGGTAGGCGCCCAGGCCCATCAGCGTGTTGGTGACCGGATAGCCCAGCATGTCGACCAGCGTGCGCAGTTCGTTGCAGGCATTGCCCAGCAGCACGCCGCCGCCGGTGTAGATGTACGGACGCTTGGCCGCCAGCAGCAGCTGCAGCGCCTTGCGGATCTGGCCGCCGTGGCCCTTGCGCACCGGGTTGTACGAGCGCATCTCGACCTTGTCGGGATAGCCGGCGTAGGGCACCTTCTTGAAGGAAACGTCCTTGGGCACGTCCACCACCACCGGGCCCGGACGGCCGCTGCGTGCGATGTGGAAGGCCTTCTTCATCGTCATGGCCAGATCCTTCGGATCCTTGACGAGGAAGTTGTGCTTGACGATGGGACGGGTGATGCCGACCGTGTCGCATTCCTGGAAAGCATCGAGGCCGATGGCTGCCGTCGGCACCTGGCCCGAGATGATCACCATCGGGATCGAGTCCATGTACGCCGTGGCGATGCCGGTGACCGCATTGGTCAGGCCGGGGCCGGAAGTGACCAGCGCCACGCCCACTTCGCCGGTGGCGCGCGCATAGCCGTCGGCCGCATGAACGGCGGCCTGCTCGTGGCGCACCAGCACGTGCTGGATGGTGTCCTGCTTGTAGAACGCGTCGTAGATGTAGAGAACCGCGCCGCCGGGATAGCCCCAGACGTACTGAACGCCTTCGGCCTGCAGTGCCTTGATCAGCACTTCAGCGCCCATGAGCTCTTGCGTGGTGTTGCCGGCGCCTGAGGACGCAGCGGCTGCGGAAATGATTTCCGCCTTGGAGATTTCCATGATCAACCTTTGTTTATTTCGGGAACGAAATACCTTGGGTGCCCCTTGCCAACCCTTGTGAGGCCGCGCCAGGACTTGAGGCCATGGCCATGAGCGGACTGATGTTCCGCCGGACCTTGACCCGTTTGCCTTTTGACTTGCAGGGCGGATTATGACATTTCCGGGCGTTCAGATTCGCTTCAGCTGTCGTGTAAAGACACAAAGGCATAATCCCCGGCGGTAAACATACGCGATCGCCAGACACATCTTCCCCACGCGGCGCCCCTTGCGCCCCTTCTCGCTTGGCCACTGAACAAGAACTCTCCGACTTCCTGAAAAGCGTCGAACGGCGCGCTTTCAAGCGCTCGGTCTATCACGTGCGGGACGAAGAAGCGGCGCTCGACATCGTGCAGGACAGCATGATGAAGCTGGCGCAGCACTACGGCGACAAGCCGACCAACGAGCTGCCGATGCTGTTCCAGCGCATCCTGTCGAACTGCACGCTCGACTGGTTCCGCCGCCAGAAAACCCGCCGCGCCCTGTTCTCGAACCTCAGCGACTTCGATTCCGTCGACGACGACGGAGATTTCGACCTGCTGGAGAACTTCGTCTCGCCCACCGACTCTAGGGAAACGGAGAGCGCCGAAGACACGACCCGCCGCGCCCAGGTCTTCCACGAGATCGAGGAGCAGATCGCCGCATTGCCGGGCCGTCAACGCGAGGCTTTCCTGATGCGTTACTGGGAGGAAATGGACGTCGCAGAGACGGCCGCCGCGATGGGCTGCTCCGAAGGCAGTGTCAAAACCCATTGTTCGCGAGCCGTTCACGCTCTGAGCAAGGCGCTCAAGGCCAAGGGAATATCGCTATGAACACTAAGGTTCCAACCTCATCGTCAACCGCCGCCGAAGACCAGTTCGGACAGCGCCTGGCTGCCCGCCTGTCGAGCGGCAACAGCGAGCTGCCGCACGACATCGGCGAACGCCTGCGCGTGGCGCGCGCCCAGGCCGTGGCCGCGCGCAAGCTGCCGCCGCAGTTGCGAACTGCGCCCGTCGTGGTGCAGTCGGGCCATACCGCCGTGCTGGGTGGCAGCTGGTGGACCCGCATCGGTTCGGTGGTGCCGCTGATCGCGCTCGTGGCCGGACTCATCACCATCAGCGTGATGCAGGACGACGACCGCGCCAGCGAACTGGCCGAAGTCGATTCCGCGCTCCTGACCGGCGACTTGCCGCCTGCCGCCTATACCGACCCTGGTTTTGCCCAATTCCTGAAGGCCGACAGCGCCTCCGACTGAACTTCTCACCGAACGAATGCGACGCCGCTCCACCCCCAGCGCGAACACCCCCCGCCCGTTGCGCCCGCTCCCGGCGGGCGCAGTCGTTTGGGCGGGCGCGCTTGCAGTCGCCGCCTTCGGCCTCACGCTGGCCCAGGCCCACGCCCAGATCCATCCCGAGGCATCGGCAAAGGCCACTGGCGCAGCGGCATCGGCAACCTCTTCCGCGGCGGCCACGAGCCCCAAGGCCGTGTCGCCCACCAAGCCGCTCTGGAGCGAGCTCACCGCCGAGCAGCAGCAAGCGCTGAAGCCGCTAATTCCGCACTGGAACACCCTGAACTCGGGGCAAAAACGCAAGTGGCTGGTGCTGTCGCGCAACTACGCGAGCATGTCGGCCGAAGACCAGGTCACCCTGCACAGCCGCATGATCGAATGGGCGGCCCTGAGCAACCAGCAGCGCGCCCAGGCTCGCCTGAACTTCGCCGAGGTCAAGCGCATTCCCGCCGACGAGCGCAAGGTCAAATGGGAGCAGTACCAGGCCTTGAGCGAAGAAGAAAAGCGCAAGCTCGCCGAGAGCGCCCCGGCAAAGCCCCGCGGCGCGGCCATTCCGGTGCGCCCAGTTTCCGCGCAAAAGCTCGTTCCCGTGCCAGCCGTCACGCCGAGCGGGCAGCACACGCCAAGAAACCTGCTGGCACCGCCGCCGGCCCCGACAACGGCACCGGCGACGATCATGGTGGCCTCGCCCCCGGAGCGCGCCCCCGCAAGCACAACAAGCGCCACGATGCCTCCGGCGCCCTCCCCGGCGGCGAGCGTCACACCCCAGCCGGTGCCGGCCGAAGCCCAGGTGCCAGCGCCTTCCTCGGCGACCGAGCCGTCTTCCTCCGCCCCCTGACCCAAGGCTTCGATGGTTTCCAGTACGCCCGAGGCTTCGGGACCAGATCAGCCCGCTCCCGCCTCCATCACGAGCAGCACCTTTGCTTCAACGGTGCCCGGCCTCTGGCGCCGCATGGCCTGCTGGCTCTACGAGGGCATGCTGCTGTTCGCCGTGGCCATGACGGCCGGTTGGCTTTTCAGTGCGCTCAGCCAGATGCGCAATGCCGTCGATGAAACACGCCGCCCGCTGCTGCTGGCCTACCTGTTCGTGGTGTTCGGCGTGTACTTCATCTGGTTCTGGAGCAAGGGCCAGACGCTGGGCATGAAAACCTGGAACATCCGCATCGTCGACACGCAAGGCCGCCCGGTCACCCAGTTGCGCGCCTTTTTCCGCTACGTGCTGAGCTGGATCTGGCTGCTGCCGCCCCTAGCACTTCACCCCCTGATGGGCGTGCCCGTGGTCGAAACGCTGGTCCTGCTGCTCGGCTGGATCGCCGTCTGGGCCCTGCTCGCACGTTTTCACCCCGACCGCCAGTTCTGGCACGACGCCTGGGCCGGTACGCGGCTCATCACCTCCAAACCGATGAGCCGCCGATGAGTGCCTTGCCCGACCTGCCCGATCCCGCCGTCAACCCGCAGAAGGCCCGCAAGGGTTTCGAGCGCGTCTGGCATGCCACGCTGATCTCGCTGCACGGCCTGCGTGCCGGTTGGAGCGAACCCGCCTTTCGCCAGGAAGCCATCCTGTCGATGGTGATGATTCCGGCGGCCTTCTGGCTCGGGCGCAGCTGGGTCGAAGTGGCACTGCTCGCGGGCAGCGCCATCCTGGTGATGATCGTCGAGCTGCTCAACACCGCCGTGGAAGCCGCCATCGACCGCATCGGTCCCGAATGGCACGACCTTTCCAAGCGCGCCAAGGACATGGGCAGCGCCGCCGTGCTGCTGTCGCTCACGCTGTGCGGGGGCATCTGGGTCGCCGCGCTGTGGCAACGCTTCATGTCATGAGAAGGCCCGCGGGCTGCGGCATGATGGCGGGATGAATCCTGAATTTTCGATCTGTGTGTATTGCGGCTCGCGCCCCGGCGAGCGCCCCGAGTTTTCCCAGGCCGCGCAAGCGGTCGGCCAATGGATCGGCCAGCACGGCGGCCAACTGGTCTACGGCGGCGGCCGCACCGGCCTGATGGGCACGGTGGCCGAGGCCACACGCACCGCCGGCGGCCGCGTCGTCGGCATCATTCCCAAGGCACTGGTCGACAAGGAGCTTGCCAACCCGCTGTGCGACGAGCTGCACGTGGTCGACACCATGCACGAGCGCAAGGCCATGATGGGCGAACGCGCCGACGCCTTCGTGGCGCTGCCGGGCGGCATCGGCACCTTCGAGGAACTGTTCGAGATCTGGACCTGGCGCCAGCTCGGCTACCACGACAAGCCGACCGGCATCCTCAACACCGCCGGCTACTACGACGGACTGCTGGGCTTCCTGGCGCACAGCGTGCGCGAGGGCTTCATGGGCGAATGGCAGATGGAACTGATTCGCACCGGCACCGATGCGACCGAACTGCTGACGGCCCTGCGCGCCGAGGTGCCGCTCCATCCGCGCGAAGACAGGCTGTCGGAAAACCTCTGACGCCTGCCTTCAACGAACGACAAAGCCCCCCGCGAGGGGGCTTTGTGCCTTGTCAGACTGCGTTTTCGTTTTCTTCGCCCGTGCGGATGCGCACGATGCGCTCCACGGCCGTGACAAAGATCTTTCCGTCGCCGATCTTCCCGGTGCGCGCGGAATTCACGATGGCTTCGATGCAGCGCTCCACGTCGGCCTCGTTGACGACCACTTCGACCTTCATCTTGGGCAAAAAGTCGACCACGTATTCAGCGCCGCGGTAGAGCTCGGTGTGCCCCTTCTGGCGGCCGAAGCCCTTGACTTCGGTCACGGTCAGGCCGGTGACGCCCACTTCGGCCAAGGCCTCGCGCACGTCCTCGAGCTTGAAGGGTTTGACGATGGCGGTGATCTGCTTCATGGGTTTTGTGCTCCGGCGGTTTCGTTGAATTTGCTGGTGATAGGGTAACGCCAATCCTTGCCGAAGCTTCGATGGGTGACCCGGATGCCTACCGGCGCCTGGCGCCGCTTGTATTCGTTGACCTTGATGAGCCGCGCAACCCGTTCGACCACCGCGCGGTCGTAGCCCGCGGCAATGATCTCGTCGATGCTTTCATCGTCCTGCATGTAGCGTGCCAGGATGCCGTCGAGGATGTCGTAGGGCGGCAGGCTGTCTTGATCGGTCTGGTCCGGCCGAAGCTCGGCGCTGGGAGGGCGCGTGATGATCCGCTCGGGAATCGGCTCGGTGCCGGTGCCGTAGGGGTCATGGGCATTGCGCCAGCGCGCCAGGGCGAACACCGTGGTCTTCAGCAGATCCTTGATGACCGCGAAGCCACCCGCCATGTCGCCATAGAGCGTGCAGTAGCCGGTGGCCATTTCGCTCTTGTTGCCGGTGGTGAGCACGATCGATCCGAACTTGTTCGACAGCCCCATCAGCAGCGTGCCGCGAATGCGGGCCTGGAGGTTTTCCTCGGCGGTGTCCTCGGGCAGGCCCTTGAATTCCTCGGCCAGCGCGCCCTTGAACGACTCGAAGGTGTGCCTGATCGAAATTTCGTCGTAGCGCACGCCCAGCCGCCCTGCCATGTCGCGCGCATCGATCCAGCTGATGTCGGCGGTGTAAGGCGAAGGCATCATCACCGCGCGCACCTTGTCCTTGCCCAGTGCATCGACGGCAATGGCAAGCACCAAGGCGGAGTCGATACCGCCCGAGAGCCCCAGGATGGCGCCCGGAAAACCGTTCTTGCCGATGTAGTCGCGCACGCCGAGCACCAGCGCGTCCCAGAGCTGCGCTTCGGCGTCGCGCGGGGCCGCGATGGCGCCGGGCTCGGCCACGAAGCCGATGCCGCCTTGCGGTGCGCGCCCCAACTGCGCAAAGACCACGCCCTCCTTGAAGCTCTGGGCCTGCATGGCGACCGCGCCATCGGCCTGCAGCGCGAACGAGGCGCCATCGAACACCACCTCGTCCTGCCCGCCGACCAGGTGCGCGTAGACCAGCGGCAGGCCCACCGCACGGGCCCGGTCGGCCATGCGCGCCACCCGCTCGCCTTCCTTGCCCACGTGATAAGGCGACGCATTGATCACCGCGAGCACCTCGGCGCCGCTCTCGCGGGCCAGCTCGGCCGGCTGGTCGAACCAGGCGTCTTCGCAGATCAGCAGGCCGACCGAAACGCCGCCCGCCTCGAACACGCAGGTGCCCTGCCCCGGCGTGAAGTAGCGGCGCTCGTCGAACACCTGGTAATTCGGCAGCTCGCGCTTGGCGTAGGTTTCGAGGATGCGGCCCTCCTTGATGACGCTGGCCGCGTTGTGCCGCATCTGCACCGCCACCGAGCGGCTGCGCAGGCTGCCGCCCGTTGGATGCCCCACCACCACGACCATGTCTTTGAGGTCGGCCAAAGCAGCGGCAATGCCTTTCACGGCATCATCACAGGCTTCGGTGAAAGCGGGACGCAGGAACAGGTCCTCGGCCGCGTAGCCGGCAATCGAGAGTTCCGGCGTCAGCAGCAGGCGCGCGCCTTGCGCATGCGCCAGCCGCGCGGCATCGACGATCTTTTTCGCGTTGCCGACGAGGTCGCCCACCACAAAATTGAGTTGCGCGATGGCAAGCTTGAGCGTCATACAGAAGGAAGAAAAAGGCTTGAACGATTATGTCATTCGGGTTCTGGCGTCGCCGTCGGACGTGAGCCCGCAAGCCTGGAACGCGCTGCTGGCCGGCGAGGCCGAGCCCTCGCCTTTCATGCGCCACGAATACCTGTCGGCGCTGCACGAAAGCGGCAGCGCCTCGCCCGCGAGCGGATGGACGCCGCAGTTCGTCACGCTGTGGCGCGGCGAGCAGCTGGCAGCCGCCTGCCCGTTCTACATCAAGGACCATTCGTACGGCGAATACGTCTTCGACTGGGCCTGGGCCAACGCCTACGAACAGCACGGCCTGGCCTACTACCCCAAGGCCGTGGTCGCCGTGCCCTTCACCCCGGTGCCCGGCACGCGCCTGCTGGCGCGCGATGCGCAGAGCCGCACGCTGCTGGTGCAGGCGCTGGTCGCGCTGTGCAAGCAGGAAGAACTGTCGTCGCTGCACCTGCTGTTCGGCGCCGACGCAGACATTGCAGCCTGCACCGAGGCCGGGCTGATGCTGCGCAACACAGTTCAATTCCACTGGACGAACGCAGCCTACCCCGACTTCGACGCCTTCCTCGCCAGCCTGGCCCACGACAAGCGCAAGAAGATCCGCCAGGAGCGCCGCAAGGTGGCCGATGCCGGCGTGAGTTTTCGCTGGTCGCGCGGCGCCGATATCTCGAAGGCCGACTGGGACTTCTTCTACCGCTGCTACGAGCGCACCTACCGCGAGCACGGCAATCCGCCCTACCTCACGCGCGACTTCTTCCAGCGCATGGCCGACACGCTGCCCGAGGCCTGGCTGCTGTTCATTGCCGAACGCGACGGCAAGCCCATGGCCGCCAGCCTGATCGCACTGTCGACGCAGGCGGACGAGCCGCTCGTCGCCTACGGCCGCTACTGGGGCGCCCTGGAACGCGTCGATTGCCTGCACTTCGAGGCCTGCTACTACCAGCCGCTGGCCTGGTGCATCGCGCACGGCGCCAAGCGCTTCGAGGGCGGCGCCCAGGGCGAGCACAAGATGGCGCGCGCCTTGATGCCCGTGAAGACCACCAGCGCCCATTGGCTCGCGCATCCGGCGTTCTCCGATGCGGTCGAGCGCTTTCTCGAACGCGAAGGCGCGGGCATCCAAAACTACATGGACCACCTGGGCGAGCGCAGCCCGTTCAAGGCAGCCTGATCGGGCCGCCAAATCGCCTCCCGGGGCTGCTATAAACGCGCCCAATATCAAGACAACAAGGAGGGATTTCGATGCCATTCGTCGGACTGGGGCTGCACGTCCTCATCGCACTGTTCTTCGCCGTGCACGCCATGCGCCACGGCAAGCAGATCTACTGGCTGATCATTCTTTTCAGCTTCCCGCTGCTCGGCAGCATCGTGTACTTCGTGGTCGAGTACCTGCCGGCCTCGCGCATGCAGCGCACCGCGGGCAAGGTGGCCAACGCGGCCATCGGCTTCCTCGACCCCGAGCGTGAATACCGCGCCGCCGCCGATGCCTACGACCTGGCCCCCACGGCACAGAACAAGCTGCGGCTCGCCAAAGCGGCCCTGGATCGCGGCCAGGCAGCCGATGCCGTCGGGCACTACCGCGACGCGCTGAAAGGCCCCTTCGCTTCCGACCCCGAACTGCAGTTCGGCCTGGCCAGTGCGCTGATCGCCGAGGGCGGCCCGGCCTCGGCCCGCGAGGCGCAGCAGGCGTTGCAAAGCCTGCGTGCGGTGCGCGACGACTACCGCAAGGACGAAGTCGCCGTGCTGAACGCCCGCGCGCTCGCCGCCGAGGGCCGCACGCCGGAAGCGCGCGAAGCCTTCGAGGCTGCGCTGAACAGCTACAACACCGTGGAAATACGTGCCCGCTTCATTGCGTGGCTGGCCCAACAAGGCGACACCGCTGGCGCGCAGCGCCAGTGGAGCGAGCTCCAGCAGGCGGCGCGCCATTGGAACTCGCATGCGCGAGACGTCAACCGCGAATGGATGCGGCTGGCCGCAGAAGCGGTCCGGGCCTGACAGCCCGGAGCATCCGGGCCGTCCTTCAAGCGAAGAAAGTTACTTCTTGTACGCGGCGATGCCATCGAGCACTTCCTTCTTGGCGGCATCGATGCCTTCCCAGCCCAGCACCTTGACCCACTTGCCTGCTTCCAGGTCCTTGTAGTGCTCGAAGAAGTGGCTGATGGCCTTCAGGCGCATCGGGTTCACGTCGTCGACCGACTTCCAGTGGCTGTAGATCGGCAGCACCTTGTCGGTGGGCACGGCCAGCACCTTGCCGTCGACGCCGGCTTCGTCTTCCATCATCAGGATGCCCAGGGGGCGGCACGGCACCACCACGCCCGGCAGCAGCGGGTACGGGGCGATCACCAGCACGTCGACCGGGTCGCCGTCGCCCGACAGCGTCTGCGGCACGTAGCCGTAGTTGGCCGGGTAGTACATGGCCGTCGTCATGAAACGGTCGACGAAGATCGCGCCCGATTCCTTGTCGACTTCGTACTTGATCGGGTCGGCGTTCATGGGGATTTCGATCACGACATTGAAGGCGTCGGGAACGTTCTTGCCGGGGGAGACTTTGTCGAAGGACATGACGTTTTTCGAGTAGTTGAAAAGTATGAGGGGGACGGGGACAAACCCTGAGTTTACTTTCCGTGTCACCGGGCGGTCGCACACGCCCGCGTTTTTGCCTGTAAATTGCAACCGTTGGCCAATCGGCTCCTCACCTTCGGGTGCAGCGAGCTTCGAGGAAGCAACGCGGCGGAGAACATGGTCCCGTACGCGTTGTGCGCAGGGCCCATGCTGTCCGTCTCCACAAGTCACAACGAACGAATGGAGAAGCAAAGCATGATCGGCAACACCCCCCTGATACTCGCCATCGTCTGCGGCCTCGTGGCCGTCGGCTACGGTTTCTGGGCCCGAAGTTGGATTCTCGCCAAGGACCCGGGCAACGCCCGGATGCAGGAAATTGCCGCCGCCATCCAGGCCGGCGCCTCGGCCTACCTTGCCAAGCAGTACACCACCATCGCGGTGGTCGGCGTCATCCTGGCGGTGCTCATCGCCCTCTTCCTCGACCTGACCACGGCGGTGGGTTTCGTGGTCGGCGCGGTGCTCTCGGGCGCCTGCGGCTTCATCGGCATGAACGTGTCGGTGCGCGCCAACGTGCGCACCGCGCAGGCGGCCACCAAGGGCATCGGCCCGGCGCTCGACGTGGCGTTCCGCGGCGGCGCCATCACCGGCATGCTGGTGGTCGGCCTGGGCCTGCTGGGCGTGACCGGCTTCTACTGGTTCCTGGCCGGCAGCGCACCCAAGGCTGACCACGGCCTGGCCGCCATCCTCAACCCGCTGATCGGCTTTGCCTTCGGCTCGTCGCTGATCTCGATCTTCGCGCGGCTGGGCGGCGGCATCTTCACCAAGGGCGCGGACGTCGGCGCCGACCTGGTGGGCAAGGTCGAGGCCGGCATTCCTGAAGACGATCCGCGCAACCCGGCGGTGATCGCCGACAACGTGGGCGACAACGTCGGCGACTGCGCCGGCATGGCGGCCGACCTGTTCGAGACCTATGCGGTCACGCTCATCGCCACCATGGTGCTGGGTGCACTGATGGTCACTGCGGCGCCGCTGAACGCGGTGCTGTACCCGCTCGCACTGGGCGGCGTGTCGATCATCGCGTCGATCATCGGCTGCTTCTTCGTGAAGGCTTCGCCGGGCATGGTCAACGTGATGCCGGCGCTCTACAAGGGCCTGGCCGTCGCGGGCATCCTGTCGCTGATCGCGTTCTGGTTCGTCACGAGCTGGATCATTCCCGACAACGCCATCGCCGCGAGCGGCAGCCAGCTCAAGCTGTTCGGCGCCTGCTTCGTGGGCCTGGCGCTCACGGCCGCGCTGGTGTGGGTGACCGAGTACTACACCGGCACGCAATACAAGCCGGTGCAGCACATCGCGCAGGCCTCGACCACGGGCCACGGCACCAACATCATCGCGGGCCTGGGCGTCTCGATGCGCTCGACGGCCTGGCCGGTGATCTTCGTGTGCATCGCGATCCTGGCTTCCTATTCGCTGGCCGGCCTGTTCGGTATTGCGGTGGCTGCAACGTCCATGCTGAGCATGGCCGGCATCGTGGTCGCGCTTGACGCCTACGGCCCCATCACCGACAACGCCGGCGGCATCGCCGAGATGAGCGAGCTACCCGACAGCGTGCGCGCCGTGACCGATCCGCTCGACGCGGTCGGCAACACGACGAAAGCCGTGACCAAGGGCTACGCCATCGGCTCGGCCGGCCTCGCCTCGCTGGTGCTCTTTGCCGACTACACCCACAAGCTGGAGAGCTTCGGGCTGAACATCAGCTTCAACCTGAGCGATCCGATGGTGATCGTCGGCCTCTTCATCGGCGGCCTGATCCCCTACCTGTTCGGCGCGATGGCGATGGAAGCCGTGGGCCGCGCGGCCGGTGCGGTGGTGGAAGAAGTGCGCCGCCAGTTCCGCGAGATCCCCGGGATCATGGAAGGCACCGGCAAGCCCGAGTACGGCAAGGCCGTGGGCATGCTGACCGGCGCGGCCATCAAGGAAATGATGATCCCCTCGCTGCTGCCGGTGGTGGTGCCGATTCTTGTCGGCCTGCTGCTCGGGCCGAAGGCGCTGGGCGGCCTGCTGATGGGCACCATCGTTACCGGCCTCTTCGTCGCGATCTCGATGTGCACGGGCGGCGGTGCATGGGACAACGCCAAGAAGTACATCGAAGACGGCCACCACGGCGGCAAGGGCTCCGAGGCGCACAAGGCAGCCGTCACCGGCGACACCGTGGGCGACCCCTACAAGGACACCGCCGGCCCGGCCGTCAACCCGCTGATCAAGATCATCAACATCGTGGCGCTGCTGATCGTGCCGCTGGTGGTGAAATTCCACGCCGGCGATGCGGCGGCGGCCGTGCCGGCCAAGGTGGAGATGCCACCGGCCGTGAGCGCTCCGGCGGCAACCGCACCGGCCACGCCGGCCGCTGCCGTCGCGGCGGCCGGGGTCGCAGCGGCCGAAGCCGCCGCGGTGAAGGTCGAGAACGGCGTGGTGAAGTTCTACTTCGCCAGCGCCAGCGCCGAGGTGGCGCCCAACGCCAAGGAGGCGCTGGCCGACGTCATCAAGGCGGTGCAGAGCGGCAGCACCGTGCTGGTGAGCGGCTACCACGATGCCAGTGGCGACCCCGCGAAAAATGCCGAGCTGGCCAAGCAGCGCGCCATGGCCGTCAGCGACGCGCTGAAGGCCGCCGGTGCGCCCGAAGACAAGATCGAGCTCGCCAAGCCCGAGCAGTCGCAGGCCGACGGCCCGGCCTCCGAGGCCCGCCGCGTGGAGGTCAAGGTAAAGTCCTGAAATGCCCACACCCGAACGACTCGAATCCTTCATCGCCGCCGTCGAAGGCGGCGCGCATGCCAAAGTCATCGAGGACTACTACACCGAAGACGCCACCATGCGCGAAAACCAGGCCGAGCCGCGGCGCGGCCGCAGCACGCTGGTGGCACAGGAATCGGCTGTGCTCGACCGCACCGAAACGGTGGTTTCCACCTGCGTGCGGCCGGTGCTGGTGAACGGGGACCACGTGGCCATCCACTGGATCTTCGAATTCACCTTCAAGGGAGGCGCCCGCATGCGCATGGAAGAAATTGCCTGGCAGCGCTGGGAGGGCGAGCGCATTGCCGAAGAGCAGTTCTTCTACGACCCGGCACAGAGAAAGCCGGCCTGACCCGCGGATGATCGAGCTGACCATGCCGCAAAGAGACTCCTCCTTGGCGGCCGCGGCGACCCGCCCTGTCGCCCATTCTTTTTCTTTCTTCGTCCGCCCTCTTCTCTTTCCCTTGCTGGTGTCGCTGCTGCCCCTGGCAGTGGGCGGCGCCAGCGCCTTCGCCCAGGCGCGCACTGACAACAACGCGCTGGCGCTGAGCTTCGATGCGGCCCGCGCCCGCATGGTCGACCGCTCCGACAAGCTGGCCGCCGCGCGCGCCGCGGTCGAGTCGAAGGAACTGCAGAGCGAAGGCGTCAAGGGCCTGGGCGGTCCGTCGGTCAGCATCTCTGGGCTGGCCTATGCCTACAACGCCAACCTGAACCTCGACCTCGACCCGCTCAACCAGAAGCTCGGGCAGATCGGCTCGTCGCTGCCGCCGTCGATCCAGGGCTTCATCTCGCGCGTGCCGATTCCGCAGTTGCCCAACAGCTACACGCTCAACCGGCACGACACCGGCGCCAATGCGTCGATCTCGGCGGTCTGGCCGATCTACGTGGGCGGCGCGACCGACGCGGTGCGCGGCTTCGTGTCGGCGCAGGCGCGCGAAGCGCAGGCCGATGCCGAGCAGGCCGGCCACGAGGTCGACACGCTGCTGGTGCAGCGCTATTTCGGCGCCCAGCTCGCGCAGCGCGCGGCCACGCTGCGCGCCCAGGCCGAGCGCACCATCGCGCAACACGATTCGGCGGCGCAGAAGATGCTCGCGGCCGGCGTCATTTCGCGCGTCGAGCGCCTGCAGGCCAGCGCCGCGTACGAAGAAGCCCGGCGCAACGCGCGCAAGGCCGAGAACGACGCGGAACTGGCTGCCGTGGCACTGGCGCGCACGGTGCGCGCCGAGGGCAGCGTGGCGCCGCAGACGCCGTTGTTTCTCATCAGCACGCCCATCGAGCCGCTCGGCTACTTCATCGATTCGGCGCTCACGCGGCACCCGGGCCTGGGCAAGGTCGCGGCCAAGAAGTCGCAGGCCGAGCAACTGCATGAAGGCGAGGAAGCCTTGCGCCGCCCGCAGGTCATTGCCTTCGGCACGCGCGAACTCAAGAGCGGCAACGCCGACTGGGTGGCCGGCGTGGGCGTGCGCTGGACCCTCTACGACTCCATCGACCGCAACGCCCTCTCTGCCTCTTCGCTGAAGCAGATCGAGCAGGCCGAACGCACCGATGCGCAGGCGCGCAGCGACATCTCGCTGCTGGTCGAGCGCAACTGGCGCGCGCTGGAAAACGCGCGCCGCCAGTACCTGGAAATGAAGGCCTCGGTCGAGCTGGCGCAGGAAGTCGTCAAGCTGCGCACCGCCGGCCTGCGCGAAGGCACGAGCACCACGCTCGACCTGATCGACGCCGAAACCAACCAGGCCAAGGTGCTGACCGAGCGCGCGCAAGCCGCCAACGACTACGTGCAGGCGCTTGCGCAACTGCTCGAAAGCGCGGGCCTTTCCGACAAGTTTTCCGAGTACATCGCGCGCGCCGACGTGAGGGTGAATTGATGATGAGTGCCAAGACCCGAAAACTGATTGCGATCTTCGTCGCCCTGCTGGTGCTGGCGCTGCTGGTCTGGGGCTTCTGGCGCGCGTCGCAGCCCGCGCCCGAAGTGTTCCAGGGCCAGATGGAGGCACGCGAAACCGACGTGGCCGGCAAGGTCACCGCGCGCATCGCCGAAGTGGCCGTGAAGGAAGGCGACCGCATCCAGGCCGGCGCGGTGCTGGTCCGCATGGACAGCCCCGAAGTGCGGGCCAAGCTCGCGCAGGCCACCGCCGCGGAACAAGCCGCGCAGGCCGTGGCCGACAAGGCGCAGAACGGCGCCCGGCCGCAAGAGGTCGAGATGGCGCGCATGCAATGGCAACGCGCGGAAACCGCGGCGCAACTGGCGCAGACCTCGTTCCGCCGTGTCGACGGACTGGCCCGCGAAGGCCTGGTGGCCGACCAGAAGCGCGACGAAGCCGAGGCCAACTGGAAAGCCTCGCGCGATGCCGCCATTGCGGCGCGGGCGCAGTACGACATGGCGCGCAGCGGTGCCCGCCCCGAAGACAAGGCCGCGGCCAGCGCGCAGGCGCGCCAGGTCGCCGGCGTGGTGGCCGAAGCGGAAGCCGCCAAGGCCGAGACCGAATTGCGCAGCCCCGTGGGCGGCGAAGTGGCCAAGGTGCTGGCCAAGGTCGGCGAGCTGTCGCCGCAGGGCGTGGCCGTGGTCACCGTGGTCGACCTGAGCGACCAGTGGGTGGTGCTGAACGTGCGCGAAGACCGGCTCGCCCGCTTCGCGCTCGGCAACGAGTTCGACGCGCGCCTGCCCGCGCTGGCCGAAGACAAGCGCACGGCGCGCTTCAAGGTCTACTACAGCGCCGTGATGCCCGACTTCGCGACCTGGCGTGCCACGCGCGGTGGCGCCGGTTTCGACGTGCGCACCTTCGAGGTTCGCGCGCGGCCGCTGAAGCCCATCGAGGGCGCGCGGCCCGGCATGAGCGTGCTGGTCGACTGAGCTTGCACGGGACCGCCCGATGAGCCTCAGAGGCTTTTCCGCAGCCAGTGCACGGCGCGAGTTCGCGCTGCTGCGCACGCGTCCGTGGGATCTGGCCATGATCTCCTGGGTGCCGCTGCTCGCGGTCTTTCTGATCTGGTGGATTTTTTCCGCCGGCCTGCCCGAGCGACTGCCCATCGGCGTGCTCGACCAGGATCATTCGGCCCTCTCGCGCCAGCTGGTGCGCTTTCTCGATGCCACGCCCGGCCTGCGCGTGGTGCAGCAGTACAGCGACGAAGGCGCGATGGCACGCGCGTTGACCAGCGGCGACGTCGACGCCGCCGTGCAGCTGCCGCGCGACCTGAGCCGCGACGTCAAGCAGGGCCGCGTCGGCCAGGTCGTGCTGCTGCACAACGCGCAGCTGGGCACGCACTCGAGCCTGATCCAGCGCGACGTGCGCACCGCCGTCGCCACGGTGTCGGCCGGCGTCGAGCTCACGGTGCGCAACAAGCGCGGCGAATCGATGAAGTCCGCGCGCGTGAGCATGGACCCGATCAAGGCGAGCATGGTGGCGCTGTTCAACACATCGACCGATTACGAGCAGTTTCTGGGTGCGGCGCTGATTCCGGCGCTGCTGCACATCCTCGCGATGACGGCGGGTGCATGGGCGGTGGGCCGCGAACTGCGCGACCGCAGCCTTGCCGAGTGGCTGGGCACCGCGCCGCGCTGGCACGAGGCGCTGGCCGCGCTGGCGGGCAAGCTGGTGCTGCCCTTCACCAGCCTGTCCGTGGTGGCCGTCACGGCCATGCTGTGGATCACGGCCGGACGCGGCTGGCACCCGGTCGGCTCGGTGGGCTGGACGCTGTTCGCGCTGGTGGTGTTCCTTGCGCTGTCGATTGCGCTCGGTGCTTTCGTCTCCAGCCTCACGCGGTCGTTGCGCACCGCGCTGTCGGCCACGGGCTTCATCACGGCGCCGGCCTTCGCATTCGGCGGCGTGGGCTTCCCTCTCGTCGCCATGCCCTTCTTCGCGCAGGCCTGGGCCACCCTGCTGCCCTACACGCACTACATCCGCGTGCAGATGGAACAGTTCCAGATGGGTGCGCCGCTGGCCTATTCGGCGGCCACGCCGCTGTGGATGGTGCTGGGCACCGCCGTGCTGCTGGCCGCGTCGGCTGGCGCGCTGGTGCGTGCAGCGGCGGCGCCCGACTCGTGGGGTGGCCGCTGATGGCGACGACAACAACGACCGACGCGAGCCGCACCCGGCTGGGCGCAGCCTGGCGCGACACCGCGCTCGCGGTCCTGCGCGACAAGGGCGTGCTGCTGATCATGCTGCTCGCACCCATCATCTACGGCTTCTTCTACCCGTGGCCCTATGGCACGCAGGCGGTGACGCGCGTGCCGGTGGCCGTGGTCGACCAGGACCACAGCGGGCTGTCGCGGCAGATCGCGCGCTTTGCCATGGCCAATCCGCGCCTCGACGTGCGGATGGTCACGGCCGACGTGCGCGAGGCGCAGCAGGCGCTGTGGCGCGGCGAGATCGAGGGTTATGCGCTGCTGCCGGCCGAACTCAAGCGCAACGTGCTGCGCGGCACCTCTGCGGTGGTCACCATCGAGGGCAACGGCGCCTACGCGCTGCTGAACAAGGCGGTGCTGTATGGCTTCTCGGAAGCGGTCGGCACGGTCTCGGCGGGTGTCGAGATTCGCAAGCTGCAGGCCGGTGGACAAAGCGCCGTCCAGGCGGCGCGCAGCCGCAGCCCGCTCAACACGCAGCTGGTTGCGCTGTTCAACCCGACCGAGGGCTATGGCAGCTACGTGGTGCCGGCGGTGGCGCTGCTGATCCTGCAGCAGACGCTGCTGATGGGCGTAGCCATGCTGGCCGGCACATGGGCCGAAGCCGGCCGGCTGCGCGCCTCCGCGAGCGCCTGGCTGGGGCGACTGGGCGCACTCTCGGCCTTCGGTTTCCTGAGCGGCCTTTTCTACTTCGGCTGGGTGTTCTTCCTGCAGGACTACCCGCGCGGCGGCAATCCGTGGGGAGCGCTGGTGCTGCTCGCGTTCTACGTGCCCGCGATCTGCACGCTCGGCCTGCTGCTGGGCTGCTGGTTCCGCGACCGCGAGCGGGCCTTGCAGGTGCTGCTGTTCACTGCATTGCCCATGGCGTTTCTCTCGGGCTTCTCATGGCCGGTCGAGGCCTTGCCGGGGCCGTTGCAGGCGCTGAGGTGGCTCTTTCCGAGCACGGCGGGCATCCAGGCCTCGCTGCGGCTCAACCAGATGGGCGCGCCGCTGCATGACGTGCTGCCCTACCTGGGCGTGTTGCTGGCGCTGGCGCTCGCGGGGCTGCTCACGCTGTGGCTTGCGGCCACGCCACGCGCTGCCGCCAAGCGCTCTTAGGCTCTTAGCCGCTCAGCGCCGGCTCTCGTCGGCCACCGCGCGCACCAGCCGCGTGGCGGGCCCGACCAGTTCGCGCAGGTCGCCCGCGCGGTCCTGCTCGATGGACTGCAGCACCAGTTCGTTGATGCCGCCGACCACCGTCATCGCCATTTCGTTCGTCAGGTGTGCGGCGGGGCCTTCGGCGTTGCTGTTACCGCCGCTGCTGTTGATCGCCATCTGGATGAAGCTCGCAATCTCGTCGTTCACCCGGCGCCGCACCACGAGGCCGGGCATGCCCAGCCCGAGAATTTCGACGAAGAGCGTGCGCAGCAACACTGGGTCTTGCGCCAGATAGTCGAAATACGCGGTCATCGCCTGCTCGACCTGCGCATGCCAGGGCTGCACCGGGTCGAAGGCCTCGCTCACGGCCTGCAGTGCGAGCCGGCTCGCGGTTTCGTACAGCGCGATCAGGCACTCGGTCTTGGTGCTGAAGTGTTCGTAGAAAGTGCGGCGCGACACGGCGGCTTCGCGCACGATGTCGGCAATGGTGGTCTCGGCGTAGCCCTTGACCGCCACGGCATGCGCCATGCCCTGCAGCAGCCTGGCGTAATGCTCGTTCGCGGCGCCTTCAGCGGGCTTGGGCGGCTTGGCGATGGCGGTCTTTTCGATGATGGCGCTCATGAACGGCACATTTTCCTACGTTTCGGTACTTGACAGTACCAACTCGCGATTGCACCATGGAGGCACTCGGTACGCAGTTGTACCAACCATTCATCCCACGCATCCCGTGTTTTTTCGAGGATTGTTTTCATGACTGAACTCGTTGTCCGCCGCCTTCTGATCGATCTGCAATCGCCGTTTGCCCGCGACTGGTGCGGCGGCGATGCATTCTCGACCGCTTTCTTCAACGCCCTGTCGATGAGCTTTCCTTTCGGCGAGCAGTTTTTCATCGATGCCGTGCGCGACGCCGTGGCCACGCTGCCGCCCGAGGTGCAGGAAAAGTACCGCGCCGACGTGCGCGGCTTCATCGGCCAGGAAGCCACGCACCGCCGCATTCATTCGCTGTTCAACGCGCACCTCGAAAACCAGGGCCTGATCGACAGCTGGAGCGCACGTGCCAGCAAGCGCCTGACCTTGATGGAAGGCGCCGACCCGCGCCACGCGCTGGCGGTCACGGCAGCCACCGAGCACTTCACGGCGATGTTCGCCGAATGGCTGCTGGCCCGCCCCGAAGTGCTGGACGGTGCCGAGCCACGGCTGCGCACCATGTGGCTGTGGCACAGCGCCGAAGAGCTGGAGCACAAGTCGGTCGCCTTCGATGTCTACAAGGCGGCGGATGGCTCCGAAGCGTGGCGCACGCGCTGGTTCCGCCGCGTGACGCTCATGTTCCTCGGCGACCTGATGCGCCAGACCGTCGACAACCTGCGGCACGAAAAGCAATTGTGGAAATGGTCGACCTGGAAGAGCGCCGCGCGCATCTTGCTGGCCCGCGACGGCCTGCTGCGCGGCAACCTGGCCGGCTGGCGCAGCTACCTGCGGGCGGACTTCCACCCGGCGCAGCAAGACAGCAGCCTGTCGGCGCGCTGGCTGGTGGAGAACCGCGCGCAGTACACGCCCGTGGGCGCGGCACCCGAGGCGGCCGCAGCCGCCCGGTAAGCCCGACAAATTCAGGAGTTCAGAAGAAGGTGGCGCGCGCCGGGCCGCCGTTGCCGGCTTGCTGGTGCTCGGGGCGCAGCGTGAGGTCGTGCAGCGTGTCGAAGTCCGACGGAGCGTCGGGCACGCGCATCACCACTTCGAGCTCGTGCATCGACGTGACCCAGCGGCCAGCCGGCGATTCAGCAGGCTCGTCGTTCGCGAACACGCCGTCGCGGATGTAGAGCGTCTCGCCTTCCGGGCGCTCGCCATGCAACTCGATCAAGCGCGCGATCGAGAAGTTGTACGTCACGAGTTTTTCGCGCGTCTTGCGGTCCTTGCCACCGCAATTGAACGAGCCCTCGGCGGCAATGACGATGCAGGAGCCGTCCACGCCACCGTCGATGTCGATCTCGTTGCCCGAACGCCAGATGGCGTTGGGCAGGCGCACCCGCACCTTGTCGATCACCAGATCGCGCTGTTTGTTGAGGCTGCCCAAGGGCGGAACCAGCGAGCGCAGTTGTCGCAAGCGCTCGGCAAAGTTGTCGTCCATCAGGAATTCGACATGGTGGGTGGCGCTGCCGGACGAGCGCTTGACCACCTGCATGACAACATGGCGCGGCTTGCTCATGGCTGAACCCCTTTGCGAGCGTTGAGATCCGCGCCCATTACGAGGCGCCAATGGCTTTGCTGCAAATTCATTGGAAATCGACTACAGATTAGTACTTTTCAATACATGCAAGTGCATGCATCATTTGTGTCTAACTGTATATCTATTGGCGCGGATGTGGAAGCCAATCAGCGACAAGCCCGCGAGGAAATGTCTCCAAAACGTCTCCCTGCCGTGGTAGCAAGGAGCGCATGGTTTTTTATTCCGCCGCGGCCAGTGCTTCGTCGAGCGCCTTGCACGAAGGCGCGCAGACGGTCTGCGACTTTCCGAGCACCTGGCGCGTGCGCAGTTGCGAGCGAACGCGGTGCTTGCCGCACATGAAGCAGGACATGGTCGCGCCACTGAACGATGCCGAGGCGCGGAAAGGCGACCCCGGGGTCTTGGTCTTGTAGCGCAGGCCGTCGGCCACCACTGCTGTCTTCACTTCACCCTTCGCCATGCGTCTTGTCCTTGCTGTTCGGTTCGGCACTGCGCGTCATCGCGCGTGCAATGGCTTCCCTGGCGCTGACTTCAGCCGCGAGAGAAGCGTCCAACGCCGAGCGGCACAGCCCGGCGTGTTGATAGTTGATATTTTCGTAGACCTCGGAGGCAGCCGGATAGGCATCGAGCAAGCGGCCCAGATCGGCGCCGGGCGCGACATCTTCGAACTCGTGCACCAGGTGCTCGACCACCGAGCGGTATTGCTCGGCACCGACGGGCACGGCGCTGTGTTCGAGCCTTTCAAGCAGTTGAGCCAGCACCTGGGTCACTGCCAGATCGGTCTTTGGAGACGGATTTCGGGTCGTGTTCATGGTTTGCATCTGGGGGCAGCATACGCCTATGCAAGTGGCTGCTCGTACAGGGATGTCTCGGTCTCCCCTTCTTTCTGGGCCGCCTGCATCCGCTGGAGCAGGCTGTGGAGCATTTCGGTAGACAGCCCGTGGATCACAAGGCGGTGCCCCGCGCGCAGGGTCGACAGCGGCACCAGCGGGTGCTTGTTGTTGACCAGGATCAGGTGTTCTGGCGCATTCAGCAGCGTCGCCGTGTAGATGCCGATGGTTTCGTCCAGTTGCAAGGAATTGGCCGCGCGCCAGAAATCGTTGTCGGTCAGCATCAGCTGGTAGAGCGGCGTGAAGAGCTCGATGGCGCTTTGCAGGTCCAGGAAGTTGAGCTTGCCGTGCGGCATGTCTTCCAGCCGCAGGCCCGGCTCCTTGATCATCGAGAAATCGACCTTCTCGGCCTTGCACAGCGTCAGCCCCTTGTCGCGCAGCGCCGTGTTCAGGCGAATCACGAAATTGAAGAGGTTCAGGTCGTGCTTGAGGAACATCTCGTCCTTCAGCGCGTCGATGTCCGCCGGCTCCAGCGGATTCGTGGCAATGGGCGCGGGCGAATTGCGCCCGATGAAAGCCAGCACCTGCGAGCCCAGGTGAAAGTGCCGCAGGATCAGCCAGTTGGCCTCGGGCGACACGAAGCGCGTCAGCCCCCAGGCCAGGAAGCGGTGCAGCAGCTTCGAGTGCGACCAGTTGCGCGGCACGAACACCTTGACGATCTGGATCAGGATGATCGTCAGCCGAGCCAGGGGCCGCAGGAACGGCAGCAGGTACTGCCGCGAGCCCGAGCTCGAATCGGCCAGCCACGCCGACTTGACGTTGTCGGGCAGCGGCGTGCTCTGGTCGAGGTAGAGCGCCAGCCATGGGCTGGGGTCGCGTTCGTCGTGTTCCTGCGTCAGAAATTCAGGCGTTCGGCTCATGAGACATTCGTTCGGTGATGTGCTGGAACTGCATCAAATACAGCGCGGCCGTGTTGCGCGCCGTGTCGATGATCTGACGGGCCGCGCGGGCCTGCCCTTCCACGGCCATGACCATCTCGACCGCCACGAGCCAGCGGCTCAGGTGATTTTCGTCGTTGTGGCCGTGGTACTCGAGAAAGCGGAAGGCATCGGGCGGCAGCTTCAGGCCCGCCTTGATGAGCGGCAACAGCGCCGGCACGATGCGCTGGCCCGTTCCCTCGATGATGTAGATGGCGCCCAGCAGGCCGATCGGGTCGCGCGTGGCGGCCAGTCCGTGCAGGTACGCGTTGAGCGCCTCGCCGCCCGGGTTGCGGCGCAATTCGCCGATCTGCCGGACGGTGCCGCCGGCCTTCCTGTAGTCGTCGAACAGGATGTTGAAGTCGTTCTGCTCCTCGCCCGCATGCACGTCGATCAGCGACGCGAGCATTTGGTAGGGCTCGCTCAGCGAAGCCGCGCCCTCGCGCATCCACAGGCTGCCTTCGCGCACCTGCGGCACCCACTGCTCCATCCAGTTCAGGTAGTCGGGCAAGGCGAAGCGGCGCTCGCGGATCTGGCGGATCAGCGGCGTGCGCCAGACGCGCGAGCGGTAGTCGTGCCAGATGGCGGCCAGTTCTGTCAGCAAGGCGCCGAGGCCCTCGGGCGCGGCGGCCGGATCGTGCGGGGGCGCGATGACGAGGTCGTCGTCGGGCATTGCCGCCGCAACCACCGTTGCGCGGGGCGCCACGGCTGTCGGCACCGCATCCACCGCTTCGACTTCGAGCAGCATGTACGCCGCCATGAAGCGGCCCGACTCCGGCACGTAGCAGAAGATCTGCTCGCCCGGCTTCAGCGCCTTGGTGTGCAGGAACTCGGCCAGCATCACGAGGATCGACGCGGCGCCGGTGTTGCCGCGCCACGCCAGGTTGCTCCACCAGCGCTCACGCGGAATCGACAGGTCGGCCTTCGCCATCAGGTCTTCGACCACCGGGATGAATTTTTCCGAAGAGTAGTGGCACAGGAAGTGATCGATGCGCTTCGGATCGACCCAGCCGTCGCGCACCAGCCCCGCGTATTCGTGGATACCGATGTCGAACAGGTGCGGCAGCAGTCGAATGTCCTGCCGCAGCGACAACGCGCCGGCCGCTTCGGCCTCGGCCCAAGAGCCGAAATCGAGGTGGCCGCGCGAGCGGTCTTCGGTCAGGCCGAGCTGCATGCAGACCGGGTAGTCGCCCGAGAAGGCACGCTGGTGCACCCACTTCAGTTTCAGGCGCAGCCCCGGCACGCCGGCCAGTGCCGGCGAACCGTCGGACAGCAGCAGTGCGCCCGCGCCATCGGACAGCATCCAGCGCAGGAAGTGCGAGTCGAAATCTGTCTCGTAGCCGCGCGCCGCAAAACGCGAGCGCTTGAACAGGCGCGACGGCATCTCGCTCGCCACCGCCAGGGCCGTGCGGTGCGCGCCCAGCTCGATGCCCTGCGCCGCCGTCTGGATGGCCGACACGCCGGCCGCGCAGATGCCATGCACCGAGTGCGTTTCCATCGGCTGCGCCGCGAGCTCGCCCTGGATCATGTTGGCGAAGCCTGGCATCAGCGTGTCGCCGCCCGACGATCCGCTGGCCAGCAGCGAAACGCGCGACAGGTCGGTTGCGCCGCGCTGCAGGCAATCGCGGATGGCACCGGCGGCCAGCTGCGCGTTGGTGTGCTGCGTCACGCCTTCGGCATCGATGGCGTAGTGCCGCGTGAGGATCCCGTTTTCAGCCAGGATGCGCCGCTTGATGCGCTCCGACATGCGGTTGAGCGGCGCGATGTACGCGTCCATGCGCTCGTTGGGAATGGGTTCGCCCGGCATGAAATAGCCGGCGCTTTCAAGGTAGACGCGTTGGAATGAAACGGGCATGGGTTCAGGTGATTGAAGAATCGGGAGGCATCAGCGAGCGGCTGCGAAAGCGCGGCCACACGGCCCCCAGCACGAAGACCCGCACCATGTACGGCACCAGCCCGCCCTCGTTGAGCACAGGGGCAACCTGCGCGCGGTAGCGCGTGTGATGCAGGTGCGTGAGCTCGGACCAATGGGCATGCGGGTTCTCGTGGTGTGCGGTGTGCAGGCCGATGTTGAACAGCAAGGGGTTCACCAGCCCCTCGAAATTGCGCGCGTAGTTCAGTCCGCTCCCCGGGGTATCGCCCGGCGCCCCTTTGCGCGGCGTCTTGCGGCCGTCGGCGTGCGCGTGCTGCAGGTAGTTGGTCGCCAGCAGCCAGTGCAGGCCATGCAGCTGCGGCACGATGACGAACAGCAAGGCCTTGCGCCAGTCGAGCGCCAACAGCACCGCCCAACTGGCCAGCCACAGCGCGTACTGCGCCACGCAATAGCGCCAGGCACCGCGGTGATGAATGCGCAGCCGGGCCAGCCATGAAAAAAACACCGGCACCAGCACCCACACCGCCTGGAACGGATGCAGCAGGTAGCCCCACAAGTGGTTGGTGTCGCCGCCGAAACGGTAGGTGCGCGCCACGTCTTTCGGCCCGTGCCGGTGCCGATGGTGGTTGGCCACGTGCGCGGGCCAGAACACGAAGGTCGGGTGCCCCTGCAGCAGCGTGATCCAGAAGTCGGTCAGCCGGTTCATTCGCCGGCCGCGCCACATGCGCAGGTGCACGTGGTTGTGGTGAATCACGCCGATGCCGAGCGTAAGAAACAGCACCAGCGCATACAGCCACGGGTTGAAGCCATGCACCCATTGCCACGCCACGAGCGCGGGCAGCAGCACCAGGTAGGCCAGGCTCTGCCAGTCGCGCCAACGGCGCAAGCGAGGCAGACGCGGCGGCAAGCGGCGGCGCGCGTCAGGCGGTCGCGCCATGCTGCCCGGGTTGGGGTTGCTGTTGTTGTTGCCGCTGCTGCTTTTCGCGGAAGGCCTGGAAAAGCGGCTCGGCCGCATCGGCCGCGATGCGGGTGCGAAATAGCCGGTCCATGAAGGTGAACTGGAAGCCGTAGTTGCCGTTGTGCACGGCATGGTGCAGATGGTGCCGGCGGCTCGCGGCGAACCAGTGGCTGTACGACACGCGCGTGAAGAAGTCGTAGTTCGAATGCCCGATGCAGTTGAAGAACAGACTGAACACCGGCACCGCCGCCAGCGACCAGAAGCTGAAGTCGTGCACCACCATCGGCAGCAGGATCACGTTGCCGAGCATCAGCGCCTCGACGGGATGAAAGCTGTACGTGGCCCACGGCGTGGTCACGAAGGAACGATGGTGCGGCCCATGAAAACGCCGCAGCCAGCGCGTGTGCAGCAGCCGGTGGTTGACCCAGAAATGCACGTCGTTCCATACCGCGAGCACGAGGATTTCAACCGCGATCTGCCGCCAGCCCGCATCGGGATCGAGCCGCGCCCAGCCCAGCTGCAGCAAGCCCCACGGAAACACCATGCCCAAACCGAAGATCAACACCGAGACGATCGACTGTCCCAGTTCACGCCGCAGTTGCCCCGGCTGCAGCGGCCGCGGATCGAGCGCGCGCCCGATGCCGAGCGCCGGAAGCACCCGCCGGGTCAGCAGCCATGTGAGGCCGCCGAAACCGAAGTAGATGCCGCCAAAAAAAAGCACGCCCCACAGCATGACCTGGAGGGCGGGCAACGAAGTGAAAGTCTGCGCCATCCCCCGAGGCTACAACAGCATCTCAGGAACGATGGGCGAAATGAGCCGGTTGTAGAAGCGCTGGAAGAATCCCGACTCGGGTTCGGAGGTCAGGATCACCTCTCTCTCGCCGTCGTTGGTGAGCCATTGCAGCGTGCCGTTGTCCTTGGCCAGCCGCAACCGGTACGAGTTCTGCAGCTTGCTGATGTTGATGATGCGCAGCATCTCGCGCGCCAGCTGCGGGCTGTCGACCACCAGCCCCATCTCGGTGTTCTGGCTGGCCGAGCGCGGGTCGAGGTTCATCGAGCCGATGAAGATGCGCGTGCGGTCGATGGCCGCCGTCTTGGCATGCAGCCGCCCGAGCGACTTGCCGAACATGCCGAAGCGCTCGCCCGCGCTGGTGCGCTGCGGGCTCAGCTCGTACAGGTCGGCGCCGCTTTGCAGCAGCCGCTCGCGGTAGCGCGCGTAGCCGGTGTGCACCAGCGGCTCGTCGTTGGCGGCCAGCGAGTTGGTCAGCAGCGTGAGCTTGACCTTGCGCTTGGCCAGGTCCTCGAACGCCGCCATGCCGCGCTCGCCCGGCACGAGGTACGGCGAGGTCAGGTCGACCTCTGTCTTGGCGTCGAGCAGCAGGGCCCAGACCTTCATCGTGACGCTGGTGGCAATGGCCTCGTCGGCCGTCATGGTCGCGGGCTTGGTGGGCGGATCGGCAATGGCGCGGGCCTCGCCCCACAGCAGGCCCATGCGGCCGCCATCGAGCTCTTCGGCAATGGGGCCGTAGCCCAGGATGTCGGACGGCGGCAGCACGATCTTCGGCGGCGGCGCGGCCATGCCGACCCAGCTGTCGAACTCGGCGCCACCGGGCATGCGGCCGCCCTCGCCCGTCACGATCTCGGCAATGGGCCAGACCTGCACGCTGTTCCAGTAGGCATCGAAGATCGATTCGAGCTGCGGCACCACCTTGCCGACCACCAGCGCGTCCATGTCGATGAAGTTCTGCGCCTCGCTCAGCACGAAATACTCGTCGGCGATGTTGCGCCCGCCCACCACGGCCATCACGCCATCGGCAATGAAGAGCTTGTTGTGCATGCGGTGGTTGAGCCGGTTGATCTCCCACGGCGAGGCCACGAAGCGCGAGAGAAATCCGTTGCGGCCGCAACAGAACGGGTTGAACAGCCGCACCTCGACATTCGGCGTTTCGGACAGTGCCAGCAGCAGTTGCTGGCTCTTGGCGGTGTACAGGTCGTCCACCAGCACCCGCACCTTCACGCCGCGCTGGGCCGCCTCGCGCAGCGAGCGCAGCAGCAGCCGGCCCACCGCGTCGTTTTCCAACTGGTAGTACTGCACCACCAGCGAGCGCTGGGCCCGCTCGGCAAGCTGGATGCGCGCATCCAGCGAATACACCCCCAGCGGCATCAGCCTGAAACCCGAATGCTCGTCGGGCGGCGTGGAGGCCGCGGCAATCCTGGCGAGCTTGGTCGAGGGGTCGGCCGTGGTGGCAAATTCAGCGGGCCGCTCCCGCGCCGGCGGCAGCGAACCGCAGGCGCCGAGCAGCGCGATCAGGAAGCCCGAAAAAGCGATGCGCGCCATGCATGCGATTCGTGGCAGTGAAAGCGAGGCGTTCATGACGATGGTTCCGATGGTGCGATGGTGCAGTGGGTCAGCCGTTGATTCAAGTACGCTGGCTGGCAGGTGCTGGTTTCAGCCGGTTTCAGATACCCCTGGCGACAGATGCCGAGCCTAGAATTCGCCCTTAACGTTCCGGAGTTGCATCATGGCCCGATCGATCCTCTCGCGCATCGCCCTGATGACTGTTTTTACAGCCCTCGCCCATCCGGCCTGGGCCGCCCTGGACATCGGCGACCCCGTGCCCCGCTTCACCGCCAACGCCGCGCTGGGCGGCAAGACCTTCCGCTACTCGCTGGCCGATGCGCTGGCCAAGGGCCCGGTGGTGGTGTATTTCTTTCCGGCCGCCGATTCGAACGACTGCTCCATCGAAGCCCACGCCTTCGCCGAGGCGGTCGACAAGTTCGCCGCACTGGGCGCCACGGTGATCGGCGTGTCGGCCGACGACATCGACACCCTGTCGAAGTTCTCGGTCAAGTCGTGCCAGAGCCGGTTTCCGGTGGCGTCCGACGAAGCCAAGACCGTGATCAACGGCTTCGACGCGCTGATGCAGACCCGGCCGGACTTTGCCAACCGCCTGTCCTACGTGATCGCGCCCGACGGCAAGGTCGCCTACTACTACCAGAACCTGAACCCCGACAAGCACGTGGAACGCATGCTGAACGCGGTACGGGCGCTGCCGAAAGCCACGGCGGCCAAATAAGGGCAGAAAGACGGCCGGCCCCGCGGCCACGGGTTTGGCGTGCTTCGCGCAAAATCTGGCCCATGCAGCTCAACTACATCGCCAACGCGGACGTTCCGTCCGCCTCCGGCCGCACCCTGCCGGTCATCGACCCGTCGGACGGCCAAGCCTTCGACGAAATCCAGCGCAGCAATGCCGCCGACATCGACTCCGCCGTGCGCGCCGCGCGCGACTGCTTCGAGGGTGTCTGGCACAAGGTCAGCGCCGCCGACCGCGGCCGCCTGCTCTACAAGCTTTCGCAAAAGATCGCCGAGCACGTCGACGAGCTCGCGCTGATCGAGCAACGCGACTGCGGCAAGCCCGTGAAGCAGGCGCGCGCCGACGCAGTGGCGCTGGTGCGCTACTTCGAGTTCTATGCCGGCGCCTGCGACAAGCTGCACGGCGAAACCATTCCGTATCAAGACGGCTACAGCGTCTTCACCTGGCGAGAGCCGCACGGCGTTACGGGCCACATCATTCCGTGGAACTACCCGATGCAGATCTTCGGGCGCAGCGTGGGCGGCGCGCTGGCGGCGGGCAACGTGTGCGTGGTCAAGCCGGCCGAAGACGCCTGCCTTTCGCTCATTCGCGTGGCGCAACTGGCGGCCGAGGTCGGGTTTCCGGCCGGCGCGCTGAACATCGTGACGGGCTACGGCCATGAAGTGGGCGACGCGCTCGCGCGGCACGAAGGCATCGACCACATCAGCTTTACCGGCAGCCCGAAGATCGGCACGCTGATCCAGCAGGTGGCGGCCGAGCGGCACTGCCCGGTCACCCTGGAGCTGGGCGGCAAGAGCCCGCAGATCATCTTTGCCGACGCCGACCTGGACGCGGCCATTCCGGTGATCATCAATGCCATCGTGCAGAACGCCGGCCAGACCTGTTCGGCAGGCTCGCGCGTGCTGATCCAGCGCGACATCTACGAGCCGCTGCTCGAGCGCCTGGGCCATGCCTTCGAGGCCCTGCGCGTCGGCCCCGCCGCGATGGACCTCGACGTGGGCCCGCTGATCCGCCAGACGCAGCAGCAGCGCGTGTGGGATTTCCTGAGCGATGCGCAGCATGCCGGCATCCCGATGGTGGCGCAGGGTGTCGTGGTCGAGGAAGCGCCCGAAACCGGCTTCTACCAGGCGCCCACGCTGCTGCGCGACGTGCCGGTGAACCACCGGCTGGCACAGGAAGAAGTGTTCGGCCCGGTGCTGGCGGCCATGCAGTTCGCCGATGAAGACGAAGCGGTGGCGCTCGCCAATGCCACGCAATTCGGGCTGGTGGCCGGCGTGTGGACTACGGACGGTTCGCGCCAGTTCCGCATGGCCAGGCGGGTGCGCAGCGGACAGGTGTTCATCAACAACTACGGCGCTGGTGGCGGCGTCGAGCTGCCCTTTGGCGGCGTGAAGTCGTCGGGCTACGGCCGCGAAAAGGGCTTCGAGGCGCTGTACGGCTTCACCACGCTGAAAACCGTCGCCATCAAGCACGGCTGAGCCTGAACCCCGGCGCGCGCCGGGGTCAGCCCAATGCCGTGTCCAGCAGCATCATCAGCACGAAGCCCAGCATCAGCCCGCTGGTGGCAAAGGATTCGTGCCCCTTGCGATGCGATTCGGGAATGATCTCGTGGCTGATCACGAACAGCATCGCGCCAGCGGCAAAGCCCAGCCCCCAGGGCAACAGCATCACCGATTGGCCAACCACGGCCGCGCCCAGCACGGCGCCCAGCGGCTCGACCAGCCCCGAGGCCATGCCGATCAGCACGGCAAACACCCGGCTGTAGCCGGCGGCCAGCAGTGCCACCGCCACCACCAGGCCTTCGGGCACGTCCTGGATGGCGATGCCGGTGGCCAGCGCATCGGCCCGCAAGCCGTTGTTGGCCGCATAGCCGACGCCGATGGCCAGCCCCTCGGGCACGTTGTGCAACGCGATCGCGAATACGAAGAGCCAGGTGCGGCGCAGCTGCCTGGCCGACTGCCCTTCGCGCCCCTTGATGAAATGCTCGTGCGGCAGCACGCGGTCCATGGCCATGAGCACGATGCCGCCCAGCAGAATGGCCGAGCCGATCACACCACCCGCCGCCCAGGGGCCGCCGCCGAACACACCCACGTTTTTCGCAGCCTCCAGCCCCGGGATGATCAGCGAGAAGGCACTGGCCGCCAGCATGACGCCGGCACCGAAGCCGAACAGCGTGTCCTGCAGCCGCTCGGGCAGCTTCTGCGAGAACACCACGGGCAGCGTGCCGAGCGCGGTGGCCAGCGCCGCCACCGAGCCACCGAGCAAGGCGTTCCACACCATCGGGTCGGCGCGCACGAACTGCCAGAACTGCGACACCAGCACCAGCACGCCGGCGGCGACTATGGCCAGGCCGACCGCTTCGCGCACCGGCCGGGCCGGCTTCGGCCGTGCCGCCGCGGCCAGGGCCTGCACCTGCTGCTGTTGCGGCTCGTCATTCATGGTGCCGTCCTTCAGCCGCCGGTGGCCGCGGCGTAGCGCCGGGCCACCTCGGCCCAGTTCACGACGTTGTAGAAGGCCGCGATGTATTCGGGGCGACGGTTCTGGTACTTGAGGTAGTAGGCGTGCTCCCACACGTCCAGCCCCAGGATCGGCGTGTTGCCGGAGCCGATGCCCAGCATCAGCGGGCTGTCCTGGTTGCCGCTGCTTTCCACGGCCAGCTTGCCGTCTTTGGCGACCGACAGCCAGGCCCAGCCGCTGCCGAAGCGCGTGAGCGCGGCCTTGGTGAAGGCTTCCTTGAAAGCGTCGAAGCCGCCCAGGTCGGTGTCGATGGCCTTGGCCAGCGCGCCGGTGGGTGCGCCGCCGCCGCCCTGCCCGGCCGGCGCCATCACGGTCCAGAACAGGCCATGGTTGGCGTGGCCGCCGCCGTTGTTGCGCACCGGCGCGCGCAGCGCTTCAGGCAGCTTTTCGACGCCGGCGATCAGCTCCTCGACCGACAGGCCCTCGTGCGGCGTGTCTTTCAGGGCCGCATTCAGGTTGTTGACATAGGTCTGGTGGTGCTTGCTGTGATGGATTTCCATCGTCTGCGCGTCGATGTGGGGTTCGAGCGCATCGAAGGCATAGGGCAAGGCTGGCAGGGTGTACGGCACGGTTCGGAAGCTCCTTGGTTGGAAGAGCCCTTTGCGTCGTCGACGTGCTGCGTACTCAGGCACCCAGATGATAGTAATTCGCATTGGCGGCGTCAAGACATCCACCATGGCGATGACGCAAACCAGCCAGTTCCTCCCCCGAATCCGTCATCGGCCGATACACTGCCTCGCGCCTCCGGCTGCCAGCCGCGCACCCGAGGCAAGCAGATCCCCAGGCGGCGCCAAGACCGTCGTGCCGACTTTCCATCAACGACAGGACGGAGACAAACACCATGAAGTTCTTCAAGCGCACCCTGCGCACGGCCGTGCTCGGCCTGAGCCTTGCGGGCCCCCTGCTGGCCGCGGCGCAATCGCTGCCGACCGCCAAGCCGGAACAGGTCGGCCTTTCCAGCGAGCGCCTGCAGATGCTCACCGACGTGCTCAAGGCCGACGTGGCCGCCGGCAAGATTCCCGGCGCGGTGCTGCTGGTGGCGCGCCAGGGCAAGGTGGCGTGGTTCGAGCCCATCGGCAAGCTCGACCCGGGCACCGGCGCGCCGATGCAGCGCGACGGCATCTTCCGCATCTATTCGATGAGCAAGCCCATCACCACCGTGGCCGCGATGATGCTGGTGGAAGACGGCCGCCTGAAGCTGGACGACCCGATCGCCACCTACCTGCCCGAATACGCCAGGATGACGGTCGGCGTCGAGAAGCCCGGCGCCGACGGCAAGCCGGTGCTCGACACCGTGCCCGCGCGCCGCCCGATCACCGTGCAAGACCTGATGCGCCACACCTCGGGCCTGACCTACGGCTTCTTCGGCCCGGGCCTCGTCAAGCAGGCCTACAACGCCGCCAACCTGGGCGTGGGCGATCCGACCAATGCCGAGTTCTCGCAGCGGCTCGCCAAGCTGCCGCTGGCCTACCAGCCGGGCACGACCTGGGAGTACAGCCACTCCACCGACATCCTCGGCAGCGTGGTCGAGGCGGCATCGGGCCAGTCGCTCTACCAGTTCGAGAAAACCCGCCTGCTCGACCCGCTGGGCATGAAGGACACCAGCTACTACGTGCCCGAGCCGGCGCGCCAGCAGCGCATTGCCGAGCCGCTGCCCACCGACCGCAGCTTCGGCGTGGGGGCCGACCTGAACGATCCGCGCGTGGTGCGCAAGCTCGAATCGGGCGGCGGCGGGCTGGTGTCGACGGCCGCCGACTACGCGCGCTTCCTGCAGATGCTGCTGAACGGCGGCACGCTGGACGGCAAGCGCTACCTGGGCCCGCGCACGCTGGCGCTGATGACGGCCGACCATTCGAACGCAGGCGCCGGCATCGTGCCCGGCCCGCTCTACCTGCCCGGCGCCGGCTACGGTTTCGGCCTGGGCTTTGCCGTGCGCCGCAACGACGGCGAAGCGCCCTACCCGGCCGCGGGTGGCGAATACAACTGGGGCGGCGCCGGCGGCACCTACATGTGGGTCGATCCGAAGAACGAAATGTTCGTCGTGCTGATGCTGCAGTCGCCCAAGTACCGCGTGCACTACCGCAGCCTGGCGCGCAACATGGTTTACGCGGCGGTACTGAAGTAGCCTGCACCCGATGGGCCCTTGGTCGATGGCGCAAAATCGGCCTTGGCCCCCACCATGAAGAACAGCAGCCACAGCACCGTCATTCCGATCGCCGAGGTCGGCCACCAGCGCCCCGCCGTCGCGGTGCCCGACGTGGCCGTGCCCGCCACCGGGCTGTTGCTCGACCGGCTCGGCCGGCCCCTGACCGACCTGCGCATCAGCGTGACCGACCGCTGCAACTTCCGCTGCAGCTACTGCATGCCGAAGGACGTGTTCGACAAGGACTACAAGTACCTGCCGCACAGCGCGCTGCTGAGCTTCGAGGAAATGACGCGGCTGGCCCGCCTGTTCGCGGCGCACGGCGTGCGCAAGATCCGACTGACCGGCGGCGAGCCGCTGCTGCGCAAGAACATCGAAGGGCTGATCGGCCAGCTCGCCGAGATCCGCACGCCCGGCGGCGATCCGCTCGAGCTGACGCTCACCACCAACGGCTCGCTGCTGGCACGCAAGGCCGCCGCGCTCAAGGCCGCGGGCCTGCAGCGCGTGACGGTGAGCCTCGACAGCCTGGACGACGCGGTGTTCCGCCACATGAACGACGTCGATTTTCCGGTGGCCGACGTGCTGGCCGGCATCGACGCCGCGCGGGCCGCGGGCCTGGGCCCGATCAAGGTCAACATGGTGGTCAAGCGCGGCACCAACGAGCAGGAGATCCTGCCGATGGCGCGCTACTTCCGCACGCACCACGGCGGCAGCGTGGTGTTGCGCTTCATCGAATACATGGACGTGGGCGCCACCAACGGCTGGCGCATGGACGAGGTAATGCCCTCGGCCGACGTCATTGCGCGCATCGCCGGCGAATTTCCGCTGGTGCCGCTCGAAGCCACCACGCCCGGCGAAACCGCCCAGCGCTGGGCCTATGCGGACGGCGGTGGCGAGATCGGCGTGATCAGCAGCGTGACCCAGGCTTTCTGCCACGACTGCAGCCGCGCGCGCCTGTCGACCGAAGGCAAGCTGTACCTCTGCCTCTTCGCCAGCGCCGGCCACGACCTGCGGCCGCTGCTGCGCGGCACCGCGAGCGATGACGACATCGCCTCGGCCATCGGCCACATCTGGCAGGGCCGCGCCGACCGCTACTCCGAGCTTCGCGCACTGCGCAGCCCCGGCGACCCACACCAAGACAACAACGGCAATGCCAACGACAAGGCGCCGCGCCGCGTCGAGATGAGCTACATCGGCGGATGACGCAGGCGACGAACGCCATGCCCGCGCATGCCATCGCCCCTGCCGACATCACCGGCCTGCTGCTGGCCGGCGGACGCGGCTCGCGCATGGGCGGCGTCGACAAGGGCCTGCAGCGCTGCAACGGCGAGCCGCTGGCGCTGCAAGCGTTGCGGCGGCTGGCGCCGCAGGTCGGCACGGTGATGGTCAATGCCAACCGCAACCTGCCAGAGTACGAAGCCTTCGGCGTGCCAGTGTGGCCCGACAGCCTGCCCGACTACCCGGGGCCGCTCGCCGGCTTCCTGACCGGCCTGGCGCACTGCAGCACGCGCTGGCTGCTCACCGTGCCCTGCGACACGCCGCTGTTCCCGCTCGACCTGGCCGCGCGGCTCGCCGGAGCGGCGGCGGCGAGCGATGCCGAGATCGCCATGGCCAGCGCGCCGGAAGCCATGGCCGGCAGCGACGCGTCACCCGTATTGCGCGCCCAGCCCGTCTTCTGCCTGCTGCGCATCGACCTGCACGACAGCCTGCGCCGCTTCACCGAGTCAGGCGGCCGCAAGGTCCACGCATGGACTGCGCAGCACCGCTGCGTGACCGTGCCCTTCGACCGCCCCGGCGACGCACCCGACGCCTTCTTCAATGCGAACACACTGGCCGAACTGCAGGCCCTCGAAAACCGATGAGCCGCATCGCCGACATTGCCGCCGCCCTCTCGGGCTATGACGCCGGCGACCTGGGCGTCGACGCCGTCCATGCCTTTCTCTCGCAACTGACTGCCTCGGCCGTGGTGACGCAGCGCGAGAGCGTCTCGCTGTGCGACGCCCTGGGCCGCGTGCTGGCCGAAGACATCGTCTCGCCCATCAGCGTGCCGCCCCACGACAACTCGGCGATGGACGGCTACGCCTTCGACGGTGCCGTGCTGCCGGCCGACGCGCCCATCGACCAGTCGATCGACCTGCGCGTGGCGGGCACGGCGCTGGCCGGCTCGGCCTGGCGCGGCGCGCTGGGCGCTGGCGATGCGGTCCGCATCATGACCGGCGCGATGATGCCGGCCGGGCTCGACACCGTGATCCCGCAGGAGTTCTGCAAGGTCGATGGCGACCGCGTGAGCTTCCCGGCCGGGGTGCTGCGCCGCGGCGACAACCGTCGCTTTGCCGGCGAAGACCTGATGAAGGGCCAGCCCGCGCTGCGCCGCGGCGAACGCATGTCGCCCGCCGCGCTCGGCATGGTCGCCAGCCTGGGCCTGCCGGGCGTGCCCGCGCTGCGGCGGCTGCGCGTGGCGTACTTTTCGACCGGCGACGAAATCCTGAGCCTGGGCGATGCACCGCGCGAAGGCGCCGTGTACGACAGCAACCGCTACACCGTGTTCGGCCTGCTCACGCGGCTGGGCTGCGAAGTCATCGACCTCGGCCTGGTGCGCGACGACCCCGCCACGCTGGCGGCCACGCTGCAACGCGCCGCGCGCGAAGCCGATGCCATCGTCACCAGCGGCGGCGTGAGCGCGGGCGCGGCCGACCACACCCGTGACGTGATGCAGCAGCTGGGCGACATGGCGTTCTGGCGCGTGGCGATGCGCCCCGGCCGGCCGCTGGCGGTGGGCCTGATCCCGCGCGATGCCGCGTCATCACCCGGCGCTCAACCGGCCGTGCTGTTCGGCCTGCCGGGCAATCCGGTGGCGGTGATGGTCACGTTCCTGGCCTTCGTGCGGCCGGCGCTGCTGCGCATGATGGGTTGCCACGAGGCCGCCTCGGCGCCGCCGCCACTGCTGCGGGCCCGCAGCGCCGGGGCGATCCGCAAGAAGCCGGGCCGCACCGAATACCAGCGCGGTTTCGTCAAGTCCGTGATGGGCGCGCTGCCCGAGGTGTGCGTGGCGGGCAACCAGGGCTCGGGCGTGCTGAGCTCGATGCTCGACGCCAACGGCCTCGTGGTGCTGCATCACGACCAGGGCCCCGTCGCGGCAGGCGACGAGGTGGACGTGATGATGTTCGAAGGCGTGATCTAACCAGCCGGTCGGACGCGCCTCAGATCCGGCCGAGCGCCTTGTCGACGCCCTTGTTGGCGAGCATGTCCGCGCGCTCGTTGCCCGGGTCGCCCGAGTGGCCCTTGACCCAGCGCCATTCGATCTGGTGGCCGCCCTCGGCCACCAGCTTGTCGAGCCGCTGCCAGAGCTCGACGTTCTTCACCGGCTGCTTGCTGGCGGTCATCCAGCCCTTGGCCTTCCAGCCGCGAATCCATTCGGTGATGCCCTTGCGCACGTACTGGCTGTCGAGGTAAAGCAGCACCTTGCAGGGCCGCTTGAGCGCGGCCAGGCCTTCGATGACGGCCGTGAGTTCCATGCGGTTGTTGGTGGTGTTGAGTTCACCGCCGAACAGGTCTTTCTCGGTAGCGCCCGACTTGAGCCACGCGCCCCAGCCACCCGGGCCCGGGTTGCCCTTGCACGCGCCATCGGTGTAGATCACGACTTCATTCAAACTGGCTTTTCCTTCTGCTTTCGATTCGGTCATTCAATTCAATCAATTCGTTCTTTTGTTCGTTCTTCAATTCTTGCCGGCTTCGCTGCGATGCACCTTGCCGGCAATGGGCACGGGCGCCGTGGCACGGGCGCCCGCGCGGCGCCAGTCGGCACTCAGCAGCCGCATGCCGCGCACCCGCTTCACCGCGACCAGGAAATAGGCCGCGCCAAAAATGGGCCACCAGCGCTCGCCGGCCGCGTCCATCCAGCGCGAGCGCTCCAGCCAGGCCTCGCTGCGCACCGAGGGCCGGTAGATGCCGAAGCGCCCAGACTCCACCTCGAAGCTCAGCAGCCGCAGCCAGTCGCGCATGCGCCAGTAGCCGATGAACTCCCCGCCCTCGGGCAGGAACAGGTCGCCGATGCCCAGCTTGCGGTAGATGTGCGCACGGCGCTGCCGCATGCCCCAGAGGCTGGTCGGGTTGAGCCCGCAGATCACCACGCGGCCCTCGGGCACCAGCACCCGCTCCACCTCGCGCAGCGTGGCGTGCGGGTCGGGGCTCAGCTCCAGCGCATGCGGCATCACCACCAGGTCGAGGCTGTTGGCCGCGAACGGCAGCGCCGCGAAGTCGGTCAGGAGCGTCGCCTTGCCGGCCCGGGCCGGGTCGTCCAGCGCCAGCCAGCGATGCGGCATGCGGTTGGCACGCAGCCCGTCGACCTCGGCCGCGCCCAGCTGCAGCGCGTGGTAGCCGAAGACATCGGCCACCGCCTGGTCGAACTGGGCCTGCTCCCACGCCAGCAGGTAGCGGCCGGGGGGGGTCGCGAACCAATCCTGCAAACCTATAATTTGACCGCTCATGACCCTCGTTCCGCTGCCCGCCTTTGCTGACAACTACATCTGGATGCTGCACGACGGGTCCAACGCGATCGTGGTGGACCCGGGCGATGCCCAACCGGTGTTCGACGCGCTGGCGCGCCACAAGCTGCAGCTGGCCGCGATTCTAGTCACGCACCATCACGCCGATCACACCGGCGGCGTGGCCGCGCTCCATGCGGCCACCGGCGCCCCGGTGTGGGGTCCGGCGAGCGAGCGCATTCCCGAGCCTTTCACGCCGATGTCGCAGGGCGACACCGCTGAAATCGAAGTGCTCGGCCTACGCTTCCAGGTCATCGACGTGCCGGGCCATACCGCCGGGCACATCGCGTACTTCCTGCCCACAACGGCCGCACAGGCACCGCTGCTGTTCTGCGGCGACACGCTGTTCTCGGGCGGCTGCGGCCGCCTGTTCGAAGGCACGCCCGCGCAGATGCTGGCCTCGCTCGACGCGCTCGCGGCGCTGCCCGGCGACACGCGCGTATGTTGCGCCCACGAATACACACTTGCTAACCTGCGTTTCGCCCGAGCGGTGGAACCCGGCAACGACGATCTGACTCACTACAACGCGCGCTGCGAAAGCCTGCGCGCACAGGGGCAGCCCACGCTGCCGTCGCAACTGGCGACCGAACGCCAGATCAACCCCTTTCTTCGCAGCCGCGAAGCCACTGTCCTTAGAGCGGTGCGTGCCCACGCCGAGCTTTCCGCCGATGCAGGCGAAGCCGACGTGTTTGCCGCACTGCGCCAATGGAAAAACGACTTCCGATGAAATTTATCGCTGCCACCTGCCTTGCAGGTTCACTGGTGCTTGCGGGCTGCGCAAGCACGAACAACAGCTCTTCTCCCTCCTCCACCTCCCCCCAAGCCGCAACCGGCACCCGAGCCGCCGGCAGCGCCTCCCCGGTCTACCCGCGCGACGCGCTCTCCCCCCTCTCCAGCGGCCAGGCCCATTCGCAGAGCGTCGTCACGCTCGCACCGCCCACCGACATGTGGGACCGCATCCGCCGCGGATTCAAGATGCCCAACCTCGAGAGCGACCTGGTGCGCGACCGCGAGCAGTGGTATGCCAGCCGGCCCGACTACATCCAGCGCATGACGGAGCGCTCGAACAAGTACATGTTCCACATCGTCGAGGAACTCGAGCGCCGCAACATGCCGACCGAGCTGGCGCTGCTGCCGTACATCGAGAGCGCGTTCAACCCGCAGGCCGTGTCCAGTGCACGCGCCGCGGGCATGTGGCAGTTCATGCCGGCCACCGGCACCGATTTCGACCTGAAGCAGAACATCTTCCGCGACGACCGCCGCGACGTGCTGGCCTCGACCCGCGCCGCGCTCGACTACCTGCAGAAGCTCTACGGCATGTTCGGCGACTGGCAGCTCGCCCTGGCCGCCTACAACTGGGGTGAAGGCAGCGTGAGCCGCGCCATCGCCAAGAACCAGCGGCTGGGCCTGCCCACCACCTACAGCGACCTGACGATGCCGGCCGAAACGCGCCTGTACGTGCCCAAGCTGCAGGCCGTGAAGAACATCGTGGCGAATCCGCAGGCCTTCAATGCCGAACTGCCGCTGATTGCCAACCACCCCTACTTCCAGACCGTCACGCTCACGCGCGACCTCGACGTGGAGCTGGCGGCCAAGCTGGCCGACGTGCGGCTCGACGACTTTCGCGCGCTCAATCCCGCCGCCCACAAGCCGGTGCTGATCGCGGCCGGCACGCCGCAAATCCTGCTGCCGTGGGACAACGCGGCCGTGTTCCAGCGCAACTTCGACGCCTACTCGCAAGGCCAGTACGCCAGCTGGACCGCCTGGGTGGTGCCCAGCACCATGACGGTGGCCGACGCAGCCCAGCGCTCGGGCATGAGCGAAGCCGACCTGCGCGCGCTCAACAACGTGCCGCCGCGCATGCTCATCAAGGCCGGCTCGACGCTCATCGTGCCGCGCGGCGCCCGCGTCAAGGAAGACGTGGCGGCCGTGGTGGCCGATGGCGGCCACCTGAGCTTCCAGCCCGAGATCGTCAACCGCCGCACCACCGTGAAGGCCGGTCGCAACGACAGCGTGGCCACCATCGCGCACCGCTACAAGCTCGCGCCCGCCAGCGTGGCCGAGTGGAACGACGTGAAGCCCAACCACGCGTTCAAGCGTGGCTACAGCGTGGTGGTGTACCTGCCGATTCGCGCCGCGGCGGCCACCCGTGTCGGTGCCGGCGTGAGCGTGGCCGCGCGAGCCCGTCCGGTGACGCCGGGCAAGCGTGGCGGCGCCCCCGTGAAGGCGGCGGCGGCACCGCGTGGCAACAACATTGCGAAGGTGCCGGCCAGCAGCAAGCAGCAGGTCGTGCGCGAGAAGCGCGGCGGCACGCCGGCAAAGAAGAAACGCTAGAACGCTGAAGCGCTGAAAGGCGAAGAAAGAAAAGCCTGCCGGGCATGGCCTCGGCAGGCGGCTTTCAGTGCGGGTGCGGCTTCGAGGAGGCTTCAGTGGCCTGAGCCGCCCATGCCCTGCGGCGCACCACGGCCTCCAGCGTTGCCACGGCGATCATCACCACGGTCGTGAGCGTGCCCACCACCAGCACCGACAGGTGCGACGCAAAGACCGCCAGCACCGCGAGCAGGCCCAGCCCGTACAGGTGCGATTGCGGCAGGAAGCCGCGCACCACGCGCTTGAACAGCGCATTGCCGAACAGGTAGAGCGCAGGCCCGCCGAGCAAGGGCCCGAGGTACTTCCACTGCGCGTGGTGCGAGCCTTCGCCGATCACCAGTTCGTCGGCCACCGCCGACACGATGATGCCGGCCACCAGAATCACGTGGGTGTAGTGGAACTTGGCGCCCACGCCGCCGGGGTCGCTCGAATGCTCGATGACGTGCGTGGCCTCCTTGGCGCTGGTGTCGAAGTACATCCACCACATGGCAAGGCTGCCGGCAAAGCTCACGAGCAGCGCGAACAGGTCCACCGCATGCCATTCGGCGTGGTGCCCGAAAGCAATACCGGTGGCCAGCACCGATTCGCCCAGCGCCACGATCACGAACAGCTGGCAGCGCTCGGCCAGGTGGCCACCGTCGATGGTCCACTCGGCAGTCGACGAACGGCCCAGCCCTGGAAACCGCAGGCCGATCATCGGCGCGATGTATTCGCACAGCACGCCGCCGAACCAGAGCAGCAGGCGCGTCTGCCCTTCCGCAAAGCCGCCGCCGATCCAGAACACCGCGGCCACGCAGTTCCAGGCCAGCAGGCGCCGGAAGTTGGGCGCCAGCGCATGGTCGCGCCCCACCGCCACCAGCATGCAGAAGGTGCGCCCGACCTGTATACCCGCGAAGCACAGTGCAAACACCAGGCCGCGCTCGGCAAAGGCGCCGGGCAAGGCCGAGGCCATGACCAGCGCCAGCAGCATGATCCCGAACAGCATGCCCCGGATGCGCAGCGCGCCGGGGTTGAACCAGTTGGTGGCCCACGCCGTGTATTGCCAGCCGAGCCAGACCGCGAACCACATCACCAGCGTCTGGAGCGCGCCCAGCAGGGTGAGATGGTCCAGCAGGTAGTGGGACAGTTGCGTGACTGAAAACGCGTAGACCAGGTCGAAGAAAAGCTCTTCGTTCAAGACCCTGGCCGACTCGCCACGCGTGCGCAAGGTGCTCGCGTGCTGGTTCTTGTTGTGGTTCAAGATTCACCCCCGTAAGTCGTTGTCGCGCCTCCCAGCGCACGGGCGCGATCATCGCACGATGGGCAACTCGAGCCGATACGCCCAGGCGCTAGAGCTTTTCGGTTTCGCCGCTCTTGGGCTGCCACTTCATCAAGCGCTTTTCGACCACGCCCACGATGGCGTCGAGCACCAGCGCAAAGGCCGTGAGCACCACGATGCCGGCGAACACGGTGTTGACGTCGAAGGTGCCCTCGGCCTGCAAGATGAGGTAGCCCACGCCGCGCGCCGAGCCCAGGTACTCGCCCACCACCGCGCCCACGAAGGCCAGCCCGACCGATGTGTGCAGGCTTGAAAACACCCAGCTCGTCGCGCTCGGCAGGTACACGGTGCGCAGCAGCTGCCGCTGGTTGGCGCCCAGCATCTTCGCGTTGGCCAGCACCACCGGACTCACTTCGCGCACGCCCTGGTACACGTTGAAGAACACGATGAAGAACACCAGCGTGACGGCCAGTGCCACCTTGCTCCAGATGCCCAGGCCGAACCACAGCGCGAAGATAGGCGCCAAGATCACGCGCGGCATCGAGTTGGCCGCCTTGATGTACGGGTCAAGGATCATGCTGGCCGTGGGGGCCAGCGCCAGCCAGAGCCCGCAGGCCAGGCCCAGCACGGTGCCGATGCCGAAGGCCAGCACCGTCTCCAGCAGCGTGGTGCCCAGGTGCAGGTAGATGTCGGCGTTGCCCTTCAACCCTTCGGGAAACAGCGCGTTCGGCGGCACCTCGAACGGCAGGAACCAGCTCCAGATGCGCCCCGCCACCTGGATCGGCTCGCCGACGAAGAAGGCGAACTGCTGGTTGCGCGACGCCAGGTGCCAGCCCACAAGAATGAGCACCAGCAGCGCCAGTTGCCAGAAGCGCGCGTTGCGTTCGTTCAGGCGCGGCATCATGCGGCCTTCTTCAGTTGCTGCGCGTAGCCCTTGAGCACCTCGTCGCGCAGTACTTCCCAGATCTGGGTGTGCAGCTCCACGAAGCGCGGCTGCGTGCGCACCTCGGCCACGTCGCGCGGACGCGCAAGATCGATGGCGAACTCGCCGATGGGGTGCGTGGCCGGGCCGGCCGACAGCACCACCACGCGGTCGCTCATTGCAATGGCCTCGTCGAGGTCGTGCGTGATGAAGAGCACGGCTTTTTTCTTCGCGCTCCAGAGCTCGAGCACCTCGTTCTCCATCAACTGGCGCGTCTGGATGTCGAGCGCACTGAAGGGCTCGTCCATGAGGATGACGTCGGGGTCGAGCACCAGCGTCTGCGCCAGCGCCACGCGCTTGCGCATGCCGCCCGAGAGCTGGTGCGGATAGCGGTCGCCAAAGCCCGAGAGCCCCACGCGGGCGAGCCACGCCTCGGCCTGTTTGCGCGCCTCGGCGTCGGGCACGCCGCGGTACTGCAGGCCCACCATCACGTTGTCGATGGCGCTGCGCCAGGGCATCAGCGCTTCGGTCTGGAACATGTAGCCGGCACGCGCATTGACGCCCGAAAGCGTCTGCCCGAAAACCTTGACCGTCCCCGACGAAGGCTCCAGCAGGCCCGCGCCCACGTTCAGCAGCGTCGACTTGCCGCACCCCGTGGGGCCGACCACCGAGACGAATTCGCCGGCCTTGATGCGCAGCGTGGTGTCGGCCACCGCGGTGTAGCGCTGGCCCGGGTCATCCTTCGAGTGGAAGGTGCAGCTTATGGAAAGGAGTTCGAGTGCGTAGTCGGACATCGGACATCGGACAGGGCATTAAAAAACCCGGCCTGAGCCGGGTCGCGGGGACGTTCGGAATCAGGCTTTGAACCTGTCTTTCGCGCGCCTTGCAAAATCGTTGGTGTAGGTCTTGGTCAGGTCGATCTTGTCGGCCTTCACGGAAGTGTCGAAGCTCGCGATGGCGGCAAGGGCGGTCTTGGGACCGTCGGTCGGCACCATGCCATCGGTGGCAATGGCTTCGCGCACCTTGTCGAAAGACGCAAGGTACAGCGCGCGGTCGCCGAGCAGATAGGTTTCGGGCACCGTCTTGATGATGTCGCCCGGCCCTGCCGTCTGCAGCCACTTGAGCCCGTGCACGATGGCATTGGCCAGCGCCTGGCAGGTGTTGGGGTTCTTCTGGATGAACTCGCTCGACGCGTAGAGGCAGGCTGCCGGCATGGTGCCGCCGAACACCTGTTGCGTGCCCTTGAGCGTGCGCGTGTCGGTGATGATCTTCACGTCGCCCTTCTGCTCGAGCATGGTCATCACGGGGTCGGTGTTGCTGATGGCATCGATCTGGCCCGAGCGCAATGCTGTGAGCGCGCCGGCCGCCACGCCCACGCCGATGAAGCTCACGTCGTTGGCCTTCAGGCCGCCGCGCGAGAGCATCAGGTTGGCCACCATGTTGGTCGACGAGCCCGGTGCCGAGACGCCGATCTTCTTGCCCTTGAGATCCTGGATGCCGGTGTAGCCCGGCATGTTCTTGGTCGACACGCCCACCGCGATCTGCGGCGCGCGGCCCTGCAGAACGAAGGCCTGGAAGAACTGGTTCTTGGCCTGCAGGTTGATGGTGTGTTCGTAGGCGCCCGAGCACACATCGGCCGAACCACCGACCACGGCCTGCAGCGCACGCGCACCGCCGGCGAAGTCGGAAATCTCGACGTCGAGGCCTTCGGCCTTGAAGTAGCCGAGCTGTTCGGAGATGGTGAGCGGCAGGTAATAAAACGCCGCCTTGCCGCCGACCGCGATGGAGACCTTTGTCTTTTCCAGCTTCGCCTGTTGCGCAAAGACACGCGGCAAGGCGATCGTTGCGGCAGCGATGGCGGAAGCGGAAATGAGGGTACGGCGGTGAAGCATGAAACGGTGCCTGTAACGGGGCTTGTTGGCTCTGTGATTCCTGTGAACTGAATCGAGCTTAGGGGCGCCCTCACCTACCTGCATCGGGGTGATCCCGTGCGGGTTTTCACGTAAGCACGAAGGCCTCCCGCGGGCCCTCTGCATGCGCCTATCGCGCGATGAAAAAGATCGCGATGTTGACGAGAAACGCGAGCGCCCAGACCGCGCTGCGCGCAGCGGGAATGCCCTTGATGTACAGCGCCAGGTAGATCACGCGCAGCACCACGTAGGCCACCGCGAGCATGTCGAGCCGCGCCTGTGCCGCGCCGAGCTGATGCGCAATGACCACCGCGCCGATGAAGAACGGCAGGCCCTCGAAGCTGTTGGCCTGCGCGCTGTTGGCACGCGCGCGCCAACCGCTCTGCTTCGCAGCCCAGTCGCGCGGGTGCATGTTGTCGCGCGGGCCGAAGCTGCCGGCCTTGGCGATCCATGCGGCCAGGTACGGCAGGCCGCAGGCAATGAACACGCACCAGTAGGCTACCGTGAGCAATGAAAAAGTCATGTCGAAGTGTCTCCGTTGCGCGGCGGGCGCGATGCCATTTGTGATGCCCTTTTCCGATGCCTTTCAGGGCATTGCGGGGCACTGCGGAGCAGGTCTATCGGCGGTCCACCAGCGCGTGCGCGATGGTGCCGAGGTCGACATATTCCAGCTCGCTGCCGGCCGGCACGCCGCGCGCAAGGCGCGTGACGTTGAGCCCGCGCTGCTTGAGCGTTTCGCCGATCACGTGCGCGGTGGCTTCGCCTTCCGCCGTGAAGTTGGTGGCCAGGATCACTTCGCTTACCGTGCCGTCGAGCGCGCGGTTGAAGAGCTTCTGCAGCCCGATGTCCTTGGGCCCGATGCCGTCGAGCGGGCTGAGCTTGCCCATCAGCACGAAGTAGTAGCCGCGGAATGCGCCGGTGCGTTCGAGCGCGGCCTGGTCGGCCGGCGTCTCGACCACGCAGAGCTTGCTGCCGTCGCGCCGCGAGTCCATGCAGACACTGCAGATCCGCGCTTCGGTGAAGGTGTTGCACAGCTCGCAATGCTGCACGTTGCCGGCCGCCTGCTGCAACGCGCGCGCCAGCAACTGCGCGCCGTCGCGGTCGTGCTGCAGCAAATGAAACGCCATGCGCGAGGCCGACTTGATGCCGACACCGGGCAAGCGGCGCAGCGCATCGACCAATGCGTCGAGCGAACTGGCGTCGGCCATCAATGGCTCAGAACGGCAGCTTCATGCCGGGCGGAAGGCCTGGCATGCCGGCTGTGAGCTTGCCCATCTTCTGCTCGCTGGTTTCCTCGGCCTTGCGCACGGCGGCGTTGAAGGCGGCGGCCACCAGGTCTTCGAGCATGTCCTTGTCGTCGGCCAGCAGGCTCGGATCGATGGTGATGCGCTTGACGTCGTGCTTGCAGGTCATGACGACCTTGACCAGGCCAGCGCCGGATTCGCCTTCGACCTCGATGTGCGCCAGTTCTTCCTGCGCCTTCTTGAGGTTGTCCTGCATTGCCTGCGCCTGCTTCATGAGGCCGGCCAGTTGTCCTTTGTTGAACATCGTTGGTCCTGTATTTGGTTGGAAAGTGGAGGAAGGATAAGAGAGATGGCGGTCGCACCGAACAGCCACAAGGGCTGGCATGGGATTGTTGCCTTGGTCGGGTCAGGCCGGTTTCAGCGTTCCGGGCACGATCTTCGCATCGAAGTCGCGCATCAGCGCCTGCACTTCGGGGTCGTTGTGAATGGCCTCCTCGGCCACGCGCTGGCGCTCGTCGGCGGCCTGCTTGTTCCGGCGCGCCGGGCTGTCGGTCACGCCACCGATCTCGATGACCAGCTTGACCTCATGGCCGAGGCCATTCAGCGCGGCGGTGAGTTTTTCGCGGCTGGAAGGCTGGTTGAGCGTTTCGCGCTCGATGCGCAGCATCCACTGGTCGGTGTCGCGCGCCACCAGTTGCGACTGCAGGGCCAGCTCGCGTGCCAGCGCCGCAATGGCTTCGGCGGCAATCAGCTGCGTGACCGTGGCGTACCAGAAGTCGCCGTCTTCGCTGGTCTGGATGGGGGTGAAGGTTGCACGCGCCTCTTCGGCGCGGGGCGCATCGCGCGCGCCGGGCGGCGGTTGCACGCGAATCGGCACGCCGACGACCTTGGCTGCGGACGACGAATCGCCGGCCTCGTTGCGGGGCGCGGCCTGCCGCATGGGTTCGTCGACGACCGACAGGCGCTGCCCGGCCGGAACCGGGGCGGATTGAGCGGCTGCCGGGGCGGGCACCGGTGGCGTCGGAGCTGGCGCTGCGGGGTGCTCGGCCGCGGGGCGAACCGCTGCTGGTGCAGGCGCTGGAACGGGCTGAGCGACGCGCGCCGGGGGGGCCGGCGCCGCGACCGCAGCTTCATTCAGAGTTTTTTTTTCCGGGGTGGCCGTCGAAGCAGCCGCGTTGGAAGGCTTGAAGGCCAGGAGCCGCAACAGCACCATGGTCAGCGCGGCGTATTCGTCGGGCGCCAGGCCCAGCTCGCCACGGCCGTGCAGGCACAGGCTGTAGAGCAGTTGCGTTTCGTCGGCCGGCATGAGTGCGGCCAGGCGCGCGGTGTCCGCCGCGTCGGGGTCGGTCGCCGAATCGGCAGATTCGGCCCGCGAAGGCACGGCCTGGAGCACCGCCATGGCCTGCAGCACCGCCGTCATCTCTTCGAGCGTGGAAGCGGCGGACATGCCGTCGCGGCGCAGCGCCTCGGAGGTGTCGACCACCGTCTTGCCGTCGCCCTGCGCCAGCGCTTCGATCAGGCGGAACACGTGGCCGCGATCGACGCTGCCGAGCATCTGGCGCACGCCGGTTTCGATCAGTTCGCCGTTACCGAATGCAATCGCCTGGTCGGTGAGCGACAGCGCGTCGCGCATCGAGCCGCGCGCGGCGCGTGCCAGCAGGCGCAGTGCCTGCGGCTCCGCCGGTACCTGCTCGGTCTGCAGCACGCTGGTCAGGTGTTCGAGCACCGTCTCGGGCGCCATGGGCCGCAGGTTGAACTGCAGGCAGCGCGACAGCACCGTGACCGGCACCTTCTGCGGGTCGGTCGTGGCCAGCACGAACTTGAGGTATTCGGGCGGCTCTTCGAGCGTCTTCAGCATCGCGTTGAACGCGGTGTTGGTGAGCATGTGCACTTCGTCGATCATGAAGACCTTGAAGCGCCCCTGCACCGGCTTGTAGACGGCTTGTTCGAGCAGCGACTGCACTTCGTCGACGCCGCGGTTCGAGGCTGCGTCGAGCTCGGTGTAATCGACGAAGCGGCCGGAATCGATGTCGCGGCAGGCCTGGCATACGCCGCACGGCGTGGCCGTGATGCCGCCCTGCCCGTCCGGGCCCTGGCAGTTGAGCGACTTCGCCAGGATGCGCGAAACCGTGGTCTTACCCACGCCCCGCGTGCCGGTGAAAAGGTAGGCGTGGTGCAGGCGCTGCGTGGTCAACGCGTTCTCGAGCGCCTGGACCACATGCCCCTGGCCGACCATCTCACCGAAGGTTTTCGGACGGAACTTGCGAGCGAGCACGAGATAAGACATTGCGGGCATTCTAAAAGGCGCAGCGGCCCTCTCCGGGCCGACCCTGCAATCAAAAGAGCTTGTCTTTTTCGTGAGACGGTGGAGGCAGGCCTTGCCTGGGCCCCGATGCCGCTCCCCCTGAAAGGGATTGGCGAAGCGGCACGAAAGTGCGCGCGGCGTGCGGGTTAGAATGCAGGCTGACGGGCCTCCCTGCATGGTGAAGTGGCCAACCGGGTCAGGTGGGGAACCAAGCAGCCCTAACTGCGTAGTCAGTGCCAGGGGTAAGGCTCGTCAACCTAACATCAAAAGCCGCGAGTTCCCGGGAACTCGCGCGCATCAAGTGCGGCAAGCACCGCTCTGCAGAACCTCGCTAGATCGTCGCGACCCGCGAGTTCTGCCGTTCGTGAACAAATTCGTCGTCCTTCCAGATTCCTCGAGGCCAGGCTTGTCCACTGCGCCCTCACGGAATAGGCTCTGCGCGGATTCGATTTTGAATCTGGCAGGAGAACCGGCGGCGTCGACGCTGCGCTCTCCATCACAGGAGCATCCAAAAATGGCAGGCTGGTTTGAATTGAGCAAAAGCACCAACGGTCAGTACTTTTTCGTTCTCAAGGCAGGCAATGGCGAGAGCATCTTGACCAGCGAACAGTACGTCGCCAAGGGCTCGGCGGAAAACGGCATTGCCTCCGTACAGGCCAACTGCTCGGCCGACGACCGCTATGAAAAAAAGACTGCCACCAACGGAAAGTTGTTCTTCAACCTCAGGGCTGCGAACCATCAGGTCATCGGCACGAGCCAGATGTATGCCTCGGAGCAGTCGCGCGAAACGGGCATTGCCTCGGTCAAGGCAAACGGCACGACGAAGACCGTCAAGGACAACACCTGACAGGGACATGCAAGCCCGGACAGGGCTTGCAACGTTTCTCCCGGCCGAAGATCAGTCGGCCCGGGGCGCCCGGAGGCCCAGCCGATCGACAACCCCGCGCGCAGCCGCCGCGCCACTCGCCATCGACGCCGTCAGCAGATAGCCGCCGGTCGGCGCCTCCCAGTCCAGCATCTCCCCTGCCGCGAACACGCCGGGCAAGGCGCTCGCCATGAGTTGCGCGTCGAGCGCCTCGAAGCGCACGCCGCCCGCCGTGCTGATTGCTTCGTCAACCGGCCGCGTCGCGACCAGCTTCAGCGGCACCGCCTTGATCGTGGCCGCCAGTTGCGCCGGGTCTTGCATGGCCTCGCGGCTGAGCGCCTCGTGCAGCACGCCGGCCTTGATGCCTTCGAGCCCGAGCCGGCTCTTGAGGTGGCTGCTCAAGGAGCGTGCGCCGCGTGGGTGCTTCACAGCGGCCAGAACCTGTTCGGCCGTCCGGTCGGGCAACAGGTCCAGCAACAGCGTCGCGCTGCCCTGTGCGGCAATCTCGTCGCGCAACAGCGCCGACGCCGCATAGATCAGGCTCCCCTCGATGCCCGTGGCAGTCGCCACGAACTCGCCCTTGCGCGCAAAGCGGCGCCCCTGGCTGTCGGTGAACGAAATGGCGACCGATTTGAAAGGCTGGCCCGCGAAGCGGCTGGAGAAATGCTCGCTCCAGCCACTGCCATCGAAGCCGCAATTGGCGGGCAGCAACGGCGCGATATCCACGCCCTGCGCCTCCAGCCACGGCGCCCAAGCACCGTCCGACCCCAGACGCGCCCAGCTTGCGCCGCCCAGTGCCAGCACCACGGCATCGGCCTTCACCGCGACTTCGCCCGCCGGCGTCGCGAACCGCAAGGCAGCGGCATCGAACGCCCCATCCCCAGCACCCAGCCAGCGATGGCGCATATGAAACCGCACACCCGCCGCACGCAGCCGCTGCAGCCACGCGCGCAGCAGCGGCGCAGCCTTCATGTCGGTCGGAAACACGCGGCCCGAGGTGCCGACGAACGTCTCGATGCCGAGGCCGGTCGCCCATTCGCGCACCTGCTGCGGGCCGAACTGCACGAGCATCGGCTCGAGCTGCGCGCGGCGCTCGCCGAAGCGGCTCATGAACACGTCGAAGGGCTCGGAATGCGTGAGGTTCAGGCCGCCGCGGCCGGCCAGCAGGAACTTGCGGCCCACGGAGGGCATGGCGTCGTACAGGTGCACTTGCGCGCCGGACGCGCTCAATACTTCGGCCGCCATCAGGCCGGCGGGTCCGCCGCCGATCACGGCGACGACAGGAGAAACAGTCATTCGAGATTTACCAGTTCGCCCTGCCCGGTGAGGAACGCGACGCGCACCGTGGCACCGGGGTAGGCATGTTGCACTGCCGCGCGGTAGCGCTGCATCTGTGCGATCAGCGCCGCGTCCCGTTCGGGGCGCGCGGCAGATTTGTAGTCGAGGATCCACCAGGCACCGCTGGCGCGCTCGCGCACCAGGCGGTCGATGCGCAAGGTCTCTCCTTCATGGACCAGCGTGACTTCGTTGCCATGCCAGTCGACCCTGCGATCGTCCCACACCCAGGCACCGGCGCCGGCGCGGATGCGTTCGGCCAGCGTCGCGGCACCGCGCGCCTGCTGGGCATCGAGCATGAATTCGCGGGCCGCGGCGCGCACATGGGCCGGCGGCAGCGGCTCGCCCGGCACCGCCCATTCGAGCAGCCGGTGCATGGCCTGGCCAAAGGCCGCGGCGCGCGCATCGACCGTGGCATCGGCTGCTTTCTTGGCGGAAGGCTGCTCGGTGGCGGACTCGGGCAGCACAGGCATCCGCTTCATCGCGAAGCTGGCCACACCCGTCTCGATGGGCGGCGCGACCAGCGGCTCATCGGCCTCGGTGGGCTCGCACAGCGGCTCCAGCCGCGTCCACCAACTGCCTTCGTTGGCACCACGCGCCGGCCGAACCGACGACAGCACCAGCCGTTCGCGCGCCCGCGTTGTCGCGACGTACAGGCCGTTGAGTTCTTCGCGATGGCGCGCGCGCTGCTCTTCTTCGAGCAACGGCGCCGCGCAGAGGGGCGGCGTTTTCTCGCTCGCGAGAAAGACGAAGCGCGTGGGCGCGCTGTCGCTGCCCTTCCATTCGACCAGCACGCCCATGGTCTGCGCACGCGGCGGCGCGGCATCGCAATCGAGCATCAGCACGGTGTCGGCTTCCAGGCCCTTGGCGCCGTGCACGGTCAGCAGTTGAACGGCATCGGGCGCGGCCACGGAGGGCGCACGCACGCCACCAGCACGCAGGGCTCGCACCAGCGCATAAGGCGTGGCAAAACGCGCGCCGTCGATATCGAGCGATGCCGAGAGCAAGCCGCGCAGATTGGCCAGCGCGCCCTGCCGCATGGAGGCAGGCACGGCGGCGCCGAATTTCGCGAGCACGTCGCCATCGTGAAAGATGGCGTCGAGCGCATCGTGAGGCGGTATGGCCATCAGCCAGCGCTGCCATTTCTTGAGCTTGACCCCGGCGTCGACCAGCACCGGCGGCAGGCCTTCACCCTTCTGGATCAAGCCGAACCAGCTGGCCGACGGCCGCTCGCGTTGGCGCAGCGCCAGTTGCACCAGCGCCTCGTCGTCGATGCCGAACAGCGGCGACTTGAGCGCCTGCGCCAAAGACAGGTCGTGCGCGGGCGACACCAGCGCATCGATCAGCGCGACCATGTCCTGCACTTCGGGGGCGTCGTGCAACTCGTTCTTCTCGGGCTGCTGCACGGGAATGTGGCGCTGCCGCAATGCGTCCTGCATGGCGGACAGGCGGCTGCGGCGGCGCGCGAGCACCATGATCTGCCGTGGCGGCGTGCCGTCGGCAATGCGTTGCACCACCCAGCGCGCGGCCTGCTCGCACTCTTTCTGCAGCAGCTGTTCTTCAGGCAGCACGCGCGGCGTGACGAGGCTGTCGCGCCAGTGCAGCATGCCGTCGTCGGCAGGCGCCGCTTCCACGGCAGAGCCGAGCGCGTCGCGGTCGATGGCGGGCAGCTTGAGCAGTTCGCCCTCGTCGCCACGCTCGGTGGTGTGGGCGCGATAGCCGTCGAACTCACCGGCCTCCTGCGCGGCCAGCATCGCCTGGTTGACCAGGCCGACGACCGCGCGTGCATTGCGGTGCGTGTGGTCGCAGTTGAGCAGCTCGCCGTCGAGCCCTTCGCGCACGAATTTCTTGGCGGCAATGAACACCTGCGGCTCGGCGCGGCGGAAGCGGTAGATGCTCTGCTTCGGATCGCCCACGATGAAGACGCGCGGCGCCCGGCCCTGCGCGCCGGTGTACGCGCTGAGCCAGCCATACAGCGCCTGCCATTGCAGCGGATTGGTGTCCTGGAACTCGTCGATCAGCAGATGGGCGATGCGTGCGTCGAGCCGCTCCTGCACCCAGCCCGACAGGGCCGACTGGCCCAGCAGCAGTTGCGCGGCCTGCTCGACATCGTTCATGTCGACCCAGCCATGCGCGCGCTTCACCTCGGCGAAGGTTGCGATCAGGATGCGCGTGAGCCGCGCCATGCGCTGCTGAAAAAGCCATGACGCGTGCTGGGCCTGTGCGGCACCGTGCTCGATGGCATGGCCCTGCGCGATGCGCACCTGTTCCAGCCCGGCGAGCTTTTCGCTGAACTTGCGCGCCTCGCCCTTTTGCGTCAGCAGCGCATCGAGCACGCCCTGCGCATGGCGCGCGCTGATGGCCTGCTCCAGCTCGCTGCCCTTGGCCGAGAAAGTCGGCGCGCTGGCACGGCCCAATGCCCGCGCGGCAGCCCAGAGGGCGTCGCAGATGGCCGGCGTATCGAACAGCACCTCGGCCGGATCGGCCGCATCGGCATACGCGGGGAACAGCAGGCCGGCGGGCTGCACGCCGCTGTCGACGACGTCGTTGGCATCGGCGAGCAGGAACTCGACGCGCTTCGACAGCGCTTCGCCGAGTGCCTTGGCGGTCTGTGAACGGCCATGCGTGGCGACGACGGCGTAGTAGTCGGCCAGCGCGTTCTTGTCGGCGGTGACCGCCTCGAAGAAGGGCCGCCAGGTGTGGCTGCGCGCCTCGGCATCGTCTTCGAGCAGTTCGTAGTTTGACGGCAGGCCCAGCTCGCGCAGCACCGCCAGCGGTGCATTGCGCAGCAGGCCCGCAAACCAAGCGTGGAAGGTGCGGAACTGCACCGGCCGGCCGCCTTCGAGCAGGCGCCTGTAGAGCCCCTTCAGGCGCGGCACCGCGGCGAGCGCGGCAGCGGGATCGACACCGCGCATCACCAACTGCTTCACCAGTTCTTCGGGCGGTTGTTCGGCGAACTGCTCCAGCCACTGGTCGAGCCGCTCGCGCATTTCGCCGGCCGCCTTCTTGGTGAAGGTGATGGCCAGTATCTCGTGCGGCTCGCAGGCCGATTCGCCTTCTTCGAGCAGCGCGCGCAGGATGCGCGACACCAGCATCCAGGTCTTGCCCGCGCCGGCGCAGGCCTCGACGGCGACCGAGCGGCGCGGGTCGCAGGCGACGGTGTAGAAGGCTTCGCGCGCGACGTGCTTGCCGTTGTGTTCGTAGGCTGCGCCGCTCATTTCGTTTCGCCTCCACCTGCCGGGCCACCCCGGGGAGCCTCATCGCTCCAGAAATCCTTGCGGCACAGGCCGCGTGCGGCGCAGTAGTCGCAGACCCCGCCCTCCCCCAGCGGCGGCAGCGGCGCGCCCTGCGCGATGCGGGTGAAGTCGCTGATGATGCCTGCCACCAGCGCGTCCCGTGCCTCCACCACCGCGGGCTGCTCGACGGTCTGCGTGCCGGAGGATTTTTCGCCCACGTTCACATAGGCCGCGCGCAAGGTGTCGTCGGCCACCAGGGCCGCGTAGAAGGCGAGCTGCGTGTCTTCGGTCGGGTCTTTCACTCGCTCCTTGGAGACGGTGGCGGACTCAGTCTTGTAGTCGATCACGAAGGCCTTGCCATCGGCGGTGCGATCGACGCGGTCGAGCCGGCCGATCAGGCGCAGCTCGCCCAGCGGCTGCTCTTTCCAGGGCTCGGCTTCGACGAAGACCGCGCCGCCCGCCTCGTGCCGCACGAGCCATTCGAGGTAACCGTCGCGCACCGCCGGCCACGCAGCGGCGAACGGCAGGAATTCGGCGTCCGACAGGCCGAGTTCGCGCGTCGCACGCTGGGCGGCGTCCTCGATGCGTGCGATGCGCTCCTGCGCATCTTGCGTCGGGGTTTCGAGCAGCGCCTCCTGGAAATGCCCCAGCACGGCGTGCAGCCAGTTGCCGAAGTCGCGCTTGTCGATCTCGGCATCGAGCTCGTCGGCGCTGCGCAGGCCCAGTTGCCGCAACGCGAAGAAGCGATAGGGGCAACGGCGCAGGTCTTCGTAGACGCTGGTCGAGATGTTCTGCAAAGGCAGCAATGCGCCCGAAGGCGTCGGGTAGGCGGTGGGCTGCACCGGAACCTCGCGCGGCGTGCGCGGGTCGGCGGTGGGCTGCAGGGCATGGTCCAGGTGCAGCGCCTGCACCAGGGGGCTCGGGCTTACCGGCTCGCCGGTGGCGTCGGACTGGCGCCACAAGATTTCGCAAGAAGGGTTGTGCAGCGCCGCGGCCCAGGCAGCGCGCTGCGCAGCTTCGAGCACCTCGCGCGAAGGCAGGCCCAGGTCGGCGCGTTGGGCTGCGCTCCAGTTGCCGGGCGGCTCGGGCGATGCGGGCAGGCGCCGATCGTCGCACCCGGGAATGACCACGGCGCCGAATGCGCGCCCCAGCAGTTGATAGAGCGGCAAGACCACGACCTTCGGTGCCTGGTCACCCGCGGGCGGCACGAAGCTCGCGTCTTCGAGCACGTCGCGCACCCAGGCCGTGAACTCGGCGAGCGTGTGACGGCCGCCGGGAAAATCGCCGTCGTCGCCATGGGCGTCGGCATCGAGCCACAGCGCGCCGATCACCTTGCCGCCGGCGAGGTCGTCCGCGAGCGGCTCCCATTGCTCGCCGGCCTCCAGCAGTTCGCGCAGCGCGCGAAGCCATTCGGCCAGCGGCCGGGAACGGATCATGGGCGCGCGGCGCGCCTCGATGGCCTCGGTGAAGGACAGCAGCGCCACGTCTTGCGGCTTCTCGCTGCGTGCCGCCAGTGCGCACCAGGCCGACCACTCGCGCACGCCCTCTCGGCGAAGGCGAACTTCGAGCGATTGCACGGCCATCGCATCGCCGCCGGCGCTGCTCTTGAGCCATTCGAGCACCTGGTCGCTGCCGGCGTCGTGCGTGCAGGCGCGCAGCGCGCTCATCAGCGTGGCAGCGGCACGGGTGGTGGAAAGCTTCCAGCCGGTTTCGTCGTGCGTGACGATGCCCTGGGCCTTCAGCTGGGCGCTGATGCGGCGCGTGAGCGCGCGGTCGGTCGCGATCAGCGCGACCGGCGCGCGCCCTTCGGCAAGGTGCTGCAGCACGCAGGCTGCGGCCAGTTCGGCCTCGTCTTCGGGGTCGAGCGCAACGTGCGAAGCCGCGGGCTCCGCCGGTGCATTCGAGGGCACCAGGGACAGGTGAAAGGCGCGGTCGCCCCACAGGTTGCAGAGCGATTGCGTCAGGGGATCGGTCTGGAAGCCTTCGAGCACGATCAGCGCATCGACCTGATCGCGCGTGGACTCGCGCATCAGCACATCGGTGGCAAAGCCCGAGTTCGCGACCCAGGCGACGGCGATGCGGATCAGTGCGCTTTCGGTGCGAAACCACTCGGACTCGCTGCCGGCATCGGCCACCTGAGACGCGCGCTGCGCCCATTCGGCACCGCGTTCTTCGGGCGAGACGGCTGCCGCGAGCGGCGCCAGTTGGTAGGCCAGCTCGACCAGCCGGCCAGCCAGGGCGAAGCGCTCGGCGTTGAAGCCGGACTGCGACAGCAGGGCCTGGGCCGTGACGAGGTCGCGCGCCATGTCGTGCGCAATGTCGTAGCCGGTCGGAACGAACCCGCCCGCGCTGCGTGCCCAGTTGTGGGTGGTTTCGAAGCGCGGCACGAAGCCGGGGCTGCCGCAACGCGCCCACATGCCCCGCGCCACGCCCATCAGCTGCGCATAGGGCACCAGCACGACGGTGCGGGCGGCGTGCAACTGGCGCTCGGCGAGCGCGCGGACGATCCGCGCGACAACGCCGTCGGCGGGATCGCACCACAGGGCCTGTACAGGGTGGCCTTCGTTCATGTTCTATCGAGGGGTTGGAGAGCGCGCGTGGAGGTGACCGGCAAGGGGCTTTGGTGAAGCTTCGTGAGGCTTTGGCTATCGTCGCCATAGCGTCCGCGCATGGCACCCCGCCCCTTGGTTTCTGTCACAATGACCTGCACTTTAGCTGCACCGAAACTCCCTGCGCACAAGGACCCATTACATGGCCAGCGAACTCATCAAACACATCTCCGATTCCTCTTTCGAGGCCGACGTGCTCAAGTCCAGCCAGCCCGTGCTGGTCGACTACTGGGCCGAATGGTGCGGCCCCTGCAAGATGATCGCCCCGATCCTCGACGAAGTCTCGGCCACCTACGAAGGCAAGCTGCAGATCGCCAAGCTGAACGTCGACGAGAACCGCGACATCCCCGCCAAGTTCGGCATCCGTGGCATCCCCACGCTGATGCTGTTCAAGGACGGCCAGCTGGCCGCCACCAAGGTCGGCGCAATGAGCAAGGCGCAACTCACGGCCTTCATCGACCAGCAACTCGCCTGAGCGACATTTGATCCGGCCGACGCGCAATGCGTTGGCCGGAGCGTTTTTTACTGTCATAATCTCCCACAGATCACCGGCCCTTACTGGCAACCGGTTCGAGTTCCCCGGTTAGTGAAGCAGTTCTCGCTTCACATCAAACCTCCCCCCGTTTTCCGTTCGATTACCCCGCGAGGGGTCATTCCATGCACTTAAACGAACTCAAGGCACTCCACGTGTCTGAAGTCCTCAAGCAAGCTGAAGCGCTTGAGATCGAAAACGTCGGCCGCATGCGCAAGCAGGAGCTGATGTTCGCGATCATCAAGAAGCGCGCAAAGGCTGGCGAACAGGTCTTTGCCGACGGTGTGCTCGAAATCCTGCCCGACGGCTTCGGCTTTCTGCGCAGTCCCGACACCAGCTTCACGGCCAGCACCGACGACATCTACATCTCGCCCAGCCAGGTGCGGCGCTTCAACCTGCACACCGGCGACATGATCGAAGGTGAAGTGCGCACGCCCAAGGACGGCGAGCGCTACTTCGCGCTGACCAAGCTCGACAAGGTCAACGACGGCCCGCCCGAGCAGAACAAGCACAAGGTGATGTTCGAAAACCTGACGCCGCTGTTCCCCAAGGAACAGATGAAGCTTGAACGCGATGGCGTCAAGGGCGAAGAGAACATCACGGGCCGCATCATCGACATCATCGCCCCCATCGGCAAAGGCCAGCGCGCCCTGCTCGTGGCGCCGCCCAAGAGCGGCAAGACGGTGATGATGCAGCACATCGCCCACGCGATCAGCGCCAACTACCCCGACGTCCACATGATGGTGCTGCTCGTCGACGAGCGCCCTGAAGAAGTGACCGAAATGCAGCGCACGGTGAAGGGCGAAGTCATTGCTTCGACCTTCGACGAGCCTGCCGCCCGCCACGTGCACGTCGCCGAAATGGTGATCGAGCGCGCCAAGCGCCTGGTCGAACTCAAGAAGGACGTGGTGATCCTGCTGGACTCGATCACCCGCCTTGCCCGCGCCTACAACAACGTCGTGCCCTCGTCGGGCAAGGTGCTCACCGGCGGCGTCGATTCCAACGCGCTGCAGCGCCCCAAGCGCTTCCTGGGCGCCGCGCGCAACGTGGAAGAAGGCGGCTCGCTGACCATCATCGGCACCGCGCTGATCGACACCGGCAGCCGCATGGACGAAGTGATCTTCGAAGAGTTCAAGGGCACCGGCAACTCCGAAATCCACCTCGACCGCCGCCTGTACGAAAAGCGCGTGTTCCCGTCGATCCAGCTCAACCGCAGCGGCACGCGCCGTGAAGAATTACTGCTGGCCCCCGAGATCCTGCAGAAGACCCGCATCCTGCGCCAGCTCATGTACAACATGGACGAGATCGAGTCGATGGAGCTGATGCTCAAGAACATGAAGGCGACGAAAACGAATGTCGAGTTCTTCGACATGATGCGTCGCGGCGGCTGAGCTTCAGGCTCTCCCGCAAAAGCGCGTCGGCCCCCACGGGCCGACGCGCTTTTTTCATGGGCGCGAGGTTTGAATGGCGCGGCCTTCGAGGGCACTCTGGCGGCCGATGTCGAGCAACTCCATCAGCGCGACAGCCTGCTCGGGCGGCACGGGGTTCGGGCCTGTGCCAAGAATGGCGTCGCGCACGGCGGCGTAGTAATCGACGTAGTTGCCGGCCCGCGTTGGCACAGCGCGAAAGTGCGGTGCCCCGTCGCTGCCGATCAGCGTGAGTTCGCCATCGAGCGGATCGGCGCCCCACCCTGCCGCCGGTGGCCGCTGGCCTGCACGCAGCGCGTCTTCCTGTGTATCGACGCCATGCTTGACGTAGCTGCCGCGCGTGCCGTGCACGATGTAGCGCGGCGCCGCATGGGCGGCCAGTGTGGTGGCATGCAAGACCACCCGCAGCGGTGCGTGCGGGCCGCTTTCGTAGCGCAGCACGGCATGGAAATAGTCTTCGACCAGCGCGCCATCACGCAGCACCGCCGTGTCGAGCTGCAGCGTGTCGGGCCGGCCGAACAACTGCACCGCCTGGTCGACCAGATGGGCGCCCAGGTCGACCCACAGCCCCGATCCCGGCACCGCCTGCTCACGCCAGCGCTCCCGCACCTCAGGGCGGAAACGGTCGAAATGCGACTCCAGATACACAGGGCGGCCCAACTCGCCGCTGGCGAGCACATCCTTGAGCGTCAGGAAATCGGCGTCGAAGCGCCGGTTCTGGTAGACCGCCAGCACGCGATTGTTGCGCTTAGCCAACAATTCAAGCTCCCTGGCTTCGGCCACATCGAGCGTGAAAGGCTTGTCGACCACGACATGCTTGCCCGCCTCCAACGCGGCCTTGGCAACCGGATGGTGCTGGGCATTCGGCGTGGCGACCACGACCAGGTCGATGTCGGAACGGGCCACGAGCGCCGCCACATCGGGCACCACGGCCACGCCCGGCCGATCGGCATGGACCTTGTGCGGCTGCGAACTCGCCACCGCCGCCAGCTCGAGCCCTGGAACGGCCGAAAGCACCGGCGCGTGGAAGGTCTGACCGGCAAAACCGTAGCCGACGAGGCCGGCGCGCAAGGGGTTGGAAGTCATCTGGAGGGGTGGGTTTGCTCGAAAATGGGGCAGTATGCGATAATCGAGGGCTCCGCGAAAAGTGCGGCTGGGCAACGTCGCCCGGCTTCCTGCAGACATCGCTCTGCGGGACGGCGCGCCAGAATGCTGGCACACCGGTGGCTCTCGCATCGACCGCGCATTGATTCCAAAAGCGCAAAAGGAAAGACCATGGCAAAAGAAGGCATCCACCCCAATTACCGCGAAATCCTGTTCGTCGACATGTCGAACGGCTTCAAGTTCGTGACCCGTTCGTGCGCGAACACCAAGGAAATGGGCACGACCGATGACGGTCGCGAGCTGCCCCTTTTCAAGCTCGACACCACGAGCGAATCGCACCCGTTCTACACCGGCACGCAAAAGTCGGTCGACAACATGGGCGGTCGCGTCGAGAAGTTCCGCAACCGCTTCGGCAAGACCACCGGCGCTGCTTCGAAGTAAAGCAAGCGCTTTTGCGTCGAGGGCAGCCCGGTTTACCGCGCTGCCCTTTTTCTTTCCGAATCCTGCCTTTCGCCTCGCCTCTTGAACCAACCGACCCCTGCAATCGTTGCCCAGAACGCCGTGCGCCGGCTGCCGCGCATCGCGCTGCTGCTGCTGTGTGCGGCCTATCTGCTGCCGGGCCTGGTCGGTCGGGGCCCCTGGAAGAGTGCGGACATCACGGCCTTCGGCTACATGGCCGAGCTGGCCCGCAGCACCGAAGGCATTGCGCGCTGGTTCGACCCGCTGCTGCTGGGCATGCGCCCGGAAACGCCCGCGCTGATCCCCTACTGGATCGGCGCCCTGGCCATCAAGATTTCTCCGTCGTGGCTGAACCCCGACCTGGCCGTGCGCATTGCCTTTGCGCTGCTGCTGTGGGGCACGTTCACCGCCACGTGGTACGCCGTCTACTACCTTGCCCGCACGGCCCGCGCCCAACCCGTGGCGTTTGCCTTTGGCGGTGAAGCCCGCCCGACCGACTACGCACGCGCCATTGCCGATGGCGGCCTGCTGGCGCTGATCGCCTGCCTCGGGCTGGCCCAGCTCGGCCACGAAACCACGCCGGCGCTGGCCCAGCTGTACTTCGCCTCGCACCTGTTCTACGGCGTGGCCGCGCTGCCCTATCGGCGCGTCGGTCCGGTGATCGGGCTGGTCGTGGGCACGCTCGGCATCACCTTGAGCGGCGCGCCCACCGTCGGCCTGGCATTGGCCGCAGGCAGCGTGCTCTACATCGCCTACGAGCGTCGGCGCACGGCGAAGCTGGGTGCCGACACCAGTGCCGACGACGGCCCCGGCTATACCGGCGCCGCGCTGGCCACCATGGCGGGCGTCACCGTGCTTGCCGCAGTGCTGGTCTTCGCCCTGGGCTTGCCGCAATGGAAGATCACGGTGGATGGCAACTCGCTGTTCAACGAGATCCGCAGCCAGGGCAAGCTGCTGCTGTGGTTCACCTGGCCGGTCTGGCCTTTTGCGATCTGGACGCTCTGGCGCTGGCGCCGGCAGCTTTCCGCGCGCCACGTGGCGCTGCCGCTCTGGTTCGCGCTGGTGCCGCTGGCCGCCACCTGGACCACCGACTATTCCGACCGCTCGCTGTTGCTGGCTCTGCCCGCCTTCGCGACGCTGGCCGCCTTTGCCCTGCCGACCTTCCGCCGCAGCGCACTGGCACTCATCGACTGGTTCAACGTACTTCTTTTCAGCACGCTCGCCGCGCTGGGCTGGATGTACTGGATCGCCATGATGACCGGCAAGCCGCCCAAGCCCGCAGCCAGCGTGGCCCGGCTGGTGCCGGGCTTCGTGCCCGAGTTCTCGGCCATCGCGTTCGTGCTCGCGTTGGCCGCGACCATCGCCTGGTGCTGGCTGGTGCGCTGGCGCACCGGGCGGCACCGCGCCGCGCTCTGGAAGACGCTGGTGCTGCCCGCCGGCGGCACCGCGCTGTGCTGGATGCTGCTCATGACGCTGTGGCTGCCGCCCATCGACTACGCGCGCAGCTACGTGCCGCAGGTGCACGCGGTGGCCGAACGCGTCGGCCAGCCGAGCTGCATCGCCGAGCTGGCGCTGAGCCGGCCGCACATCGCGGCGCTCCGCCACCATGGCAACTTCAACGTGCAACCGCTGCTGCTGGGCACCAATTGCCCCTGGCTGCTGGTGAGCCCCGACACCATCGAACGCCTGCACACCATCATTCCGTTCGACCAGTGGCGTTTCAGCGGCACCCTGCGCCGCCCCAGCAGCCCGGCCGACGATCTGCTGCTCTACCAGAAGATCACGCCCCAGTGAGCAGGGGCGAACGGAGCCTGATCGCGCGGCACGCGGGCACGGTGCTGGTCGGGCAGCTCGCCGTGATGGCCTTCGGCGTGACCGACACCATCATCGCGGGCCGCTATTCCGAAAACGCGCTGGCAGCCCTCTCGGTCGGCGCCGCGATCTTCGTCAGCGTGTACGTCTCGCTGATGGGCGTGCTGCAGGCGCTGCTGCCGGTCTGGGCCGAGTTGCACGGCGGTGGCCGGAGCAGCGAAATCGGCCGCTCGGTGCGGCAATCGCTCTACCTCGCGGGCATCGCCATCGTGGTCGGCATGGCGGCATTGCTGTCACCCGGCGCGTTGCTGCGGTTGACGCAGGTGCCCGCGGAAATGCGCGGCGAGGTCGAGATGTACCTCACGGTGCTGGCCTTCGCCCTGGCGCCGTCCCTGTTGTTTCGCCTTTTCAGCACGCTCAGCCAGAGCCTGGGCAAGCCCCAACTCGTGACCTGGCTGCAATTGGGATCGCTGGTCGTGAAGCTGCCGCTGTCGATCTGGTTCACCTTCGGCGGTGCGGGCCTGCCGGCAATGGGGCTGGTGGGTTGCGGCTGGGCGACGCTGTGCGTGAACTGGGCCATGCTCGCCTGCGCGGTCTGGTTGTTGCGCAGCAGTCCCTTCTATCGAGGTTATCGGCTCTGGGAGCGCATCGAGAAGCCCGACTGGCGACAGATCAGGCAATTCGCGCGGTTGGGCGTCCCTGGCGGCCTCGCGGTGCTGGTGGAAGTGACCTCGTTCACGCTGATGGCGCTGTTCATCGCGCGCCTGGGCACGGTCTCGGCAGCCGCGCACCAGATCGCCGCGAACCTGATGGCCGTGGCCTACATGATCCCGCTGTCGCTCTCCATAGCGACCAGCGCCCGCGTGAGCTTCTGGCTCGGCGCAGGCGACGCCGCCAAGGCCCGGCACACCTGCCGGCTGGGATTCGAGCTGGCAGTGCTGTGCGCCCTGCTCTTCGCGACGGCGCTGGTCACCCTGCGCTTCCCGCTGGCCAATGTGTACTCGGACAACCCGGCTGTCATCGCGATGGCTGCGGCGCTGATGCTGCCGGTGGCCGCATTCCATATGGCCGATGCAATGCAGACGCTCTGCGTGTTCGTGCTGCGCTGCTACCGGGTCACGATGGCACCGCTGGTCATCTATTGCACGATGCTGTGGGGCCTGGGCCTGGGCGGCAGCTATTTGCTGGCGTACCACGGACTGGGCCCGTGGGAGGCCATGCAATCGCCACGGGCGTTCTGGATCATGAGTTCTTTGGCGCTGGCAGTGACCGCCTTGCTGTTCATCACGCTGCTGCGCTGGACGATGGCCAAGCGGGCCACCTGACCCGCCCAGCGGGCCGACCTGCGTCGCCAACTCCGCGTTTACTTCGCCAGCACCCGCGCTTCGCGCACCCGCGCAGCCGGAAACAGCAGCGCAAAGCGCGAGCCCTTGCCCACCGTGCTTTCGATGCGCAGCTCGGCACCGTGGCGCTGCGCGATGTGCTTGACGATCGCCAGGCCCAGCCCCGTTCCGCCCGTCTCGCGCGAGCGGCTGCGGTCGATGCGATAGAAGCGCTCGGTCAGCCGCGGAATGTGCTCGGCCGCAATGCCCGGCCCCGTATCGCGCACGGCGTATTCGCCACGCCCGTCGGGCAGCACCTTCCAGCTGACGGCCACTTCGCCGCCACCGGGCGTGTAGCGGATTGCGTTGCTCAGCAGGTTCGACATCGCGCTTTGCAGCTCGGTCGGCGCGCCCGACATTTCAGACTCGGCATCGATGGTGAACGACAGCCGATGGCCCAGAGGCGCCAGCCGGCCCGAGAGCCCGCGCCCTTCGTCCTCGCACTGCGCCAGCAAGGCGCGTGTGCGAATCCACTGGTTGCCCGAAGGCGCCGCGCTGCCTTCGAGCCGTGACAGCGTGAGCAGATCGTTCACCAGCGTCTCCATGCGGTGCGACTGCTGCCCCATCAGCGCGAGGTAGCGCGTGCGCTCGTTCGCATCGAGCGGCAGGTTCTGCAGGGTTTCGACAAAGCCGGCCAGCACCGTCAGCGGCGTGCGGATTTCATGCGACACGTTGGCCACGAAATCGCGCCGCATCGCCTCGGCCTGCTCGAGCGCGGTGATGTCGCGGGTCAGCAGCATCCGGCGGTTGCCCGCGTAGGGGTGCACCTGCACCGACAACCGCACCGGATGGCTGCGCTGGTGCGCATGGCCGGGCCCGGAGGCATCGATGACCACGTCGCGGCTGTAGTTCCACGAAGCCAGGTAGGCCACGAAGGCCGGATCGCGCACCAGGTTCGCCAGGTGCTGCAGCAGGTCGCGCTCGGCGTCGATGCCGAACTGGCTGGCCGCCGTCTGGTTGCACCATTCGATGCGGCCCTGCTCGTCGAGCAGGATCACGCCGTTCGGCGACGCCTGGATGGCGGCCAGGAATTCCTGCAGCCGGTCTTCGGCCTGCCGGGTCTGCTGCTCGCGGTCGCGCAGCAGCTTGCGGATGCGTTCGGAGAGTTCGCCCCACACGCCCGGCCCGCGCGTCGGCAGGCCCGCGGCGTCGTTGCGCAGCACCCGCAGCAGCCGTTCGGCGCGCCAGGCATCGAGCCCCAGCCACAGCACGGCGCCCAGCCAGGCACCGAGCCAGCCGAACTTCCAGCCGAAAAGGCCAACAGCGCCCGCCGCCACTGCGAGGGACGCTATTAAAAAAGTAGCAATTCGGAAGGGCATGGCGGGCGATTATCCGCGCCCGCCGCCAAGGGATGCCACGGCGCTCAAACCGTGACTTGGGCGGTCAGGCGGTAGCCCGCTCCCCGGACGGTTTCCACCATCGGCGCGGCTGCGCCCAGCGACTCGCGCAGGCGCTTGACGTGCACGTCGACCGTGCGCTCTTCGATGTAGACGTGGTCGCCCCACACCTTGTCGAGCAGTTGCGCCCGGCTGTGCACGCGCTCGGCGTGCTGCATCAGGTAGGCCAGCAGCTTGAACTCGGTCGGGCCGACCTTCAGCGCCCCGCCCTGCCACGTCACGCGGTGGGTGGAGGTGTCGAGCGCCAGTTCGCCGATTTCGACGCGTTCGGTCACCACTTCGGGTGCCCGGCGGCGCAGCACCGCACGGATGCGGGCCAGCATTTCCTGGGTGGAGAACGGCTTGGTGATGTAGTCGTCGGCACCGGCGTCCAGGCCAGCCACCTTGTCGGGCTCGTCGCCGCGCGCGGTCAGCATCAGGATCGGAATGGCCTTGGTGCGCGGGTCCTTGCGCCATTGGCGCGCAAGCTGCAGGCCGCTCTGGCCCGGCAGCATCCAGTCGAGCAGGATCAGGTCCGGCAGGAAGGCATCGATCTCGCGTTGGGCTGCAGCGCCATCTTCCGACCAGATCGGCTCGAAGCCGTTGTGGCGCAGGTTGACGGCGATCAGCTCGGCGATCGACGACTCGTCTTCGACGATCAGGACTCGGGGTTTCTTCATGCTTTCTTTGAGTCTTTTGCCGCGCTTACTGCAGCGCGGATTCGATTTCTTGCATCGAAGTGTGCCGCACATCGGCACCCTTGACGATGTAGATGATGAACTCGGCGATGTTCTTGGCGTGGTCGCCGATGCGTTCGATGGCCTTGGCCAGGAACAGCAGGTCGAGGCTGGCGGAGATGGTGCGCGGGTCTTCCATCATGTAGGTGACCAGCTTGCGCACAAAGCCGTCGAACTCCTTGTCGATCAGGTCGTCGTCCTTCAGGATCGACAGCGCAGCGGCCGTGTCCAGGCGCGCGAACGCGTCGAGCGCGGTGCGCAGCAGGCCCGAGGCCAGGTCGGCGGCAATGCGCAGCTCGGTGGTGGGCAGCGCGCGGGCCGAACCGCTCTCGATGATCGACTTGACCATGCGCGCGATCTTGTTGGCTTCGTCGCCCACGCGCTCCAGGTTGGCGGTGGTCTTGGAAATAGCGATCAGCAGGCGCAGGTCGCGAGCGGTCGGCTGGCGGCGCGCGATGATCGACGAGAGTTCGCGGTCGATGTCGATTTCCATCGCATTGACGCGGTGCTCGGTTTCCATCACGCGGTCGGCGGCTTCGGGGTCGAACTGCAGCAGCGCATACACCGCCGTGTGGATCTGCGACTCGACCATGCCGCCGAGTTCCATCACGCGCGACGAAACGCCGTTGAGTTCGCTGTCGAACTGGCTGGAGAGGTGTTTTTCAGTCATGGTGTCTCCTGGGGATCAACCGAAACGGCCGGTGATGTAGTCCTCGGTCTCCTTGCGCTGCGGCTTGAAGAACATCTGCTCGGTGGCGCCGAACTCGATCAGGTCGCCGAGGTACATGTACGCGGTGTAGTCGCTGCAACGAGCGGCCTGCTGCATGTTGTGGGTCACGATGACCACGGTGTACTCGCTTTTCAGTTCGGCGATGAGCTCTTCGATCTTCGCGGTCGAGATCGGATCCAGGGCCGAACACGGTTCGTCGAGCAGCAGCACTTCGGGCTTGATCGCGATGCCGCGTGCAATGCACAGGCGCTGCTGCTGGCCGCCGGAGAGGCCGGAGCCGCTTTGCTGCAGCTTGTCGCGCACTTCGGTCCACAGGGCGGCCTTCTTCAGGGCCCATTCGACACGGTCGTCCATTTCGCTGGCGCTGAGGCTTTCGAACAGCTTCACGCCGAAGGCGATGTTGTCGTAGATCGACATCGGGAACGGCGTGGGCTTCTGGAACACCATGCCGACCTTGGCGCGGATCAGCGCCACGTCCTGCTTGGACGTGAGCAGGTTCTCGCCGTCCAGGGCAATGGTGCCCTCGGCGCGCTGCTCGGGGTAGAGCTCGAACATGCGGTTGAAGGTGCGCAGCAGGGTCGACTTGCCGCAGCCCGACGGGCCAATGAAGGCCGTGACCTTGTTCTCGGGAATCTCGAGGTTGATGCCCTTGAGCGCGTGGAACTTGCCGTAGTAGAAGTTCAGGTCCTTGACCGAGATCTTCGAGCGCGACGGTTGTTGTGCGACGGTGTTTGGCATGTTGGCTTCTTCTTTAGTGTTTGGTGCGCGTCAGGACCCGCGCCAGGATATTGAGGGCAAGCACGGCGACGGTGATCAGGAACACGCCGGCCCATGCCAGCTGTTGCCAGTTCTCGTACGGGCTCATCGCAAACTTGAAAATCGTGACCGGCAGGCTGGCCATGGGCTGGCTCACGTCAGCGGTCCAGAACTGGTTGTTCAGCGCGGTGAAAAGCAGCGGCGCGGTTTCGCCGGCAATGCGCGCCACGGCCAGCAGCACACCCGTGACCACACCGGCGCGCGCGGCACGCAGCGTGATGCTCAGGATAACCTTCCACTTGGGCGTGCCCAGTGCATAGGCCGCTTCGCGCAGGCCCGGCGGCACCAGCTGCAGCATGTTCTCGGTGGTTCGAATGACCACCGGAATCACGATCAGCGCCAGCGACAGTGCGCCGGCCAGGCCCGAGAAGGTCTTGAAGTAGGCCACCACCACGGCATAGACGAACAGGCCGATCACGATCGACGGCGCCGACAGCAGGATGTCGTTGACGAAGCGCGTGACCGATGCGAGCCAGCCCTTGGGGTTGTACTCGGCCAGGTAGATGCCGGCCATGATGCCGATGGGCGTGCCCACGAAAGTGGCCAGCATCACCATCACGAACGAGCCGAAGATGGCGTTGGCAATGCCGCCCGCCTCGTTCGGCGGCGGCGTCATTTCGGTGAACGTGGCGAGCGCCAGGCCGCCGAGGCCCAGGCGCAGCGTTTCCCACAGGATCCACACCAGCCAGAACACGCCGAACACCATCGCGGCGAGCGACAGCGTGAGCGCGATCTTGTTGACGCGGTTGCGCGAGGCGAACCGGGCCTGGCGCGTTTCGGCGAGCGCCTTGGCGCTCAGCAGGTTTTGAGCGGTACTCACGATTTCGTTCCTTCGCTCTTCTTCATCTGCGCCAGCAGCACCTTCGAGAGCGTCAGCACGACGAAGGTGATGAAGAACAGCACGAGGCCGAGGTACATCAGCGCGGCCTGGTGCAGGCCCGCGCCGGCTTCGGCGAATTCATTGGCCAGGGCCGAGGTGATGCTGTTGGCAGCCTCGAACACCGACAGCGAGTTGAGCTGGTTCATGTTGCCGATCACGAAGGTGACGGCCATGGTTTCGCCCAGCGCCCGGCCAAGGCCGAGCATGATGCCGCCGATCACGCCGGCCTTGGTGTACGGCAGCACCACCTTGGAAACGACTTCCCAGGTGGTGGAACCCAGGCCATAGGCCGATTCCTTGAGCAGCGGCGGCGTGACTTCGAACACGTCGCGCATCACCGAGGCGATGAACGGAATGATCATGATCGCCAGGATGATGCCGGCCGACAGAATGCCGATGCCGACGGGCGGGCCGGACACCAGGGCGCCAAGGTACGGCACGCCGGCGAGCAGCTTCTGCAGCGGCTGCTGCACCCAGGTCGAGAGGATGGGTCCGAAGACCAGCAGGCCCCACATGCCGTACACGATGGACGGCACGGCGGCGAGAAGTTCAATGGCGGTGCCCAGCGGGCGCTTGAGCCAGTTGGGCGACAGCTCGGTAAGGAACAGCGCAATGCCGAAGCTCACCGGCACGGCGATCACCAGCGCGATGATCGATGTGGCCAGCGTGCCGTAGATCATGACCAGGCCGCCGTACTCGTCCTTGACCGGGTCCCACACGCTGCTCGTGAGGAAGCCGAGGCCGTACTTGGAAATGGCGGGCCAGGCACCGGCGATCAGCGACAGCAGGATGCCGATGAGCATCGCCAGGGTCAGCAGCGCGGCACCCTTGGCGGCCCAGCCGAAGATTCGGTCGGCCATGGGGCCGGAACGCGGCGACTTGGCCGGAGGCGGAGGGGCGGCAGTGGTGCGGCCACGCTCGGCCGCAAGGTCAAGCGTCGCGGCGGCGGCAGGAAAAGTGGATGACACGGGTCGCTCCGGCAAAGACGAAAGCGGCGCGTCCTCGAGCGAAGTATTGCTCATGGGCGCGCCGTCCTGGACAGGTGGGTAAGTGGCTTACTTGAACGCGACGGGCTTGCCCGATGCATCCTTCACTTCACCCCACGACTTGGCGATGGTGGCCTTCACGGCGTCGGGCATCGGCACGTAGTCGAGCTCGTCGGCCGTCTTGTCGCCGCCCTTGTAGGCCCAGTCGAAGAACTTCAGCACGGTGGTGGCGTTGGCGGGCTTGTCCTGCACCTTGTGCATCAGGATGAAGGTGGCGCCGGTGATGGGCCACGAATCCTTGCCGGCCTGGTTGGTCAGCACCTGGTAGAAGCTCTTGTTCCAGTCGGCACCGGCGGCAGCGGCCTTGAAGGCGGAGTCGTCGGGCGAGACGAACGTCCCAGCTGCGTTCTGCAGTTGGGCGAAGGTCATCTTGTTCTGCTTCACGTAGGCGTACTCGACGTAGCCGATCGAGTTGGGCAGGCGGTTCACGAAAGCGGCGACGCCTTCATTGCCCTTGCCACCCGCGCCGGTGGGCCAGTTGACGGCCGTGCCTTCGCCGACCTTCGACTTCCACTCGGCGTTGACCTTGCTCAGGTAGTTGGTGAACAGGAAGCTGGTGCCCGAACCGTCGGCGCGGCGAACCGGGGCGATGGCAGCGTCGGGCAGGTTCAGCGAACCGTTCAGTGCCTTGATGGCGGGGTCGTTCCACTTGGTGATCTTGCCCAGGTAGATGTCGCCCAGGACCTGGCCGTTGAGCTTCAGCTCGCCGGGCTTGATGCCGGGGATGTTGACCACGGGGATCACGCCGCCGATGACGGTGGGGAACTGCATCAGGCCCTTGGCTTGCAGTTCGTCGTCCTTCAGGGGAGCGTCGGACGCGCCGAAATCGACGGTCTTGGCTTCGATCTGCTTGAGGCCAGCGCCCGAACCGACCGACTGGTAGTTGATCTTGACGCCGGTGGCCTTGTTGAAATCGGAGGCCCACTTGGCGTACAGCGGTGCGGGGAAGCTGGCACCGGCGCCGGTCACATCTTGCGCGAAGGCGGGAACTTGAGCGAAAGCAGCGGCGATCAGGCCGGCTGCTGCAAATTTGAACGTCGTTTTCACAAAGCTTCCTTTAGAGGTAAGAAGTAGTCCCTTTCGGGCTTGAGACGGACTCTAAAAAGCTTGTGTGACATGAATATGACACCCCTCTGTCGAGTGAAAATGCCTCTGTTTGCCCGATGGCTTGTGTGACGCTGTCACATAACCGTCATGCACTGCGCCTAGCCTCGACCCTCCCCGTGATGACACTTGGGCGATGGGCGCGTTCTGTCACGGCGCTACGATCAGAGAACCGCCCTCTTCACTACACAATGCAAAACGGCACCCGCCTCGCAGCGGTCGATCTGGGTTCGAACAGCTTCAGGCTGGAAATCGGACAGGTCGACCATGGTCAGATTCACCGCACCGAGTACCTCAAGGAAACCGTGCGCCAGGGCAACGGCCTGGACAGCGCGCGCAACCTCACGACCGAGGCCATGCAGCGCGGCTGGGACGCGCTCGCGCGTTTCGGCGAGCGGCTGGCCGGCTTCAAGCGCTCGCAGGTGCGTGCCGTGGCCACGCAAACGCTGCGCGAAGCGCGCAACCGCGAAGAATTCCTGTTGCGTGCGCGCACCATCCTGGGGTTTGGCATCGACGTGATCCCGGGCCGGGAAGAAGCCCGCCTGATCTACCAGGGCGTGGCGCACATGCTGCCGCACACCGACGCCTCCGACCGCGAACGCCGGCTGGTGATCGACATCGGCGGCCGCTCCACCGAAATGATCATCGGGCAGGCCCTGGTGGCCGAGCGGACCGAGTCGTACCGCGTGGGCAGCGTCGCCTGGTCCATGAAGCACTTTGCCGAAGGCCAGTTCACCCCCGCCGCCTTCCGAGCCGCCGAAGTAGCCGCCAAGGCCGTGCTCGACGACGCGCTGGCCAGCTACACGCGCGACCAGTGGGATGTGGCCTATGGCGCCTCGGGCACCATCGGCGCGGTGGGCGACGTGCTGGCCGCGGCCGGCGCCGAATCTGGCCTGGTCACCCGCGAAGGCCTCGACTGGCTGCTCGACCGCCTTCTCAAGGCCGGCAGCGCCGACAAGCTGCGCATCGACGGCATGCGCGAAGACCGCAAGGCCGTGATCGGCGGCGGCGTGAGCGTGCTGCGCGCGGTGTTCGACCTGCTCGGCATCACCGAAATGAAAGTGGCCCAGGGCGCGCTGCGCCATGGCGTGCTGTACGAACTGCTGGAACGCGACGAGAGCGTGGCCGACATGCGCACCGCCACGGTGGCACGGCTGGCCAACCGCTTTGCCGTGGATGCGGCGCAGGCCAAGCGCGTCGGCGAAACCGCCGCCGCCCTGTTCGTGCAACTCGCGCCGGCGGCACGTGGCGGCAACACATCGAGCCGCGCCGGCCGCGCGCTGCGCAAGCTGGGCTGGGCCGCGCAACTGCACGAAATCGGCACGCAGATTTCGCACAGCGACTATCACAAGCACGGCGCCTACATTCTCGACAACACCGACGCTCCCGGCTTCGCGGTCAACGAGATGCATGCGCTCGGCCAGCTGGTGCTGGGCCAGCGCGGCAAGCTGCGCAAGCTCGACGCGGCGCTGGATGACGAAACCTTCGTGATGCAGCTGCTTTCGCTGCGGCTGGCCTTGATCCTGTGCCATGCCCGCCGCGATCCCGACCCCGAAGCCCTGCACCTTGCGGCGCTGGGCGCCCGGGCTTTCACGATCGCCTGCGCGCCGGACTGGGCCGAGGCCTATCCGCAGTCGGCGCATCTGCTGCGCGAAGAAGTGCTGGCCTGGCAGAAGACCAGCAACTGGCGCGTGGAACTCAGCGAAGGCTGATCGACCGGTCTGCGCTTCGGCGCAGCGCAGTGCTCATCAGCGACGAAAGCTAGAGCAACTCGGGCGACTGCACCGTCACCACGACGGTCTGCACGTCGCCATCGCGCTCGCGCGTGCGAATCCACCACAGCGCGCCCTTGCGCACCGGGCAGCTGTCCTGCTTGAGGCCGAGCAGCAACGAAATGGCCTGCCCCGTCGAGGGCTGGTGGCCGATCATCAACACCACCGACTTGCCGTTGGGCCAGCCGGCCGCGCCGAGCATGGCTTCGGCCGTGGTCTCCGGCGACAGCTCGGAGCGCACCTTGTACTTGCGGCCCAGTGCCAGCGCCGTCTGCTCGCAGCGCCGCGCGGGGCTGCAGATGATGCGCGTGCCATCAGGCAGTTGGCGGTCGAGCCAGCTGGCCATGCGCTTGGCCTGCTTCTCGCCGCGTGCGGTGAGCGAGCGCTGCATGTCGTCGCAACCCTCGGTCCAGTCCTCGGCTTCGGCATGGCGCCAGAAGATCAAGTCCATGGTCATCGTCTTTCGGTCTTCAGTTATTGGCTGCATCGCGGTGATGCCCTCGCGATGCGTATCGGTTCATGAGCGCGGCCTGGGCACCGTGCGCCTCGATGGCGCGCGAGCCGCCCTCCTCGCCCGGGTGCGTGTCGCGGTCGACGCGGGTGTAGATGCCGTCGCCGCCCAGGTCCCAGGCGTCGCGCCCGTCGTGCAGGTAGGCCACCAGGCATTCGTCGATCAGGCGCTGGCGCAGGCCGGGGTCGGTCACGGGCCAGGCGAGTTCGATGCGCCGCATCATGTTGCGGTTCATCCAGTCGGCGCTCGACAGGTAGAGCGACTCGTCCTCGCCGTTGCGGAAATAGAAGACCCGCGAATGCTCCAGGAAGCGCCCGATCACCGAGCGCACGCGCACGTTGTCGGTCAGCCCCGGCACCTGCGCCGGCAGCGTGCAGGCACCGCGCACGATGAGGTCGATCTTCACGCCCTTCTGCCCCGCGCGGATCAGCGCACCGATGATCTCTTCATCGGTCAGCGCATTCATCTTCGCGACGATGCGGGTCGGCTGGCCGCTCGCGGCGGCAAGGCCCAGCGCATCGATCTGCGTGACCAGGTTCTTGTGCAGGTCGAACGGTGCAAGCCACATGCGGTTGAGCTTGGGCAGGCGGCTCTGGCTGGCAAGGTGGACGAACACCGCTTCCATGTCGGCCGTGAGCATCGGGTCGGCCGTGAGGTGGCTGATGTCGGTGTACAGCCTGGCGGTGCGCGGGTTGTAGTTGCCCGTGGACAGGTGGCCGTAGCGGCGAAGCTGCTTGCCCTCGCGGCGCGTCACCAGCAGCATCTTGGCGTGGGTCTTCAGGCCCACCACGCCGTACACCACCTGCGCGCCGATCGACTCGAGCATTTCGGCCCAGTTGATGTTGGCCTCTTCGTCGAAGCGCGCCTTCAGCTCCACCACCACCGTCACTTCCTTGCCGCGGCGCACGGCTTCGCGCAGCAGGTCCATCAGCTCGGAATCGGCGCCTGTGCGGTAGATGGTCTGCTTGATGGCCAGCACCTGGGGGTCGAGCACGGCTTCGCGCAGGAAGGCCAGCACGCCGTCGAAACTCTCGAAGGGCTGGTGAATGAGCACGTCGCCGCGCTGCAGCCGTTCGAAGAACGACTGGGCCGGCGACAGCGTGACGGGATACGACGCCGAGTACGGCGGAAAGCGCAGCTGCGGCTCGTCGATCAAGTCGATCAGCTGCGTGAGCCGCGCCAGGTTCACCGGCCCATGCACGCGGTACAGCGCTTGCGGCGGCAGGTTGAACTGCGCCAGCAAAAAGCTGGCGAGCGATTCGGCACAGCTCGCCGACACCTCCAGGCGCACGGCCTGGCCATAGTGGCGGTGCTGCAGGCCCTGGCGCAACGCGGTGCGCAGGTTCTTCACGTCTTCTTCGTCGACCGCGAGGTCGGAATGACGCGTCACGCGGAACTGCGAGAAGTCACCCACCTCGCGGCCCGGGAACATGCTCGACAGATGCGCCCGCACAACGCTCGACAGCGCCACGAACAGCGTCTTGCCGTCCGACACCTTGGCCGGCATGCGGATCAGGCGCGGCAGCACGCGCGGCAGCTTGACGATCTGGATCGGGTTCTCGCGCCCGAAGGCATCCTTGCCGCCCAGCCGCACGATGAAGTTGAGCGACTTGTTGGCCACCTGCGGGAACGGGTGCGCCGGGTCCAGCCCGACCGGAATCAGCAGCGGGCGCACTTCGCGCTCGAAATACTCGCTGACCCACTTGCGTTGCGCCGGGTTGCGCTCGCCGTGTGAAATGATGTGGATGCCATGCTTGGCAAACGTCGGCATCAGCTCGTCGTTGTACAGCGCGTACTGGCGTGCCACCAGCGTGTGGGCCGCCTCGGCCAGCCGCTCGAACGAATCGACGGTGTAGGTGCCCTTCTGGTCGCCGGCGCTGCCTGCAATGAGGTGCGGCGCGGCGCGCACTTCGAAGAACTCGTCGAGATTCGACGAAACGATGCACAAATAGCGCAGGCGCTCGATCAGCGGCACCGACGGGCGATGCGCCCAGTCGAGCACCCGCTCATTGAATGACAGGATGCTGTGGTCGCGGTCCAGCAGCGTGAACGTGGGCGCCGCGGTACCGAGCGACGGATCTGCGGGGACGGATGGCATGGGCACTGATTCTGGAGCAAGCGGCACGGGAGAACACGTAGGCTGAAATATGACAGTGTCAGCCTCGTTCGTGACAGTTGCATGACATTCCCGTGACGCCTCCGTGCCCGCCTCGGAGGAACCGGCAGCACCCGGCGAAGCAGCGAGCGGCCCGGTTTCGGGCCGGGCGGCCGCTGGTTTCATGCGCCGAGGAAGTGCTTGCGGTAGCGCGCCGGCAGGTCGTCGATGCGCATCAGCATCGGCAGGTCGGCGGCGTTGAAGTCCGGGTCCCAGGCGGGCGCGCCCAGCACCTTGGCGCCCAGGCGCAGGTAGCCCTTGATGAGCGCCGGCGGCTCGACGTCGAGCGTGCTGTCGAGCCGTTCGACCGGCAGCGGCAGGCGGGGCTGCACCTGGTATTGAATCGGGGCCATGTGCTTGGCCGACACCTGGCGCCAGATGCTGGCCGCTGCGTCGCCGCTGGTCACGCCGTTGTGTGACATCGGGATGCTGGCGCAACCGATCATCGTGTCCAGCTTGTTGCGGTGCATGAAACCGGCCAGCGCGCCCCACAGCGCCAGGATCACGCCGCCCTGGCGGTGCTCGGGGTGCACGCAGCTGCGGCCCAGCTCGACCATGCGCTCGCGCAGGTCGCGCAGGCGGGTCAGGTCGAATTCGGTGTCGCTGTAGGTGCTGCCGACGCGGCGCGCCTGTGCCGGCGTGAGCACGCGGTAGGTGCCGATCACCTGTTGCGTGAGTTCGTCGCGCACCAGCAGGTGTTCGCAGAAATCGTCGAACAGGTCGATGTCGTGGCCGGCCAGCGGCGACGAGACCCGGGCGCCCATTTCGCCGACGAACACGTCGTAGCGCAGGCGCTGGGCGGCGCGCACATCGTCGAGGTGGCGGGCCCAGCCCACCGTGATGCCTTGTTTGGATTCGACGGCCGGCGGGAGAATGGCGGCAGCGGGTGCGGCCGGCACCGAAGTGCGCACGGCGGCAACTGCGGCAACAGAGGCGGCAGCGGCGACGGTTCCTGTCGCGGGAGCGGGCCACAAGGCCGCGCGCAGCCCGATCTGCGAAAACGGAAACGTCGGGTTGGGCAGTTCTTTCATGGGGAACCCTTTCTGCCGAGGGAGTCTCCGCACCTGCGATGAAGCCGGCATGTCAGGAACATTGCAAGCGCATGACGGTGTTACAGCCCGCGGACACGCCTTCGGCGTCTAATGCGGTGGATTCGCGAAACGGAGCTCGAAGACATGCCCATCGACACCAGCGGCACCGGCAACAGCCGCCTTCACCAGACCTTTCCCGTCCTCAGTGACACCGAGATTGCGCGCATTGCACGCTTCGGCAGCGTGCAACAGTTTGCACGCGGCACGCGCCTCTTTACGGCCGGCGAAACCGGCCCCGGCATGTTCGTGCTGCTCAAAGGCGTCGTGGCTGTGACGCAACGCGATGGCCTCGGCCACGTGGTGCCGATCGTGCGGCAAGGGCCGGGCGAATTCCTGGCCGAAGTCGGCCAGCTGAGCGGCCGCCCTGCCCTGGTCGACGGCCACGCCGACGAAGACGTCGAAGCGCTGCTCGTGTCGCCCGCGCAACTGCGTGCGCTGCTGGTGGCCGAAGCCGACCTGGGCGAGCGCATCACGCGGGCGCTCATCTTGCGGCGCGTGGCGCTGATCGAATCGGGCGCCAGCGGCCCGGTGCTGATCGGTCCGCCGCAATCGCCGGACATGGCGCGGCTCGAGAATTTCCTGCGCCGCAACGGCTACCCCTACCACCTGGTGGATGCGGTCGAAGACCCCGACGCCGCCGCGCTGCTCGCGCAATACGGCGCAAGCCAGTTGCTGGCCGTCTGCCCTGACGGCTCGGTGCTCGTCAACCCGAGCGACGATGCACTGGCGCGCTGCCTCGGCATGGTCGACACCGTCGAGCACGACGAGTTGTTCGACGTGGCCGTGGTCGGCGCCGGCCCGGCCGGGCTGGCAACCGCCGTCTACGCCGCCTCCGAAGGCTTGCGCGTGATCGTGCTCGACTGCCGCGCCTTCGGCGGCCAGGCAGGCGCCAGCGCGCGCATCGAGAACTACCTGGGCTTTCCGACCGGCATCTCGGGGCAGGCACTGGCGGGGCGTGCCTTCGTGCAGGCACAGAAATTCGGCGTCGAGATGCTGATACCCGCCAAGGTCGTGTCGCTGGACTGTTCGCGCAACAACGCGCTCGGCAGCCTGGCCATCGCTCTGGCCGACGGCCGCACCATCCACGCGCGCACCGTGGTCATTGCCAGCGGCGCGCGCTACCGGCGCCCGAGCGTGCCGCGGCTGGCCGAGTTCGAAGGACGCGGCATCTGGTACTGGGCCTCGGCCATCGAAGCCAAGATCTGCTCGCAGCAGGAAGTGGCGCTGGTCGGCGGCGGCAACTCGGCCGGCCAGGCGGCGGTGTTCCTGTCGCACCACGCGGCCAAGGTCAATGTGCTGGTGCGCGGGCCTTCGCTGGCGGCCAGCATGTCGCGTTATCTGATCGACCGCATCGAGGCCACGCCCAACATCTCGCTGCAACCGCACACCGAACTCGTGCGCCTGCATGGCGGCTCCGACGAAGGCCTTACAGGCGCGACGTGGCGCTGCCACACGACCGGCAACGAACATGACTGCCCAGCCCGCAATATCTTTTTGTTCGTCGGCGCGGAGCCTGAAACCTCGTGGCTCGAAGGCTGCGGCGTGTCGGTCGACAAGCATGGCTTTGTGCTGACCGGCACCGCCGCCAGCAGCGGCTTTCCGGCCCGGCCCTCCACCGCGCTCGAATCGAGCGTATCGGGCGTGTTCGCCGTCGGTGACGTGCGCTCCGGCTCGGTCAAGCGCGTGGGCGGCGCCATCGGCGAAGGGGCTGCGGCGGTGGCGCTGATTCACCAGCACCTGTCGTCGGCATCGGCCGTCGCCTGACGCCTGATGCATTTCGCGCGAACACCGCATCGAAAAACCGACAACAACTCACCCCACGACAAGGAGCTTCCCGGTGCCCATCAAAGCCTGCGACCACGTGCCCTCGACCATCGCGCCACCTCATACCCTGAAGGGCTGCGAAGACTGCCTGAAGACGGGCGACAGCTGGGTCCACCTTCGCCTGTGCGTGCACTGCGGCCACGTGGGCTGCTGCGATTCGTCGAAGAACCGCCACGCCACCCGGCACTCGAAGGCCGAAGGGCATCCGGTGATCCAGTCCATCGAGCCCGGCGAAGCCTGGATGTGGTGCAACACGCACGAGAAACAGGTCGGCTGAAAGCGCGAAGCGGCAGGCCTGCATTCATCGAATTCCCAGGCCTGCACGCGGTTGGATTCGCGCGTATATCCTGCGCCCTCGCATCACATTCACCCCACACGGAGCCCAGCGACATGCCCGCATCGCCCATCGAGGTCTATTCATGGCCCACGCCGAACGGCCACAAGATTCACATCATGCTGGAGGAGTGCGGCCTGCCGTACCACGCGCATCCGGTGAACATCGGCAAGGGCGACCAGTTCGCGCCCGAGTTCCTGCGGATCAGCCCCAACAACAAGATTCCCGCCATCACCGACCCCGACGGTCCGGACGGCAAGCCGATCTCGCTCTTCGAGTCGGGCGCCATCCTCGTGTACCTCGCGGGCAAGACCGGCAAGCTGCTGCCCACCGGTGATCGCGAGCGCTACGACGTGCTGCAGTGGCTCATGTTCCAGATGGGCGGGGTCGGCCCGATGCTCGGCCAGGCGCACCACTTCCGCCTGTACGCGCCCGAGAAGATCGCCTATGCCATTGACCGCTACACCAACGAAGCCAAGCGCATCTACGGCGTGATCGACAAGCAACTGTCGAAGAACAAGTTCATTGCCGGCAAGAGCTATTCGATTGCCGACATCGCCATCTTCCCGTGGCTGCGCAGCTGGGAAAACCAGGGCATCACGCTCACCGATTTCCCGCACCTGAAGGCCTGGTTCGACGGCATCGCCGCCCGCCCCGCCGTGCAGCGCGGCGTGAAAGTGCTGGCCGATTTGCGCCAGCCGATCACCGGCGACAAGGAGCGAGAAGTACTTTTCGGCAAGACGCAGTACGAGAAGCGCTGAAACCGGTCAATATCCGGGCTAGAATAGAAGGCTTGTCGGGGTGTAGCGCAGCCTGGTAGCGCATCTGGTTTGGGACCAGAGGGTCGAAGGTTCGAATCCTTTCGCCCCGACCATAAAAAGTGAATGCCTGCAATGACTTACGTCGTTGCAGGCATTTTGCTTTGGCTAGCCGGTTTCTAACCGGCAGCAGGCTTTCTAACGGCCAGCGCGTTTTGATACCTCGATTTTCGCGACGATTCGCCGCGCGCCGAGCGCGTCAATAGAGGGAGATTTCCCATTGCTGGGCCAGCAAGCTTTCTTCACCTCGCCCTACGTGGCCAACCCCAGTGCCCGCCCGTTCGACCTAGCCTGAATCGGGTATGGAATCAGGTGCAATTTCGCAGTTCACTTGTCGCTTGCGAGAACAAGGGCAAGAAAAAGGAACGCAAATGGGAAAGAAGGCATTTCACCTGGCCACCATCACGCTGAAGCTGCCGCGCGACATGAGTGCCGAGGAAGAAATCGCAGCGCTGCGCGCCGCGGGCATTCCTGTCGACTCGAAGTGCAATGCGGAATGGGGCTTTCTCTTTATCCGATCGACGCGGACAGGAGAAGCCAATTTCTTCCGATGGTTTGCCGAAGACATCAGCGACGGCAGAGCGGCTTCATCGGTGAGGCCCTCGCCCCCACCAGCGATGCCGGGATCGGCGTCGGGGTGGACCGCTCAGATGGAACAACAGTCCACGGGCTCTTCGCGTGCGCAGCGCGCTGCAAGCGACTCCGCTGCGCCCATGCACATGGTGTGAGCATCGGCCAGCGAACCGCCGGACCCGCCGATTGCATCGTCTTCAGAAGACGTGGTTGTACGTGAACAGCAACGCCGCAGTGCCGAGCGGTGCGATCTGAACTGAATCCTGCTTCGTGATGCGGTAGCCCAGCGCCGGAATCACCAGCGGCGAAAAACCGCCGTGGTTCAACGGCACCTTGTTCTTGTATTCGCCCACGTAGCCGTACATCAGGCCGACGGTCAGCTTGGCATAGAGCGCGGGCTGGTCGAACAGGTTGTCCCAGCGATAGCCGTAGTAGGCATAGACGCTGGGCTGGCCGAAGGAGTTGCTGAAAAAGCCCGTGCCCCACAGCCAGTTGTCCGGCAGGTGGCGCTCGACGCCGATCAGATAGACGCTACGGTGCTCCGGGCTGTGGGTCCAGTGATAGGCAAACGGCGAGATCGTCAACTCCCACTTGTCCGCGCTGTCGACGCTGCCGACATGACCGCCATCACTGCCGCTCCGCGTGAGTGACGACTGGGCGAAAGCTTGCGGTGCGTGCAACGTCTGCAGTGCCACGAAGCCGATCAACGCAAGCGAGGGCAGATGGCGATGGCCCATGGAGATATTCATGTTTGATTCCTTGTTTCACCTCCCGATGGGTCGGTGGCCAACGCGCCCCTCGAAGCCCGAGGCAAAAAGAGGCCCTCCACAAACGGGAAGGCCCCTCACGGGGCTCTCGAAACATGGTCGGTGACGACCGCACTTCACTCCACAGCGTTACGCGTTTGGCGTTGGTGACTTTAGAGCGCGAAACGCATGGCTTCCTGAGTCCATCCTGAAGCTTCTCTCGCAGAAGAAACTTTCTGCACAGACTCGCGGAGCTTGTCGTCTCTGCGGCGCGAGGTCACGAGGAAGAAGTGACTGGCCGCGCGAAGGTCTCAAGACGCGGATGTGGGTAGAATTCGGCCTTCCCGGTTAGAAGCAGAAGCGTCCAAGTCGTTGATTTATTTGGTTTCTCGCCCTGCTTTTGCAATCAACGGCCCGAAGGCTCGAAGCCTTCAGTCCCGACACAGTTTTTGCCCGGAATCTGCCCGTAGCTCAGTTGGATAGAGCACCTGCCTTCTAAGCAGGTTGTCGGGGGTTCGATCCCCTCCGGGCAGGCCAGATAAGTTGTTGATTTTGTTAGGTTTTTCCAAAAACCCGCAAAATCCTACTGGCCTGAAAACCTCTCAAAGCGTCCTCCCGCTACGCAAAAGGTAGCAGCGCTACCTGGCATTTCTCGTACTCTTCTGCGTATGGCGCAGAACATCCAAGAGTGAGGCGGCCGCTTCCAACTACGCATCAAGCACAAGCTGCTTGGTCAGCTCGTCTCCGTGCAGACCTGCCTTGCAACGGAGCGCCACCGCCCCCGAAATGCCCCCGAGCGACAGGCCCCGGGGCAAAAGCAATCTACCAACGGTGCGAGTAGCTGACCTTCAGCACCGCTCCCGCAGCCGGCAAGCGGCTCGTGTTGTTGCTGTTGCGCAGCAGCTGGCTGTACAGCGGGAAGTAGTGGCGGTTGAGCAGGTTCTCGACACCCACGACAAGGGTGTTCCTGTCGTCGATCTTGAAGCGGCTCACGAGGTCGACGGTGGTATAGCCGCGGACATCGCGGCGCCCGAAGCTGTCGACGCCATCGAGCCGGTAGTCCTTCGATCCATACGACACGGCCTGCAGCCGATGGCTCCAGCGCGAGCTGGGCTTGTATTCGACATAGGCGGTCAACTTGAGCGGCGGAATGCGATATCCCCACATGTCCTGGTAGCGGGCACCGCCCTGCGGCAGCTCGCGCCCTTTCATCCAGGTGAAGGAGCCGCCCACGCCCCAGCGATCGTTGCTGCCGGCGTAGTCGATGGCGCCTTCGATGCCGTGAATGCGCTCCTTGGTGCGCGTCATGATCAGGCCGTTGAACGAACTCTGGACCGCGCCCAGCGCCGATTGCGATTGGAAGACGCTCAGGTTGGTCACGGCGTTGTCGAAGCGGCCGCGCCAGCCGAACTCCACCGTGTCGGTCTTCACCGGCTGCAGGTTGGACCCTCGGATGTTGAAGCTGGGGCTTGCATTGCGGACCTGCAGGCCGATGTCGGGCAGCTCGAACCCCTGGCTGTACGACGCGTAGATGTCATGGTGCCGGCTCGGATTGAACACCACGCCGGCGTTGTAGGTCCACGCACCGTAGTCCAATGCGCCTCCCGCCACCTGGCCGGGATTGCGCGCGCGCAGTTGCGACAACGGCCTGAAGCTGTCGAAGCGCGCACTGGCCTTGTCGTAGCGCGCACCACCTTCGACCGACCAGCTGTCGTTGAAGCGATGCTGCAACTGGGCAAAACCGCCCAGGCTGCGCGTGGTGATGGGCGGCATGAAGATCAGCGTGCCGGTCTTGCTGAAGCGCAGGCCCCGGCTCGCGTCGTAGAGTTTCGGATCGAACACGTCGAGCGGCATGTCGGTGCGCTCCTCGTTGAAGTCGGCACCCCAGGTCAGTTGCGTCTTCTTGTCGGCGCCGAACGGCGTCTTGACGGTCAAGCGCCCGCCGAACACCCGCGAGTTTTGCGTCACCTGGTCGACGTTGGCGCCACGCGCCGCGACCGCACGGGCATCGAAGGGCGCGAAGCGCGTGAAGAAGTCCCTGTAGTACAGCTGCGCGGCCAGCGTGCTGCCCGCGATGTCGCGGTTCGTGTAGTCGAGGCCAAGCAGCGAATTGGTCACGCGGTTCTGCTTGTCGAGCTGCAGGCCCTTGAGCGACCGTGCGGCGACGCTGCCGGCGGGCAGCTTGGCTACGGATGCGTCGGAGGCGTAGTCGGTGTCCTGCTTTGCGTCGTAGTGGCTCGCGGAGAACTGCAGCCGCTGGTCGGCATCGATGCGGTAGCCGATCTTCGCGGAGGCGTTGTAGATGTTCGAGTCGAACAGGTCGCCCTGGCTGGGCTCCGGCGCGAGACGATCGCCACGCGCGTCGAAAGAGCCGCCCACGCGCCGCGCGCCCAGGCTCACCGCGTAGTCGAAGACCTCGCCGCCGCCAGAAATGTAGTGCTGCACCTCGCCACCCAATCCCGCGGAGCCCAGCCGCGAGAGTGGCGCAACGCCGGTGATGGTGGTCTCGGCACGCGGCTCGCCGCTGGGCTGGCGTGTGCGGATGGAAACGATGCCCCCGGCCGCCCCGCTGCCATAGATCGCGCTGCTGCCCCGCAGCACTTCGATCTGGTCGACGTCGGCTGGATTGATGTTGGCGAGGTTGCGCGACGAATCACGGTTGGTGTTGAGCGGGATGCCATCGACCAGCACCAGCATGTTGCGCCCGCGCAAGGTCTGGCCGAAATCGGTGATGGTGTGGCTGGAGTCCGCCATGCCGGGCACGACCTTGCTCAGCAAGGTGGCCACGCTGTCCGAGCCCTGGCGCAACGTGTCCAGTTCCTCGCGCTCGAGTACCGTCACCTGCCGCGTCGGCGCCATCAGGTCGCTTTGCGTGCGCGCTGTCACGGTGACCGCGGGCAACGCCGCGCCGGGAGCCTCGGTGCCAGCCACGGTGGACACAGGCGCCTGGGTCGCAGCGGCGCCAAGCGCCGCGGGTTGAGTGACCGTGTCCAGCGTGAAATTGCCATCGCCGAGCCGCCGCGTACGCAGACCGCTGCCGGCCAGCAACCGGCCGAAGCCCTCTTCCACCGAAAACTCGCCGGAGAGGCCCGGCGTCGTCAGGTTGCGCGTGCGGGACAGGTCGATGCTCAGGTTGACGCCGGCCTGCCCCGCGAAGCTCAGCAAGGCCGGGCCGAGCGGGCCGGCCGGGATGTTGTATGCCCTGCGTGCCTGAGCCGCGCTGGTATCGGCCCCCCAGGCCTGCGTTGTGGCGAGGCTGGCGGCAGTGAGGCCAAGAGCGCACAGCGCGCTGTGGATAGCGCGCACGATCTGGCGCTGCGGGTTCGCTTGCAACGCAAGCTTGGGGGAAACGGGGAGCCGGTCGGTCATGAAAGAGGTCCTTGTCGCAAGTCAGGCAAATCGGTCGATTGGGTTTCAACCGACATGACAGGCGAAGCGTCAGAACCGGACACGCATCGGCAAAAATAATTTATGCAGCGGTCAGGGTCACCCAATAGCGGGTGCGGGAATCGACGCGCACCGGCAAGGTTTGCGCAAGGATGTCGAGGATGCGGTCGGTGTTGTCGAGCTGGAACGCGCCCGACACGCGCAGGTCCGCGATGGCTGGATCACAGCGCAGAACCCCGCTTCTGTAGCGCGCGAGTTCGGCGATGAAATCGCCCAGGCGCATTTCCTGCGCGTACAGCACGCCCTGGGCCCAGGCATCGGCCCCGGTGCTGGCGGGCGATACGGCGCCAACGGCGTCGGCGGTGAATGCGAGTTGCTGCCCAGCGCTCACGACGACCGATGCGTCGGGCGCCCGCGACGGACGCACTTCCACCGCGCCAGCCAGCACGGTCAGGCGGCTGTGGCCTTCGTCACGGCGCACGATGAAGCGCGTGCCCAGGGCCTGCAGGCGGCCTTCGGGGGTTTCCACGAGAAAGGGTCGGTGCGGCCCAGGGCTCGGGTCCGAGGCGGTCTCGATCAGGATTTCGCCCTCGCGTTGCCGGACTAGGCGCCTCGTGGCATCGAAGGCCACGTCGATGGCGGTCGCGGTGTTGATGCTGATGCGGCTGCCGTCGTCCAGTACGATGTCGCGCCGCTCGCCGGTGGCGGTGCGGTACTCGGCACCCAACGTCTGCCAGGGCACCGCGCGATAGCCGATCCACGCCACCGAAGGCGCCGCGAGCAGCACGGCCACGGTTCGGAGCAGCGCACGACGGTTCGCGGTGGCGCGGCCGCGATCGAGCACCGGCATGCCCACGGCAGGCGGTACCGCGCCGAACTTGCGACTGAGTTGTTCCGCGCTTTGCCACACGCGCTGGTGGTCGGGGCTCTGGTTGCGCCAGCGCTCGCAACGTTGCGCATCGGCTTCGGTGAAATGGCCCGCATGCATGCGGGCGAGCCACTGCGCGGCCTCGTCCACCAGGCGCGCATCGACCGGACCGTCGGCAGCGTGCGGCGTCGTCACGCCTGTTGCGTCAGCATCAGGTGCAGACACTGCCTGAATCCCTGCGCCATGTAGCGAGTGACGGTTCGCACGCTGACCTGCAACTGCGCCGCGATGTCCTCGTAGGCAAGGCCTTCGAGCTGCGACATGAGAAAGGCGGTGCGCGCCTTGGCCGGCAGTTCGTCCAGCAGCGCATCGAGTTCGTGCAGGGTCTCCAGCAGGATCGCGCGCTCCTCGACCGAGGGCACGAGTGCTTGCGGCAACAGCGCGAGCGATGCCTGGTACGCGCGCTCGAGCGACTGTCGCTCGTAGTGGTTCACCACCAGCCGCCGCGCGACCGTGGTCAGGTACGCGCGCGGCTCTCGCAGTGCGGGAATGGCATCTGCCTGGCAACCGACCCACACACGCATGAAGGTGTCGTGGGCAATGTCCGCGGCGTCGAAGCTGTTGCCCAGCTTCTTGCGCAGCCAGCCGTACAGCCAACCATGGTGGTCGCTGTAGAGGTTGTGGACGTCCTGTTCGAGAAGTGATCCGCGGGCAAGCATGTGTCGTCGTTTCGTTGGCGCAACCGATGTCACCCGGTTGTTGCTTTGCCCGTGCCTGCCCACCATCCGCGAACCATGTGCAACAACGGGACGAGCATCAGCGCAGCGCACACCCAGAAGTACTGCGAGCCGCCCTCGAGGAATGGCTCGATCGCGGATGACAGGGGTGCACCGCTTGCAGCCGTGCCGTGCAATCTCAGGAGTTTGCTGACGCCATGCAGCAACATCTGGATCGACAGCAGCGACAGGAGCAATGCCGAGATCCTGAAAAGCGCCAGCAGCCCGGAACGGATGCGCAGCCACTTCCAGATCGGCACCAGAAGCCCGGCTGCAACCATGCCGAAGAGCATTCCGATCACCGCATCTGCCGCCCCCGAACGGGCGCTGATCGAGCGCATGAACACCGCGACTTCAAGCGATTCACGAAAGGCCGCAAGTGCCACGAATCCGACGACGACCGCGGCGGCACCTCGCCGCTCCAGCCACGACTCGAGAAAAAGCTGAACACGGCTTCGGATGCTTCCCGCGGAGGCCGCCATGCTCATGGCGACAAGCAGGACACCCAGGCCCATCACTGCCGAGAGGGCCGCCTCCACGACGCCGTCGAAGGTCGCGTCCATCAGGATCACGGCAAGACCTGCTGCTGGCACCAGGCCAAGCACCAGCCCCCAGGCGATGTATGGCACCAGCCGCAGTCGGCGCGCCTGGAACAGGCAAGCGCCCAGCGAGCCGACGATCAACATCAGCTCCGCCAGCTCGCGCAGCGTGACGGCAAAAGCATCAAACATGGGAGAAGAGCTCGCTGCCAGAATCGGAGACGATGACAATGATTCGCATTCTCCAAAGTATCGCATGATCGCCCTTTCTTTTCGGCGTGCGACACTTCTCCCAGCCGCTCCGCTTTCATCCAACACACCGCCAGCGCCAACGTAAAAAACATGCCCTCGCCCATGAGCGATCAGGAAATCCTCAGCATCGTGGACCGCGCCGTGGACGACTTCAACGGCGACCTCGACGACCTCGAGAGTGCCGTCGGCATGCTGATGCTCGGGCGGCACTACGGGTGGCGCGTGATCCTGCTCATTCACAGCCCGACCACGGTGCGCAAGTACCTGAAGATCCTTGGCCTGAAGAACCTGCGGGATGTCCTGCCGGAAGTCGGTGTGCTGGCGCACCGCTCCAACGCCTGGCGCTTGCTCGACGGCACCAAGAACTTCTGGAAAGTCGTGCGTGGCCAGATCAGCGGCGTGAGGTCGCCTCGCGTCGAAAAGACGCCCAGCAAGCCGTCCTGAAACGGCACCGCGAGCGCGGTCCCCTTCCCTTTCGCTGTACTGTCGTAGTCGTCCTGGCAACCACCAGGCGCTGGCGCATACGCACCTCTTCTTCGCTGATACCAGACAAGTCGCGCATTCGACACAAAAAACAGTAGCACTTGACAGTACTACTTCACGCTTCTACATTTCTTCGAAATTGCGAATCGTTCGTATTTCTGGCTTTTCCGTGCAGCTGTACGGGGAACGTCGGGAAGGTCGGCGCTCGCCTTTGAGACGGTGCACAGGCGCCGACCTTTCCCCTCCCATCCGTTTCAACATGAACATGCCATCCAGCCCGCGACGCCACGTCGTGGCCCCCCGCTTCGCCCAGCCATCGATCGTGAAAGCCATCCAGTTGCTGGCCGCCGGGGCGACTGTCGCCATCTGCACGACGCCTGCGTGGTCGCAGAGCGGCGGCTCGCTGCCGCCGGTGACGGTGACCAGTGAAGGCGACCAGGGCTATTCGGCCAAGCGCGCCACCACGGCCACCAAGACCGACACGCTGTTGCGCGACACGCCGCAGTCCATCAGCGTGATCACCGCCGACGAGATGCGCGACCGTGCGGTACAGAGCATTGCGGAAGCCGCGCGCTATGTGCCCGGCGTGGGCTTCGCCCAAGGCGAGGGCAACCGCGAAACACCGATCTTCCGCGGCATCAGCACCACTGGCGACTTCTTCATCGACGGCATCCGCGACGACGTCCAGTACTACCGCGACCTGTACAACATCGAGCGCGTGGAAATCTTCAAGGGCCCCAACGCCATGGTCTTCGGCCGCGGCGCCACCGGCGGGCTGATCAATCGCGTGAGCAAGCAAGCGGAGTGGACGCCCTTCTACGCAGGGTCGGTGACGCTCGGTTCGAACAGCAACCGCCGCCTCACGGTCGACCTGAACCAGCCCATCAACGACCAGCTGTCGTTCCGGCTCAACGGCCTCTACGAAAATTCCAAGAGCTACCGCGACGGCGTCTGGCTGGAGCGCTCGGGCATCAACCCGACCATCAGCTGGCGCCCCAGCGCGAAGACGCTCGTCACGCTGGGCTATGAGCACTTCAAGGACAGCCGCATCGCGGACCGCGGCATCACGTCGTACCGCGGGGTCCCGGTGGTCACCGATCCATCGACCTTCTTCGGCAACGCCGCAGGCAGCCCCACGGGCTCGACGCTCGACGCCTTCAACGCCCTGGTCGAACACGAATTCGACAACGGCGTGCTGCTGCGCAACCGCACGCGCTGGTCCAACCAGGACAAGTTCTATCAGAACGTTTTTCCTGGTGCGGTGAACAACGCAGGCACGAGCGTGGCGCTCAGCGCCTACAACAACGCCACCTCGCGCAAGAGCATCTTCAACCAGACGGACCTGACCTTTTCGCTGAACACCGGCGCGGTGAAGCACAAGCTGCTCGTGGGCGCCGAACTCGGCCAGCAGGACACCGACAACTTCCGCAACACAGGCTTCTTCAACAACACCGCCACCAGCGTGACGGTGCCGCTTGCGTTCCCCACCACCTATGCGCCGGTCGTGTACCGACAGGCCGCGACGGACGCCAACAACAGCGGCAAGGCGACCGTTGCAGCACTCTATGTGCAGGACCAGATCGAACTGAGTCCTCAGTTCCAGGTGATCGCCGGCCTGCGCTATGACCAGTTCAAGGTCGACTTCCGCAACAACCGCAGCGGTGACCGCTTCAAGACCACCGACGACCTCGTCTCCCCGCGCCTGGGCGTGATCTACAAGCCGGTCGAACAGCTTTCGCTGTACGCCAACTACAGCATCGCCTACCAGCCACGCGCAGGCGACCAGCTTTCGTCGCTGAGCCTGAGCACGCAAGCGCTCAAGCCCGAGAAGTTCAAGAACTACGAAATCGGCGCCAAGTGGGACGTGCTGCCCAACCTGGCAGCCACCGCCGCCCTGTACCGCCTGGACCGCTCGAACGTCGTCGTGTTGGACCCGACCGACCCCACCAACACCCGCACCATCCTGAGCGACGGCCAGCGCACGCAAGGCTTCGAGCTGGGCTTGAGCGGCAACATCACGCCGGCATGGAGCGTGGCGGGCGGCTACTCGTACACCGATTCGAAGTTCAAGGCCGACACCTCAGCCACCATCCGTGCGGGAGCCACCGTGGGCCAGGTGCCGAAGCACACCTTCGCGCTGTGGAACCGCTATGACTTCACGCCGATGTGGGGTGCGGGCCTGGGGGTGATTCACCAGACCCGGATGTTCGCGTCGAGCGAGCAGATCGTGACGGCCGCTGCGCCATTCCCGAACGTGGTGCTGCCCGGCTACACCCGCGTGGACGCGGCGCTGTTCTTCACGCTCAGCAAGAAGCTGCAGATGCAGGTGAATGTCGAGAACCTGTTCAACCGCAGGTATTTCCTCAACGCGAACAGCAACACGAACATCACGCCGGGCTCGCCGCGCGCATTCCGTGTTTCGTTGAACGCGAAGTTCTAAGGCACGCGCCGGTGAGCCCTTCGGCTCACCGGCCGGCGCCAACGCGATGGAGGTTCCATTGGCAACTGCTCGTGCTCCTGTAGACCCACGCATCGTCGGGCCGGCAACGCCACCGCCCTATCTCAGCAAGAGGTCGTATGCAAGGCATTCGGCCTTCACCGCCCGCTACGCCCCAAGCCCCCGGGTGCAAAGCCGGCACGACCTGATCGTGCGAATCCTGGTCGATGAAAACGGCGCGAGCCTCAACGCGATCGAGATCAATCAGCGCATCGCAAAGTATCAACCGCCCTTCGCGATGGTGGCCCTCTACAGGGACCTGAAGCAGCTGGCCGCCTCCGGTCGAGTGCATCACGAATGGTCGCTGCGAAACGGGCGGGTGTCCTCGGCCTACAGGTCAATCGACCACCCTGTCGTCAAGGCCCGCCTGGTCTGCAAATCCTGCGAGAAGGCGGTCGAGTTGCACAACGCAGACGCGCTGACCCGGCTTGTAGCGCAAGCCTGCGAGAAGGAAGGCATGGTGCTTTCGGAAGCGCCCGTTGAGTTTCGAGTGCTGTGCCAGCGATGCCAGGCGGCGAAGGACTCCTAGTTCCTTGAGAGCGGATCGTTCCCTTGTGCGCAAGTGATGGGAAGACTTTCCTTGGTACTGCAGCTAGCGCCGCGCCAGAACGTCCGTTTCTGTTTGATGAGTTGCGAGGTCTCGGCCTCCTCGCGTTCGATGCGATAGATTTCAAAGTCCTGGCCACCCAGCAGCACGACCACGTCGGCGGCGTAGTGACCGGTGACGGCGAGCAAGTGCATGACCCGATGCCTCATGTACGCCGGGACGCCGTGAGCCCACAGGGGCACGATGTCCATGCCAACACCATTTCCCTTGGACACCTGCAGGAGAGGTCAACCGGTGGTCGTAGTGCATGGGTAGAGGGCCGTCGTTCCTGGTGGCAGGAATGTGGGCCTACGTGGCCGCGGAGTTTGGCCCCTCCATCACCGCCTGAACGGCGCAGCGCCGCCCCCACTGTCGATTTCCTTTTTCGCCGCAGCCATCGCAGCGAGCACTGCAGACGCTGAACTGCGCGAAACGAAGTCGTCCTTTCGCACCGGCGTGCCACCTTCGATCATGTAGGAGTACTCGAATTGCCCTTCCTGCTCCAGAACCTCAACGTCGACACGCTTCCCCTTGTGCGAAAAACTGTGGTTCATCGTTCCTTCTCTTTTGAACGCCGTAGCGTGAGCCAATCAACTGCTTTAGTTCAATGGCTTGTAGAGCTTGTAGTTTTTTTCGCCAGCAGCGACATTGCCAACCAACTCATAGCCCGTTGGGAAGGTCAGGCCAGCCGATCCTAGAAGGTGACCAAGCTCTTCATGATGTGCGTCGACATCGAGCAGCACCAAGGAGCGCGCCAAACGCGACTTGTCGGCGAAACCCAGCGCCATCTTGCTGTAGGCAAGATAGCCCGGCGTGCCCAGCAGGAAGGTCGGATGCCCAGGCGATCGTCCTCCCATCGCATAAACCAAGCCCGGTAGGTAGCTCACTGCCACGATGTCATCGCCTGGCTTGAAGCCAGCGCGCACCGCCGAAGCCCGCAACTGCTCGATCACCGCGTGCGACTGGCTGTCCAGCTTCATCCAGTGCGAGGGGAATCCCACCTCAGTCAGCACCGTCTGCTGTTGCAGCCCCGTCGAAATCTGCGCTGGCGCCTGGACGCTGCCCTGCACAACCTGGCTGCAAGTCACACCGCCCATTACAGCCATCGCACCAAGCAGCAGTGCCGGCCGAGCGTTGTATCGTGTGATCAGCGCGATGCCGAGCAGGAACACCAGCCCGAACCACGGAACGGCATAGAACGAGATGACGTTGTACAGCGGGTTGGCGGTGCCGACTGACCCTGCAATGGGCAGGCCCAGCAGGAACAGCACCAGACCACGGCATTGCATCGCTGTCGGATCGCAGCGCGGTCGCGCATTGGCAGGCTGCATCGCGAAGAGCGCGTACACAGCGACCAGCAACAGAATCCACGCGCTGTAGAACGACAGGTAGACAGACACGCCGCCAGCGAATGCCGAGGCAGGCAGGCGACTGGCCAGTACATTCGCGCCGACACCCCACGAAAGCACAGCCGCGACTGAGATCACGACCACGGCGACAGTTGACGGACGCAAGATCTTCAGCGTTGCGATGCGCTCGCGTGCAACCCGCGACGCCAGCAATGCAAGGGCGATCAGCACGTGGCATGGCCAGAAGACCAGGAAGGCGGAGAAGCCAAGAGCGAGCAGATCGCGCGGGTAGGCGAAGATTTTTGCGCCCGGCGAGTGCGTGCCGATGGCTTGGTACAACTGCCAGCCATGGGTAAACATCTCCCACTGCCGTACAGGCCCCTGCACCGCGATGAAGTGGAAGCCCGACCACACCACCATCCCAAGGCCCACCGTGAGAAGCAGCCGAACCCTGCGCAAGCGGCCGACGCCGGGCCAATACCAGAGGAGCGCGAACAGGCAGCCCAGCACCAGCAAGGCGGAGGTGAATCGGACGAAGACCCCAGAGCCCAAAGCGAGCCCCGCCACACCGAAGAGAAACGTCGTGCACACGTTGCCCGGCGCCTTCGTCTCGCGCGCCAGAGCCCACATGACACACCCTGCAAACACGTTGAGCGCGACAGCCGTCAAGGTGTAGTAGTTGGGCGTTGCAAAGGCCCATTGGTAGTACAGAATTCCACCGATCTGGATGAACAGAAGCGAGTTCAAGCGCACATGCTGTGTCGCCTTGGCATCGGGGAACATGACGAGCAGCAACTTCTGGAAGCCCGCCCAGAATGCGAGCGCCGACAGCATGATCGCGACGAGACCTGCAAGCCGGAAGAGTTGCGGGTCGTAGCCCACGAGCCTGAAGATCGCGCCGGTGTAGTCGAAGACGGCCGAAACGTTCTGCTCAATCTCGTTGGGATAGCGAGCGGCCAGCAGATAGACGCCCTCATCGGCCAACCCCAACCCTCGGGCGGTGCCCCACACAATCACCGCAGTCGCCCCAGCGAGCATCAGCGCAAGCACAGCTCCAATGCCGCGCGCAGCGAGGCATGCGCCCCGTCTTGTTGTCGTTTCTTTCAGATGCCCCTCGCCCAAAGAGATTTGGCCGCATCCTATCGATCCAAGATGACAGACGGAATCGGGGTGGACCACTAGACAGTGGCGCCAACGCTGGGAGCCCCTGCTTCGTGGACTGCTCCGCGATCTTGCGCATCGAGTCGCCAGCGTGCCGCGTGATAGCCGCGCCGTATGCGCCCTTCATCTGCTGCCTCGCTTTCTTGGCATCGGCATGTTCCTCAACGCGCACGCGGGCAACCTGTCGAGACATCAGTGCTCGTGGTCGGGCGCTCAAGTGCCTCCTGCAACGCCATCGGTTGCGGGGCACTCGATGAGCACTCGTGCCGATGAGCCAGTGACACGCCCATGATCTGCCGCACCCCCTCTGCCGTGAGCGGTTGCAGCAACTGGCCCACGAAACCACTGGCAATGTGGCCGTCGATGCCGATGTCAGACGGCGGCCTGCGCGGGGAGTGAAAGTAGGTGCCGAACAGTTGGTCCCACAGCACGATGTTCTCGCCGTAGTTGCGATTGCCTTCGTCCAGCACCTTGGAGTGATGCCAGCGGTGCAGCGCCGGCGTGCTGAAGATGCGGTCGAGCCAGCCGGTGCGCAGCTCGATGTTGCAGTGGGTCAGCAGGCCGGTGATGACCGTGACAGCCCCGACCCACGCGAACACCGCGAGCGGCGCGCCCAACAGGTACAGCGGAAGCTGGCCGAGCACCGCCTTGAACGCGCTGTCGATCACGTGGAAGCGCCCGGTGTTCAGCACCCACAGCCGCCGCACGCTGTGATGCAGCGCATGAAAACGCCACAGCGGCGACCACTCGTGCGCCGACCGGTGCGCCACGTAGAGGCCAAGCTCGGCGATCACCAGCGCCAGCACCACCTGCGCCCACAGCGGCCAGTGCGTGGGCCAGATGCCGAGCGATATGCGCAGCGACGGCTGGGCCACCGTAGCCACGGCAATGGGAAAGCTCGCGGCCAGCGCCGCCGCGAGTTGCGCCGAGCCCTTGGTGAGCAGGGTGTGGGCCAGGTTGCAGGGTGTCTCGCCGTCATCCGCCAGCCAGCGAGGCTCATGCGGCATCCAGCGCTCGAACACGGCGATGGCCAGCGCCACCGACAGGTACACAAGGTTGAACCACAGCAGCGGCGCCTGGCTGGCAAAGGCCATCCCCGCGCCGAGCAAGCCCAGGCCATAGAGCCCCGGCCACAGCATCCATGACAGTGCGGCGCGCAGCCAATGCCGCCGGTTGTCGCCAGCCGATGTTTTCATGCGAGCACTCAATGAAGAGAAGAAACGGAGCGCTTCGCCGCGTGCAGCGGCAGGCGCATGCGGAACAGCGTGCCGCCCTCGGGACCGTCGTGCACCGAGACCTCGCCACCGTGCAGGCGCACGATCTCCTGCACCAGGCTCAAGCCAAGGCCGGCACCGGGGCCGGTGGCATGCACGCGGTAGAAGGGCTTGAAGACATGCGCGCGCTGCGCTGCGGGAATGCCCGGCCCGTCGTCGATCACGTCGACATTGCCGGCGGCATCGACCCGCACCACCACGCTGCCCTGCCCTCCTGCATGGTCGATCGCGTTCTGCACGAGGTTGGTCAGCGCGCGCACCAGCGCGTCGCGGTCACCTTCCGTTTCGACGCGGGCGGCCTGTGGCTCGAAAGAAATCTCGTAGCCCGCCGCGAGTGCCAGAGGCGCCATCTCCGCGACCACGTCGCGTGCCATCTCCACCAGATCGATGGGTTGCCGCCGGTCCGAATTGCCCTTCATGCGCTGCAGGTCCAGCAGTTGGCCCGCCAGCACCGACAGGCGCGCGGTGTCGGCCAGCAGGCGCTGCCTGTCGGGACTGTCCGGCAGGTTCTCGAGCCGCGTGTTCAAGATGGCGAGCGGCGTGCGCAGTTCGTGCGCGGCATCGGCCAGGAAGCGCTCGTGGCGCGCATGGCCGTCGTCCAGGCGCTGCAGTGCGTCGTTGAAGGCGCCCACCAGTGTCGCGATCTCGCCCGGCACGCCGGACAGCGGCAGCCGCACGCCGCGCTGGTCGGCATCGATCTGGCCGGCGCGCGCCGCGGCGGCGTTGAGTCCGGCCAGGGTCCGCTTCACCACGAAGTGCGTGGCCAGCAGCGTCGCCGCGACGGTGATGGCCATGATCGGCAGCACCAGTTGCACCAGGAGCAGCAACAGCGCAAGACCCAGGTTGCGCCAGGTGACGGGGCTGTCGGGCCCGGTGAGGATCTGCACGTCGCCCGCGGCGGAGTCCACCCAGCGCATGCGCGCGGCCTGCCTCGGCGGATCGCCTATGTTCCAGCCCAGCCGTGCCTGGCGCACCGCGTCGAGCGTGTCGCCGATGCTTGCGAACTCGGGCGGTATCAGGCCTTCCACCACCTGGCCGCCCTGGTGGTCGCGGATGGAGAACCAGAGATGCGGCACGGTTTCGCGCAAGGCAACCAGGCGTTGCGTCGGCCGCATGACGAGCTTGCCGGCGGCATCGCGCGCCACAGCCTCCTGCAGGATCTCGACAGTGTTCTCCGATGAGCTGAAGTCGATCAGGTAGCCCGATGCGGCCAGAGCGCCGATCACCAGCAATTGGATGGCAACCTGCAGCAGCACCAGCTGGCGAATCAGCCGGCGCTTCAGGGTGGGCTGTTGTGCCGGCGGTTTCATGGCGTCTGCCGCAGCAGATAGCCGACGCCGCGGATGCTGCAGATCTCCACGCCGGCGCCGGTGTCCGCGAGCTTCTTGCGCAGGCGCGATACGTGCGTGTCGAGCGCGTTCGACTGGATCTCCGCATCGAAGCCGAACACCGCGCGCTCCAGTGCACCGCGCAGCACGGTGCGGCCCGCGCGGCGCACCAGGGTTTCGAGCGCCAGCAGCTCACGGCGCGGCAGTTCCAGCCGCCTGCCGGCGACGCTGGCTTCGCAATGCGCGAAGTCGAACGACAGCGCGGCAATGTCCAGGGCATCCGCCTGAGTGGCGGCAGGCCGCCGGAGCAGCGCACGAAGGCGGGCCAGCAGTTCCTCGACCGCGAAGGGCTTGCCCAGGTAATCGTCGGCGCCCGCGTCGAGCCCCGCCACGCGATCGTCCAGGGCATCGCGCGCCGTGAGCATCAGCACCGGAACCTGGTTGCCGGCGGCGCGCAGGTTCGACACCAGCGACAGGCCGTCGCCATCAGGCAGCCTGCGGTCGAGCACCAGCGCGTTGTACGGCGTGGCGTCGACATGGCGTGCACCGGCGGCCAGGGTGTCCGCGTGGTCCACCAGCAGGCCGCGCTTGTGCAGCGCGATGCACAGCACCGACGCCATTTCGGGTTCGTCTTCCACAAGCAGGATGCGCACGGTGCATGCCCTTTCAAAAAAAGCCGCGATGCCGGAGCCCGGCGTGCCGCACTTTAGGCAGGCCGCATTGCATCAGTATTGCGTGCGCGGAAACGGTGTCGGCGCCATGTTCGCGCCATGTTCAGGGCAGAAGCTCTTCGGCATCGCCAACGAACGGCGCCCATGCGGCGCAGGGAACAGACGCCATGCGCAGTTTTTTTCATACGGTCGGGCTTGCCGAGGTCGTGGTGCTGGCGCTCGTGATTCTGTTCGCCTCCACGGCGGCGGCGGAAGTGGTCTCGGGCTTCGACGGAGGCGCGCCTGCCTACGATCCCTGCCGCGACGGCCGCAACAGCTACGGCCGGCCCATGAGCTGCGATGAACTTCTGCGGCATCTGGACCGCGAGGAAGAGCAGCGCCGCCTCGACGCACGCGATCGCCCGGCCTACGACCCCTGCCAGGACGGGCGCTACAGCAATGGCCGTCCCATGACCTGCGGCGAACTGCGCGAGCGGCTGGACCGGCGCCGGTGGCGCGAGCACAGGGAATGGAGAGAGTGGCGCCGCGCCGAGCGGCCGCAGTGAACTCGAGAGGCGCCGCTCAGTCGCCCGCCTTGGGCAACGCAAATGCCAGCGTGGCTTCGAGCCCGTCCTCGTCGGCCTCCGTCCTGTCGGCGCGGGGCCGTGTGAGCGACACCGCGATCACATTCAAGCCGCTGCTGCCCAGAACGATCGTCGCGCGCCCCGCGCGGTCGGTCTTGACGCGCGGCCCGGAGACGTTGCCGATGAAGTCGCCGATGACGGCCACGCCCGCCACCGGCTGCCCTTTCGACAGCACCCGGATTGCCAGCCGCTGGCCGCGGCGCAGCGCCATCGGATCGGCCAGCGGCACGATCTCCAGGTCCATGCCCAGCGGCTTGAACGGCATGGCCACCGGCTTGAGCAGGGTCGTGCCGAACTTGATGTAGTAGCCCGCCTTGCGCGCTGCGGGCACTTGGACGCGCGAGCCGCTGACCCACTTTCCATCCGCGCCTTGCGACCAGAAGCCGTCTTCGACCGCCATGGACAAAGCGGCGGCATCGGCGTCAGGCTCGACGACGATATTGCGGGTGCGCGGCTGCAGCTTGACGCCCGTCGCCGCGCCCTGGGCGGTGAACGCCTTCACCGTTTGTACCTGCCGCGCTTCATAGCTTTCGTCGAGGGCGCCCTCGCCCAGGACCAGTGCCAGCTCGCTGGCACGTTGCGTGATCCACACGCCGTGGGCGAATGCGGTGCCGCTGCCGAGGGCAGCCACAAGAAATGCCGCGCGGACGGCGTTCATCGAAACGTGGGACATGTTCATGTGCTTCCCGCTTTCAGAAGTTCACCGTCGTTGCCAGGCGGACGATGCGCGGGTTGCCCTGCGTCACACCGCCGTAGTTGACCGAGCTCCAGTAGCGCCGGTTGGCAACGTTCTCGATCGACAGGCGTATCACCGACGACTTGCCCATCAGCTTCGTCACGTAGGCGGCGCCAAGGTCCCAGCGCGTGAAGCCGGGAACGATCATCGTGTTGGCACGGTCCAGCGGCCTGTTGCCCACGTGGTAGATGCCGGTGTTGAAGGACAGCCCCGGCACCGACGTCAGCCGGTAGTCGAGGAACACATTCGCCTGGAAGCGGGCAACGTTGCTGGGTCGACGGCCCTCGAGCGTTGCGTCGCCGGTGTCGCGCTGTTCGGCATCGAGCCACGACACGCCGGCGATGCCGCTCAGTTGGGGCGTGATCTCGCCATTGGCCGTGAACTCCACACCGCGGTGGCGCTGCCGCCCCTGCTGGCGAAAGATGTTGTCGGAGGGCGTCACGGCCTGCAGCGGCTTGTCCATGTCGAAGGCCGCGGCCGTGACCATCAGGCCGTCGAGCACGCGGCTCTTCACACCGATCTCGTACTGGCGGCTCTTGATGGGGCCGAGCTTCTGCAGGGCATTTTCTGCATAGCTCGGTGCATAGGCGCCCTGCTCGAAGCCTTCGCCGTAAGTGGCGTAGACGGTGGTGCGCTCCGACGGCTTGTACATGGCGCTCAGCGTGGGCACGGTGACGCGCGTCGTGTACTTGGGCGTGCCGTCGTACTTGCTGCCGATGTCGCTGGCATAGCTGATGTGGCGCGCGCCCACCAGCAGTTGCCATTGCGGCGTGAAGCTGAGTGTGTCGCTCACGAACACGCTGCTCTGTCGCGCGGTGCTTGCGGGCAGGTGGGTGTTGTCGGACAGGTAGGGTTGCAGGTAGGGCAGCGGCCGGAAGACGTTGCCGATGAGCTGCGGAAAACGCTGGTAGTCGCCATCGGGCGATTGCAGGCTGGAATAGGAGTAGCCGATGACCGCCTCATGCCCGACCGTTCCCGTCTTGAAGCGGCCTGTCGTGAACACTTGCCCGGCTGCGGTGGGGTACGGCTCGGCTTCGTAGCGCGTGTTGCCCTTCAGCACGTCGCCATTCGGCGCGATCTGCGAGGCATTGAAGAAGAGCGCGTTGCGCTTGCTGCGGCTGAAGCCCAGTTGGGCGGTCAGGTCCCAGTTGCTGTTCAGCGCGTAGTCCAGGCGCGCGCCGATGTTCCAGGCGTCGGTCTTGTACTGGCCCCACGGCTGGCCGACCAGCGTGCGCGGATCGAAGCGCGACGCCGCCAGCACGGTGCCGTCGCTGCGCGGCCCGATCATGCCGCTGGCGGCGAGCGATTTCTTCTGCCAGTCGAAGTCGAGCTGCAGCAGTGCGTCGCGATTGATCTTGATGTCCACGGCGCCGCTCAGGAAGTCGCGCTTCAGGTCGCCGAAATGCGTGAAGTCGCCGACCTTTTCGGTCGCGGCATTGAAGCGGTAGCCCACGGTGCCGCCTTCGTTCAACGGCCCGCCGGCATCGACGGCCGCGTAGCGTCCGCCGTAGCTGCGCACTTCGGCGGTGACGCTTGCAAAGCGCTCACGCGTCGGCCGCTTCACCACGTAATTGACGATGCCGCTGGGCTCGCCCACGCCGTACAGAAAGCCCGACAGGCCCTTGAGCACATCGACGCGCTCCTTGTTCTCCAACGGCACGTCGCTGTAGACGTTGGCCAGCAGGCCGTCGCGCCGCACGTTGTTGAAAGAGTTCGCCGAGAAGCCGCGCACGGCCACGCCATCGAACGACGAGAAGCCCGAAGTCGGCGTGACCGATGGGTCGTTGCGCAGCACGTCGAGCGCCGTGCGGGCGCGCTGGGCCTCGATGGTGTCGACGGTGTAGGAGCCGACGGCGAACGGCAGGTCCTGAAGCGAGCGGATGCCCAGGGCGCCGGCATTGACGTCCTGCACGTCGTAGAGCCGTTCGCGCCGGGCGCTCACGATGACGGGCGCCAGCGCCGGTCCGGTGGCCGCCTCGGCGCCCTGGGGCGTTGGCGCCTGCGCGCCGGCCGCCGTTCCCGTTGCCTTGCGCAGCCGCCAGCCGCCGCTGGCGCCGGGCAGCGCTTCGAGGCCGCTTCCGGCGAGCAGCCTGCCCAGCCCCTCGGGCACGCTGAAGCTGCCTTGCAGGCCGGGGCTTTCGAGGCCCTGCGTCAGCGTCGGGTCAATCGCGATCATCACGTTGGCCTCTCGGCCGAAGCGCCCCAGCACGCTGTCGAGCGAGCCCGCGGCGATGGCGTAGGGCCGGCTCGGGCCCGTCGGCTGGACGGCCGGCGCGGTCTGCGCCCAGGCCGGGCCGATGCCCGCGGCAGCCGCGCCCAATGCCGCGGCGAGGCAACCGGCGCGTGCCAGCGCAGCCGACGGAGAAGGCCTGAAACGTCGTCCGGGCCGTGCGATGAATGCCATGTGAAAAGCTCTCTGTGATCGATGGAAAGAAAGGTCGCACCGCTCTTTGTTTTTCGCGGTACCTGTCTTCGTTGATGCACGAGATTCCGAAACCTGCCACTTTCCGGCAGGTTTTTTTTCAGCATGCCTCGTTGAAGCCTCTTTCCTATCGGGCCGAGACCGTGACCCAGTAGCGGCTCAGGGATGTGCGCCTGACGGGCAGCGTTTCTTCCAGCATGGCGAGCACCGCATCGGTGTCGGCCAGCGGAAAGGACCCGCTCACGAGCACGCCGGCTACCGCGGGGTCGCAGCGCAGCACGCCGCCGCGATAGCGGCCCAGCTCGGCAAGGAAATCGGCCAGCCTCATGCGCTCGACCACCAGGCTGCCGTCAGCCCAGGCCGCGGCGCTTTCGTCCAGACGCGCCGGGGTGCCGACGCTGGCCGCGCCGTAGCGGACACGGCTGCCAGCGGACACGCGGGTGACCTGCGAACGCTCGCCCGCGCTGACGTCCACCGCGCCTTCGAGGACGGTCACTTCGGTGCTTTCGCCAGCGTGGCCACCGAGGCCATCGCCATCGAACTCGCGCACGACGAAGCGCGTACCGATGGGCACGATGCGGCCGTCGCGTCCGAGCACGACGAACGGGCGCTGCGCGGCATCCCTGGCGGTGGTCACCATGATCTCGCCGCCCAGCAGCCGCAGCGTGCGCGTTGACGCGTCGATGCGCACGTCGATCGCCGTGCGCGTGTTCAGCATGACCTGCGTGCCATCGGCCAGCACGACAAGTCGCCGCTCGCCGGCCACGGTGCGGTGGTCGGCGCGCAACGAGGCGATGTCGTGCCGCATCGACCAGGCGGCCCATGCGCCGACACCCAGGCCGGCGACGGCCTTGAGCGCCCACCGGCGTTGCTGGCGGTCCACGCCGCGCAAGGTCGAGCGGGCGATTTGCGGTGCCACGGCGCTGGTGCCTTCGCGCAGATCGCGGCCCAGTCCGCACAGGCGCAGCCACGCGCGCTCGTGGTCTGGGTGCAACTGGCGCCAACAGTCGCAGGCATCGCTGTCGCAGGCCGACGCGCTGCCGGACTGGATCTTCACCAGCCAGGCCAGCGCCTGGTCGACGATGGCGGGATCGATCGGTCGGGGTGCGTCGGCGGCCGGCCGGAACACCAGGCGTTCGACGCGGGTGCCGGATTCAATCCCCATACACGGCGTCGTAGCAGTGGCGGTACGCCTTCACCATCGCCTTCTGCACGACGTTGACGGACACCTCGAGCTGCGAAGCGATCTGCGGGTAGGTCAGGCCGTCGAGTTGCGCCATCAGGAAGATCTCTCGCACGTGCGGCTTGAGGCCGTCGAGCACGCGACTCACCGCTGCCAGGGCCTCGAGCACCAGCAGGCGCGTTTCGGGCGACGGGCTGACGGCTTCAGGAAGATGCGCAATGGCTTCGAGGTACGTGCGCTCCAGGGCGAGGCGGCGGAAATACTGGGCGGCGATACGCCCGGCCACCGTCGTCAGGTAGGCGCGCGGCTCGCGCAGCGGTCCCGCTTCATTGGAAGAAAGGATGCGCGCGAACGTGTCCTGCGCCAGATCGGCCGCGTTGTCCACATTGCCGAGCTTGCGGCGCAGCATGTCCAGCAGCCATGGCTGGTGGTCGCTGTAAAGCGTGTTCACGAGGCGGATGGAAGCTTCGGAAGAGGGCATGAGAACGTGCTGCGCGACCGCCAAACTGATTGCGAATCGTTCTCATTGTAAGCCAATGGTTTCGAAATGCGCAGAAGCTGCTCGAAGCTCCGGCACGGTCACCCTCCCCCTGCACGCCATCTCTGGCAGCGAGCGCTTCGCAGCGAGCTTGCGCGAATTTCCGCCCGCGCAAGCCGCGCGCCATGTGTCGCCCCGCCGCGACAAAGTTCCAAAGTCTTTGCAAACGAACTGTAAAGCTGATCAATACATTGATTGCGAGTCATTATCATTCGTGCTGCGTCGTTAATACATTCGTAACAGTCACCGAACTGTCTTGTACGAGCAATCGGCGCAAAAAAGAAACCGCCTTGGAACGGTTCATTCAGCAATCCGGAGCACCATGACCCACATCAAAAGTCGCAAGCACTCGCCTGCGCGATACTTTTCCAGCCGCACGGCTACCACCGCCGCACTGGTCGCGCTCGGCGCCTCCATGACGGCTCAAGCCCAAAGCACCCTGAACGAAGTTCGCGTCGAAGCCACGACCGACTTCAAGGTCGAGAAGTCCTCCTCACCGAAGTTCACCGCCCCGCTGCTGGACACGCCCAAGTCGGTCACGGTCATTCCCCAGGAAGTCATTCGCCAGACCGGCGCGACCACGCTGGTCGATGCGCTGCGCACCACGCCCGGCATCACCTTCGGCGCCGGCGAAGGCGGCAACCCCGTCGGCGACCGCCCCTTCATTCGCGGCTTCGACTCGCAAAGCGACACCTACGTGGACGGCGTGCGCGATGGCGCCGCGCAGACGCGCGAAATCTTCAACGTCGAATCGGTCGAGGTCGTCAAGGGCCCCAGTTCAGCGTTCGGCGGCCGCGGCTCGGCCGGCGGCTCGGTCAACATCATCAGCAAGGCACCGCAGGCCGAGAACTTCTTCAGCGGCAGCATCGGCCTGGGCACCGATTCCTACCAGCGCCAGACGCTGGACATCAACCGCAAGCTCTCCGACAGCGTCGCGGCCCGCCTGAACGTGATGAACTTCAAGTCGGACGTCGCCGGCCGCGGTCCGGTCAACGTCAAGCGCTGGGGCGTGGCACCGAGCGTGACCATCGGCATGGGCACGCCGACCCAGGTCACGCTGAGCTACTACCACTACGAATCGGACGACCTGCCCGACTCGGGCATCCCGTACAACAACCCGTTCAGCTCCGGCGTCAACCAGTTGCTCAACGGTGACGGCCAGCCCATCGTGGTGCCGCGTGGCACCTACTACGGCGTGGTCAATCGCGACTTCCAGCGCACCAAGGTCGATGCCGGCACGGTCGACGTGAAGCACGACTTCGGCGGTGGCCTGGTGCTGCGCAACGTCACGCGCTCCAGCAAGTCGACCAACGACTACATCTGGACGCAGCCGGACGACAGCCGCGGCAACTTCCTGCTGAACGGTACCGTCTGGCGCCGGCCCAACAGCCGCGTGTCCGACTCCGAATCGCTGGTCAACCAGACCAGCCTGGCGGGCAAGTTCGAAACCGCCGGCATCAAGCACAGCTTTGTCGCCGGCCTCGAACTCGGCAAGGAAGCCACCACCAAGGCCAGCTACCTGTTCCAGCAGAACGCCAAGACAGGCTTCGAGAGCTATCCGCGCGCCACCGTCGCCGGAGCACCGGCCGGCGCACTCAACTGCGCGGTGGGCTCGGGCATTCGCAGCGACTTCAATTGCACCTCGGCCTTTGCGCCGACGCCGTACGACCCGTGGACGGGCAGCATCACGCCCTCCCCTGCCGTGACCAGCGTGAAGACGCGGACCACCTCGCTCTACGCGTTCGACACGATCGAATTCAACCCGCAGTGGTCGCTGAACCTCGGCCTGCGCTGGGACGACTACAAGACCAGCGCGCTCACGCCCGCGTACTTCACGCCGATCGCCACCACGGCAGCCGTGCCGAGCCTGGCGCCCACCGGCTCGACCAGCCTGGCGGTGCCGGTGCGCGGCCTCGTGCCCAGCATCGAACTGGCGAACAAGGCATCGTTCGTGAACTACCAGGTCGGCCTGGTCTACAAGCCGGCGCCCAACGGCAGCATCTACGTGTCGTACGGCACCTCGTCGACGCCGCCCGGCACCGACGGTGGCGACGGCGCGGACGGCATCTCCGCCGCCATCCGCAACCTGAAGCCGCAAGACAGCCGCAGCTTCGAGGTCGGCACCAAGTGGGAAGTGCTGGACCGCCGCCTGGTCCTGACCTCGGCGATCTTCCGCACGGACATGAACAATGCCCGCACCACCGCCGCCGACGGCACGACGCAGAACATCGGCAAGAAGCGCGTGGAAGGCATCGAGTTCGGCGCGGCCGGCAGCATCACGCGCGACTGGCAGGTCTTCGGCGGCTTCACGCACCTGAACGCCAAGGTCACGGACAACGGCTACACGGCCACCGGCGCCCCGTCGCCGTTCAACGGCAACTTCTTCCCGAACACGCCGAAGAACAGCGCAACGCTCTGGACCACCTACACCGTCATGCCGGGCCTGACGATCGGCGGCGGCGCGACGTACATGGGCAAGCAGTACGGCAACGTCAACAACACCAAGTGGATCCCGTCGTACGTGAAGTACGACGCCATGGTGAGCTATGTGGTCAACAAGAACTTCAGCCTGCAACTGAACATCCAGAACCTGACCAACAAGTACTACTTCGACAAGGCGTACGCGTCGCACTACGCGACCGTGGGCGCCGGCCGCTCGGCTTCGTTGACGGGCAGCTTCACGTTCTGACGCCGCACCGGGCATCGCACCATCGCGATGCCCTTCGACGGCTTGTGCAGTACCCGCCTCGGCGGGTATTTTTTCGTCCCGGCGGCGCAAGCGCATTGCCATCGCAGGGCCTGGTCCGTTTCAGTTGCCCTGCCCAGCCAACAGCGACTCGCCCTTCCGGATCGCCTCGTCCTCGCTGGACACGAACGCCACCGTGAAGCCGAAAGCCTTGCTTGCGGTGGCTGCCGCCAGCCGCATTGGCGCAGGGGTGGACTTGTCCCCTTCGAGAACGATCATGCCCCGGCACAACACGCGCATCTGGTCCTTGACCCTCTTGAAGAAGAGCGCCTTCTGCTTTCGCTCCCCGGGCGTCTCGTCGTGGTGATCGTCCTGCGAGTGGTCGGTGATCAGCACGAACCGCTGCCCTTTGTCGAGGAGTTGCTGAAGCTGCTCCTCCACGGAAATATTGGATTGCCCCTGCGTCCTGAGAAACACGAGCGGTGAACGTGATGCATCGATCAGCATTGCCGACTTCCTGATGAGAAAAAGCGATGGAAAGGTGTGTGGCGGCGAGCTGTCCGTGGACAGTTGCTCGCCCCTTTTCCAGCATCTCACCGGCGTGGATTCAGCGCTTCTGCGTACACGCCAAGTTGTAGCGCGCAGCCGCCACCCCGGTCGCTTGCGTCCGTCCCACAGGCATGGCAACTGGTCCGTATCATGAACACACCAGCGCCCCACATCAGCGCCAAACCATCTGCAGGAGACTCCGCCCATGCCCATGTTCGTCGACACCTCCCCGCCTGGACAGTGCATCTTCTGCCGGCTGGTGGCGGGCGACATTCCCGCCGCGCGCGTGCATGAAGACGAACTGACCATCGCCTTCATGGACATCGGCCAGGTCAACCCTGGCCACGTGCTGGTGGCCACCAGGCGGCATGCGGCCACGTTCTTCGACATCACGCCTGAGGAAGCCGCCGCCGTGGCGCAGACGGCGCAGGAAGTGGCGCGCGCGGTGCGCGACACCTTCGATCCTCCGGGCCTCACGCTGTTCCAGGCCAATGGCCGCGAGGGCGACCAGACCGTGTTTCACTTTCACATGCACGTGGTGCCGCGCCACGCGAACGACGGCATCGCGCTCACCTGGCCACGCAAGGAGCCTGCGGCGGATGTGCTGCAAGGCTATGCGCAGCGCCTGCGCGCGGCCATGTCGGCGACCTGAGGCAAGGCCCCGATGGCGCCCTGTGGCGCCCTGTCGAGGTCATTCGCCATCCACGAAGCGCCCTTCCATCCGTGCGCCCTTTGAACAGGCTAGGTACGGCAAACGGTCTAGACTCTGGCTCCCAACGGAGCCCCGCATGATCGTGCTATCTCGCCTGCAAAAAGAACAAGCCCTACGGGCAGCCGGGGTCGCGATGCGCCCTTACCCCACGTCGCCTGCCGATTCGGGGAACGTGGAAGACCAGCGCGCGGCGGACCTGGCGCTGCTGCAGGCGGGCACGGCGTGGGAACACGAACTGGAGCGGCTCTACCTGCAACTCGTCACCCGCCAGGAAGACGCCGCGCCAAGCGAGGCCGCACTGGCGTTCGCGGACCTGTGCAAGCGCGAGGGATTGACGGCCGCGCTCGAGCAGCTCAACCGGCGCGTCACCCATCGCTACACGGCGGTGTATCGCCTCGAAGGCGAACTGCTGCGCAACGTCGCGCTCGCGGACAAGGCAGGTGAAACCCGCCCCGAATACCTCATGGAAGTCCCGATCGGCACGAGCTTCTGCCAGTTCGTTCTTCGCGATGGCATGTTCCTGACCAGCAACTCCGGCAACGACGACCGGCTGAACGGCCACCCGTACAAGGGGGTGATGGTCGCCTATCACGGCGTGCCGGTCCCTGGAGAAAACGGTTCCCTGCTGGGCACGCTATGCCATTTCGATGTGCAGGAGCAGCCTTTGAGCGACGTGGAGTTCGCGCACCTGAAGGCCATCGCCCAGGTGATTCCGCCCTACCTGAAGTAGCGCGCGAAAGCCTCAGTCGGCGTCGCCCACGCCGCTCTCTTCGGTCATTGCGACCGGGTCTTCGTCTTCTTCGCGAGGGCCCACCTTCAGGTCGTCCGACAACCCTCGCAGCACGACATAGCCGGCCTGCAGGGCATCCACATAGGTGGCAAAGCCGGTGGCCGCTTCCATGAGCGGCTCGAACTCCATGGAGTTGTCGAACGACTCCAGCAGCACCCAGAAATAGTCCCCGGCATCGTGTTGCTCGACAGTCAGGGCGATAGAGATAAGTTGACCAGCCATCCGCGCATGGTGGCCGCCTCGCGTTACAGGCTCAAGAAAGAGCCGTGACGCAACACTCGGCAAAAAATTACGCGCTGATGGGCTCTGCGCCTTCATCGGTTGGGCCGCATTCAGCCATGATGACCGCATGCACACCGCGCATCCACGGCCGCTCTTTCCGTCCAGATGGCACGCGGCTGCGCTCGTGTACACGGTCACCGGCGTGGCCTGCCTGCTGGCCTGCATCGCCGCACCGGAAAGCGAAGCGGCGATGGTGCTCGCCATCCTCGGCGGGCTTCCGTGGTCGCTGGGCTTGTTGACGCTCGACCTGGCGCCGGGTGTCGCGCAAACAGCCCTGCTGGTGCTGACAGGCGGCTGGGCCGTCAACGCCGCGGTGCTCTGGTGGGTCGCCTTGCGCCGACGCGGCACCCGCTAGCCGAACGGCACGGCGCCTTCGAAGCGCATCCGCGGCTTCGGGCCGGCGACGCCAGTTCAATGCGATCATTTCGCCATTCCGCGCGTCCTGCGCCGCACCTTCATTCCCAAAGAACCAAGGCTCTTTTTCATGCCCACTGAATCGCAAGTCAACGCGCCGCTGATCGGCGTTCCCGGCGGCCGCCAGCTGCTCGACACGCCCGCCCTCCTGATCGACCTGCCCGCGATGACGCGCAACATCGAACGCATGGCCGCCTTCGCCAAGGCGCGCGGCATCGGGCTGCGCCCGCACGTGAAGACGCACAAGTCGGTAGAGATCGCGCGGCGCCAGGTGGCGGCCGGTGCGATCGGCGTGAGCTGCGTCACGCTGGGCGAAGCGGAAATCATGGTCGAAGGCGGCATCCCCGGCGTGCTGATCACCTCGCCGGCCGTCACGCCGAGCAAGATCGCGCGGCTGGTGAAGCTCGCGCAGCGCGCCCGCCCCGGCGACGTGATGGTGGTGGTCGACCACCCGCGCAACCTGGCCGACCTGGCGCAGGCCGCCGGCGCGCTGTCGCATCCGCTCGACGTGCTGGTCGACTACGGCGCCGGCTACAACCGCACCGGTGCCGCCACCCAGGCACAGGTGCTCGAACTGGTGGCGCTGGTGATGGCCGAGCCCCGCCTTCGGTTGCGCGGCCTGCAGGCCTATGCGGGCAACCTGCAGCACATCGTCGAGCGCGACAAGCGTAGCGCGGCGGCAGCGGGCCTGCGCGAGACGGTGGCGGGCATCGTCGCCGCCGCCAAGGCGCAAGGCATCGACTTCGAGATCGTCACCGGCGCCGGCACCGGCACGCACGACCTCGACTCGCAGGAGAACGCATTCACCGAACTGCAGGCCGGCTCGTATGTGTTCATGGACGCCGAATATTCGCGCGTGCTCGCCAACGGCGACCAGCCCTCGCCCTTCGAGGTTTCGCTGCGGGTGCAGACGGCCGTGGTCAGCACCAACGCCGCGGACTGGGTAACGGTCGATGGCGGCAGCAAGTGCTTTTCGACCGACGCGGGCGTGCCGCTGGTGGCGGATGGCGTCGATCCCGCGAGCCGCTACGCCTTCTTCGGCGACGAGCACGGCAAGCTGATGCTGCCGACGGGGCCGCGGCCCGCGCTTGGCGCACGCGTCGAGTTCGTCACGCCGCATTGCGACCCGACGGTCAACCTGCACGACAGCTACCACGTGGTCGAGGGCGACACGCTGGTCGCGATCTGGCCGGTGGACGCGCGCGGCAAGCGATAGGTGGCGGGCCGCGCCACGCGCATGCGTCGCGCGGCATAAGAAAACTCGAAAAGCGTATTTCACAAGGCAGGCGCCTCGGGGGCACAGTCGGCGCCTGTCCCTCTTTTTTCGGGCGGCTCTTCAGCTGCCCGGTTTCCATGGCATCCATTCAAGACACGCCTGATGTCGCAGCGCCTGCTGCAAGGCCGCGTCCTCTTACGGCCCCGGCCCCGGCGCCCCTGGCCCCCTTCTCCTCGCAGCAGCTCGCCGAGCGTTTTCGTCCGGTCTTCCATCGCATCGCCGAACACGCCGCGCAGCGCGAGAACGATCGCGAGCTGGCCTATGAGCCCGTTGCCTGGCTCAACGCCGAACGCTTCGGCGCACTGCGCGTGCCAGCCCGGTACGGCGGGCTCGGTGCCTCGGTCGAGCAGCTGTACGACCTGCTCATCGAACTCGGCGAGGCCGACTCCAACCTGCCGCAGATATT
>NZ_QAJK01000024.1:0-6530 GCF_003852515.1 Variovorax sp. KBW07 | reverse complement strand
CGCGGAAATCGACCCCGCGCTGCACGGACCGTGGATGCGCCTGGCCGCCGAGGGCGTGATCTTCGGCAACGCCACCACCGAGCTCGGCGACGGATCGCTGAAGACGATGCAGACCACGCTCAAGCGCGACGGCGATGCCTGGCGGCTCGACGGCGACAAGTACTACAGCACCGGCACGCTGTACGCCGACTGGATCTCGGTGTCGGCCCAGAGGCTGAACGACGACGGCAGCAGCGAGCGCGTGATCGCCCTCGTGCCCTCGGAAGCAGCCGGCGTGGAGCGCGTTGACGACTGGCGCGGCTTTGGCCAGCGCCTGAGCGCATCGGGCACCACGCGCTTTCGCAATGTGCGGGTGAAGCCCGAGAACGTGCTGCTGTACGTGCGCGACCAGCCCACGCCGCTCACCGCGCATTTCCAGCTCACGCACCTGGCCACGCTGGCGGGCATTGCGCGCGCCATCGTGCGCGACGCCGTTGCCTTCGTGCAGCCGCGCAAGCGCGTGTACAGCCATGGCAGCGGCGACACGCCGCGTGAAGATCCGCTGGTGCAGCAGGTCATCGGCCAGCTCGCCAGCACGGCATTCGTCGCGGCCTCGACCGTGCAGGCGGTGGCGCGCGGCCTGGGCGACGTCGACCGCTTTCTCCAGCGCGGCGAAGCCGTTCCCGAAAGCCTGCTGTTCGAGGTGGAGCTGAACACCGCCAAGGCCCAGTCGGGCATCGTCGATGCGGTGCTGCAGGCCGCAACGCGGCTGTTCGACATCGGCGGCGCCTCGGCGCTGCAGGAAGACCGCCGGCTCGACCGTCACTGGCGCAACGCCCGCACGTTGGCTTCGCACAACCCGACGATCTACAAGGGACGCGTGGTGGGCGACCACCTGCTGAATGGGGCCCGGCCGACTTTCTACTGGGCGGTGGGGGCAATCGCTTCCTGAGCTTCCTGAAGAAGCTGCGCTCGCGAGCGCGGCGAGCGCTTAAAGTCTCGGGTCTTCCGACTGGAGCCTTACTTCCCATGCGCCGATTGCTGCTCGCCCTTCTTCCCATCGCCATCACCGCGTGCGCGACGGCTCCCGTGACTGGCGTGGTGCGGCTCTACGACGGCATCTTGCGCGCGGGGAGCCCGCAAGAGGCCGAGGCCTACTGCCGCATCGACGGCAATCCTATCCGCTTTCTGCAGCAGTCGGACGCGCCGAACACGCCGGGCAGCGGCGTGCTCTTCAGGTGTGATTGAGCGCCTGGCTCAGACGCGCGGAAGCGCCGCCAGGTAGGTGGACACAACGATCGCGGCAGCGCGGTCGAGTTGCAGGATGTCTCCCACATCGAAAGCGTGCGGCGCGGTGCGTCCACTCGAACCGAGTGGTTTGCGGATCTCGACAAGAACTTCAGCCGCCAATTCACGGTCGCTGCGCGGCCGGCCATCGGGGTGCATTACCCATTCATCGACTTGATCGAATGGAATGCTGCGAAAGACCCCAACGATGGGGACGTACTTGTAGCGATCCTCGCCCACCAGGATGGGCACGCTGAGGTTACAAAAAAACGTGGTCGTCGACATGCAGGATCGCCGTCGCTAAGCAAAGTATTCAATTGTTGATGACTGTGACCTCAGGGGCCATCCTCCCGGAGGCCTGCCACGCGGGAAGACGTGACCTTCTGCACACAAATTGTCTCCATTTTCATCGATCCTCCCCTTAAAACAACTACTTTATTCTTATACAGGGCCGTTCAAGATGCACTTTGCAGCATTTTGGGGACGTTGGTAGCGCCAAAAGCTCCCGAATTCGGGTGAAAACGCTCAAAACGCGGGCGCGCGGCCTTTCGAGGCCCCTATGCCTCAAGGCATGTCCTCTTTCATGAACCGGGCGGCGATGCCGCCAAAACCCGGTCAGGCGGGCGCGTTGAAGCGGGGCGCGCGGCGCTCCATGTTGGCCTTCACTGCTTCGATCTGGTTCGGGCTGCCAATCAGTGCCTTCTGCTCGACCGACTCGGCCATCAGCAGCTGGGCGGCGGTTTGCGCAAGCGAGGCGTTGAGCAACCGCTTGCCCGCGCGGATGGCATCGGGGCTCTTGCCCGCAATGTCGTGTGCCGTCTGCAGGGCCTCGGCCAGCGGCTCGGTTGAAAGGCGCGTGGCAAAGCCGATGCGCAAGGCTTCCTCGCCCGAGAAGATGCGGCCCGTGAACGTGAGCTCGCGCACCACGTCGCTGCGCGCCAGCTCGCGCATCAGCACCATGCCGGCCATGTCGGGCACCAGGCCCCACTTGATCTCCATCACCGAAAGCTTGGTGTCGGGCGCCACGATGCGGATGTCGGCGCCCAGCGCCACCTGAAGGCCGCCGCCGAAAGCCACGCCATGCACCGCAGCAATGACGGGCACCGGCACTTCGCGCCAGACCATCGCGACCTGCTGCGCGGCATTCGAAATGCCGTGCGTGCGCTGGAGCAGGTCGGCGCCCGATGCGCCGTCGCCCAGCACGTTGTCTGCACCGCCCTGCTGCTGCATGCGCTCGAAGGACGCCATGTCGAGCCCCGCGCAGAAGGACTTGCCCCGGCCCGAGATCACCACCGCCCGCACCGCCGAATCGCCGCGCAGCGCTTCGCCGGCCTCGATCAGCGCGTCGAACATCGCCGGGTCCAGCGCGTTCATCTTGTCGGCGCGCGCCAACTGCAGTTCCACCACGCCGTCGGGGTGGCGGGTCCATTCGATGCGATCGCTCATTGCATGTCTCCTTATGGGTTTTTGCGCAGTATCGCCCGGCACGGCCGCTCGGCGATGATGGCGGCTGTCGCCCACCCAACACCTCTGCCATGCCACTGGACCGCCGTCACTTTCTTCTGCAATCGGGATCGGCCGCCGCCGTGGTGGCGCTGTTCGGACAGGGCTGCGCGCTGCCGTCGCCCACGGCACGCGCCGCAGGCAAAGGCGGTGCGCCGGCATTCACCAGCGTGCCCGCCTCGCTGCGCGACGCCGTCGTCGTGCCGCCCGAATACGAATGGCAGCTACTCTACCCCTGGGGCACGCCCACCGGCATTGCGGGGCAGATGCCGGCCTTTGCACCGGACGCCTCCAACAGCGCCGCCGACCAGGCGCTGCAGGCCGGCATGCACCACGACGGCATGCACTTCTTCGCGCTCGACGCGAGCGGCGATCGCGGCCTGCTCGTCATGAACCACGAATACACCGACGAGCAACTGCTGCACACCGACGGCGTCAAGGTGTGGAGCGCGGAGAAGGTGCGCAAGTCGCTGCATGCGATGGGCGTCTCGGTGATCGAGGTCCGCCGCACGCCCACCGGCTGGCAGCAGGTGCGACCCTCGCCTTTCGCGCGCCGCGTGCACGGCAACACGCCCATGCGCATCGCCGGCCCGGCCGCCGGCACGCCGTTGATGCGCACCGCCGCCAACCCGGCCGGCGATGCCGTGTTCGGCACCTTTGCCAACTGCGCCATGGGCGTCACGCCCTGGGGCACCTACCTGACCTGCGAAGAAAACTTCCACGGTTACTTCGGCGGGCCGAAGGAAGCCGCGAAAGGCATGACCGATGCGCAGCGCCGCTACGGCACGGTGCCGGGCTCGCAGTGGGTCGAGTACTGGCGCTTCGACGAACGCTTCGACCTGAGCCGGCACCCGAACGAGCCGCACCGCTTCGGCTGGGTGGTCGAGATCGATCCCTTCGACCCCACGTCCACGCCCGTCAAACGCACGGCCCTGGGCCGCAAGCGCCAGGAAAGCGCCACCTGCACGTTGGCAAAAGACGGCCGCGTGGTCGTCTACATGGGCGACGACTCGCGCTTCGAATACATCTACAAATTCATCAGCCGCGAGAAGGTGCGCCCCGGCACCGATGCCGCGGCACGCGCCGCCAACCGGCACCTGCTGGACGACGGCACGCTGTACGTCGCGCGCTACGACGCCGGTGGCCGCGGCCAGTGGCTGCCGCTCGTGCACGGCCGCGACGGGCTCGATGCCGGCAAGGGCTTCGCCGACCAGGCCGAGGTGCTGGTCCACGCCCGCCTGGCAGGCGATGCCGTCGGCGGCACGAAGATGGACCGCCCCGAATGGATCGCGGTGCACCCGCAAAGCGGCGAGGTGTATGTCACCCTGACCAACAACAGCCAGCGCGGAGACCCCGGCAGGCCCGGGCCCGATGCCGCCAACCCGCGCGCCAACAACCTCTTCGGCGGCATCCTGCGCTGGCGCGAAGACGGCGCCGACGCCGCCAGCACCGGCTTTGCCTGGGACCATTTCGCTCTGGCCGGCGACCCCGCGCAGCCGGGCAGCGGCGCGCGCTATCCCTCGGCCGACGCCGACATGTTCGGCAGCCCCGACGGCTTGCACTTCGACAGCGGCGGCCTGCTCTGGATCCAGACCGACATGAGCGGCCAGGTCATCGGCAAGCCGCCGTATACGTCGCTCGGCAACAACCAGATGCTGTGCGCCGACCCGGCCACCGGCCGCATCCAGCGCTTCCTGACCGGACCGAACGGTTGCGAGATCACGGGCTGCGTGGTCACGCCGGACCGGCGCACACTGTTCGTCAACATCCAGCATCCGGGCGAAGCGCGTGACGACGGCACCAGCACGCAGAACAGCGCATGGCCCGATAGCACAACCCCGGGAAGCGCCCGCCCCCGCTCGGCCACGCTGGCCATCCGTCGCCGCGACGGCGGTATCGTCGGCACCTGAAGCGCCCCCAGAGACAACACAACAACACAGCCAAAAAGGAAGACACGCACCATGAGCATCCGCATCGTCCGCCTCGGCACACCCCGCGCACCCGGCGAAGGCCTGCGCGTCGGCACCGTCCGGCGTCCGCCGCGTGGCGTTCCCAAGACCGAGTTCGCCTCGCAGGACTGGTACGACGTGTGGTACCCGAATCTCGCGCCCTCGGTCGAGACCATGAAGCAGGCGCAAGAAGCCGAGACGCCCGCGCAGTGGAACGCCTTCGTACGCAAGTTCAAGGCAGAGATGGCGGAGCCCGACGCGAGCCGCAGCCTCGACCTGCTGGCTGCGCTGTCGCACGGCACATCGCTCGCCGTCGGTTGCTACTGCGAAGACGAATCGCACTGCCACCGCTCGGTGCTGCGCGCCCTGCTGGCCGAGCGCGGCGCGGACATCGCGGGCTGACTCATCAAACCTGCGGCGCGCCCAGGAACACCGGCAGGCTTTCCGCCTGCGCGGAATACGCCGCCAGCAGCGGAAAGTCCGCGGGCGCAACGGACCCGGGCAGCAACAACTGCGTGAACGCCCAGGCCACCGCGGTCGACACACCGGCCTGCGTCATCGCGGCTTCGTCGGCCGGCAGCGGGCGTGCCGACACCTCCTGTTCGAGCGCCGAATAAGCCGCGATGAGTTGGCCATGCACCCGGTCGAGCCACGGCTGATGCAGCTTCTCGGCCGGCCGCAGGTTGTGTTCGTAGACGATCTGCACCGTCTTCTCGCAAGCCGCCAGCGCAAGCCCCACGACGCGTGTCGCGCGAAGCCGTTCTGTCGCATCGCGTGGCATCAAGCTGCGGCCACAGCTCGCTTCCGCATGGTCGATGATCAACGTCGAATCCATCAACACGGTGCCGTCGTCGCACACCAGCGTGGGCGCCTTCACCACCGGATTGATCTCGCGAAACTGCTCGAAGGTGCTGAACACCGACACCGACCGGTGCTCGAAGGGAACGCCGAGCAGGCGCAGCGAGATGGCGGCGCGCCGCACGAAGGGTGAATCGAGCATGCCGACGAGTTGCATTGTTTCTCCTGAAAGATCTGCCCCACGATACCGGCCGCAGCATTCACGCCGAATGGCAATCCATCGAAAATCGGGGCCGCAAACCGATCACCCATCGGCCATCGGCCATCGACAACAACACCGCCGCCACATCGACCGAACCTTTCGCATGAACATCGACAAGAAGGACCGCCTGATCCTCGAAGCCTTGCAAGCCGACGCACGCCAGAGCCTGGCCGCGCTGGGCAAGCGCATCGGCCTTTCGCAGCCCGCGATGAGCGAGCGTGTGCGCAAGCTGGAAGACGCCGGCGTGATCGAGGGCTACAGCGCGCGCGTCAACCTGCGCGCGTTGGGCGTGGGCCTGCAGGCGATCATCCGCATCGAGACCACGCACGCGGGCATTGCCAGGTACCTGGCGCTGTTCGACGCGATGCCCGAGGTGCTGAGTGCCGACCGCGTGACCGGCGAAGACTGTTTCATCGTGCGCTGCGCGATCGCGGAGCCGGCGGACCTGCAGCGGGTGGTGGACGCGTTGGCCGTCGATGGTGCGGTGACGACCTCGCTGGTGTTGTCCAGCCCTGTGCACAAGCATGTCACTGTGCATGCTGCGAAACCGCCGAAGAAGTAGGCGCTTGTGCTTGTCTGCGCTTCTTGACTCGCTGCTATGCGGGGCATTCAGGGCGACGCTCACGCCGATGGTGTGCTCTGCGCAGCGAAATAAAGGAGGAGCGAAGCGGGGGACATTCGCGGAGGGGAGTACCCGGTGTCAGTCGCACGCGCCCCGAATGAACCCGCTCCCGAACAAGAAACGAACGCAA
>NZ_QAJK01000238.1 GCF_003852515.1 Variovorax sp. KBW07 | reverse complement strand
ATGACCCCGCTCCCGCCCCCGAACGACGATCACCCCCGAGCCCAAATCTACGAAGCTGAAGCCGGCGCGACTATCGCGCCCTCGATGCGATGACGCTTCAGCGCGTCGCCAACGAACCCGCTGGACTTCATCTCTTCGACGAACCCGGCCAACAGGGCTTGCGCCTCGGCACCGCGGCTTAAGGGCGTTCCCATGGCTTGCTGGATCACCATGAAGCGGCCCGGCAATACGCGTACACCCGGCGCACGCTGCGCTTCGCCTTCCAGCAACTGGCGGATGCCCGCCGCCACTTCCACTTCGCCCGCGCGCACCGCCGCCAATGCCGGCCCCGCGCCTTGCAGCCGGACGATCTCGGCGTGCTTGATCTCGCGTGTCAGGAACAGGTCGTAGGCGCTGCCAGAGCCGACCGAGATGCGATGGCCCTTGGCGTCGACCTGTGCGTTGTCCGTCAGTGCCGATGCTTCCGGCACCAGGTAGCTGCCTTCGATCAACACGTACGGGGCCGTGAAGCGCAGCCCCTCGCTGCGGGCCGGGTCGACCGCGAAGAAGCCGATGTCGGCCTTCTCGTTTCGTACCGCATCGACCGAGGCCGCCGCTTTCTCGAACACCACCAGCTCGATGCCCACGCCCAGCCGGCGCGCGAACTCGCGTGCGAGATCGATCGACACGCCGAAGGGTTCGCCGGTGGTGGCGTCCTTGTTCGCGAGGATCGGGTTGCCCAGGTTGATGGAGGCGCGCAGCGTGCCGCCGGGGGCGAAGGCGGCAACGAGGGCGGGGGTGGTCGGCGGGAGGGGCTGTGTCATGGCGTCCATTCGTCGGGGAGGAGGTCGGGAGGGATACGAGAGAGAGCGAGATTGAAGTTTACGGGCCTGTCGGCCGCATCTCCTACCGCTGTCAGGGTCACCCGCCCACCGGAGCGGCGGCGCATTCGCGTAGGCTCTGGGGCATCGCCGATTGACCAGCCATTGACCTGCTTTCCCGCCGTGCCGCTCTCCACCTTTCTTGTCGAAGACAACCCCCTCATCCGCCACAACCTCATCGCCGCCATGGAGGATGAAGTCGACATTCATCTCATCGGCACGGCCACCACGGAAGCCGAGGCCGTGGCCTGGCTCGACGCGAACCCGGGCGCCTGGGACCTGCTGGTGGTCGACATCTTCTTGCAGGAAGGCTCGGGCCTTGGCATCGTCAAGCGCTGCGGCAGGTGCCGGCCGGGGCAGCGCGTGGTGGTGCTGAGCAACTACGCCAGCGGCGAGATCGCCGACTGGGCGCGCGAGCTCGGGGCCGATGCGGTGTTCGACAAGGCGGCGGAGCTGGACGGCTTTTTTGCGCTGTGCGCTGGCCTGGAGGCCGAGGGCCGCTGAAGACGGGGCAGGGCAGGCCGGACCGGTCAGTCAGGCCGCGACCGGAATCCGCACCGTCACCTGCAGCCCCTTGCCCGTGCCGGTGTCGCTGAGCGCGATGGCGCCGCCATGCGCATCGACCACCGAGCGCACGATGGCCAGCCCGAGGCCGCTGCCGGTCTGCACCTGGTCGGGGTCGCGAAAGAAGCGGTCGAACACGCGTTCGCGCAGCGCCGGCGCAATGCCCGGGCCCTGGTCGGCCACCGTCAGCAGGGCTTCGTCGCCGACGCGCCGTATGCCCACGCTCACCACCGTGCCCTCGGGGCTGTACTTGGTGGCGTTGTCGATCAGGTTGTCGATCATCGACACCAGGCCGTCGCGGTCACCCACCACTTCCACCGGTTCGTCGGCCAGCAACTCGATCTCGACCTTGCGCACGTGTGCCAGCGCCGAGAGCGCGGCCAGCCGTTCCTGCACCAGGTCGTCGAGCCGCATCGGCCGCGGCGCCGAGGCGTTCGAATGGCTGCGCATCAGGCGCAGCAACTGGCCCACCAGCCGCTCGGCGCGCGCATTGCTGTTGAGCACGCGCGAGAACAGCTCGTGCTGGCGCTCGGTGGGAATGTGCTGCGTGAGCAGCGCCTGCAGGGCCTCGACGTTGACGCGCATCGCGGCAATGGGTGTGCGCAGTTCGTGCGCGGCATCGGCAATGAAGCTCTGCTCGCGCGCGATGCTGGCGCGCAGACGGTCCATGAGCGCGTTGAAGTTGTGCACCAGCGGTTGCAGTTCGTCATGCCGCGCCTTCACCGAGACCGGTGCCAGGTCGTGCGGGCCGCGCGAGGCGATTTCCTTGGCCACCGTGCGCCAGGGCCGCAGCGCGAGCCGGATCGACAGCCACGCGGGCAACAGCAGGAAGGGCACGCTGATGACCAGCGGCAACAGGTAGTAGCCGCGCGACTGGAAGGTCAGCCACACCTGCATACCGCCGGGCGTGACCAGCGTGACGCGGGTCTTGCCCGAGGGCGATTCGATGGTGCGCGCGCGCCATGACTTGCCGTCGGCCCGCACGGTTTCCTCGATGTCGGTCTGCGTGTTCGCGATGTCCGACGGCACGCCGTCCGAGCGGTAGACCGGCCGGCCGTGCTGCCACACGATGACGCTGGGCGACAGCGAGGCGTCGTTGCCGTTGCCCAGGCTGTTGCGCAGCGCCAGGTCCATGGCGCGCAGGCTTTCGTACTGCCGGGCCGGGCGGTCGGCAAGGTTCTGCGCGACCAGCAGCATGCTGCGCTGCGAGGTGTCCATGACGTTGAGGTCGTCGCTCATCGACGAGATCATCACCAGGCCGACGGCCAGGCTCCACAGCAGCGTCATCATCGCCATCTGCGCGAACATGAGCCGGCGCACCAGCGAAGGCCGGCGCACGCGCCGCCAGCCCTCGGCCAGCCATCGCCCCGGCATGCGGGCGAGCGAAACCACCAACGTGCTCAACGGAATACCTTCGTGCTTCGCACCGCGGTGCGAGCTTGCCTGGGGCGGACCGGCGCTGCGCTCATGCCTGTTCCTGCGGCGCCTGGGCAGCCTGGTAGATCACGTAGCCGATGCCGCGCACGGTACGGATGTAGCCGTCGCCGATCTTGCGGCGCAGGTTCGAGATGTGCACGTCGAGCACGTTGCTGCTCGGGCTTTGCCAGTTGGGCAGCATGAGCTGCTCGAGCATGCGGCGTGGCACCACGCGGTCGGCGCGCTTGACGAGCAGGCTCAGCAACTTGAATTCGCTGCGCGAGAGGGAAACCGGCACGTTGTGCACGCGCACGCGCTGGGTGGCCTCGTGCAGCCACAGGCCACGCACCTCGAAGGTGGTGCCGTCGCCGCCATAGCTGCGCCGCGTGAGCGCACGCACGCGCGACAGCAGCTCGGCCAGCACGAAGGGCTTGACCATGTAGTCGTCGGCGCCGCTGTCCAGGCCCTGCAGGCGGTCGTAGAGGCCGTCGCGCGCACTCAGTATCAGCACGGGCAGCCGTTCCTTGTTCTGCCGCAGCCGCTCGAGAATTTCCAGGCCGTCGCCGTCGGGCAGGCCCAGGTCGAGCAGGACAAGATCGCACCCGTCCGTTTCCAGGATGCGCAGCGCTTCTTCGACGCGGCGCACCCACACCACCTCCATGCCCTGGGTCTGCAGTGCGACGCGTATGCCGGTGGCCAGGTCGAAATCATCTTCGGCCAGGAGGATCTTCATGGAGGGGCAATCTAACTGTCGAACCTGAAGGAATCCCAAAGAAACCGCAGCAGCAGTGGCCCGTGGTGCGATGAATTTTCAGCAGACCTTCAGATGCGCGCGTCAGGATGCGGGGGTGTTCATCCAGAAGACCGAAAACAACAAGCCCATGCACACCCACCTGACCCTCGCGGCCGCAATGTTCATGCTGCTGCCGCTGGCCGCCTTCGAGGCGAGCGCCCATCGGCCCGATCCGTTTCACCAGGACGCCCAGCCGTCGAGGCCGGACTACCGCGTCGAGCGGCGGCGCGAGGTCGATCCGTACCGCGAAGGCGCGGGCGCACGGGCCGGTGCGGGAGCCGGATGGGGCGCGGGAGCTGGCGCAGGATGGGGTGCAGGTGCCGGTGCCGGTGCCGGTGCCGGCGCCGGCGCGGGCATAACCCCTACCGGTTGGCGCCGCAACAGCCTGGAGCGCTACGACGGCTACCGCCATTCGAGCCGCGATGCCGATGGCGACGGCATGCCCGACCGCTGGGACCGCCATCCCAACGACTCACGTCGCCAATGAACGGAGGCCGTCTTCCGATGAACTCCGTTGAAGCACGCTTTTTTGCCGGGCATTTCCGCTCGCCCGAAGCCCATTCCTCGCTGCTCGACTCCTATGCCCGCGTGCTGGCACGCTGGCCGGTGCCGTTCGAGAGCCACTATGTGGAAACGCGCTACGGCCGCGCGCACGTGCTGGCGTCGGGGCCTGCCTATGCACCGCCCGTGGTGCTGCTGCATGGCGGCGGCGGCAACGCGACCACGTGGATTCACAACATCGAGAAGCTCGCGGGGTCGCTGCAGGTCTACGCGGTCGACATCATCGGAGACGCGGGGCGCACCGAAGGGCGACGGCCCGTTTCCGAAGACGCGTACTGCAACTGGCTCGAAGACGTGCTCATCGGCATCGGCCGGCCCAAGGTCGGGCTGTGCGGTGCCTCCTTCGGCGCATGGCTCGCGGCGGCCTACATGCGCCAGACCTCGCGGCGCGTGTCGAAGCTCGCGCTGCTGGCGCCGCCCAACCTCGACAGGCTGCGGCCGGCTTTTCTGATGCGCGCGGTCATGGCCACGGTGTTCCCGAGCGAGAAACAGGTGCGCGGTTTCCAGGCAGCGGTGTCTTCGCCGATGGCGCCCGAGCCGCCCGCGTGGGCCATGGACGACCTGCTGGTGCGCTGGCGCTGCCAGCGCGGCAGCCCGAGGCCGCCGGGCCGCATGAGCGATGGCGAGCTGCGCGTGCTGCCGAAGAACACGCTGCTGATGCTCGGCGAAGACGAGGCGCTTTACGACCCGGTGCGTGCCCGTGCCCGCGTGCTGGCCCATGCGCCGCATGTGCGCGTCGAGCTGCTGCCCGACGCGGGCCACGCGATGGCCTTCGACCAGTCCGACAAGGTGAGCGATGCGCTGGTCGAGTTCTTCCGGCGCGACGGCTGGACGCTGTAGCCGCGCGCCTTCGATGCGCCTTCAACGCGCCGTCAGCGCGCCGTCAGAGGCTCCAGCCCGGTCTTGGCGATGGCCGGTGCCGCGGCCGGCGAGTTGAGGTAGCGGATCAGTTGCCGTGCGGCCTCGGGCTGCTTCGACGCGGTGGCGATGCCGGCCGAGAACACCGTCACGCGCTGCACTTCCGCGGGCAGCGGGCCGATGTAGTCGATGCCTTCGATGGGCAGCAGCTCGCTCACCTGTTGCAGGCCCAGAGCCGCGTCGCCGCGTGCCACGACGGTGCCCACGCGTTCGCTCAGGATGCGCTTGCTCTTGGGCTTGACCTGATCCTCGATGCCGAGCTTCTTCAGCAGCTCCGTCTCGTAGTAGGTGCCGCTGGCGCTGGCCGAATAGGCGATCGACGGCGCCGCGAGCAGGGTGCGCTTGAGCGCTTCGACGCTGCCGATGTCGGGCTTGGGCGCGCCCTTGCGCACCGCGAAGCCGATGGCCGAGCGCACCAGGTCGACCTGGCTGCCCGGCACCACCTTGCCTTGCGCGACCAGTGCGTCGAGCGCGGGGCGCGCAAGGATCACCACGTCGGCCGGTTCGTTGCGCGCCAGGCGGCTGGGAATGGAGTCGTCGGCGTTGCCCATCGAAGCGCCATACGCCGTCTTCACCGCACGGCCGCTGCCGCGTTCGAAGCCGGGGCGCAGGTCGTTGTAGGCGGCGGTGAAGCCGCCCGAGGTCATGACGTGGATGTCGCCGGCGGCGGGCTTGGCGCTGCCGAGGCTGCCGCAGCCGGCAAGTGCGAGTACGAGCGCCGAGAACAGCGGGAGCGCGGCGCGGCGGGTAAGGGAAGAGAGCAGGGGCTTCAACGATGTCTCCTGGGGCCAGGTGTCTTGGGGGCGGCAGCACGGTGCTGCTGCCTGCGGACCATCGTAGGTGGCGGGGCTGTCAATCCGCCTTCAGGAAATTCGGGGTTATCACCGAGGCGGCTTGGACTCGCCGGGCTCCTTGGCCGTTGATGCCGCAGCCTTGTCCGCTGCCGGCAGGCGGCCTCTCTTGGCAAGCCCTTCGCGCAGCAGGAACTCGACCTGCGCGTTCGCGCTTCGCAGCTCCTGCGCCGCCAGCCGCTCGATCTCGGCCCACAGGGCCGGATCGATGCGCAGGGGGTAGGATTTTTTTCCGGGACTGGCCATCGGGTGTCGTTGCGGCGCTTCGGTGTTCGAGGTGCTTGCTGCGTCAGGTGTAGAGCGTACCGGTGTTGACGACCGGCTGCGTCTCGCGGTCGGAGCACAGCACCACCAGCAGGTTCGACACCATCGAGGCCTTGCGCTCGTCGTCGAGCACCACGAGGTTGCGTTCCGACAGGCCCTTGAGCGCCGCCTCGACCATGCCCACCGCACCGGCCACGATCTGGTGCCGCGCGCTGACGATGGCCACGGCCTGCTGGCGCCGCAGCATGACCTGGGCAATTTCCGGTGCATAGGCCAGGTGCGTGAGCTTGGCATCGAGCACCTCCACGCCGGCACTGGCAAAGCGCTGGTTCAGCTCGGCCTTGAGCGCATCGGCCACCACTTCGAGCCCGGCGCGCAGCGTGACCTCGTCGCTCTGCAGGTCGTCGCCGCTGTCGTAGGCGTACAGGGAGGCCAGGTGGCGGATGGCGGTTTCGGCCTGGATGGCCACGAACTTGTTGTAGTCGTCGATCTCGAACACCGCCTGCGCCGTGTCGTAGACCTGCCAGACCACGGCCGCGCCGATTTCCACCGGGTTGCCGCGCTTGTCGTTCACCTTCAGCGGCGGGGTGTTCAGGTTGCGCGCCCGCAGCGAAATTTTCTGGCCGGCCTGGAACGGGTTGGTCCAGCGCAGGCCCTCGGAGCGGTCGGTGCCCTGGTACTGGCCGAACAGCGTGAGGATGATGCCTTCATTGGGCCGCAGCATGTACAGCCCCGGCAGCAGCGCGATGCCCACCACGATCAGCAGGATGCTCATGGGCAGCGGCATCAGCCGCTGCACCATGGCCCACGTGCCGAGCACGATGAGCAGCAGCACCACGGCGACGATGCCGTATCCGCTGAAGGATCGGTAGGGTTGCTCCTTTCGGATCGAACGGGGTGGTTGCAGTGTCTGCTCTTGCATGAGGGCCTCCGGTTAAAAGTGATATCACTTTAATATCTTTTTCGGGGCCGTCAAGATTTTCTTTCGTGCCGGCTTCAGCGGCTCCGCCGCTTCGCGAAGGCACCGCGCGAACTGCGCGACGATGGGCGGGCTGGCCCGCGGCTTGCGCTGCAGAAGCCCGACCTCGCGATGGAACGTGGCCTCGCCCAGCGCCAGCATGCGAACGCCCGGCGGCAGCGGAAGGTGCGCTTCGACCCAGGGCACGAGTGCAACGCCCAGGCCCTTGGAGGCCAGGTGGATGAGCCCGGGGATTTCGTCGACCTCGATGGCGTCGCTGACGACGATGCCTTCGCGCCGGAGGAACCGCTCGACCATGCGGCCGCCGAAAGATGCGCGGTCGTAGCGCAGGAACGGCTGCTCCCGCAGCAGTGCGCGCCAGTCTTTGCCCGGCACGTCGGCTGGCGTGATGAGCACGTAGGGCTCGCGCACCAGCGTCTGCCATGCGAGGTCAGGAAGAATGCCGAAGGGCGGCCGGATGATCACGGCCGCATCGATGCTGCCGGCGTCCAGGTCGTCCATGAGCCGCATCGATACGCCGGGCGAGATGTGAACGCGCAGCAGGGGAAAGCCTGCGCGCAATTTTTCGAGCGCCCGCGCCACCAGCGTCGGCTGCGTGGACGCGATGGCGCCGATGCGCAGCAGCCCGGCGTTGGCTGCGTCGTCGGGCAGCTCGCCGAGCCTGGCGTACAGGGCGCAGATTTCTTCGGCCCGCCCCAGCGTCGTTTCGCCCGCCGCATTCAAGGTGGCGGAGCGGCCCGTGCGGTCGAAGAGCTCGAAACCCAGCGATTCCTCGAGCCGCTTGATCTGGCTGCTGACGGCCGATTGCGTCAGGCCGATCCGCTCGCCCGCTGCGGCGAAGGTGCCGTGGCGGCACACGGCGATGAAAGTTCGAAGCTCGGTGATCATGGTGAATTCATCGAAATTATTGATGCTCAGCGCCGAAATATATCGTTTTCGGTTATGTGGATCGTTGCTTAAAGTTTGGTCACCCCGAACTCGTTCTTGCGATGAACCCCATGAACCCCATGACCACCACTGCCACTGCACGCATCCCGTTCCACCTGGCCTTTCCCGTTCGCGACATTGCCGAAGCGCGCGCCTTCTACGGCGAGCTGCTCGAATGCCCGGAGGGACGCAGCTCGGCCAATTGGGTCGATTTCAACTTCTACGGCCACCAGATCGTGGCGCACCTGGCGCCGGACGAATGCGGCCACCAGGGCAAGCAGGGTCACAGTGCCGTAGACGGCCACGACGTGCCGGTGCGCCACTTCGGCGCCGTGTTGCCGATGGACGCATGGCAGGCCATGGCCGACAAGCTCACGGCGCGCAAGACGCAGTTCGTGATCGAGCCCTACGTCCGCTTCAAAGGCGAGCCGGGCGAACAGGCGACGATGTTCTTTCTCGATCCGTCGGGCAACGCGATCGAGCTGAAGTCGTTCGCGGACCTGGATTCGCTGTTCGCGGTGTGACGGAGTAGGGCCGCGGTTCGAGGTCGTGGCCTCAAGCCAGCTGCCCACTCGCAAGCGCCGCCGCGGCCGCCCGCGTCTCCACCCCCAGCTTCTCGAAAATATGCTCCAGGTGCTTGTTCACCGTGCGCGGGCTGGTGCCCAGAATCTCGCCGATGTCGCGGTTGGTCTTGCCCTTGGCGAGCCATGACAGCACCTCGGTCTCGCGCGGAGTGAGCGCGGCTTCGGCCAGCCGCGCCGACGACGCGCCGCCCGCCGCCCCGTCGCGCTGCATGGCGAACAGCAGCATGGTTTCGCCGAGCGCCGCCGCGCCCAGGTTGCGCACCGACAGGCGCATGCCGGTGGCGGTGCCGACGGCAATGGCCGCGCCGGGCGCCAACGCGGCTTCGAGCGACGCGGGCAACAGGCCCGGTGCCACGGGGTCTTCGAGCGCATGCAGCCACAGCGCGGCCTGGGGCGAGCGCCACGCGACGCGCCCGCGCGTGTCGACGAACACCACGCCCATGCCGGCCACGTCGACCGCATCGCGCGCCATGCGCGTGATGCGGGCGTTGCGCGCATGCGTGTGCAGCCTCGCCAGCACTTCCTGCGCGCGGATGGGCTTGACCACGTAGTCGACACCGCCGCATTCGAAGCCTTCGACCACGTGCGCGGTTTCCGAGAGCCCGGTCATGAACAGCACCGGAATGTGCGCCCACGCGGGGTTGGCCTTGATGCGCCTGCAGGTCTCGAAACCCGAGAGGCCGGGCATCAGGCCGTCGAGCAGTATGGCGTCGGGCACCACCAGTTCGAGGCGCTGCAGCGCGGCCTCGCCGTCGGCCGCCACCAGCACGGTGTAGCCGCTGGCCTCCAGCGTGTCGCACAGCATGCCCAGGCTGCTGGGGGCATCGTCGACCACCAGCACCACGGGGCGTTCGGACTCAGGGCGAGGGGAGGGGGCTGTCTGCATCTTCTGCCAGTGCGTTGCGGAGGTTGTCGAGTTCGAAGCGCGTGACCATACCGCGCAGCCAGGTGCAGGTGGCGGCGGCCGAGGGCGATGCCGCGGCCAGCCGGTCGAGCACGGTGTGCAACCCGCGCACGTGGCCCATCTGCACCAGGCGCATGAGTTCGGCGCGGTCGTCTTCCGAGAGGGCGAGCTGGCGTGGCCGCCGTGGACTCGTTTCCTCGTCGCCTTGGGGCGGCGGCGCATCGTCGAGCGAGAGCCATTCGAGCCCGAGGTGCCGCTCCAGCGTGGCGATGAGTTCCGACTCGATGACGGGCTTGCCGACAAAAGCCTGGCAGCCCGCCGCGCGCAGCCGCTCGGGCTGGTTCTCGAACATGTTGGCCGAGACGATGATGATGGGAATGTCCGCAAAGCCCGAGGCGCGCACCGACGTGGCGGTCTGCCAGCCGTCCATGTCGTCCATCGTCAGGTCGAGCAGGATGGCCGAGGGCAGCTCTTCGCGCAGGCTGTCCAGGCACTCGGTGCCGCTGGCGGCTTCGCGCACCTCGAAGCCCAGCGGCACGAGCATGCCGGCGAGCATCTGGCGTTGCACCGGCTGGTCGTCGACCACCAGCAGCGTGCGGCGCGCGCCGATGTAGCCCGACACGGGCTGCCGCAGCACGCCGGCCTTGCCGGCCTGCGGGCCGGGGTCGGCCACTTCGCGCAGGTACACGCGCACGCTGAAGGTGCTGCCCTCCGAAGAGGTGCGGGCCAGCTTCAGCTCGCCGCCCATCAGCGAGGTGAGCAGGCCGGTGATGGTCAGGCCCAGCCCGGTGCCGGGCTCGCCGCGCCGGCGGCCCGCGGCCCCGCGCTCGAAGGGCAGGAAGATGCGCTGGTGGTCTTGCGGCGCCACGCCGATGCCGGTGTCGACCACGTCGAAGCGCAGCACCTCGCGCCGCGCGTCCACATGCAGCGTGACGGTGCCGCTGTCGGTAAAGCGCACGGCGTTGGTCAGCAGGTTGATGAGAATCTGCCGCAGCCATTTCGCATCGGCATGCACCCACGGCGGCAGCGGGCCGGCATGCGTGAAGACGAAGGCCAGCCCTTTGTTCTCGGCCTGCGGGCGGACCATGTGCACCAGCTGGTCCAGAAAGGCGGGCAGCGCGAGCGGCGCGGGTTCCAGCTGCAGCCGGCCGGCTTCGATGCGCGCCAGGTCGAGCAGGCCGTCGATCAGCCCGAGCATGTGCTCGCCGCTGCGGTGGATGGTCTGCACTGCCTCGCGCGGCGGCGTGACGGCATCGCCCTTCAGGAGAATCTGCGAGTAGCCCAGGATGCTGTTGAGCGGCGTGCGCAGCTCGTGCGTCATGCCGGCCACGTAGCGCGTCTTGGCCTGGTTGGCGGCCTCGGCGGCTTCCTTGGCGGTCTGCAGGGCGGCGTCGGTGCGGCGGTGCGCTTCTATTTCGAGCGCGAGCAGGTTGTTGTGGCGGCTCGATTCTTCCTGCGCCATGTGCCGGCTCTCGCTGCCCAGCACCACCCACCACGCGGCCACGGCGGCCACCACCGACAGCAGCGCGAACACCTTCAGGAAGGCCGTGCCCATCGCGGCGTTGCCTGGCCCCAGCAGCGCCTCTTGCGCATAGACCACGCCGACCACGGTGGCCAGCAGCGCGATCAGCGAGGCGGCCACCAGCAGGTAGTGCGCCACGCGAAAGTTGAGCCGCGCCGACAGCGCCGGCGGCAGCAGTGCCTGCAGCCACCCGCTCATCTGGTCGGCGGCGCGCGAGTCGGTCTTGCAGCGGTCGTGGCAGCGCGATTCGAGCGTGCAGCACAGCGAGCAGATCGGTGCGCTGTAGGCCGGGCAGTGCGCCATGTCTTCCGACTCGAAGCTGTTGTCGCACACCGAGCACTTCACGCTCTGGCCCGGGGCCCAGCGGTCGATGTCGGTGCGCGCGAGGTAGTAGCGCCCGCGCGTCTTCCACGCAAGCAGCGGCGAGACGAGCATGGCCGTGGCCAGCGCGACGAAGGGCGAGAAGGCGCGCGCCCATTGCCCCAGCATGCCGGAGTAGGCCAGCATGGCCAGCGCCGCCGCCACCAGCATCGCGACCAGGCCCACCGGGTTGATGTCGTACAGGTGCGCGCGCTTGAACTCGATGGTCTTCGGGCTCCAGCCCAACGGCTTGTTGATGACGAGGTCGGCCACCAGCGCGCCGACCCAGGCAATGGCGATGTTGCTGTACAGGCCGAGCACGCGTTCCAGGGCGCCGAACACGCCCAGCGTCATGAGCAGCACGGCGATGACCACGTTGAACACCAGCCACACCACGCGCCCCGGGTGGCTGTGCGTGAGCCGCGCGAAAAAGTTGGACCATGCCAGCGAGCCCGCATAGGCGTTCGTCAGGTTGATCTTCATCTGCGACACCACCACGAACAGCACGGTGATGGCCAGCACCCAGGCCGGATCGCGCAGCACGTAGGCAAAGCCGGTGAGGTACATCTGCGTCGGCTCGATGGCGTGGTCGGGATGGATCTCGTGCTGCAGCGCCAGGAATGCCAGGAAGGCGCCGCCCAGCATCTTGAGCATGCCCGGCACGATCCAGCCGGGGCCGGCCACCAGCACGGCGGTCCACCAGCGGCGCCGGTTGGCGGCGGTTTTCTCGGGCAGGAAGCGCAGGTAGTCGACCTGCTCGCCGATCTGCACCACCAGCGAGAAGGCCACCGTGGCGGCGGCGCCGAACATGAGCGGGTCGAAGCCGCTGCTGTCGGACACGCGGCCGCGCAGGCTGGCGAAGTCGGCGAACAGCTCGGGCTTTTTAAGCAGCACGGCGGCGAAGGGGCAGATGAACAGCACGATCCATATCGGCTGCGTCCACAGCTGCAGCCCCGAAATGAGCGTGATGCCGCGCGCCACCAGCGGAATGATGACGATGGACGACACCACATACAGCAGCCACAGCGGCCAGGCCAGGTACATCTGCAGCGCCAGCGCAAGGATGGCCGCCTCGAGCGCGAAGAAGATGAAGGTGAAGCTCGCGTAGATCAGCGAGGTGAGCGTGGAGCCCAGGTAGCCGAAGCCCGCGCCGCGCGTGAGCAGGTCCATGTCGACGCCGTGCCGCGCCGCGTAGTACGAGATCGGCAGGCCCGTGAGAAAGGTGATGAGCCCCACCACCAGGATGGCCCACAGCGCGTTCGAGAAACCGTAGCTCAGCGCAATGGCGCCGCCGATGGCTTCCAGCGCCAGGAACGAGGTGGCGCCGAAGGCCGCGTTGGCCACCCGGAACTCCGACCACTTGCGAAAGCTGCGCGGCGTGTAGCGCAGCGCGTAGTCCTCCAGCGTCTCGTTCGCGACCCAGGCGTTGTAGTCGCGGCGGATGCGAAAGATCTTCTGCCCGGAGACGGATGGCATGGCGAGTTCTGGTTGCGGCGGCGGCGGTGGCATGGGGCGGGTACAGCAAGAAGCGCTCCCTGTGCTGTCTTGCGCCGTGTCGTGCTCGCGAGTCTGCGGGCAGGGCGCATGCGCAACGCTACGTTGAATGACGTATTCGCCGGCAGGCAAGTGATTTCTAAAGTACCAGCCATGGTGCTCGGGGCACCGTCCGATGCACTTCGATGGTGCGCGGATTTTCATTTCATCCACAACCTGCCTGGAGTTTCCTGATGTCGCGTGATTCCGATCTTTCTCTCGATGCCATGGCATTGCGCCGCCGCCGCCTGCTGCAGGGCGCCGCCGCGCTGCCCGTGATGGGCCTGAGCGGCCTGAGCTTCGGCCAGGGGCAGTTCCCCACGGCCAAGGTCAACACCACCAAGCTCGCGGTGACCGACACCGAAGTCACGGTGGGCCAGCTGCATTCGTCGACCGGCACCATGGCCATTTCGGAAACCGGCTCCATCCAGGCCGAGCAGTTGGCCATCGACCAGATCAACGCCATGGGCGGCGTGCTGGGCCGCAAGATCAAGGTCATCAAGGAAGACGGCGCCTCCGACTGGCCCACCTTCGCCGAGAAGTCGAAGAAGCTGCTGGTCAACGACCATTGCGCCGCGGTGTTCGGCTGCTGGACCAGCGCCTCGCGCAAGGCCGTGCTGCCGGTGTTCGAGAAAGAGAACGGCCTCTTGTACTACCCGACCTTCTACGAAGGCCTGGAGCAGAGCAAGAACGTGATCTACACGGGGCAGGAAGCCACGCAGCAGATCATCTGGGGCCTGAACTGGGGCGCGAAGGAGAAGAAGGCCAAGACCTTTTTCCTGGTCGGCTCCGACTACATCTGGCCGCGCACCTCGATGAAGATCGCGCGCAAGCACATCGAGAATTTCCAGAAGGGTTCGGTCAAGGGCGAGGAGTACTACCCGCTGGGCCACACCAACTTCAACTCGCTGATCAACAAGATCAAGGTCGCCAAGCCCGACTGCATCTTCGCGGCCGTGGTGGGCGGCTCGAACGTGGCCTTCTACAAGCAGCTGAAGGCAGCGGGCATTACCGGCGACAAGCAGTTCCTGCTGACGCTGGCCGTGACCGAAGACGAAATGACCGGCGTGGGCGGCGAGAACTTCGCGGGCTTCTATTCGTCGATGAAGTACTTCCAGTCGCTCGACAACGAGAACAACAAGAAGTTCGTGGCGGCCTTCAAGGCCAAGTACGGCAAGGATGCGGTGATCGGCGACGTGACGCAGGCCGGCTACCTCGGGCCGTGGCTGTGGAAGGCGGCGGTGGAGAAGGCGGGCAGCTTCGATGTGGACAAGGTGGTGGCCGGTTCGCCGGGCATCGAGCTGAAGACGGCGCCTGAAGGCTACGTGAAGCTGGATGCGAACCACCATCTGTGGAGCAAGGCGCGGATCGGGCAGGGGCAGCTGGACGGGACGTTCAAGGTGGTTGCGGAGTCGGCTGAACTGATCAAGCCCGATCCGTTCCCGAAGGGCTACCAGTAAGCCTCGGATGCCTTTCCCCTGAATTGCTCCCTCCCCTCCCGGGGGAGGGCTGGGGTGGGGGCAAGCGGCGGTTGATGAGGCCTTGCGCTTGCAAGGGCCGTCGAGCCCCCATCCCAGCCTTCCCCCAGAGGGGGAAGGGGCAAACAGCCAATACCAAATACCCAAACACCGGAACCTGTCGCCATGACTCTGTCGGACATGATGAACATCGGCCTCATGCAGGGCTTCGCGGGGCTCAGCCTCTTCGCGGTGCTGCTGCTCATGGGCCTGGGCCTGGCGATCATCTTCGGCCAGATGGGCGTCATCAACATGGCGCATGGCGAGTTCATGACCATCGGCGCGTATTCGATCTACCTGGCCGCGCAGGTCACCGAACACCTGGCGCCGGCGTTCATGCCGTATTACTTTCCGATTGCCATCGGCCTGGCCTTCGTGTTCGCCTTCATCGTCGGCTGGATCGTGGAGTGGGTGCTGATTCGCCACCTCTACAAGCGGCCGCTCGACACGCTGCTCGCGACCTGGGGCGTGAGCCTGGGCCTGCAGCAGATTTTCCGCACTTTCATCGGCCCAAAGGAAGTGAGCCCGACGCTGCCCGAGTGGCTCATGGGCTCGTGGACGCCGCATGAAGGGCTCGACATTCCCATCAACGGCCTGTTCGTGCTGGCGCTCACCACGCTGGTCACGGGCGGCGTGCTCATCGCGCTGCACAAGAGCCGCTGGGGCCTGCGGGTGCGCGCCACCGTGGCCAACCGCGTCATGGCCAATGCCACCGGCATCGACACCAAGAAAACCGACCGCCTGACCTTCGCCATCGGCTGCGGCATTGCCGGCGTGGCGGGTGCGGCCTTCACCACCATCGGCTCGACCGGGCCGACCTCGGGCTCGCTCTACATCGTCGATGCCTTCCTGGTCGTCACCTTCGGCGGCGCCGCCAGCCTGCTGGGCACCGTGGTCTCGGCCTTCGGCATTGCGCAGACGCAGTCGGTGTCGGAGTTCTTCATGACCGGCTCGATGGCCAAGGTGCTGACCCTCTCATTGATCGTGCTGATTTTGATGATGCGGCCGCAGGGACTGTTCGCAGTCAAGGTGCGCCGTTGATGAACCCGATTCCTTTCTGGAGAACGTTCCGATGAATTTCATCAAGGCCTCGATCCTGCGCTACCAGCTCGGCAGCCTGTTGCTGCTGGTGCTGTTGCTGGCGGTCGTGCTGCCGCTCTCGCTCGACATCTTTCGCCTGAACCTGGTGGGCAAGTACCTCACCTACGCCTTCGTCGCCGTGGGGCTGGTCATGGTGTGGGGCTACGGCGGCGTGCTGAGCTTGGGGCAGGGCGTGTTCTTCGGCATCGGCGGCTATGCGATGGCGATGTTCCTGAAGCTCGAAGCCTCGGACCCGATCACCACCAAGATCCAGTCGACGCCCGGCATTCCGGACTTCATGGACTGGAACCAGATCACCGAGCTGCCCGCGCTGTGGCTGCCCTTCAAGAGCCTGCCGCTGAGCCTGGCGCTGGTGGTGCTGGCGCCGATGGCATTGGCCTGGCTGGTGAGCTTCGCGATGTTCAAGCGCCGCGTGGGCGGCGTGTATTTTGCGATCATCACGCAGGCCGTGGCGCTGATCTGCACCGTGCTCATCATCGGCCAACAGGGCTACACCGGCGGCGTGAACGGCATGACCGACCTGAAGACGATGCTGGGCTGGGACACGCGCACCGACAGCGCCAAGTACATCCTTTACTACGTCTGTGTGGGCCTGCTGGTGCTGAGCATCCTGCTGTGCCGCTGGGTGCAGACCAGCAAGCTCGGCACGCTGCTGCTGGCCATGCGCGACAAGGAAGACCGCGTGCGCTTCTCGGGCTACGACGTGTCGAACTTCAAGGTCTTCACCTTCTGCCTGGCGGCCGGGCTCTCGGGCATCGGCGGCGCCATGTTCGCGTTGCAGGTGGGCTTCATGTCGCCGAGCTTCGTGGGCATCGTGCCGTCCATCGAGATGGTGATCTTCTGCGCGGTCGGCGGACGCATGAGCCTGGTGGGCGCGGTGTACGGCGCGCTGCTCGTCAATGCGGGCAAGACGCTGTTCTCCGAAAGCTTTCCCGACCTGTGGCTGTTCTTGATGGCGGGCCTCTTCATCGGCGTGACCATGGCCTTCCCGATGGGGTTGGCCGGCGTGTGGGAAGAAAAGATCCGCCCCTGGTGGAAGGGCCGCCGCCAGGCCTTGCGCGAGGCATCGATCCAGCCCACCACCACCGCAGCAGCGCCATCGCCCGTCGCCGCCATGCCGCCTGCATCCACACCGGCGCCTGCCGCCGCGCTGCCCGAACCGCACCTGCCCGAAGGTGTCGGCAGCCAGCGCGCCTGAGACCGACCGAAGAACCCGGAGCAATCGCACCCATCATGAGCAACACAGATTTCGCGCTGGCGGTGGAAGACCTCACCGTGTCCTTCGACGGCTTCAAGGCCATCGACGACCTGACGCTGTACATCGATCGCAACGAGCTGCGCGTGATCATCGGCCCCAACGGCGCGGGCAAGACGACGCTGCTGGACCTGATCTGCGGCAAGACGCGTGCGAGCGCCGGCAGCATCAAGTTCAAGAACACCGAGCTGACGAAGATGGCCGAGCACAAGCGCGTGCGGCTGGGCATAGGCCGTAAGTTCCAGACCCCCTCGATCTACGAGAACCTTTCGGTGTTCCAGAACCTGGAGGTGTCGTTTCCCAAGGGGCGTTCGGTTTTCGGCGCGCTGGCGTTCAAGTGCGACGACGAGGTGAAGTCGAAGGTGCAGGCCGTGGCCGAAGACATTGGCCTTGCCAACAAGCTCGACACCGAGGCAGGATTGCTGAGCCACGGCCAGAAGCAGTGGTTGGAGATCGGGATGCTGCTGATGCAGGAGCCGGAGTTGCTGATGCTCGACGAGCCCATTGCGGGCATGAGCGCGCGCGAGCGTGAGTTGACGGCCGACCTGTTGAAGCGCATCTGCCAGAACCGCGCGGTGATCGTCATCGAGCACGACATGGCGTTCGTGAAGCAGATCGCGCACAAGGTCACGGTGATGCACCAGGGAAAGATCCTGGCCGAAGGTCCGATGGAGAAGGTACAGGCCGACCCCAAGGTCATCGACGTGTACCTGGGGCACTGACTCGATGACGCCTTGCCGTTCTTTGCGTCGCGTTGTTCTGTCGGTTCGTTCGGGGCGCTGTTCAGGGCGACGCCCGCGCCGACGGTGTGCTCTGCTCCGCGAATGTCCCCCGCTTCGCTCCTCCTTTATTTCGCTGCGCAGAGCACACCATCCGCGTGAGCGTCATCAGAGTGGTCGTTGATCAGCGGTACACCA
>NZ_QAJK01000237.1:6168-6698 GCF_003852515.1 Variovorax sp. KBW07 | reverse complement strand
TGGGCGTCGCCCTGAATGACTCAAACAGCAGCGACAAAAAAACGAAACAGAGAGACGTCAGCGCTTCTTGCTGCCGAAGATCCCGCCGAGCACGCCGCGAAGAATCTCCTTGCCGACCGACGTGCCCATGGTGCGCACAGCGGACTTGGCCATGGTCTGTACCAGCCCGTCGCGCTTGCCGCCGCGTGGTCCCGTGCTGCCGAAAATCATGTCGTTCAGCATGCCGCCCATGCCGGAGCCTGACGCTTCCGCCGCAGCCTTGCCGCCCGGCGCGACCACCGGTGCGTCCGGCGCGCTCTCGGCGCGGCCCTTCAGCTTTTCGTAGGCCGATTCGCGGTCCACCGTCTTTTCGTAGACCCCCGCCACCAGCGAGTTGGCGATCAGCGTCTTGCGCTGGTCCGGCGTGATCGGCCCCAGCTGGCTGCCCGGCGGCACCACGAACACGCGCTCCGTCACGCTCGGGCGACCTTTTTCGTCCAGGAAACTCACCAGCGCCTCGCCCACCGCGAGTTCGGTGATGGCCGTCTCGA
>NZ_QAJK01000237.1:0-6137 GCF_003852515.1 Variovorax sp. KBW07 | reverse complement strand
TGGTCGCGTGGAGTGAAAGCGCGCAGCGCGTGCTGCACGCGGTTGCCCAGTTGGGCCAGCACCGAGTCCGGGATGTCGAGCGGGTTCTGCGTCACGAAATACACGCCCACGCCCTTGGAGCGCACCAGGCGCACGACCAGCTCGATGCGTTCCACCAGCGCCTTGGGCGCCTCGTTGAACAGCAGGTGGGCCTCGTCGAAAAAGAAGGCCAGCTTGGGCTGCTCGGGGTCGCCGATTTCTGGCAACTGCTCGAACAGTTCGGACAGCATCCACAGCAGGAAGGTCGCGTACAGGCGCGGGGAGTTCATCAACTTGTCGGCCGCCAGCACGTTGATCACGCCCTTGCCGCCCACGGTCTGCATGAAATCGGCGATGTTGAGCATCGGCTCGCCGAAGAACTTGTCGCCGCCCTGGGTCTCGATCTGCAGCAGGCCGCGCTGGATCGCGCCCACGCTGGCGGCGCTGATGTTGCCGTACTGCGTGGTGAACTGGCTGCCGTTTTCGCCCACGTACTGCAGCATGGCGCGCAGGTCTTTCAGGTCGAGCAGCAGCAGGCCGTTGTCGTCGGCGATCTTGAACACGAGGTTCAGCACGCCGGCCTGGGTTTCGTTCACGTCGAGCATGCGGCCCAGCAGCAGCGGGCCCATGTCGGAAATCGTCGCCCGTACCGGGTGGCCCTGTTCGCCGAACACGTCCCACAGCGTGACGGGGCAGGCCGAGGGCTCGGGCACCTCGATGCCGCGTTCCTTCAATGTGGCGGCCAGCTTGGCGCCAATCGCACCTTTCTGGCTGATGCCGGTGAGGTCGCCCTTCACGTCGGCCATGAACACCGGCACGCCGATGCTCGACAGCTTCTCGGCCATGGTCTGCAGGGTGACTGTCTTGCCGGTGCCGGTGGCCCCGGTAATGAGGCCGTGGCGGTTGGCCAGGCTGGGCAGGAGGGCGCACTCGATGGTGTCGTGGCGTGCGATCAGAAGGGGGTCTGCCATGGGGCGCTCCGGGTCGTATCGAAACCGGCAGTCTAATCAAGCGCCACTCCTATAATCCACGGCCCGCGCGTAGTTCAGGAAAAAGTTTTCAGGAGGTTTTTTTGTCATCGACTGCTCAGCCCCCCCTTCCCGCCACTGGCGACGCATCAGAACAGTCGCCGATTGAAAAAGAGCTGGCCGTGCTGCTCGTGAATGCGCTCAACCTCGAGGTTGCCCCCGAGGACATCGTGCCGACCGACCCGCTGTACGGCGAAGGCCTCGGGCTCGACTCGATCGACATTCTCGAAGTCGCCCTCGAAGTCTCCCGGCGCTATGGGTTCCAGCTGCGTTCGGACGACGAGCGCAACCAGCAGATCTTCCAGTCGCTGCGCACGCTCGCGACGCACGTCGCACAGCACCGCGCCGCTACCTGATCCCCATGTCACGATGGCGACTGGCGCTCCTGCTGCTGGTGGGGGTTGCCTATGCCGGCCTCTCCCACTGGATGACGCTTTTCCACGCCACGGCACCGTGGGCGGTGGTGGTGCTGCTCGGTCCGTTGTGGCTGGCCGTCATGGGTTTTGCCGCCAGCTGGTTCGGCCGCTGGGGCTTCATTGCCATGGCTGCGCTGGGCATCGGCGGTTTCTCGCTCGTGCTGCTGGGTGAAGCCGGCGACCCCAATCGTCTCTATGTGCTGCAGCACGTGGCCATCAACGGCGCGCTGTGCGTGTGGTTCGGCTCCACGCTGCGCGGCAAGGGCCTGCCGCTGATCACGCAGTTCGCGCAGCGCGTTCACCCGCTCAAGGGCCACATGCAGGCCTACACCACGCAGCTCACGCGCATCTGGACGGGGTACTTCGCCGTCGTGGTGCTGGCGTCGATCGCGATCTACATGACACGGCCGTTTTCCGACTGGTCGCTGTTCGCCAACGTGCTGTCGCCGGTGATGGTGGCGCTGCTGTTCGTGGGCGAGCACCTGGTGCGCTACCGGCTGCATCCCGAATTCGAACGCACGCGCCTGGTGGATGCGGTGCGCGCGTTCTACGGCACATCGTCGGTCGACCCGGGTACCGGCGGCCGATGAAGAAAAAACAGGCGCTGCCCGCGTGACGACGACAGACACTTCCTTCCTGCCGCTGCTCGCGGACCGCGACCCCGATGCCCCCCTGGCCTGGCGCGCCGGCGTGCCCGTGAGCACGCGGCAGTTCCTGGCCGACGTGGCCCGCTTCGCACCCGTGCTGCCGGGCGAGGGGCCGGCGGTCAACCTTTGCGTCGACCGCTATGCCTTTGCCGTGAGCCTGGGCGCCGCGCTGGTGCGTGGCCACGCGAGCCTGCTGCCGCCCGACGCGCGCCCCGACACGCTCGAGCGCCTGCTCGCATCCGGCGGCACCAGCCTCTTTGCGCTGACCGACGACCCCAAGCTCCAGACCCCGGGCATGCAGCGCGTCTTCATTGAAAACCGCTCCAGCCTCGAAGGCGATGCCAGCGCCACCGTGCCGTCGATCGATGGCGCCATGCACGCGGCCAGCCTGCTCACATCCGGCTCGACCGGCGTGCCGCAGCCGCACGCCAAGACCTGGGGCACGCTGGTCGGCGACGTGAAGGTGGCCGTCGAGCGCCTGTGCCGGGTGCTCGAGCGCCCGACGCTGGAAGGCGTGACGCTGGTCGCGACCGTGCCGGTGCAGCACAGCTACGGGCTCGAATCGTCGGTGCTGCTGGCCATGCTGGGCGGCGCCGCCTTCGAGAGCGGCCGGCCGTTCTTTCCGGCCGACGTGGCACAAACGCTGGCCTCGGTGCCGCGCCCGCGCGCGCTGGTGACCACGCCGTTCCACCTCAAGACCTTGCTGCTGTCGGGCATCGCGTTGCCGCCGGTCGACCTCATCTTGTCGGCCACGGCACCGCTGTCGCCGCAGCTCGCGCTGCAGGCCGAGCAGGCCATGGGCGGCGTGCTGCTCGAAATCTACGGCAGCACCGAATCCGGCCAGGTGGCCACGCGGCGCACCACCGAAAGCGAAGTCTGGGAAACCTTCGGCGAAATCCGCGTGCGTGCGGAGCCCGCGGAAGGCGGCCCCGAGCGCTTCATCTTCGAAGGCGATTTCATCCCCGAGCCGACGCCCATGGCCGACGTGCTAGAGCTGCTCGACGAACAGCGCTTCCGGCTCTTCGGCCGCGCCAACGACCTGATTCACGTGGCGGGCCGGCGCAGTTCGCTGGCGCACCTGAACTACCACCTGAACAGCATCGCGGGCGTCGAAGACGGCGCGTTCTGGCTGCCCGACGAAGTGGCCGACGGCGTGGTGCGACCGGTGGCCTTCGTGGTCGCGCCCACGCTTTCGGCGGGCGAGATCATTGCTGCGCTGCGGCAACGCCTCGAGCCCGTGTTCGTGCCGCGCCGCGTGGTGCAGGTCAAGGCTTTCCCGCGCGAAGGCACCGGCAAGCTGACCGTGCGGGCGCTGCGCGAATTTGCGCTGGCGCAGCTGGCTGACGACCACACCGCCGTGCAGATGGCGCTGGCCGTGCCGGCCGACCATCCGGTGTTCGCCGGCCATTTCCCCGGCCAGCCGCTGCTTCCGGGCGCCCTGGTGCTGGCGGAGGTCATGGAAGCCATCCAGCGCGTGCCGGCGCTGGTCACGCGGCTGGGCAGCAACCCCACGCTCGCGGCCGCCAAGTTCCTGGCGCCGGTGCGGCCGGGCAGCACGCTCTCCATCGAGCTGCAACCCGAAGCCGGTGCCGGTCGCGGTGTGCGCTTCGACGTGCGTTGCGACGGCGTGGTGGCTGTCAGCGGCCGCTGGGTGGCCGTGCCAGAGTCGGCGTGATGAAGCACACCGACGTCGAGACACACGCCGTCAACGAGGCCGCGCAGACCACCAGCCAGGGCCCAACGACGCAGAAGGGCGACTGGGCCCGCGCGCCCGAGCGCAGCAACATGCTGGCGCTGCGTTTCATCTGCCTGATGGCGCTGGTGTGCGGACGCCACGTCACGCGGCTGCTGCTGCCGCCCATCAGCCTGTACTTTCTTCTTTTTGCGCCCGCGCAGCGCCGGCACATCAAGCGCTACCTGTTCCGCGCCATCGGCCCGCACGCCGGCTGGATCGACGGCTACCGCCTGCTGCACGGCTTTTCGTCGACGGTGCTCGACCGCGTGTATTTCCTGCGCGGCCGCATGGACCTGTTCAAGGTCACGGTCGAAGGCAATGCGCCGATCGACGCCGAAATCGCGCAGGGGCGGGGCGCCTTCCTGCTCGGCGCCCACGTGGGCAGCTTCGAGGTGATGGGCGCCTGCAAGGAGCAGGCGCACCAGGGCAACCTGCGCCTGGCGATGCTGATGTACCCGGACAACGCACAGCGCATCACGGCCATCCTCAACGCCATTGCGCTGCCCGAGCTGCGGCCGCACGTCATTGCGCTGGGCCGCCCGCACTCGATGCTCGCGTTGCGCGACTGGCTCGACGGCGGTGGCCTGGGCGGCATGCTGGCCGACCGCACCCTGCCGGGCAGCGAAGACCAGCCCGCGCACCAGCGCGGCAACAACATCGTGCTGCCGTTCCTGGGGCAGCCCGCGTGTTTCAACGACGGCCCGTTCCGCCTGGCGGCCTTGCTGCGCCGCAAGGTGTTCTTCATGGCCGGCCTCTATGGCGGCGGTGCGCGCTACGATGTCCGATTCGACCCGCTGGCCGATTTCGGTGCGCCGGTGTCCAGCCCCGCGGAGCGCGAGCAGCGCATTCGCACGGCGCTCGAGGCCTATGTCGCCCGCCTGGAAGCGCTGTGTCGCGCCTACCCGTACAACTGGTTCAACTTTCATGATTTCTGGCTCGAAGATTCGGCTTGACTGGCTTTGCAGGGCCGCCGTCCTGGCATTGGCGTTCTGCGCCATGCCGGCCTGGGCGGCGTTCGACCTGCCCGAACTGATGGGCCTGCTGGCCAGGCAGAAGAGCGGCGAGGCCCGCTTTACCGAACAGCGCTTTGTGCACGGCCTGGAAGGCCCGCTCGATGCCAGCGGTACGCTGAGCTTCGACGCGCCCGACAAGCTGGTGCGCCGCACCCTGTCGCCGCGCATCGAAACCATGGCCGTCGACGGCAACACGCTGACCCTGTCGCGCGGCGGGCGCAACCGCACGCTGGCGCTGGACAGCATGCCCGAGCTGCTGGGCCTGGTCGAAGCCATGCGCGGCACGCTGAGCGGCGACGGCGCCACGCTGCAGCGCTACTTCAAGAGCACGGTGGCCGGCGCGCCGGGCAAGTGGACGCTCGACCTCGTGCCGATGGACAGCCGGCTGGCCGCGCAGGTGCGCAGCATCCGCATAAGCGGACGTGCCAGCGACGTGCTCGGGCTCGAAATGGAATTCGTCGGCGGTGACCGTTCGGTGATGAACATCTCGCCAAACGCCCCTGCGGCCGTGCCCGCCAACGCGGCCCCGTCCGGCTCGGCGGCGGGACGCGCCACGCCGTGACCACGCTGCAGGCGGGCGGTCCGCCAAGCTGGCGGCGCAGGGCGGTGGTGCTGGTGGCGTGGCTGCTGGTGCTGCTGTGCGGCGCCGTGGTCATTGCCCGCACGCAGATCGGTGCCGACCTGTCGGCTTTCCTGCCCAAGAGCCCCGACCTGCGCCAGCGCGTGCTGATCGAGCAGCTGCAAAGCGGCGTGGCCTCGCGCACGCTGATGCTGGGCATCGAAGGCGGCAGCAGCGCCGAGCAGCGCGCCACGGTGTCGCGTGCGGTCGGCAAGGCGATGCGCGAGAGCCAGCTCTTCGACCTGATCCAGAACGGCGACGTGGGCGACTGGAGCGAGGCCGGCACCTGGGTTTTCCAGCACCGCTACCAGCTGTCGCCCGGCGTCACGCCGGGGCAGTTCACCGCGGCGGGCCTGCGCGACGCCATCAACGAAACCCTGTCGATGCTCGGCACGCCGGCCGGCAACGTCATCAAGCCCTTTCTCGACCGCGACCCGACCGGGGAAACCCAGCGCATCGCGATGGAACTGGTGCCCGCCAGCGCGCCGCGCAGTGAAGACGGCGTGTGGATGTCGCGCACCGCGCCGCGCGCGCTGATGATCGCCACCACGCGCGCAGCCGGCAGCGACCTCGATGCGCAGGCCATTGCCATCGCGAAGGTGCATGCGGCCTTCGAGGCGGCGACGCAGGGCATGGGCGAGGCCAGGCCGGTGCTGCTGCT
>NZ_QAJK01000236.1 GCF_003852515.1 Variovorax sp. KBW07 | reverse complement strand
TCCCCGCAGCGAAATAAAGGAGGAGCGAAGCGGGGGACATTCGCGGAGGGGAGTACCCGGTGTCATTCGCACAAACCAAGAATGACCCCGCACCCGCACCCGCATCCAAACAGCAGCACGTCAGTCAATGCTGATGTTCGCGGCCTTGGCAACTTCGGCCCACTTCACCCGGTTCGCATGCACAGTCTTCTTGAACTGCGCTGGCGTTTCGATGCGCACCGTATTCCCCTGGCTCTCGAACCGCTCGCGAATTTCCGGCTGCTCGAGCACCGCCTTCACAGCCGCATTCAGCTTGTCCACAATCTGCGGGTCCGTGCCCTTCGGCGCGAAGATTCCGAACCAGATCGAGCTGTCGAAACCCTTCGTGCCCGGCAGCCCGCTGGATGCGATCGTCGGCACCTCTTTCACCGCCGGCACCGCTGCCGCCGTCGTCACGCCCAGCAACCGTACCTTGCCCGCCTTGTAGTGCGGCAACACCGTTTGGACCTGGTTCATGATGCAGCAGGTCTCGCCGCGTACCACCGACGTGATCGCTTCCGGACCGCCCTTGTACGGCACGTGCACCATCTCCAGCCCCAGCCGCGAATTGAACTCCGCAAACGCCATGTGCGTGCCCGCGCCGTTGCCTGTAGACGCATAGTTGTACTTGCCGGGATTGGCCTTGACCAGCGCCACAAACTCCTTCAATGTCTTGACGTTGATCACGTCCGGATTGATGGTCAGAACGTTCGATACGTCCAGCACCGGCGACACGGGAACGAAGTCGGCTTCCACGTCGAAGGGCAGCTTCTTGTACAGCGCGGCGTTGCTGCCGTGCGTGGCCGCGGTGCCGAAGGAAAGCGTGTAGCCGTCGGGCTTGGCGTGCGCCACGTACTCGCTGGCAATGTTGCCCGCAGCGCCGGACTTGTAGTCGATGATGACCGGCCGTCCGAGTTGTTTGGCCAGCGGTTCCTGGATGGTGCGGGCCACCACGTCGACGCCCGATCCGGCCGGAAAGCCCATGATCAATGTGACGGGTTGTTGCGGCCAGTCGGGCTGGGCAAGGGCAACGGGCGATGCGGCGGCACACAACAGCGACAACAGTGCGGCGCCTGCCAGCGGCAGCGCGCGGCGCGAGAAGGGAGAATGGGCCATGACTGTCTTTCTTCGAGGCAAACAACGATGCAGCCGCGCATTGTGGCGCGCGGCTCATGCCCGAATCCCTCTGAGCTTATGCCCGACACACGGGCAGGTCCACCGCTCTCCATAATCACCCCATGGTCCGTTCCACCCAACAACTCCACCCCGCACGCGAGCCCGCGGCCGTGCGCGCGGCCGCCACCGTGCTGCTGCTGCGCGACACCCCGGCCGGCATCGAAGTGCTGATGACGCGGCGCTCGGCCACCGCCAGCTTTGCACCGGGCGCCTATGTGTTCCCCGGCGGCCACATCGACGAAGCCGACGAGGCCGCCAAGCGCATCGCCACGCGCCGCCCCACGCAAAGCCGCGTGCAGCGCACGCAAGCCATCGCGGCCATTCGCGAGGCTTTCGAAGAACTCGGCATCCTGCTCGCGCACCACGCCGACGGCCGCCCCGTGAGCGCCGAAGACATCGCCGCGATGGACCGCAACGACACCGCGGGCACCGCCTTCGCGGACCAGTGCGCGGCACGCGGGCTGGTGCTCGATTCCGACAAGGTGTTCACCTTCGCGCACTGGATCACCGACCGCGACCTGCCCAAGCGCTTCGACGTGCCCTTCCTGGTCGCGCGCATGCCCGAGGGCCAGACGCCCACGGCCGACGAAAGCGAACAGTTCGAGCCCTGCTGGGTGCGCCCGGCCGACGCGCTGGCCCGCCACGAGGCGGGCAGCTTCTTCATGATCTTCCCGACGGTGCGCACGCTGCAGCGCATGGCCGCATACGCCACCGTCGACGCGGTGCTCGCTGCCTGCGCCACCAGCGGCCCCGGCGGCGTGGGCGAAGGCCCGCTGTGGACCAGTTGCCCGCGCGGCGGACTGCTCAAGGGCCAGGACGTGCGCTACATGGAACACGAGTCGCCCTTCGGCGAACTGGCGCTGGTGTGCCCCGACGGCCAGATGACGCATGCGCTGGACTGGCAGAGCGAGCAGCCGGTGCCGCTGCTGAAGAACGTGATGCGCCTGACCGCGCCCAACCCGAGCGCCATGACCGGCCCGGGCACCAACAGCTACATCGTGGGCGACGCGGCCACGGGCTACATCGTCATCGATCCGGGCCCGAACGACTTCGACCACATCGGCCGGCTGTGGCGCGCCACGCACGGCGACATCCGCATGATCGTCTGCACGCACTCGCATGCCGACCACTCGCCGGGCGCCGCGCCGTTGCAGGCGCTGTGCAAGGGCGCCAAGCCGCCGATCCTGGGCCTGTCGTCCGCACCGACCGCGCGCTCGTCGGCACGCTTCACGGCCGAGCGCGAACTGAAGGACGGCGAACGCCTGGTGCTCTCGGGCAGCACCGCCGAAGGCGAAGCCGAAGCCATCACGCACACCCTGCGCGTGATCCACACGCCTGGCCATGCGGCCAACCACCTGTGCCTGGTGCTGGAAGAAGACGGCCTGCTGTTCTCGGGCGACCACATCCTGAACGGCAGCACCACGGTGGTCGATCCACCGGACGGCGACATGAGCGCCTACCTGGGCTCGCTCGACACGCTCGATGCGGCCTGCGAAGCGGGCAATGTCGAATTCATTCTTCCCGCGCACGGCTACGTGATCGGCTTTGCCCGCACCGCCATCGCGATGCTGAAGGCGCACCGCCTGAAGCGCGAAGCCAAGATTGCCGCCGCCATGCGGAAACTGCCCGAAGGCACCCCCGAAGAGTGGTTGCCGCTTGCCTACGACGACGTGCCCGAGCGCATGTGGCCGGTGGCGGCCCGCTCGCTGGCCGCGCACGTGGCGCGCATCCGGCAACTGACTGCGTCCCCATGAACAACAACAGAAACGTCAACATCAAAACCAACAACAACAACAACGCTTCCGAAGACGAAGGCGTTCGCCTCGCCAAGCGCGTGGCCGCCATGGCCGGCGTGTCGCGGCGCGAGGCCGAATTGCTGATCGAGAACGGCGCGGTGCGCGTCGATGGCGTGCCCGCCACGCTGCCGCAGTCGCGCGTGCTGCCGCAACAGGTGGTCGAGATCAAGGAGGGCGCCAGGCCCGAGCCCATCTTGCCGGTCACGCTGCTGCTGTACAAACCGGCGGGCATGGCAACCGACGTGGCGCACCGCCTGCTGGTGGCGGCCAACCACCACGAGCCCGAGCGCGCGGGCCAGCGCTTTCTGCCGGTGCACGCCAAGGGGCAGCACTGCATGACGCCGCTGGAAACAGGCGCGAGCGGACTGGTGGCCTACACGCAGGAATTTCGCATCGAACGCAAGCTGCAGGAAGACGCGGGCATCCTCGAGCATGAAGTGATGGTCGACGTGGCGGGCACGGTAGGCCCCGAGGTACTGGCGCGGCTGGAGCGCTCGCCGGCGCGCGTGAGCATCGGCCGCCAGGCCGACGACCAGACCGGCCTGCGCTTTGCGCTCAAGGGCGCGCGGCCCGGGCAGATTGCCAACATCTGCGACAGCGTCGATTTGCGCATCCTGGCGATGCGGCGCATCCGCATCGGCCGGGTGCCGCTGGCGGGCCTGCAGCCGGGCCAGTGGCGCTACCTGGCGCCGCACGAACGCTTCTGAACGAAGACAGACAGACAACGACAACAACAAGAAGAAGAGGACGACACACGACGCTGCACCGCGTGTTCGCGGCTGCAATTTTCAGCCAGCGGCCTCGTGCCGCCGACAGGGAGACTGAGCCATGAAGTTCGGACCACCGAGCGCCGCCCTTGCCTGCACCGTGCCCCTGGCACTGGTGGCGGGCTGCACCTACCTTTCGCCGGCGCCGCCGCCCGCGCCACCCGCACCGCCGCCCGCGGTGATCTCCAAAGACGGGCTCGCGCCCATCACCGAAGAGCAGGTGGAGCGCATCCGCGAGGCCATCGGCGGCAAGGCACCGAGCCCCGCGGTGGGCAAGGTGGTGCGCAGCGCCTCGCCCACCATCGAGTCTTTCGTGCGGGCCGAAGGCTGCATCACCGCGCGCAACGGCGCGGTGCTCAGCCCCTTCGCCGCGCCCGGCCGCCTGTTCGACGGCACGGGCTTCCAGGGCGGGCCGATGTCGGAAATGCAGTACCACGACAAGACGGCCTGCGTGACCGTCAAGCGCATCCAGAACTGGAAGATGGTCTCGCCCAAGCTGCTGCGCTTCGAGGTGGTCTACGTGGGCGACGACGGCGAGGAACGCGCCGTGAAACGGCACGAGCTGATGCGCCAGCCGAAGGGCGGCTGGCTCTTCACGCGCTGAAGGCAGGCGGCTGGCCGCTGGTCGCAAGCGACCAGCGTGGCCTGACCTATTGCTTCGAGGCCGACGGCACCGTCTGGCCCTGCGCAAGAGGGACCGCATCGGCTGCCTGCGCGTCGGGCTCCCAGCCGCCACCGAGCGCCATGAACAGCACGACCTGGTCGTCGGCCAGTTGCGCTTCGCTGGCCGCAAGGGCGGCGTCGCTGGCGGCCAGCGAGCGTTCGGCATCGAGCGCATCGAGGTACGCGGTGCGGCCGTTCTGGTACAGCTGGCGTGCCTGCGCGGCCACCTTGGCGCTTTCGTCGCGCGACGCCTGCAGGGCGGCGCGGCGGTCGAGTTCGCGGGCGTAGGTGCCGAGCGCGGTTTCGGTTTCGCGCAGTGCGGTCAGCACGGTGCCGTCGAACTTTGCGAGCGCGGCGCGCGTGCCGGCCTCGGCCTGCGCGATGCGGGCCTGCGCAGCGCCGGTGTTCGGAATGGTCCACGAGATGAGCGGGCCCAGGCTCCAGGCCAAAGTGTCCTTGCGGCCGAAGTCGTTGGCATGGCCGGCGGAAGAACCCGAAAGCCCCAGCGTCACCTTCGGATAGAGGTCGGCCGTTGCCACCCCGATGCGCGCGGTGGATGCGGCAAGGCTGCGCTCGGCCTGGCGGATGTCGGGGCGGCGGCGCAGCAGCGCGGCGCCATCGCCCACGGGCAAGGTGCCGGCCACGCGCGGCGGCACGGTGCAGTCGGCCACTTCGCGCGGAAAGTCCTGCGGCAGTGCGCCGGTGAGCGTGGCAAGGCGGTAGAGCGCGCCCTGCCGCTCGGCCTTGAGCGGCGGCAGCGCGGCATTCAGCTGCTGCAGTTGCGCCCGTGCGCGGCCCGCGTCGATGGCGCCGGCGCGGCCCGCGCGCTGCAGGCGGTCGGTCACGTTCACCGCGTCCTGCTGCAGTGCGACGGACTTCTGCGCAATCTGCAGGCGCAGGCCCGTCGAGCAGGCTTCGGCATAGGCACGCGCGGTGCCCGCGGCCACGTTCACGCGCACGAGGTCGAGCCCCGCTTCGGCCGATTCGGTGCTGGCGCCGGCGGCCTCGATGGCGCGGCGGATCTGGCCGAACAGATCGACCTGGTAGGACAGCGAGGCACCCGCGCTGTAGTTGAAGGTGTTCGGCGGCTCGTAGCCCTTCTGCAGCAGCGACAGGCCCGACACATGGCCGAACGAGGGGCCGCCGTTCACGCCCAGCGTGGGGTACTTGGCACCGGCCACTTCGGCCTCGATGGCGCGTTCGCGCTCGAGGTTGGCCACGGCCTGCCGCAGGTCGGTGTTGTGCGCCAGCGCCTGCGTCACCAGACGGTCGAGCAGCGGGTCGTTGTACAGGCGCCACCAGTGCGCGGGCAACGGCGCGGCATTGGCGGGGCCTTCGGCAAAGGGCCGTGCGGCAGCGCCCTGGCTTGCCAGCGCCTCGGACGGCTGGTGGTAGTCGGGGCCGACCGCCGCGCAGGCCGCGAGCGCGGCCGCGACGGCCAGCGACGCGATTCGGAAAGCGAAGCGGGGCATGGCGTTCATCCCTTCTGCGGCGCGGGCACCGTTGCGGCGGCGGGAGCCGATGCGCTGCTGTTGCCTGGCGCCTTGTTCTCCAGCACCTGCACAGTGACGGTCTGGCCCGCGACCAGCCGCGCGCCCTGCGGCAGCGCATCGAGCTTGATGCGCACCGGAATGCGCTGCGCGAGCCGCACCCAGTTGAAGGTCGGGTTCACGCTGGGCAGCAGGTTGGCGCTGGTGGAGCGGTCGCGGTCGGCAATGCCGGCAGCCACGCTGTCGACCGCGCCTTCGAACACGGCGCCGCCGCCCATCGGCGTGACACGCACGCGGTCGCCCAGGTGAATGCGCGGCAGCTTGGTTTCTTCGAAATAGCCCTCGACGTAGAACGATTGCGCATCGACCAGCGCCAGCACCGGATGCCCGGCGGCGGCGTAGCTGCCCTGGCGCAGATCGAGGTTGGTGACGAGGCCGTCGGCCGGCGCGCGCACCTGGGCGCGCTGCAGGTTGAGGCGGGCCGAATCGAGCGCCACTTCGGCCTGCGCCACGGCGGCCTGCGATTGTTCGACGCGGGCACGGGCCTGTTCGCGCGACTCCTTGGACACCAGTTCGTCGAGCCCGGTGTTGCGTGCGCTTTCGCGCTGGGCCTGCGCGCTCACGGCACGTTGCGCGGACAGCGCGGCCTGGGCCTGGCGCACGGCGAGGTCGTAGCGCGCGCGGTCGACTTCGAACAGCAGCGTGCCGGCCGCGACCGACTGGTTGTCGTGGATGGGCACTGAGGTGACGAGGCCCGACACGTCGGGCGCGATCTGGACCACGTTGGCGCGCACGCGGCCGTCGCGCGTCCACGGCGCGAGCTCGTAGTGGTCCCAGAGCCTGAAGCCGGCCCAGACGGCCGCGGCCACCACGACCACGGTAAGGGCGACCCGCCCGATGCGTTGTGCCCAGGGGTTGCTGTCGGCGGAAGGACTGGTTTTCATCGGAATCTCGTCATTGCAGGTAAGAGGTGACGCGGCTCAGCGCGTAGAGCAGCAGCAGGTACAGCGCCATGTCGAACAGCGCCGGGTGCCACACCCAGCGGTAGATGCCGGTGGCCGCGAGCAGGCGTCGCACGCCCCACAGGACCAGCAGCGCGGCCGTGGCCAACACCATGATCCAGGGCACGTAGAGGCCGTAGAAACTGGCTTCGCCGATCATGGTGCGGAGGCTCCTGGGTTGGGCGCGGCCAGCATGGGCGGCGCGTCGGGAAAAAGATTGCGGCGCAGGCCGACCAGTGCGGTAACGGCGGAACGCGACGCGGAAGAAGCCGAAGAAGAAACGGAAGAAGACGCGGAAGCCGAGGCATCACGCGCCGCGAGCACGGCACCCAGCGCTTCGTCGATCTGCGGCAGCAGGCCTTGCGGACGCGGCGCCGCGCGGCCCTCGCCGCGCTGGCGGAAAAAGCGCGCGATGCCGCCGAGCAGCGCGGCCGAAGTGGCCAGCGGCAACTGGCCGCGCACGCGTTGCAGCACGGCGATGTCGGCGCCCATGCGCAGGTCGCGCAGCGCATCGTTGGCGGCCACGCCCTCAACCGTGCCACCGGCCTGCGCGATGCGCGGCGCCAGCAGGCCGATGCGGTCGAGCATGCGCACGGCATAGGCCTCGCTCTGCGCGTACTGCGGCTGCGACGATGCAGCCATGTCGCCCAGCTCGCGCCAGGTGGCGCGCTGGATGCGGCGCGCGCTCCAGTCGGCGCCGACCGAACGCACCAGCCGCGTGACGCGCGCCGCGACCAACACGCCGACGACCTGGCCGATCATGCTGTTGATGAAGCTCACGAGGTCGGCGCTGGCGGTGTCGTGCAGTGCCAGCGTGCCGGCCACGCCGAAGACCAGCGCCATCGCGGGCATGAAATGGGTGGGCCGCGGCAGGTAGAGGCCGAGCAGCAAGAACAGCGGCGCGCAGATCACGACCAGCATGCCGAAGGCCTGCACCATGGGCATGAGCACCAGCACGTAGAGCGCCGAGATGGGGATCGACCACAGCGTCCACTTCAGGAAGCCGTGGATCGCCGGCACGGGGTCGTCCATGGTGGCGAAGAAGCAGCAGAACACGGCGGCCATCATGGTGGCGGCGGAACCCATGGGCCAGCCGGTGAGGATCCAGAAGGCGCCGCACAGGCAGATGGCAATGACGGCCGCAAGGGCCGACAGCAGCGCCATGCCGTAGTCGCGGTGCAGCGCGCGGTTGCCGAGCGCGGCCGTGCGACGCAGCGGCGCGGCGCCCTTCAGGCCTTCGTCGATGTCCAGGCGCAACTGGGCGCAGGCGGTCCAGCCGTCGACCAGTTCTTCGAGGCGGCCCGCGAGGCCGATGCGCAGTGCGCGGCCCCAGGGCGTGAGGGGTTGCGCCGCGTCGTTGCTGCTGTCGTCCTTGTTGTTGCTGCCGTTTGAAGAAGGCGTGGCGCCCAGCGCATCGATCGAACGGCGCAGGGCTTGCAGGCGTTCGGCGCGGGCGGCCGTGTGGCCGCTCGCGGGCTCGGCTTCTTCGCGCAGCCACTGCGCGGCTTGCGCAAGCACGGCGGCCACGTCGGGCGCGAGCGCGCCTTCGGCCTGTTCGAGCGCGCGCAAGCGGTCTTCGACGGCCGAGAGCGCGGGCGTGAGCGCGGCCACGCGGTCCTGCATCGCGCGGATCGCGCCGGCGGTCCAGCGCAGGTGCGTGGTGTCGAAGGGCACGTGGGTCGACAGCAGCCGCAGCTGCGTGATGTCGCCGGCCAGGCGGCGGCGGTCGTCGTCGAGGCGCCTGGGATCGGCATCCTTGCCGCTGCTGCTGCCACTGCCGCCGCTGCCATTGCGGCCGGCCGGCTGGAGCAGGTCGCCGAGCCATTGGCGTGCGTCCTTCAGGGTGCGGTCGAGCAGGCCCAGCACGGTGGGCGCGAGCCCCACGGGCAGCACCAGGCTGTGGATCAGCGTGGCGCAGAAGATGCCCAGGCCGATTTCTTCCACGCGCGCCACGGCGGTGTCAAACAGCACCAGCGGCGTCTGCACCGACGGAAAGCCGATCAGCGCGGCCGTGTAGCCCGCGAGCATGAAGATGTACGAACGCGGCGTGCGGTCGAACAGCGAGATGCACAGGCACAGGCCGACCCACAGCGCGAGCACCAGCGTCAGCAACTCGGGTGCGTTGGACAGCGCGGGCACCATCAGCACGGTCGCCATGCAACCGATCAGCGTGCCGCTGAAGCGGTACACGGCCTTGGAGCGCACCGCGCCGGCCAACGGGTGAGCAACGATGTAGGTGGTCATCAACGCCCAGAACGGGCGCGGCAGGCCTGCGCGGCTGGCAAGGTACATCGCCAGCATGGCGGCCGCAAAGCTCTTGCCGGAAAACAGAAGCTCCGCGCGGCTGAAGCGCGGCAGGCGGAGCGCGGCCATTTACTTGCGCCCTTCCTGCGGGGCCGGGGTGCCGCGGCGCAGGCGCTCTTCGAGCGTGGCAAAGACGCGCAGGCAGGCGGCAAGGTCTTCGTCGGACACGCCTTCGAACACCGACGCGCGCATCAGGCTCAGCGAAGCCTCGATGGGCGCACGGGCGGCCATGCCGGCGGGCGTCAGGTGCAGGGTCTTGGCGCGGCGGTCGGCCGGGTCTTCGCGGCGTTCGATGAACCCCACTTCGACCAGCTGGTCGAGCGAGCGCACCAGCGAGGGCCCTTCGATGCCCAGCGCCTCGGCCAGCACGCCCTGGCGCACTTCGCCGTCCATGCGGCCCAGCACCACGATCGGCCAGGCCAGCGTCTGCGACACGCCGACGTGCGCCACCGCCTTGTCGGCCGCGGCACGGTAGCCGCGCTGCAGCGTCGACAGCGACATGCCGAACGCCATCAGCGCGGCTTCGCGCCGTTCTGCCGCTGATGCGGCGGGTGTCGGGTCGGCCATGTCGATTTCCAATTAGTTAGCTTGCTATCTATTATACGGGTAAACCCGAGAAGACGTGCAAGCGCACCACGGCGCCATGCCGCGGGCGCACCCATGGAAATCAGGAAGAAAAGGAAAAGTGTGAAGCCCGCCGATAAGCCGGATTCTGTGCACCGAAAGCCTCTTGCGAAACCTTCGGCGTGACCGCCATTACTCTGGGCCGTTTGTCACCAAACGGCTCGATGCCACCTACCCGCCAGCTCAGCGGAACCACCTCGATACTGGCCTACTTGGTGTTGCTGCGCGCAGAGATTGCCCGTTTCACCCGAACTCAATCGGCTCGTCTCTGTTGCTCTGATCCTCACCTCACGGTGGAGAGTCGTTAACTCCTGCGCTGTCCTATGCAGTCCGGACGTTCCTCCAGTGCGGTCTTTCGACGCGACGCCCTAAGGCGTTGCCCCTTTCGGGCTTGCACCAGCGGCGGTCTGGCGGGCTTCACGCCTCGATTATCGCCCGGCGCGCGGAGGCCTTTCGTCCGCAAGGCCGCAGAACTCGCGCCGGTACTGCTCGGGCGTGGTGCCGGCCTCGCGCTGGAACATCGCAATGAAGGCCGAGGCGGTGCTGTAGCCCAGGTCGAAGGCAATCTCCTGCACGCTGCGGCCGGCCTCGAGCGCATCGATGGCACGCAGGAAGCGCAACCGCTGGCGCCAGTCGCCGAACGACATGCCCAGCTCGCGCTGGCATTGGCGCGCCAGCGTGCGCTCGGTCATGTGCACGCTGTCGGCCCATTCGGCCAGCGAGCGATGGTCGCCGGGGTCGGCCTGCAGCGCTTCGAGCACGGCCACGAGCGCCGGTGCAGCGGCGGCCGGCAGGTAGCAGCGCTGCACCTCGGCCACCTCGAGCTGGTCGACCACCACATGCGCCAGGCGCAGGTCGGCCGGGGTGGCGGGCACATGCACGTCGCGCGCCGCGAAGTCGGCCAGCACGCTCTTGATGATCGGGCTGATGCGCACGGTGCAGGGCTCGGCCGGCAGCCGCTCGCACAGGTCTGGCGTGATGTAGATCGAGCGGTAGACCACCGCGTGCCGCAGCGTGCAGCTGTGCACCACCTTCGGCGGAATCCAAACCGCGTACTGCGGCGGCGAGAGAAAGCGCAGGCCCTCGGTCTCCATCTGCATCGTGCCGTGCGCGGCGTAGTTCAGGTGGCCCCAGGTGTGGCTGTGCGGCGCGGCCCGCACGTCGGCCCCGAACTCGTCGTAGCGGAAATAGAAGGGGCCCGCCATCCCCTCGACGTTCAGGATCGGGACGAGACGCGGCTTGTCTGTTCGGGCCATGGTCTGGTTCGGTGATCGGGGATCGGTGATCGATTGCAGAAGGTCCGTAATTCCGGACGATATGTCCTGATCGAGCTATATGCCTCAGGACAGACGCGCCGATGATAGCCACGTACTCCGAAGAAAGCTCCGTCATGTGGCAATACGCCTTCCCTCTGCTCGCCGTCGTGATCTGGTCCGGCAACACCGTCGTCAGCAAGATGGCGGCGGGCACCATCGCGCCGGCCGAGATCAGCTTCTACCGCTGGCTGCTGGCCGCCCTGCTCTTCACGCCGCTGGCGCTGCGGCCGGTGCTGCGCAACTGGACGGCGATTCGCCCGCAGTTGGGCCGCATCGCGGTGCTCGGCCTGCTGGGCATGGTGGTCTACCAGAGCCTGGCGTACTACGCGGCCTACCTGACCACGGCCACGCACATGGGCATCATCGGCTCGCTCACGCCGATGATGGTGCTGGGGCTGTCCATATTGCTGCTGGGCCAGGGGCTCACGGCCGGCGCGGTGGCGGGCTCGCTGGTGTCGATCGGTGGCGTGCTGGTGGTGGTGTCGTCGGGCGACCTCGGCACGCTGCTCAAGAGCGGCGCCAACATGGGCGACGGCCTGATGCTGCTGGCCATGCTGGCCTATGCCGTCTACGTGATCCTGCTCAAGCGCTGGGGCATGAAGGACGTGCCCGCGCTGCAGCTGCTGTACCTGCAGATCGTGGTGGCCGTGGTCGCGCTGCTGCCGCTGTACCTGCTCACGCCCAGGATGGGCCTGTCGGCCGCCAACCTGCCGCTGATCGGCTTTGCCGGCCTGGGCGCCTCGATGCTCGCGCCGCTGGTATGGATGCACACGGTGGCGCACATCGGCCCGAGCCGCGCGAGCATGTTCTTCAACCTGATCCCGCTGTTCACCGCGCTGATCGCCGCTTTCGTCATCGGCGAATCGCTTGCGGCGTACCACGCGGTGGGCGGGGTGCTGACGGTGGCCGGCGTGCTGCTGGCGGAGCTGTGGAAGGCTCCGCTGCGAGGCAGCCGCGCCATCGCCGGGTGATCGCTGGGTGATCTCCGGACCGTGAACTACGGCGTGCCCGCCGCGAACACCTCGATGGCGATGAGGTTCGACACCGAACGGCTCTGCTTCACATCTCCCGGCAGCACGAGGCGCGCGAAGCCGGTGGTCGTCAGGTCCACGCCGTTCATCTGGTAGGCGACCAGCGCGCCCTTGTTGCCGAAGCCGGGATTGATCTCCCCCAGCGACACCGTGGCCCGGTAGCCGTCGCTGCCGGTCGCCACGGCGTACATGCCGAGCGTGACGTTCTTCGGCGTCGCGGGCAGGCCCACCTTGTTCAGCAGCGTCCAGAGGCTGACGCCCCGGTAGGTGTTGGCGCCGATGGTGACGTCGATCGCGGGTGTCAGCCCCGACAGCGCAGCCAGGTCGAAGTTCATGGGCGCGGTCACCTTGCCCGAGACGGCGAACAAGCCCGACACGCCGCCGCCGACGCCAGGCACTGTGGCCGGCGGCGCGACCACATCGAGCCGCGTCAGGTTCGACACGTAGCGCCCGCCCTTCACGTCGCCCGGCGCCGTCACGCGGAACGGCCCGTCGGCCGCGGGCAGCGGCGCCGAGACGCCCGCCGTGGTTTCGGCGTACGCGACCGCGGCGGGCTTGTTGCCGTAGTCGGGGCTCAGCTCGCCCAGCGCGAACACCACCTTGTAGCCATCGGCGCCCGTCGCCAGCACATGGCGGCTCAGCAGGTCGTTCTTGCGCGTGCCATCGAACTGCAGGCCCGCATCGTTCAGCAGCGACCAGAGGCTGGTGCCGGTGTAGGTGTGCGCCTGGGGCCCGCTGCCGCTGGAGAAGTTGACCGCCTGGGTGACAGCTGTGCGCGCCGCGAGGTCGGCCGCGGTCAGGGCCCCCGGCCGGTCGATGGCGCCGCCCAGTTGCACCGCCGGTGCTGGTGGTGCCGGCGGCGGGGGAGGCGGCGGTGGGGCCGAGGGCGACGGGGCCGGTGGAACGAGGGGCAGGAAAACACCGTCGCCGTCCCCTCCTCCGCCACAACCCGCGAGCACGAGCGCGGCAGCTGCCGCAACCAATCCTTTGGACCCACGCATATCTCAAGTCTCCATCTTCGATGTATTTTTTCCGACATGGCGACTGCCGCACTCCCGCTGTAACCCGGCACCCCGTTCGTCCGAACTGGAAGAAGCAACGCCGTCGCCGACCCGTTGAATGCTGTCTTGCAATCAACGGGCGAATGTACATCGTTGTATTCACATGAACATATCGAACGCGATATTCCGATCCACGCTTTCCGGAGACACGCCATGACGCACAACACTGGACGCCGCCTTGCCATCGCGGCCGGAACCTCGACACTGGGGCTGGCCATCGCCCAGGCCTTCGGCTGGGGCGTGCGGCCGGCGCACGCGGCCCAGGCGGCACAAACGGCGAAAGCCGCGGCATTCGAGGTCACGCACACCGAGCAGGAGTGGCGCAAGCTGCTCGACGCCAACCAGTTCGCGGTGCTGCGCCAGGAAGGCACCGAGCGGCCCTACACCAGCCCGCTGAACGACGAGCACCGCGTCGGCCGCTTCAGCTGCGCGGGCTGCGCGCTCGACCTGTTCTCGTCGAAGACCAAGTTCGACAGCAAGACCGGCTGGCCCAGCTTCTGGCAGCCGCTGGACAACGCCGTGGGCGAGCACAAGGACACCAGCTTCGGCATGACCCGCACCGAAGTGCACTGCCGCCGCTGCGGCGGCCACCTGGGCCACGTGTTCGACGACGGCCCCAAGCCCACCGGGCTGCGCTACTGCATGAACGGCGTGGCGATGAAGTTCACGCCCGGATCGGCATAAAGGTCGAAGGTTTGAAGGGTTGCGGGCAAGTCTCACAATGCGCGCTGTCCGTCCGACAAACGCATTGATCCAAGGAGATTCCATGAAGGCCCAGAACATCCTCCAGACCATCGGCAACACGCCGCACATTCGCATCAACCGCCTGTTCGGCAATGCGAAGCAGCAGGTCTGGGTCAAGTCCGAGCGCGCCAACCCCGGTGGCTCCATCAAGGACCGCATCGCGCTGTCGATGGTGGAAGACGCCGAGAAAAGCGGCGCGCTCAAGCCCGGCGGCACCATCGTCGAGCCCACCTCGGGCAACACCGGCATCGGCCTGGCCATGGTGGCGGCCGTCAAGGGCTACAAGCTGATCCTGGTGATGCCCGACAGCATGTCCATCGAGCGCCGCCGCCTGATGCTGGCCTACGGCGCCACCTTCGACCTGACGCCGCGCGCCGGCGGCATGAAGGCCTCCATTGCCCGCGCCGAGGAAATCGTGGCCGGCACACCCGGCGCGTGGATGCCGCAGCAGTTCAACAACCCCGCCAATGTCGACGTGCACGTGCGCACCACGGCCGAGGAAATCGCGGCCGACTTTCCCGATGGCATCGACGTGCTCATCACCGGCGTGGGCACCGGCGGCCACATCACCGGCGTGGCGAAGGTGCTGAAGAAGAAGTGGCCGAAACTGCAGGTGTTCGCGGTCGAGCCGGTGGCTTCGCCCGTCATCTCGGGCGGCGCGCCGGCACCGCACCCCATTCAAGGCATCGGCGCGGGCTTCATCCCCAAGAACCTCGACACCTCGCTGCTCGACGGCGTGCTGCAGGTCGATGCCGAACCGGCCCGCGAAATGGCCCGCCGCTGCGCGCAGGAAGAAGGCATTTTGGTCGGCATCTCGTCGGGCGCCACGCTGGCCGCCATTGCGCAGAAGCTGCCTTCGCTGGCACCCGACGCGGTGGTGCTGGGCTTCAACTACGACACCGGCGAGCGCTACCTGTCTGTCGAAGGCTTCCTGCCGGCTTGATTTTTTCGTGGAACACCGCGGAACCGGCTTTGCCGGGCCGCTGGTGTTGCCCCCGGTAGGGGGTTGGAGAAGCGACACGAAGTGCGCGAAGCCTGGGGGCGAGTAAAATCGCTGGCTGCTTGATAACCACAAGCCACCACGACATGCTGCGAATTTCAGAACTCAAACTCCCGCTCGACCACGCCCCCGAGGCGCTGGCCGCACTGATCGCCAGGACGCTCGACGTCCCGCCCGAAGCGATCGCCTCCCACACCGTCTTCAAGCGCAGCTTCGATGCGCGCAAGGTCGACCTGCTCACGGTCTACATCTGCGACGTGCAGCTGGCCGATGCCAAGCTGCAAGCCACCCTGCTCGCAAAGCACGCCGGCCACCCGCACATCCAGCCCACGCCCAACATGGCCTACACGCCGCCGGCCAATGCGGCCGAAGGCACGGCACGGCCGGTGGTCATCGGCTTCGGCCCCTGCGGCATCTTCGCGGCGCTGATGCTCGCGAAGATGGGCTTCAAGCCCATCGTGCTCGAACGCGGCAAGACCGTGCGCCAGCGCACCCGCGACACCTGGGGCCTGTGGCGCAAGAGCACGCTCAACCCCGAGTCGAACGTGCAGTTCGGCGAAGGCGGTGCCGGCACCTTTTCCGACGGCAAGCTCTACAGCCAGATCAAGGACCCGCGCTTCCTCGGCCGCAAGGTGATGGAAGAGTTCGTCAAGGCCGGCGCACCGCCTGAAATTCTTTACGTCGCGCATCCGCACATCGGCACCTTCAAGCTGGTGAAGGTGGTCGAGAACATCCGCGAACAGATCGTCGCACTGGGCGGCGAGATCCGTTTCGAGCAGCGCGTGACCGACGTGCACATCGAAGACGGCCACCTGCGCGGCCTGACCGTGCTCGACCAGAGCACCGGCACCCGCAGCGAGCTGCGCGCCGACCACGTCGTGATGGCGCTGGGCCACAGCTCGCGCGACACCTTCGAGATGCTGCATGCGCGAGGCGTGCACATCGAGGCCAAGCCTTTCTCCATCGGCTTTCGCGTCGAGCACCCGCAAGGGCTGATCGACCGCGCGCGCTGGGGCCGCCATGCGGGCCACCCACTGCTCGGCGCGGCCGACTACAAGCTGGTGCACCACGCCAGCAACGGCCGCTCGGTGTACAGCTTCTGCATGTGCCCCGGCGGCACCGTGGTCGCGGCCACCAGCGAGCCGGGCCGCGTGGTCACCAACGGCATGAGCCAGTACTCGCGCAACGAGCGCAACGCCAACGCCGGCATCGTGGTGGGCATCGACCCGCGCGACTTCCCCGGCTGGAGCGCCGACGCGCCCGGCGATGCGCTCGCCGGCATCGTGCTGCAGCGCGAGCTTGAATCGAACGCCTTCGTGCTCGGCGGCAGCGACTACCGCGCGCCGGGCCAGCTGGTCGGCGACTTCATCGCCGGCAAGCCCTCGACCGCGCTCGGCAGCGTCACGCCGTCGTACAAGCCCGGCGTCACGCCCACCGACCTGCACAAGGCATTGCCCGCCTACGCCATCGAGGCCATGCGCGAAGCCTTTCCGGCCTTCGGCCGCAAGATCAAGGGCTTCGACCTGCACGATGCCGTGCTCACCGGCGTTGAAACGCGCACCTCATCGCCCATCCGCATCACGCGCGGCGACGACTTCCAGAGCCTCAACGTGCGCGGCCTCTACCCCGCCGGCGAAGGCGCGAGCTACGCGGGCGGCATTCTCTCGGCCGGCGTCGACGGCATCAAGGTGGCCGAAGCCGTGGCCCATGGCGTGCTGGCCGAAGCCGAACAGGCGCGGCGCCTTGCGAGTGCCGCCTGATGCAGGCCATGACGACCACGCCCCTGCGCTTCGCGCGGCCCACCGCCGGCCAGCTCGCCGTTGCCACGCTGGCCATGGCCGCCGTGGTGCTGGCGTCCAACATCCTCGTGCAGTTCGCCATCAACGACTGGCTGACCTGGGGCGCCTTCACCTACCCGGTGGCCTACCTCGTGAGCGACCTCGTCAACCGGCGCTTCGGCCCCGGCATGGCGCGGCGCGTGGCCTGGGTCGGCTTCGCGGTGGCGGTGGTGGTGTCGCTGCTGCTCGCGCCCGCACGCATCGCCGCTGCTTCGGGGTTGGCCTTCATCGCCTCGCAACTGCTCGACATCCGCGTCTTCAACCGGCTGCGGCAGGGCCTCTGGTGGCGTGCGCCGCTGGTGGCCACCGTGATCGCGGCCGTGCTCGACAGCATCGTGTTCTGGGGCATCGCCTTCGCGGGCACCGACGGCCCGTGGATCACCTGGGCGCTCGGCGACCTGGGCGTGAAGCTCGGCGTCGGCGTGCTGATGCTGCTGCCCTTCCGCTTGCTGATCGGACGGCAGGCCGCGCGTTCCGCGGCAACCAGCCATTGAAGCGCCCGATGCCCATGCACCCTGGCTTCAGGTTCAACACCGACAATATGTTCAAGACGTTCCCTCGGCGCTGAGCGCCGGGACCCTTCCTTTTTTTGCCTTGCCGCCAACCTGACACACCTCGATCGATGACCGATACCGCCACGCCCCAAGAAACCCAGGAAGTCCGCGAAGTCAAGGAAGACACGGGCAACGACACCCAGCAAGCGCAGCAGGCCGAGCAGCAGCAACAGCAGCCGGAGCAGCAGCAAGCCCCACAACAGCCGCGCGCCGGCAAGGGCCGCTCGCAGCGGGGCGGCGGAGGCCAACAGCAGCAACGCTCGCAAAAGGCGAAGCAGCCGCAGGGGCAACAGCAGCAACAACAACAACGCCCGCAGCGCAAGGTCCATCCCGCGCTCGAGAAGCTGTTCGCGCTGTACCCGAAGATGTTCGGCGCGCATTTCTTGCCGCTCAAGCTCGGCGTGTACCAGGACCTGCTGGCGCAGCACCCCGACGAGTTCAAGAAGGAAGACCTGAAGGTTGCCCTCGGCCTGCACGCCCGCTCCACGCGTTATCTCGAAGCGGTGGCCGCCGGCCACCAGCGCCATGACCTGCAGGGCGTGCCCGTTGAACCGGTGGCGCCCGAGCACGTGCACCACGCCATCCTCGAAGTGTTCAAGCGCCGCCAGGCCCGCTCGAACGAAGACCTGCGGCCCCACGTGGTGACGCGCATCATCGCGGCCATCGAGGCCTCGGGCCTGGGCCGCGATGCCTATGCCGAGCGCGTGCGCACGCAGGACGAAACCAACAACGCCCTGCTCGACGAAGCCGTCGCCGAACTGGGCCGCCAAGCCGCCAAGCGCGAAGCCCTGTTCCGCGCCTTCACGGCCAGCGGCCGCAGCGAAGCCGAGTTTGCCGAGATGTACGGCATGGACCCGGACGAAGTGGCGCGCACGCTGGCGCGCGTGCGGGCGGACCAGGTGCAGGCTGAAGCTGCTGCTGCTGCCGCAGCGGCAGCAGCAACCACCGTCAGCAGCGAAGAAGCTGGCGCAAGCGGCGACGCCACCGCGTCCTGACCCCTGGCGAATCGCCCAAGAAAAAACCGGCGCACGCGCCGGTTTTTTTGTGCCCGCCCGAATGGGCCTGGGGAGCGATCGATCAGCGCTGCTGCGCGTTCTGCAGCGCCGCAATGCGCTCTTCGATTGGCGGGTGCGTGGCGAACAGCTTGCCGATGCTGCCCGTGATGCCCATGGCTTCCACGGCCTTCGGCAGTTCGCCGGCCGGCAGGCCGCCCAGGCGCGCGAGCGCGTTGATCATCGGCTGCTTCTGGCCCATGAGCGCGGCGGCACCGGCGTCGGCGCGAAACTCGCGATGGCGCGAGAACCAGGCCACCACCATCGCCGCGGCAAAGCCGAGCACGATGTCCAGCACGATGGTGCTCACGTAGTAGCCGATGCCGGGGCCCGACGAACGGTCGTCGCCGCGGCGCAGGAAGCTGTCGACCGCATAGCCGATCACGCGCGAGAGGAACACGACAAACGTGTTCATCACACCCTGGATGAGCGTCATGGTGACCATGTCGCCGTTGGCGATGTGGGCCACCTCGTGGCCGATGACGGCCTCGACTTCTTCGCGCGTCATGCCTTGCAGCAGGCCGGTGGACACGGCCACCAGCGACGAGTTCTTGAAGGCGCCGGTGGCAAAGGCATTGGGCTCGCCTTCGAAGATCGCGACCTCGGGCATGCCGATGCCGGCCTTGTCGGCGAACTTGCGCACGGTGGCGACAATCCAGGCCTCGTCGGGCGACTGGGGGTTGTCGATCATGCGCAGGCCGGCCGTCCACTTGGCCATGGGCTTGCTGATGAGCAGCGAGATGATGGCGCCACCGAAGCCCATGACCAGCGCGAAGCCGAGCAGCGCCGTCAGGTTGAGCCCGTTGGCCGTGAGGAAGCGATTGACGCCGAGCAGGCTGGCGACGACGCCGAGCACCGCAACGACCATCACGTTGGTCAAAACGAACAGAAGGATACGTTTCAAGTTGAATTCTCCGTGGGGAACACTGCCGCACAGATGAGGACCGGTACAGCCTGTTTCAAGCCACGCCCGGTCTTCGGTCTGCAGGCCCTGTGTGTTGTTGTACGTTCTGGGGCGCTACCGAATGGCGGCATTTGGTAGAGCCATGATAGGAGCAAAAGTTCTAGCCCCGCGGTATTCCCCGTGTCAGAACAGGCCTGTCGCACCCGGTGCCGGGCGGCCCTGGATGTCGGCCCGCAGCCGGGTTCCGCGGCGCAGGCTCTGCGTCAGGCGCAGCACGAACAGCACGCCGTTCACCAGCAGCAGGCCCGCCGCGAACAGCCACCACAGCGCATGGGCGCCGGCCGATGCCGCCTGCGCCGGATCGAGGCTGGGGTCGATGCGCACGATGGGAGCGCCCGCTTCGTCGGTGCCACTTGCCGTGACAAGGCCCGCCAGCACGAAGGGCCGCACGCCCTCGGGGGCGGCGTTGTGCTGCAGGCGAGCCCATCGGCCGAGCAGTGAAGAATCGCTGTCTTCCTCGGCCACGGCCACCGCCGCATCGGCGTCCACGGCTTCGGCGGCTTCGGTGTTGGCATCACCACCCGGCTTGGCCTGCACGGCGCCGATCAGCGCCGTAGACGCCAGCACCACGCCGCCCTTGGCCGGCACGATGGACGGAATGGCGGCTTCGATGCGCGTCGCGACAAAGCTGTCGACCGCCTGGCGGGCGGCGCGCTGCATCGACGCCAGCTGACGGCGCGACACCACGAGGTCGGCGTTTTCCTTGCCGGGCTGCGCACTGGCCAACAGCCCTGCCCAGTTGTGGATGGGCGTGTCGGTGCCGTCTTTTTCCACCGTGGCTTCGGCCGCGTTCACGATGGCGCGCTGCAGGGTGCCGCAGTCGGCCGGCGAAAGGCCGCCGCTCTCTTTGCACGCCGCTTCGATGGTGGCGACCGAGCGGTCGAAGTGCCGCACGATCATCGGCATGTTCTCGCGCGACCGGTACGCCGACAGCGGGTCGGGCGCCTGGCCCATCTGCATGCGCAGCATTTCGATCAGCCCGGCGGCCATGCCGTTCTCGGACGCCCGAATGAAAGCGGGGCTGCCCAGCGCCTGGATGCTCTCGGGAATCTCCAGAGCGGGCACGACCGGAGCGCTGCCGTTCCAGCGCATGGTGGTGCAATCGACCGTCGGCACCGCGCGATCGTTCTTTCCGCTCAGGTCGATCTCGCAACGGCCTTCGCCCTTCACGCTCACGTGGCTGGCCCACGTGGGCGGGTTGTCGGCCAGCTGCCGCGCCTCGGTGTACGCGGGGCTCTCGCCATGAGAGAACCACTGCACCACCAGCGCCGCCTCGCCACGCAGGTCGGGCGCCGAGAGAAACAACGCAATGGCCGCCAGCAGGCCGATCAGCAGGTGCAGCAGGTGGCGCCCCCAGAACACGGGCCGAAAACGCCGCCATTCGTCGGCCACCGACCACTTGTCGCCGAAGCTCACCGCGCTGTAGTCGCTGGTGCGCAACTCGGCCTCGATCACTTCGCCGTAGGGCATGTCGCGCGTGTTGCTCCAGTCCGAAGGCGGCACGAAGCTGAGCTTGTCGCCGATGAAGAGCCCCATCCGCTTGATCGACGCATTGCCGGCATTGACCACAGCGATCTGGTTGAGCATGCCGCGCACGCGATTGACCGGCTGCGGCTGGCGCACGAAAGACGTGGCCGAGGGCCGACGCAGAAAGAGCCACACCGCGCACAGGCCGGAAAGCAGCCCCGCGCCCAGCAGGTAGGCATGCGCGCCGCGCGTGGCGTCCCAGGTGGCGAGCCACAAGAGAATGAAAGCAACGAGCCAGACAAGCGCCGAAGCCCAGCCCTGGCCACGGCCCACGCGGCTCGCCACTTCGTCGGGCGTTTCGGTGCGCTGGCTCAGGATGTCGACCTCGCCACGCTGGAAACGCGCGTTCGGGTCCGCCGCAACAAATGCTGCCTCCGCCGCTGCAACAGGCGCCAGCGGGTCGATGCCGTCCGCGGGTTCCTCGATGTTCGGCAGTGCACCGATTTCGCCGCGCTTCCATTGCTTGTCTTGTGCCTGCTGGCGCTGCGCGCGCTGACGGCCTTCGAGCAGGTCGAAGCCGTTGAGCCGGATGACGACCGCGCATTTCTTGCTGAGCACCACCAGCGCTTCGTTGTACGACTCGACGAAGTCGATGGCGTCGTAGGGCAGCAGCACGTCGACGTCGCCGATGGTGTCGTGTGTGGTGGTAGAGCCTTGCGACTCGAGGCCGTGCCGCACGAAGGCACCTGTGAGTTCGCGCACGTCGTCATCGGCGGTGAGGCCCTGGCCAATCAGGAAGGGCTGGAGCGCGGACTTCTCTTCGTCAGTGATGCGGCGCAGGACAGCGGCGGACTGAAAATCCTTGAAGGCACTGCGATTGCCGGAGCGGCGTGTCGCATAGACGATGAAGCTGTAGATGGCGTAGAGGATCAGTCCGACCTTGAGAACGATGATGACGGTGTCCATGCTGTTGTTCGATTTCCTCTGAGATTGATCTTGTTTTGAATCGACGCATTGTGCTTGTGCGATTCGTTGGCGCGGCTTGTTTGGAGTGCTGCTGTTTGCGGTCATTCAGGGCGACGCTCACGCCGACGGTGTGCTCTGCTCCGCGAATGTCCCCCGCTTCGCTCCTCCTTTATTTCGCTGCGCAGAGCACACCATCCGCGTGAGCGTCATCAGAGTGGTCGTTGATCAGCGGTACACCA
>NZ_QAJK01000235.1 GCF_003852515.1 Variovorax sp. KBW07 | reverse complement strand
CGAGTCGATTCGCGGCGTGGTTCTTTACTAAAAGCCCCGGGAGGCGCCCGCCATGAACCGCATGGAACCCTTGCGCAAGATCGAGGCGGGCGTTCTCGAAGTCGCGTACTTCGAAGCGGGCCCCGCCGACGGCCCGCCCGTGCTGCTGATGCACGGCTTTCCGTACGACATCCACACCTATGCCGAAGTGGCGCCCATGCTGGCCGCGCAAGGCTGCCGCGTGATCGTGCCGTACCTGCGCGGCTACGGCGCCACGCGCTTCCTGAGCGATGCCACGCCGCGCTCGGGCGAACAGGCCGCGCTGGGCGCCGACCTGCTCGCGCTGCTCGACGCGCTGAAGATCGAGCGCGCGGTGCTGGCCGGCTACGACTGGGGCGGCCGCGCCGCCTGCGTGGTGGCGGCGCTCTGGCCTGAACGCTGCGCGGGGCTGGTGTCGTTCAACAGCTACAACATCCAGAACATCGCCAAGGCGATGGAGCCGGACGCGCCGGCGAATGAGCACAGCCTCTGGTACCAGTACTACTTTCACAGCGAGCGCGGCCGCGCCGGGCTCGCCAAAGACCGCAAGGCGCTGACGAAACTGCTGTGGAAGCTGTGGTCGCCGACCTGGAAGTTCGACGACGCCACGTTCGAACGCAGCGCCGCCGCCTTCGACCATCCCGATTTCGTGGACGTGGTGATCCAGTCGTACCGCCACCGCTTCGGCCTGGCGGCCGGCGACCCGGCGTACGCGGATGTCGAGCGCCGCCTTGCGGCCCAACCCGCGATCACCGTGCCCACCATCACCTTCGACGGCATCGACGACGGCGTGCGCCCACCCGCCGAGGCCTCGGCCCACGCACACCGTTTCAGCGGACCGCGCTCGCACCGCCTCGTGCCGGGCGTGGGCCACAACATGCCGCAGGAAGCGCCGCGCACCTTTGCCGACGCCGTGCTCGAACTGGTGCCCGCGCTGCGCGGCAACAACACCAACCCATGACCGACAACACCCCAAAGACCCTTTCAGAGCACCACGCCTTCGGTGGCGTGCAGAGCTTTCACGAGCACCGCTCGCACGAGATCGGGCTGCCGATGCGCTTCTCGGTCTACCTGCCACCGCAGGCCGCGCACGAGCGCGTGCCCGCCCTGCTCTACCTTGCCGGCCTGACCTGCAACGAGGAAACCTTCGCGGTGAAGGCCGGCGCGCAACGCATGGCCGCGAGCCTGGGCATTGCGCTGATCGCGCCCGACACCAGCCCGCGCGGCGCCGGCCCGGAAGGCCTGCCGGGCGCCAAGGACAACTGGGACTTCGGCATCGGCGCCGGCTTCTACCTCGACGCGACCGCCGAGCCCTGGTCCACGCACTGGCGCATGGAAAGCTGGATCGTCCACGAGCTGCTGCCGCTGGTGGCGCAGCACTTCGCCATCGACGGCCAGCGCGTCGGCATCTTCGGCCACTCGATGGGCGGCCATGGCGCGCTCACGCTGGCCATGCGGCACCCGGGGCGCTTCAAGTCGCTTTCGGCTTTTGCGCCGATCTGCGCGCCTACCCAATGCCCGTGGGGCGAGAAAGCATTCGCCGGCTACCTGGGCGCACCGGGCGTCGACCGCGCGCAATGGCTCGCGCACGACGCCAGCGCGCTCATGCAGTCGCAGACCGTCGCGCCCTATCCGCACGGCATCCTCATCGACCAGGGCCTGGCCGACAAATTCCTGGCCGAGCAACTGCACCCCGAAGTGTTCGAGGCCGCGTGTTTTGCCGCGGGCCAGCCGCTCACGTTGCGCCGCCACCCGGGCTACGACCACGGCTACTACTTCATCCAGAGCTTCATGGCCGACCACATCGCGCACCACGCGCAAACGCTGCACGGCTGATCGACCACAACGGGCACGCGCCGTATCATCGAACGCATGTCCGCAGCCCAAATCCCCGCCTTTCACCTGCGGTCGCGCGATGGCTCCGCCGAGGAGAGCATGGTGCTGGCCGGCATCTGGCGACGGGCGTGGATTTCCGCCAACCGGGGCGCCACCGCCATCGAGCCGATCGCGCACTGGCTGCAGCGCGTGCGAACCGAATTCGTGCCGCCGGCCGAGGTGGTGCTGGCCGAACGCGACGGCCAGGTACTGGCCTTCATGGTGCTGCTGGAGCGGCGCGAATACGTGGCCCAGCTCTTCGTCGAGCCCCACCTGCGCAACCAGGGCCTGGGCAAGGCGCTGCTCGACGAGGCCTGCGTGCGCATTCCCACCGGCTGGCGGCTGCACGTGGCCACCACCAACACCTCGGCCCAGCGCTTCTACGAACGTTATGGCCTGGAACGCGGCACGATCGACCGGCACCCCACCAGCGGCCGCGAACGCATCGCCTACCATTGGTCGCCCTCCCGCCCGCCATGGCGCGTGGGTTGAGCGCCCCCTGATTTTTTCCTCTCCATGCGCATCGATCACATCGCCCTCTGGACCACGGACCTGGAGCGCTGCAAGCGCTTCTACGTCGACTACTTCGGCGCCACCGCCGGCGCGGGCTATACCAATCCGGCGAAGGGTTTTGCCTCGTGCTTCCTGAGCCTGGGCGACGGCGCGCGCATCGAGGCCATGACCACGAGCACGCTGTCGCCGGTGGCGGCGGAGGCCGGCGCGCAGCGCATGGGCTGGACCCACCTGGCGATCAGCGTGGGCTCCGACGCGGCGGTCGATGCGCTCACGCAGCGCCTGAAGAACGACGGCTACCCGCTGCTCGATGGCCCGCGCCGCACCGGCGATGGCTACTACGAGAGCGTGGTGCTCGACCCCGATGGCAACCGCATCGAGATCACAGCCTGAAGACGCCGACCGAAAGGAACACACCATGCACGACCTGCTGATCTGCGACACCGCCCCCGCCAGGCCCACGGCAGACCTCGCGCAATGAGCAATTTCGTCCAGAGCCTGCACGAGGTCTTCGAGCGCCTCGGCCGCATCGAGACGCGCCGCATGTTCGGCGGCCACGGCGTGTGGCACGAGGGCCGCATGATCGCGCTCGTCGCCAGGGACACGCTGTACCTGAAGTCCGATGCCGAAAGCGCCCCGCACTTCGACAAGCTCGAACTGCCGCCCTTCACCTATGTGCGCCAGGGCAAGGAAATGCCCATGTCGTACCGGCTGGCGCCCGCCGATCTTTTCGAGGACCGCGAAGAGGCCGCCCTGTGGGGTCGCCGCGCGTACGAAGCAGCGCTGCGCTCTGGCCAGCCGCCGAAGATCAAGACCGCCAAACCTACAAAATCCGCGGCGGCAAAGAAAACAGCCGCCCGTAAAACGCCCGCAAAGAAAGCCGCAGTGAAGAGCAAGACCAAGAAAGCAGTCACCCGGTGAGCGACAACAACCCCGCGTTGCCGCCACTCCCCGAACGCGAGCAGATCGCACTGCTGGAGCCCTTCGACGGCCTCGGCCTGAAGGACATCGTCGTCGTCGCCACGCTGCAGGACGCGGAGCGCGCCGCCGACGCGTTGCTGGCCGCGCGCGTGGCCGGCTTCGACACTGAATCGAAACCCACCTTCGCCAAGAACGAGATCTCGGGCGGCCCGCACGTGGTGCAATTTTCCACGCGCGACACGGCCTGGCTGTTCCAGCTGCATCGCACCGAATGCAATCCGGTGGTGGCCGAGCTGATCGCATCGGCTGCGTTGCGCAAGGTCGGCTTCGGCTTGTCGGGCGACCTCACGCTGATACGCAACAAGCTGCGCATCGAGCCGCAGGCGGTGTTTGACATCGACAACGAATTCCGCCATCGCGGCTACCGCAAGTCGGTCGGCGTGAAGGCGGCGGTGGCGCTGGTGTTCAACCGGCGCTTCATCAAGTCGCGCAAGGCGACAACCTCGAACTGGGCGAACAGGCAGCTGACAGAGGCGCAGATCCGCTATGCGGCGAACGACGCCTATGCGTCGATCCGCGTGTTCGACGCGCTGTTCTCCGGCGCGTGAGCACTTGCGGCGCCGCGGGCTCGATCCCGCTCTCGCCGCCCAAGCCACTCAGTCCCGCCCCGCCTCCACGATGGCCTGCGCCAGCCGCTTGGGGTTCGAGAAGAACATCTCGTGGCTCCCCGGGCATTCCACCAGCCTGAACAGCCCCAGCCGCTCCGACAGGCGCGGATGCCACGGCAGGCTGTGCGGCATCGCCGTGTCCTGCAGGCAATTGACGTAGGACTTGCCCAGCGCCAGTTCGGCCAGCGGCTTCTGCAGCCTGATCTTGTCGGTGAAGGTGCGGTACGGGTGCGGGTTCAGCTTGTCGTAGGCGGCCTGCGCGAGCGCCAGGTCGGCGTCGTTGATGAAGGCCTCGCGCCAGATCTCGAAGGGCAGCGTCACGGCGTTGGCGTTCGCCCCGGCAATGGCGTCGAACATCGCCACGTAGTGCGGCGGCACCATGTCGTTGAGCGCCTCGCCGTCGAGCGGCACGAAGGCGTTGATGTACACCAGCCGCCGCAGCCGCTGCGCGATGCGGTCGGCCACGCCGGAGATGACCATGCCGCCGTAGCTGTGGCCCACCAGGCGGACCTGCGTCAGGTCTTTCTCCTCGATGTAGCGCACGGCCGAGTCGATGGCGTCGGCCAGGCCGATGCGCGCGCGGTCGTCGCCGGGGCGGTTGCCCGCGAGCGTGGGGCAATGCACGGTGTGGCCGGCTTCGCGCAGGCCATCGGCCACGGCTTCGATTTCGGCGCCGGTGTGCCAGGCGCCATGAACGAGAACGTAGGTGTCGGACATGGGTGTCTCCTTCAGTGTGGAAATGCAGCACGACTGTAGAAAAAGCACTGCCCGGCCAATGGCCGCTGCGCGCCAGCCCGATGGCCGATTCGTGCCCGGCCGGTTGCCTTCATTCAATAATTCAACGATACTTGAATAATGGAAGAAAACGATGTCGTCCGATCCCTGGCTGCACTGGCGCAGCCCGTTCGCTTGCGGGTGTTTCGCGCGCTGGTGGTGGCCGGGCCCGAGGGCCTGACGCCGGGTGCGCTGACCGAGGCGCTGGGCGTGCCGGCCACCGGCCTGTCGTTCCATCTCAAGGAGCTCATGAATTCGGGACTGGTCTCGCAGGAGCGGCAGGGCCGCAACCTGATCTACCGCGCGGCCTTCGACCGCATGAACGCCCTGCTCGGCTACCTCACGGAAAACTGCTGCCAGGGCGAGCCATGCGCCGCCACCGCCACCACAGATGGCGCGGCGGCTTGCGACTGCTGAAGCCCAGGCTCTTTTTTCCCGCTTCATTCGACATGCTGCTTGCAGTCTCCATCTTCGTCTGCACGCTCGTGCTGGTCATCTGGCAGCCGCGCGGGCTGGGCATCGGCTGGAGCGCCTCGCTGGGCGCCGCCGTCGCGCTGCTCTGCGGCGTCGTCCACCTTGCCGACATCGCGGTGGTCTGGGGCATCGTGTGGAACGCCACCGGCACCTTCATCGCCGTGATCGTCATCAGCCTGCTGCTCGACGAGGCCGGCTTCTTCGAATGGGCCGCCCTGCACGTGGCGCGCTGGGGCGGCGGGCGCGGCCGGCGGCTGTTCGCGTTCATCGTGCTGCTGGGCGCGGCGGTGTCGGCGCTCTTCGCCAACGACGGCGCGGCACTGATCCTCACGCCCATCGTCATGGCCATGCTGCTCGCGCTCGGCTTCACGCCCGCCGCCACGCTGGCCTTCGTGATGGCGGCCGGCTTCATTGCCGATACGGCCAGCCTGCCGCTGGTGGTGTCGAACCTGGTGAACATCGTGTCGGCCGATTTCTTCGGCATCGGCTTCAACGGCTACGCGGCGGTGATGGTGCCGGTCAACGTTGTCGCGGTGCTCGCCAGCCTTGCAGTGCTGATGCTGTACTTTCGCCGCGACATTCCCGCGCGCTACGACGCGGCGCAGCTCAGGGCACCGGCCGCCGCGGTGCGCGACCTCGCGACCTTTCGCGCGGGCTGGGTCGTGCTGGTGCTGCTGCTCGTCGGCTTCTTCGCGCTCGAGCCGCTCGGCGTGCCGGTCAGCGCGGTGGCCGCCTTCGGTGCGGTGGTGCTGCTTGCAGTGGCGGCGCGGGGCCACGCGATCGACACGCGCAAGGTGCTGCGCGAGGCGCCCTGGCAGATCGTCGTGTTCTCTCTCGGCATGTACCTCGTGGTCTACGGGTTGCGCAATGCCGGGCTGACGGGCCACATCGCATCGCTGCTCGACGTCTTCGCCCGGGGCGGCGTATGGACCGCGGCGCTGGGCACCGGAGTTCTCTCGGCCCTGCTCTCCTCGGTGATGAACAACATGCCGACCGTGCTGGTGGGCGCGTTGTCCATCGACGCATCGACTGCGAGCGGCGTCGTGAAAGAGGCCATGGTCTACGCCAACGTGATCGGCTGCGACCTGGGTCCGAAGATCACGCCCATCGGCAGCCTGGCCACGCTGCTGTGGCTGCACGTGCTCGCGAAGAAGGGCATCGCCATCGGCTGGGGCCAGTACTTCAAGGTCGGCATCGTGCTGACGGTGCCGGTGCTGCTGGCCACCCTCGCGGCGCTGGCGCTGCGGCTGGGCCACGGCTGACCCACGCCACCTCATTTCATCTTTAAAAAACGCCACCTCATGAGCGACATCACGATCTATCACAACCCCGCCTGCGGCACGTCGCGCAACGTGCTCGCGCTGATCCGCAACACGGGCGACGAGCCCACGGTCATCGAGTACCTGAAGACGCCGCCCGACCGCACCACGCTGCAGCGCCTGATCGCCGCGATGGCGATTCCGGTGCGCGGCCTGCTGCGCCGCAAAGGCACGCCCTACGACGAACTGGGCCTGGACGATGCGAAGTGGAACGACGACCAACTGATCGACTTCATGCTGGCGCACCCGGTCCTCATCAACCGCCCCATCGTCGTGACACCGCTCGCCACGCGCCTGTGCCGGCCCTCCGAAGCGGTGCTCGACATTCTTCCGAACCCGCAGCGCGGCGCCTTCGCAAAGGAAGACGGCGAAGCGGTCATCGATGCAAAGGGCCAGCGTGTCGCCAAGCCCTGACCTTCCCGCCCACCTCGACGCCGGCGCCTTCCGAAAGCCCGGCCTGCAACAGCTGTTGCCCACGCAGCGCGCCACGCATGCGCCGCGCATCCTGCTGCTCTACGGTTCGCTGCGCGAGCGCTCCTACAGCCGGCTGCTGACCGAAGAAGCCGCGCGCCTGCTGCGGGCCATGGGCGCCGAGCCGCGCATCTACGATCCCCACGGCCTTCCCCTGCCCGACAGCGAACCCGAAGACCATCCGAAGGTGCAGGAGCTGCGCACGCTCGCGCAGTGGGCCGAGGGCATGGCGTGGACATCGCCCGAACGCCACGGCGCCATGACCGGCATCATGAAAGCGCAGATCGACTGGATTCCATTGGCCGTCGGATCGGTGCGCCCCACGCAGGGCAAGACGCTCGCGGTGATGCAGGTGTCGGGCGGATCGCAGTCCTTCAATGCGGTCAACCAGCTGCGCGTGCTCGGGCGCTGGATGCGCATGCTCACCATCCCCAACCAGTCGTCGGTGGCCAAGGCCTTCCTGGAGTTCGACGACGACGGCCGCATGAAGCCCTCGCCCTACTACGAGCGCGTGGTCGACGTGATGGAAGAGCTGGTGAAGTTCACGCTGCTCACGCGCGACTGCGCGGACCACCTGGTCGACCGCTACAGCGAACGGCGCGAGAGCGCGGCGGCGCTGTCGAAGCGGGTCAACCTGCGCAGCATCTGAGTCCGGACGCGGACGCGGGCACGGGCACGGGCCTGCGCGGCTTCAGCGAAGACGCCGGCGCAATTCACCCGGTGTGCCGCCCAGGTGCCGCCTGCACTGGCGAACGAAGTGCGACGCATCGGCCAGGCCGACGCGAAACCCGATCTCCGCGATGCTCAGGCGGTCGAAGCGCGCGTCGGCCAGCATGCGCCGCGCCACCTGCATGCGAAACCCCGCCAGCGCGGTCGCGAAGGTGGTGGCGCCCTCGCCCAGGCATCGGTGCAGGCTGCGCTCCGAAATGCCCAGCCCGCGCGCCACGCCCGCGGCCGTGAGGCCCGGCTCCGCATGGCGTTCGCGCGTGGCTTCGAGCACGCGCCGCCGCAGGGCGGCCCGCCCCTCGTCCGGCGCCTGCGACTGTGCAAGGCCACCGTGCCCCGTGGCCAGTGCCAGCAGGCCGCCGAGCTGGTCGCTCAGCAACTCGGCAGGCAGCGGCGGGTTCGCGGCCAACGCCGGCGACAGCTGGCGCACGAAGCTGCACAGCACGCCGCCCCAGCCCGATTGCCCGTCGATGCGGCGCGCCACCTGGTCGCCGGCATCGGGCAGCCATGCATCGACCCAGGCGGTCGGCAGTTCGATCGACAGGGTGTCGGCCGATTGCAGCAGGTGAAATTCATAGAGGCGGCGCGAATCGACCAGCACCGCGTCGCCCGGCAGCAGCCGCGCGGCGCGGCCTTCCTGCGCCGTGACCCAGGCCGAATCGCTCTTGCACAGCAGGTAGAAGTAGTTCTGGCGGCTGTGGGCAATGGCGCGGCGCGTGCGGTACACGTCTTGCGCGCTGCCGCGCACCTGGTTCACGACGAGCGGGCCCAGCGGCGCCGACACCAGCGTCGCGCCGAAATTCCCGGCGGCCTCGCGGCTGGTGATGTCCATCTCCAGGAACCCTTCGCAGACCGCGCCCACCCAGTAGTCCAGCCGCTGCGAAGGCGGCACGGCATCGGTCGACCAGGTGTGGATGGCAGCCGGCGCGGGGGCGGCGGTGACAGCAGGGGCGTTGAGGGGAGCGCTCATGCTGCCAACATAGCCAGCCCCGGCCCATTTGCCAAGCGGGTATAGACGCCCTCCGACGGCGCCCCGGCGAGGCCACCGGCACAATGACCGCCACGGATATCCATATCCATCCAACCGCCTCCAACCGCATACGAAAGAAGGGCCATGAGCAACAAAAGCGATTTCGGACTGATCGGGCTGGCCGTGATGGGCCAGAACCTCGTGCTGAACGTGGAAAGCCGCGGCTTCCAGGTCAGCGTGTACAACCGCACCGAAGCCACCACCGAGGCCTTCATTGCAGCCAACCCCGGCAAGAAGCTGGTCGGCGCCAAGACGCTCGAAGAGTTCGTGCAGAGCCTGGCCAGGCCTCGCAAGATCCAGATCATGGTCAAGGCCGGCGCACCGGTCGACCAGGTGATCGAACAACTCATTCCGCTGCTCGACAAGGACGACATCGTCATCGACGGCGGCAACAGCCTCTACACCGACACCGAGCGCCGCGACGCCTACCTTGCGGCCAAGGGCCTGCGCTTCATCGGTGCGGGCGTGTCGGGCGGCGAAGAAGGCGCGCGCAAGGGCCCGTCGATCATGCCGGGCGGCCCGCTCTCCACCTGGGAGGTGATGAAGCCGATCTTCGAGAGCATCGCGGCCAAGGTCGACGGCGAGCCCTGCGTGATCCACATCGGCCCCGGCGGCGCGGGCCACTACGTGAAGATGGTGCACAACGGCATCGAGTACGGCGACATGCAGCTCATCTGCGAGGCCTACAGCCTGTTCAAGGCCGCGGGCTTCACGACCGACGAGATGGCCGCGATCTTCAACGAGTGGAACGACGGCGAGCTGCAGAGCTACCTGATCCAGATCACCGCCAAGGCGCTGGAGCAGAAAGACCCGGAAACCGGCCAACCGATCGTCGACCTGATCCTGGACAAGGCCGGCCAGAAGGGCACGGGCCAGTGGACGCTGATCAACGCGGCCGAGAATGCGGTGGTCATCAGCACCATCAACGCCGCCGTGGAGGCGCGCGTGCTGTCGTCGCAGAAGAAGGCGCGCGTGGCGGCCAGCAAGGTGCTGCAGGGGCCGAAGATCGAGCTGTCGCTCGAGAAGAAGGCGCTGGTGGCCAAGGTGCACGATGCGCTGTATGCGTCGAAGGTCATCAGCTACACGCAGGGCTTCGACCTCATCAAGACGATGGGCGACAAGAAGGAATGGAAGCTCGACCTGGGCGGCATTGCATCGATCTGGCGCGGCGGCTGCATCATCCGCGCGCGCTTTTTGAACCGCATCACCGACGCCTTCCGCACCGACCCGGCACTGGCCAACCTGATGCTCGACCCGTTCTTCAAGGACCTGCTGAACCGCACGCAGCAGAACTGGCGCGAAGTGGTGGCGCTGGCGGTGAGCAACGGCATTCCGGTGCCGGCCTTCAGCGCGTCGCTGGCCTACTACGACAGCTACCGCACCGAGCGCCTGCCGGCCAACCTGCTGCAGGCGCAGCGCGACTTCTTCGGCGCCCACACCTACGAGCGCACCGACAAGCCCGAAGGCCAGTTCTTCCATACGGACTGGCCCGAAGTGATCGGCTGACCAGCTGACCGGCTGATCTGCCGACCCCTGCCGCCATGCCAGCCCTCGGCTATCCCAGCCACCTGGTCGAGGACTGGCAGCTCGCCGACGGCACGCCGGTGCGCATCCGCCCGATCCGCGCGGAAGACCTGGCGATGCACACGGCGTTCGTGGGCGGCCTGTCGGACAAGACGGGTTACCACCGCCTGCTGTCGCCGCGCAAGCCGCAGCCCGACGAGCTCTGGCGCATGACCCACATCGACTACGACCGCGAACTGGCGCTCATCGCGACGACCGAGGTCGATGGCGCCGAGCAGCAGATGGGCGTGGTTCGTTATGTGCGCGGCGACACGCCCGAGACGGCAACCACGGCCGAGTTCGCAATCGTGATCGCCGACGCATGGCAACACCGCGGCGTGGCCGCCAAGCTGATGCGCAAGCTGATCGATGCCGCCAGGGTCGCCGGCGTGAAGCAGCTGGCGGACATCACGCTCTACGACAACACGGGCATGTTGGCACTCGCGCGCAAGCTGGGCTTCAGGCTGCAGCGCGATCCGGGCAATCCGAACGTCACGCGTTTGCGGCTGTCTTTGGATGCTTCCGGGGACTGAGACAGGGGTCATTCAGGGCGACGCCCACGCCGACGGTGTGCTCTGCTCCGCGAATGTCCCCCGCTTCGCTCCTCCTTTATTTCGCTGCGCAGAGCACACCATCCGCGTGAGCGTCATCAGAGTGGTCGTTGATCAGCGGTACACCA
>NZ_QAJK01000234.1:307-9040 GCF_003852515.1 Variovorax sp. KBW07 | reverse complement strand
CGCTTCGCTCCTCCTTTATTTCGCTGCGCAGAGCACACCATCGACGTGAGCGGCTCAGAGCGGTCGTTGATCGAGCGACACAAGCGCAGCGCCCTCGTACGAATGGCATCGGGTGCTCCCCGCAGCGAAATAAAGGAGGAGCGAAGCGGGGGACATTCGCGGAGGGGAGTACCCGGTGTCAGTCGCACGCGCCCCGAATGCCCCCGAACCCGCTCCCGCTCCCAAACAGCAGCGCCAAGAACAAGCGCCGACGTACAAAAACTCAGAGCGGCGCCCGCGAAGTAACGAACTGGTTCACGCCCACAGCCGCACGCTCACGGATCGCATCGAAGGTCGTAGTGGCAACAATGCGGCCGTTCTCGAACACCGTCTGCAGCATGTCCACCTGCCCATCGGCCATCGCTTCCTCACGCACACTGCTCACCGTGCCGCTCGCATCGCGTACCAGTGCCAGCCGCCCCTTCTTCGACGCCTTGCTCACATCGCCCACCGGCGACTTGTACACATCGCGCCATTCGCCGTTCACCTGCATCGCCGAGCACTTCATCGCCCACTGCATCGTGTCCCGGTTCACTTGTTGCAGTAAACCACCGCCCATGCCGAACGAGATGTTCTCCGTCGAAAACCCGTTGTGGAAAAAGTTCGACAGGCACAGCCGCAACGAGTCGAGGTTCACGCCATCGCCCTGGATGATGCGCACGTTGTTCAACACCCGAAAGCCCTTCGAATTCGTCGTCGTCCCGAAGCGGTCCGCCAGTATCTGCGCCACCTTCAGCGTCGTCTCGGCCGGGTCGCCCGAGTCGGGCCGCACCACCAGCGTTGCGCCCGAAGCCACCACCTTCGCCTTCAGCTCCTCGCCCCATATGCGCGCGCAGGCATTGAAGATGTCGTAGCTGTCGCTCACCACCGCGAAGGTCGCGCCGGGCTTGCCGAACTGGTCGACCATGTTGCTGTAGGCGTCCGACTCGTGGTCGCGGCCCCAGCCCGTGATGGTGCTGTGCTCCGCCGCGGGAATCGAGAAGCCCGCCACGTCGCAGTCGTAGTACCGCCGTGCGGCCACCAGCGCGGCCAGCGTGTCCGTGCCCATGAAATTCACCAGGTGGGCCATGCCACCGAGTGCCGCCGACTCGAGGCTCGACACACCCCGCGCGCCGAAGTCGTGCAGCCGAAAAGCGATCTGCCCTTGCGGGTCGTCGCAGGTCGCTTCCAGGTAGCGCAGCAGCGTGGTGCGTGCAGCCGCCGACAGCGTGGCCACCGTGGTCGGGTACCAGATGGCGCGCAGCAATTCGGTTTCGAGAAAGCTCGTCACCCAGAAGAACTCGGGGTCGGTGTTCTCGATGGTGGCCAGCACGTTGTGCACCGGCAGCACGCTGCCTTCGGGCACGGCGCGGATGCGCACCGGCATCAGGCCGCCGTGCTTTTCGATCAGCCGCAGCCAGCCTTCGCGGTTGAAGGGCTCGCCGTGCACCGCCATCAGCGCGGCGGCTTCATCGACATCGGCCAGCGTGACCGGCGTCTGCAGGTACTCGCGCAGGTACGCCTGCAGGCCGAAGAACAGCGAGTGGCTGAAAAGGCCGCCGCGCGATTCGATGTAGCTGTGAACGGTCTGCGTGCCGGGCGGGTACTGCATCCAGTGCGACACCTTGTAGGAGTCGGTGCGAAGCAGCAGGTTGTTGCCCAGGGGCGAAGAGGTGAGGTTGCGGTTCATGTGAAAGCTCCTTTCACGTTGGCCCCGTCAACCGGGGCCGTTTTGCTGACAAAGAAAGCCTGGTCGTTCAGTTCTTGCCCAGGCCACCCAGAAAATGATTCGCGATGAAGAAGTGGTCTTCGTAGATGCGGTCCTGCATGTCCAGGAATTCCGCAATCGGCACCCAGCGCACCTCGGCCGCATCGTCGTCGGCGCGCACGTCCGACAGGCCGGTCCACTGGTTGTGCGCCAGCTCGAAGAAAAAGCCGTGCGTGATCGTGCGGCCGCGCTGCGAGCGGTCGGGCGCATCGAACACGTGGCTGGCCTTCATGCTGCCATTCAGCACGGGCACGGGCACCTTGAGCCGGGTCTCTTCCTTCAGCTCGCGGATGGCCGCGTCCTGCAGGCGCTCGTGCTGGCCGACAAAACCGCCGGGCAGTGCCCAGGTGCCCTTGCCGGGATGGAACTTGCGCTGCACCAGCAGGATGTGGCCGGCCTCGACCACGATGGCATCGACCGTGGTGTAGATGGGCGGAAAGTCGCTGCCCGCATAGCGGTACTTGTCGCGGTAGTCGACCAGGAAGGCGCGCTCTTCGCACAGCTCGGCGTAGTCGGCGGTGCCGGTGAACCTGTCCAGAAAGGCGGCGGTGCCGTCGGGCAGGTCGGCCGGTGCCAGCTGGCCGCGGTTCTCGGGGTCGAAGTAGAGGCTGCGCACGTCGGTGGCGTTGAGGCTCTCCACGTTCTGGTGGCCCACGAACTCCCAGTGCGGGAACAGCTTGAGGTAGTAGCTCGACGCGTCCTTCAGGTGGCCCACCAGCGCAACCTTGGTCTGCGCGGGCACCTGGCCGTCCTGCTGGATCAGCCGCTCGACGGCCGACTGGATCGATGCGATCCAGATCTGGTCGTTGTAGGGCGAGTCGCCCACGCCGACGACGCTCACGCGCATCTGCTGCTCGGTGCCGCGCAAACAGGCGCGCACCATGCGTTCGCGTTCGTCAAAAGTGAAGGGGTTCTTGACGCTCCGGGGCTTGCGGTCGGAGCCGACCACCACGATGACCCGATCGGCGGCGCGAAGGCCTTCTTCGATGAGTCTCTGGTGACCGAAATGAACGGGCTGGAAACGCCCGATGACGATGGCGTACGGGTACTTGCGTGTGCTCACTTGGGAATCCCCCAAAAAGGGCGCAATCAACTTGCGCTTGCGTTCAGGATAGCGCGGCCTCGCATTTCGATCAAGCCTTGCGGGCGGCGACAACCGGGCCTGGCCGATAATCGGACATGCCTGCGTCTCCTCCCTCCAACGGTCCGCCCCGTCGCGCTTCCGCCCCTGCGCCGACCGAAAACCGCCCCGTGTTTCGACGCGCGGCACCGCCTCCCGTGGCCCCCGGCGGCCCCGTGCGCCTGAACAAGCGCATGGCCGAACTCAACATGTGTTCGCGCCGCGAAGCCGACGAGTGGATCGCCAACGGCTGGGTCAAGGTGAACGGCCAGCCGGCCGAGATGGGCGTGAAGGTCACGCCGTCCGATCGCATCCAGGTCGACAAGGCCGCCACCGGGCAGCAGGCGAACCAGGTCACCATCCTCATCAACAAGCCCATCGGCTACGTGAGCGCGCAAGCCGAAGACGGCCACGAGCCGGCGGTCACGCTGTTCACGCCGCAGAACCGCTGGGTCGACGACAACGCGCGTTTCTTTTTCCACCCCAGCCAGTTGCGCGGCCTCGCGCCATGTGGCCGGCTCGACATCGATTCCATCGGCCTGCTGGTCATGACGCAAGACGGCCGCATCGCGCGCCAGCTGATCGGCGAAGACTCGGTGATGGAAAAGGAATACCTGGTGCGCGTGGCCTACCACGGCCTGGGCCAGCCCGCGCCCACCGGCCAGCTCATTCGCATGGACGATGACGATCCCGTCACGCAGAACGTGCAGGCGGTCTTTCCGCCGGCCATGCTGGCCCGGTTGCGCCATGGCCTGAGCCTCGACGGCCAGGCGCTCAAGCCGGCGCGGGTCGAGTGGCAGAACCCCGAGCAGCTGCGCTTCGTGCTCACCGAGGGCAAGAAGCGCCAGATTCGCCGCATGTGCGAGCTGGTCGGCCTGAAGGTGGTGGGCCTGAAGCGCGTGCGCATCGGCAAGGTGATGCTCGGCAACCTGCCGGTGGGCCAGTGGCGCTACCTCGGCCCGCACGAAAAATTCTGAGCCCCGCGCAGGCATGCCCTCGGCCACGCTGAGCCTGCGCGCGCTGAACCGCGCCACCCTGGCGCGGCAGATGCTGCTGGCGCGGCGCAAGGTGCCGGTCACGCAGGCCATCGAGCGGCTGGCCGGACTGCAGGCGCAGGCACCGAACCCGCCTTACATCGGCCTCTGGAGCCGGCTCGAAGGCTTCGGGCGCGAACAGCTGACCCAGGCCATGCACAAGCGCCGCATCGTGCGCATGTCGGCGATGCGCTCGACCCTGCACCTGATGACTGCAGACGATGCCCTGGCATGGCGTCCGCTGCTGGAGCCCGTGCACCAGCGCGGCCTGCTGGGCAATCACAAGCGGGCGCTCGACGGCATCGACCATGCCGCGGTGATCGCGGCCGGGCGAGCCTTGCTGGACGAGCGGCCCCGCACCCGCGCCGAGCTTGGGCAGGCATTGGCGGTGCGCTGGCCAGGGCGCGACGCTGAATCGCTGGCCGCGCTCATTCGCAACAACGTGCCGCTGGTGCACCTGCCGCCCGCCGGCTGCTGGAACTCGCACCAGAGCGCGCTGCTGCAGCCTATCGGGCAATGGCTCGGCGATGCCGCTGCCGACGTTGCTCCGGCCACGCAGGACGACCTGCTGCTGCGCTACCTTGCCGCCTTCGGTCCCGCCACGCTGGCCGATGCCGGCGCGTGGTCGGGCCTCACGGGCTGGAAGGCCGTGGCCGAGCGCCTGCGGCCGCAACTGCGCGTGTTCATCGGCGAACAGGGCCAGGAACTGTTCGACCTGCCGCGCGCGCCGCGTCCCGACCCCGACACGTCGGCGCCGCCGCGCCTGGTGGCCGAGTGGGACAACCTGCTGCTCTCGCATGCCGACCGCAGCCGCGTGTTGAACGAGGCGCACCGCGCTCGCGTGTTCACCGTCAACGGCATCGTGCGCGGCACGGTGCTGCTCGACGGTTTCGTGGCCGGCGTGTGGAAGATCGAGCGCGCGAAGAACGCTGCTACCGCGGTGCTGGAGGCGTTCACGCGCTGGTCGAAGGCCGACAGGCTCGGCGTGCAGGAAGAGGCGATGCGGCTGCTGGCATTTGCCGCCGCTGATGAAGATGGCGACGACGGCGACCAGCGCGAGCGCCACGCCATCCGCATGGCCTGACCCTTGAACCGGTCGCTCGCCGCGCGTGCGGCGGCCAAGTCAGTCCCGCCTAATTCTTCGCCTATAGGCTGCGCCGTGGCGCATGGCCACTACCGATCATCCCGTTCGCGTGCTACCTTGCGGCCCAAGGAGTCGCTGCAATGCGCGTTCTGCTGGTGGAAGACGATGAAATGATCGGGCGCAGCCTGAAGCAGGCGCTCGAGGGCGCGGGCTGGTCCGCCGATTGGGTGCGCGATGGCGAGCTTGCGCAAAGCGCGCTGGGCGATGGCGGCTACACCTGCGTGCTGCTCGACCTGGGCCTGCCGAAGCAAGACGGCACCGAGGTGCTGCGCCGCGCCCGCGAACGCGGCGATGCCACGCCCGTGCTGGTGCTCACCGCGCGCGACGGCCTCGACGACCGCATCCACAGCCTCGACCTCGGCGCCGACGACTACCTGCTCAAGCCTTTTGAATTCCGCGAGCTGCTGGCGCGCATGCGCGCCGTCGTGCGCCGCCGCGATGGCGCGGCGCACTCGCTGGTCGGCAGCGGCGTGCTGCAGCTCGACCTGACGACGCGCGAGGTGGTGGTGAACGGCGAGCGCGAGGCGCTCACCGCGCGCGAGTTCGCGCTGCTGCATGCGCTGCTGGAGCGGCCCGGCGCCATCCTCTCGCGCGAGCAGCTCGAAAACCGCATCTACGGCTGGGGCGAGGAAGTGACCAGCAACGCCATCGACGTGCTGATCCACGGCATGCGCCGCAAGCTCGGCGCGGACTCGATCCGCAACGTGCGCGGCCTGGGCTGGCGCGTGGCCGCATGACCGGTGCCGAGCGCGGCCGTGGCCGGTGGTGGCGGCCGCGCTCGCTGCGCACGCAACTGCTGCTGTGGCTGATCACGCTGCACGTGTTCGCGGCTGTGCTCACGGCCTGGTTTTCTTTCCTGGCCTACGGCAACCTGGTGCACAACGCGCTGGACGACCAGATGCGGCTGGTGGCCGAGTCTTATGCGGGCGGCGACCAGATGAAGACGCCGCGCCAGATGGACGGCGAGACCGCCTTCTCGCGTGGTTCCTTCGTCGTGCAGATATGGAGCGCCGACGGCGCCACCTTGCGTGCGAGCTCGTGGTCTGCGTTGTCGGTGCCGCTGCAGCCGCATGCCGGTTTCAGCGACGTGAGCACGGGCGCGCATGCGCAATCGAACTGGCGTGTGTTCACGGCCGAGCCCGGCCCGCGCGCCGACCAGCCGCGCGTGCAGGTGCTGCAGAACGAAGACTACCGCCGCCGCCGTGCCCTGCGGCGGGCGCTGCTCGAAGGCCTGCCGATCGCGCTGCTGCTGCCGGTGGCGTTGCTGATCCTGTGGCTCATCGTGTCGGCGGCATCGCGCTCGCTGCGCGCGGTGGCGCGCGACGTGGCGTCGCAAGATGAACGCAGCCCCACGGAGCTGTCGCTGGCGCGCGTGCCCGACGAGATCGCGCCGCTGGTCGGTGCTTTCAACAACCTGCTGGCGCGCGTGCGCAGCGCCTTCGCCACGCAGCGCCGCTTCGTGCAGGACGCGGCGCACGAACTGCGCACGCCGATGGCCGCCATCGGCCTGCAGATCGAGAACCTGCGCGCGCACGTGCCGGCCGGCGAAGCGACCGAGCGCTTCAACCAGCTCGAAGCCGGTGTCACGCGCGCGCAGCACCTGATCGAGCAGCTGCTGCATCTCTCGCGGCAGGACGCGCCGGCGCAACGCAGTGCGGCCGGCGAGCGCGTCGACATCGAAGTGCTGCTGCGCGAGAGCGTGAGCCAGCTGATGGTGCTGGCCGATGCGCGGCGTGTCGACATCGGCTTCGAGGGCCGCACGGCGGCGGTGGTGGTGTTCGCGCCCGCGGCCGAGCTGCGCAGCGTGTTCGACAACCTGATCGACAACGCCTTGCGCTATGCGCCTGAAGGCGGCGTGGTCGACGTGCGGCTGCACACGGTCGATGGGCATGCGGTGGTCGATGTACTCGACAACGGCCCCGGCATTCCGCAGGCGGCGATGGGCCGCGTGTTCGATCGCTTCTTTCGCGTGCCCGGTGCGGCGGCGGGCGGCAGCGGGCTGGGCCTGGCCATTGCGCGCACGGCCGCCGAGCGGCATGGGTTGCGCATCGAGCTGCGCAATCGCGACGACGGGCCGGGGCTGATGGCGCGGGTGCATCTGCCCGTGCTGCCGGCGTAGCGCCCACGCCTGCTTCGCCGCTGCCGCGGCGGCGTCGTCATTCGCTCACGCGCCGCTAACTCTTTGCTCACCTTCATCTCAGTCTGGCTGCCTAGAGTGCATCCAGGTCCTGCCACGCGCAGTTCGCGCGATGGCACGAGGCCGGAGACAACCTGCCCTCAGGAGAACACACCATGCGCACTTCCTTCAAGCTTCTCGCCGTCGGTTCCTTCGCTGCATTCGCGGTGCTGGGCGCCGTCAATGCATCGGCCGAAACCACCGATGGCTCGGACTTCCATCCGCTGCAGATGAACTCGCCGGAAAACCCCGAGGTGCAAGCCGGCGCGATGGCCGCGGCCCGCCCGAGCGGCACGGAAGCGATCGGCCAGTCGACGGCCGCGCCCGCGATGAATTCGATGACGCCGGTGTCCGACATCCAGGCCGGTGCCTATGCGGCATCGCACCCGACCGGCACGGAAGCCATCGGGCAATCGACTGCACTGCCGATGGTGAAGTCGGGCAGCGGAAGCTGAGCAAGCCTCCGCTGCGGCTCAAGCTGGCAACAACAACGGGAAGAACAACAACGACGACGATGCGTCGGTCGCGTCCGTCGCGTCAGTCGTCGTTGCTGTTGCTGAGCAATGCGCGGTAGATCACCGCGCCGATGATCGCGCCGACGATGGGCGCAACCCAGAACAGCCACAGTTCCGACACCGCATAGGACGGCCCGAACAGGGCCGGGCCGGTGCTGCGTGCGGGGTTCACCGAGGTGTTGGTCACGGGGATCGAGATCAGGTGGATCAGCGTGAGGCACAAGCCGATCGACAGGCCCGCGAAGCCACCGGCCGCGCGCTTGGCGGTGGAGCCAAGAATCACGATCAGGAAGACGGCGGTCATGACGACCTCGCACAGCGCGGCGGCGTACAGGCTGTACTTGCCGGGCGAGTGTTCGCCATAGCCGTTGGTGGCGAAGCCGCCGATGTCGGCGCCGGGCTTGCCGGTGGCAATGAGATACAGAATGCCGGCCGCCGCAATGGCACCGAGAACCTGCGAGACGATGTAGCCCGCGAGCTGCGAAGCCTTGAAGCGGCCCGCGGCTGCAAGGCCGATGGACACGGCGGGATTGAAGTGGCCGCCAGAGATCGGACCGAGCGCATACGCGCCCGTGACGACGGTAAGGCCGAAGGCCAGCGAGACCCCGAGCAAGCCGATGCCGACACCCGGAAAGGCCGCGGCCAGGACGGCGCTTCCGCAGCCTCCGAGCGTGAGCCAGAAAGTACCAATGAACTCGGCTGACCACTTTTTGTAGGTACTGTGTTCCATAACGCTCCATCCTGAAGTTGAGAAAACGCGCATTGCCGAAGCGATGCGCGGGCGGATTCTAGGAACGGGAAGAGGGGGCGTCGAGCATGTCGTCGCGATGTTCGGAACCTGTTCACGAAGATTGCTGCTTTTGTGCGGTGCCGCAACTGGATTGCATGTGGTGCGGGGGCTGTTGTTCGGGAGCGGCTGCGGGTGCGGGGTCATTCATGGCTTGTGCGACTGACACCG
>NZ_QAJK01000234.1:0-259 GCF_003852515.1 Variovorax sp. KBW07 | reverse complement strand
CCCTCCGCGAATGTCCCCCGCTTCGCTCCTCCTTTATTTCGCTGCGGGGAGCACCCGATGCCAGTCGCACATGGACGCGCTCTGCGCTTGCGGCCGATCAACGACTGCTCTGATGTCGCTCACGCTGGCGGTGTGCTCTGCGCAGCGAAATAAAGGAGGAGCGAAGCGGGGGACATTCGCGGAGCAGAGCACACCGTCGGCGTGGGCGTCGCCCTGAACAAACCCAAACAGCAACGGTACCTACGAAACAGCCTTCAGC
>NZ_QAJK01000233.1 GCF_003852515.1 Variovorax sp. KBW07 | reverse complement strand
ACGCACAAAGAATGCACCCGCTCCCAAGCAGCGTCCACCCCTTACATCGAAGCTTCGAGCATCGCTCTGTAGTCGTCGCGCGAAGCCAACCGCGGATTCGTCTTGTGGCAATGGTCAGCCATCGCCCCGTCGATGATCTTCTCGAACAACGCAGGCGTGACGCCCACTTCGGCAAGGCCCTTGGGCAAACCGAGCCGTGCGTTCATGTCGCGAATCGCGTCACCCAGATCCCCCGCCGAGTCCAGGTGCATCGCCTGCGCCATCCGTTGCAGACGTTGCTCCTTTTGTACCGATTCCGCCCCCGCGTTGAAGTGGATCACCGCCGGCAGGAACAGCGCGTTCAGCGTCCCATGGTGCAGGCGCGGATCCACCCCGCCCAAGCTGTGGCTCAGCGAGTGAACGCAGCCCAGGCCCTTCTGGAAGGCCATCGCGCCCTGCATCGACGCGCTCATCAGGTTCAGGCGGGCCTCGCGGTCGCTGCCGTCTTTCGTCGCACGCTCGATGTGGCCCCACGCCCGCTCCAGCCCGTCCAGGCCGATGCCATCGGCCGGTGGGTTGAAGGCTGCCGACATGAAGGTTTCCATGCAGTGCGCAATCGCGTCCATGCCCGTCGCGGCCGTCAGCTTGGGTGGCAGGCCGAGCGTGAGCTCGGGGTCGCAGATGGCTGCCTTGGGCATCAGGAACCAGCTGTGGAAGCCCAGCTTGCGGTGGTCGTCGACGATGACGATCGCGCCGCGTGCCACCTCGCTGCCGGTGCCGCTGGTGGTGGGCACCGCGATCAGCGGCACCGCGCGCTCGGTGATCTTCGGCGAGCCGCCTTCGATGGTCGCGTAGGTCTTCAGCGGGCCTTCGTGCGTGGCCGCGATGGCCACGCCCTTGGCGCAGTCGATGGCGGAACCACCGCCCACCGCGATCAGGCCGTCGCAGCGGCCGCTGCGGTACAGCTCGACGGCGGCGCGCACGGCCGCCTCGGTCGGGTTGGACGGGGTCTGGTCGAACACCGAGACTTCGAGGTCGGCGATGGCGTCGAGTGCTTTTTGCAGCACGCCGGCCGCGCGAACGCCGGCATCGGTCACGATCAGCGGGCGGTTGATGCCGATGCGTGCGCATTCGCTCGACAGGAGCTTGATGGCGCCGAATTCGAACTGGATCTGGGTGAGGTATTGGATGAGGGCCATGAGGTGGGAATGCCTGGGGCAGTACGATTGCGGACCACCCAAATCTAACAAGCAGGGACAGTCTTGCACATGAACAAAACCCTAGCCGCTGTCGCGCCGGGCACACCGCGCGCCGGCACCATGGCGGCAATGCCTTTCCAGTCCCGATGACGACGAATCCTCCAACGGCGCCGGCCCAGCCGCCGCTCACCACGAAGATGGCCAGCGTGGTCGAGCGCATGGCGCGCGCCGGCCACCCCACGCTCGACCAGCTCACGCCCGACGAGGCCAAGGCCTCCTACGAAAAAGGTGCGGGCGTGCTCGAAGTGCCCAAGCCCGAGCTGGCGCGCATCGAAGACTTCAGCATTGCCGCGCGCGATGGCTTCGCGATGCCCGCGCGGCTCTATGCGCCGTCGGCCGGGGTGCTGCCGGTGCTGGTGTACTTTCATGGCGGCGGCTTCACTGTCGGCAACATCCGCACGCACGACACGCTGTGTCGCGTGCTCAGCCACAAGAGCGGCTGCGCGGTGGTGTCGGTCGACTACCGGCTGGCGCCCGCGCACAAGTTTCCGACCGCATCGAACGATGCGTGGGACGCCTTCCAGTTCATCGCGAAAGAGGGCGCGAGCCTCGGCCTCGACGCGGCCCGCCTTGCGGTGGGCGGCGACAGCGCCGGTGGCACGCTGGCCGCGGTGTGCGCCATCCTGGCGCGCGATGCGGGCCTGCCGCTGGCGCTGCAGATGCTCATCTACCCCGGCACCACCGCGCACCAGGACACGGCCTCGCACCGCCGCCATGCCAACGGGCCGCTGCTGACCAAGGCGATGATCGATTTCTTCTTCGCCCAGTACGTGCGCACGCCGGCCGACCGCGACGACTGGCGCTTTGCGCCCTTGCTGGCAGACGACGTCGACGGCGTGGCGCCCGCGTGGATCGGCCTGGCCGAATGCGATGCGGTGGTGGACGAAGGCATTGCCTATGCCGACAAGCTGCGCGCCGCGGGCGTGCGGGTCGACCTCGAAATCTACCGTGGCGTGATCCACGAATTCATCAAGATGGGCCGCGCCATTCCCGAGGCGCTGCAGGCGCAGAACGATGCGGCCCTGGCACTCAAGGAAGCACTGAACCCATGACCGAAGCAACCGCCACTCCCCAGCGCAAGGATTTCCGTTTCTTTCATCGCCTGCGCGTGCGCTGGGCCGAAGTCGACATGCAGAAGATCGTCTTCAACGCCCACTACCTGATGTACTTCGACACCGCCATCGGCGACTACTGGCGCGCGATGGCGCTGCCGTACGAAGAGGCCATGCACTCGCTGAGCGGCGACCTGTACGTGCGCAAGGCCACCATCGACTTTCGTGGCTCGGCGCGCATGGACGACACGATCGACGTGGGCATGCGCTGCGCGCGCATCGGCAATTCGTCAATGGTGTTCGAAGGCGCGCTGTTCCGGCAAGGCCAGTTCCTGGTCGGTTGCGAGCTGGTCTACGTGTTCGCCGACCCGGCCACGCAAACCTCGAAGTCGGTGCCCACGGTCTTGCGCGATGCGCTCATGGGCTTCGAGGCTGGCGAGCCGATGCGCACGGTGGAAACGGGCAACTGGGACACGCTGGGCGAAGGCGCCGGTGCCTTGCGCCGGGCCGTGTTCATCGAGGAACAGAACATTCCAAAAGAACTGGAGTGGGACGCGCACGATGCCGTCGTGCTGCACGCCGTGGCGCGCAACCGCGTCGGCCAGGTCATTGCCACGGGCCGGCTGCTGCCGGCCGAAGACGGCGTTTCGCACATCGGCCGCGTGGCCGTGCACCGCAACCTGCGCGGCGGCGGGCACGGCGCCGCCGTGATGAAGGCGCTGGAAGAAGCGGCCCATGCCCGCGGCGACCGCGTGGTGGCGCTGAATGCGCAGCGCAGCGCCGAGAGTTTCTATGCGCGGCTGGGCTACCTGCCGCAGGGCGATGGTTTTGAAGAAGCCGGCATCCCGCACATCGAGATGCGCCGCACGCTGCGCTGACCGGAGGCGTTCGCCAGCTTCTTAGCTTGTCGTCGCCGGCGGGTTTCTTTCCTTCTTTTTCAGTAGCGGCTGGGCGGGTCCGGCACATAGCCGGGTTCCGAGCCGGGGAAGGGCGACGGTCCGGCAGGGCGCGGCCAGCGCGGCGTGGGCGCCACCGGAATCACGCCGGCCGCCACGAGGTTCTCGCGGCTGTCGTAGCGGATGCGCACCACTTCGTCGGGCGACGACTGGGCGCGCTCGAACGTCGTCTTGCCGACGTACGAAGTTTCGCGGCGGCCGTGGGCCGTGCCCAGGCTCGGGCTCGGTGCCTGCTGCTTGCGCGTCATGCTGCCCATCGGCGCTTCGGCTGCTGCCGGTGCCGCACTCTCGGCCGCCCCGGACTTGGCCCTCGAATCGGCCATTGATGAAGAAGACTCGCTTCGCTGGCGCTCCGCGCCACCGTATTCGTCGCGGCGCGAGTAGGGCGTGATGGGGGGCGGCAGCGGTTCGGGCATGCGCTCGCGAAACAGCGCGACGCCGATCACGCCCACGTCGTCCGGCCGGCCCGTGCGGCTGGCGTACGAATTGCCGGCCGACGAAAACTCGAACGCGGCAATCTGGGAATCGCTCTTGCGCCAGCCCGTGATGTCGCTGCGCTCGCGTCCGCTGAAGACATAGCCGTTCTGTTCGATGCCCGCCGTTTCGCCGGTGACGACGTTCACGCCGTCCACCGACATCACGGCCATGATGCGTTCGCCCATCGCATTGCGCGCCCGGATCGCGTAGCGCGTGCCGGGCCGGCCAGCGACCCAGTACTCGCCGCGATGGCGGTAGATCGGCAGCTCGGCGCCGCTGTTGCGGTCGACGATGCTGATCTGCATGAGCGAACCGATGCGGCTGGAGGGCGTCTGCGGCACATAAGGCCGCGCCGGGCTTTCCGCGCAGGCCGACAGCGCGGTCAGTGCCAGGACGGTGGAGAAAAGTCTGCGCTTCATAAAAGCTTCCTTGCCAGGAGTTGATCTGTGCAAGCTTCTACGGGGCAGGGATGCGGACGGGGTTAAACGTTGCGGAAAAAACTTCGGGGGCTCTCGCTCACGCCGACGGTGTG
>NZ_QAJK01000232.1 GCF_003852515.1 Variovorax sp. KBW07 | reverse complement strand
CCGGTGTCCTGTGCACACGCCAAGAATGAACCCCCTCCGAAACCGGAAGCCCGGCCCTGCGGCGGTCCAAGAAAAGTCCACGAAGACGTGGTGAAACACTGACATGAACTCTCCGACCGACACTTCGACCGTGCTCGACCGCGGCTCCGAATCTCCCCTCTGGGCCCAGTTTCGCGACGCCATCCGCCTGCAGATATTGCAGGGCGTGCTGCCCATTGGCGCCAAGCTGCCTTCCGAGGCGGAGCTGGGTGACCAGTTCGGCATCTCGCGCATCGTTGTGCGCGAGGCGCTGGCCGACCTCGTGCGCAACAACCTCATCTACAAGATCAAGGGGCGGGGCGCCTTCGTGTCGGCACGCGAGCGCGACGAGGACTTTGTCTCGACCGTGCTCGGCTTCTCCGACGAAATGGAGCGCAAGGGCCGCTCGGTGCGCACGCAGATCCTCACGCAGGAACTGCGCGCGCCCACCGAGCAAGAAGCCGCGTCGCTCGGCCTCACCGACGACACGCAAGTCGTTGCGCTGAAGCGCCTGCGCAGCGTCGATGGCGAACTGCGCCTGTTGGTCGAGACCGTGGTGCCGGCCGACCTGGCGCCGGGGCTGCATCGCACGCGGCTGGACGACCGCTCGCTGTACGACGTGCTGCGCCGGCAATACGGCTTGCGGCTGGTGCGCGCCGAACGCTGGATCGATGCGGTGCTGCCCGATGCGGCGACCTGCGAGCTGCTGGCGCTGCCGCAGCCCGAGCCGCTGTTGCGCATCGAATCGATTGCCTACGGCGCCAACGGCCGGCCGCTGGAGCACTACCGCGCGCTGCACCGCTGCAAGACCAGCCGCCTGCACGTGCAGACGACGACCTGAGTCTTCTGTTTTCTTGTTTCTTTGTTTGATTGTTTGCCTGCGCGTCAGGCGGCCGTCTTCGCGGCGCCGCGCGCGGGCCACAGCACCGAGGCGATGGCGACCATCATCAGCACCACCGCCACCCAGTCCTGCCAGTGCACGACTTCACCCAGCCACACCGCGCCGCTGAACACGCCGAGCACGGGAATGAACATCACGCTCAGCGTCGAGGCCACAGGCGGCAGGCCGCGCGCCAGATAAAACCACGCCGCGTGCGCGAAGCCGAAGATCAGCACCGCGTTGTAGCCGATCGATCCCCATGTCACGGCGCCGGGCCAGCGCAGCTGGTCGCGCTCGAATAACAGCGACAGCACCGTCATCACCACCGCCGTGAGCGCGGTCATCCAGAACGACAGCGTGAGCGTCGGCAGCCCGATGCGCGTGTGCCGCAGCAGCTGCGTGCCCAGGGCCCATGTGGCGGCGGCCACCAGCGCCAGCGCCACGTAGCCGGGGCGCCCCGCGAAGTCGGTGAGTTCGTGCCACAGCAGCAACCCGACCCCGACCGCGCAGGCGCCCACGCCGAGCCATGCACGCCGCGTGAGCACGGCCGCGAAAAGCACCGCGCCGATGACGGCCGAGAACACCGGCATCGTGTAGCCGAGGATCGCGGCGCGCCCACCCGACAGCGCCTTCACCGCAAGGATGATGCAGGCGTGCCAGACGAACATGTTGGTCGCGCCCAGCCACAGCAGCTCGGGCCACGCGCTGCGCGGCACGCGGAACGGCACCTTCATCCACACCAGCGCCAGGCCCAGCACGGGCAGGCCGAGCCAGATCGAGATGGCGCGAAAACCGAGCGGCGGATAGTCCGCCACGCCGAGCTTCATGACCGGCCAGTTGAAACCCCAGGCAAGGGTCAGGAGAACGAGAAGAACGAACTGGCGCGGCGTGAAGGAAGGCATGGGTCGCGATTGTGGCGCGGCCCGCGCATTCGTGCAGAAGGAGGAAAGAAGCAGAGCGCCGCGGCGCTCCGCCGGCTACAGCAAGCGCTTGAGGTAGCGCCCCGTGTGGCTCGCCTCGTTCGCCGCGATGTCTTCCGGCGTGCCTTCGCCCACCACCGTGCCGCCGCCGGCACCGCCTTCGGGGCCCATGTCGATCAGCCAGTCGGCGGTCTTGATGACGTCCAGGTTGTGCTCGATCACGACGATGGTGTTGCCCGCGTCGCGCAACTGGTGCAGCACCTTCAGCAGCAGCTCGATGTCGGCGAAGTGCAGGCCGGTGGTCGGCTCGTCGAGGATGTAGAGCGTGCGGCCGGTGTCGCGCTTGCTGAGCTCCAGCGCAAGCTTTACGCGCTGCGCTTCGCCGCCCGACAGCGTGGTGGCCGACTGGCCGAGCTTGATGTAGCTGAGGCCCACGTCGAGCAGGGTGCGCAGCTTGCGCTCGATGGTCGGCACGGCTTTCAGGAACTCGTGCGCGGTCTCGACGGTCATCTCGAGAATCTGCGCGATGTTCTTGCCCTTGTACAAAACCTCGAGGGTTTCGCGGTTGTAGCGCTGGCCGTGGCAGACCTCGCAGGGCACGTACACGTCGGGCAAAAAGTGCATCTCGACCTTGACCACGCCGTCGCCCTGGCAGGCTTCGCAGCGGCCACCGGCCACGTTGAAGCTGAAGCGGCCGGGGCCGTAGCCGCGTTCGCGCGCGGTGTTGGTCTCGGCCATCAGCTCGCGGATGGGCGTGAACAGGCCGGTGTAGGTGGCGGGGTTGCTGCGCGGCGTGCGGCCGATGGGGCTCTGGTCGACGTTGATGACCTTGTCGAAATACTCGATGCCCTCGACCGATTCGTGCGCGGCGGGTTCTTCGTGCGCGCGGTAGAGCGTGCGCGCCACCGACGTGTACAGCGTGTCGTTGACCAGTGTCGACTTGCCCGAGCCCGAGACGCCCGTCACGCAAGTGAGCAGGCCGACCGGGAAGGCGACGGTCACGTCCTTCAGGTTGTTGCCGGTGGCGCCGACGACGCGTATTTCCTGCAGGTCGGTCTGCGAGGCCAGGTGCGCCGCTTCGCGCGCGGCACGCCGTTCGGCGGCGGGGCTTTGCGGAAAGCGCGAGGCCTTCTTGCCTTCGTTGAAGGCGGCCTTCTTCACGGCCGGCAGCCAGGCGGTGCGGTGCTTGGGCACTTCGATCTTGCGCACGCCCGAGAGGTACTGGCCGGTGAGCGAATCGGGGTTGGCCGACACCTCGGCGTAAGTGCCCTGCGCCATCACGCGGCCACCGTGCACGCCGGCACCGGGGCCCATGTCGATCACGTGGTCGGCGGCGTGGATCATGTCCTCGTCGTGCTCGACCACGATCACGCTGTTGCCGATGTCGCGCAGATGCTTCAGCGTGCCGATGAGGCGGTCGTTGTCGCGCTGGTGCAGGCCGATGCTGGGCTCGTCGAGCACGTACATCACGCCGGTCAGGCCCGAGCCGATCTGCGAGGCCAGGCGGATGCGCTGCGCCTCGCCGCCCGACAGGGTTTCGGCGCTGCGGTCCAGGCTCAGGTAGTTCAGGCCCACGTCGTTGAGGAATTTCAGGCGCAGGCCGATCTCGCGCACCACCTTGTCGGCAATGTCGGCCTTGGCGCCGCGCAGCTTGAGCGTCTGGAACCACGCGAGCGAATCGCGCAGCGTGAGGTGGCTCAGCTCGAAGATGGCCATGCGCGGCGGCTCGCCGCCATCGGCCGGGCGGGCCGACTCGTCGACCAGGAACACGTTGCGCGCCTCGCGCCGCAGCCGCGAGCCGCCGCAATCGGGGCAGGGCTGCAGGTTGCGAAAGCGCGCCAGGTCTTCGCGCACCATCACCGAGTCGGTCTCGCGGTAGCGCCGCGTCATGTTCGGGATGATCCCCTCGAAGGGGTGCTTCTTCGTGAGCTTCTTGCCCGCGAAGTTGCCCGACTCCATGGTGTAGTTGAACTTGATCTCTTCAGTGGCCGAGCCGTGCAGCAGCACCTGCTGCACCGAGGCGGGCAACGACTCGAAGGGCGCGTCGACGTCGAACTTGTAGTGCTTGGCGACGCTCTCGATCATGCTGAAATAGTAGCCGTTGCGGCGGTCCCAGCCCTTGATGGCGCCACTGGCGATCGACAGCGATGGGAAGGCCACCACGCGCGCGGGGTCGAACACCTCGCGGTGGCCCAGGCCGTCGCAGCTCGGGCAGGCGCCCACCGGCGAGTTGAACGAGAACAGGCGCGGCTCCAGCTCCGACAGCGAGTAGTGGCAGATCGGGCAGGCGAACTTGGCGTTGAACAGGTGCTCCTTGTCGGCTACGCCTTCTGCGCCCAGCTCCAGCGCAATGGCGCGGCCTTCGGCCAGCCGCAGCGCGGCCTCGAAGCTTTCGGCCAGGCGCTGCTGCATGTCGGAGCGCGCGCGCAGCCGGTCGATCACCACGTCGATGTCGTGCTTCTCGGTCTTCTTGAGCTTGGGCAGGTCGTTGTATTCGTAGGTCTGCCCGTCGACGCGAAAGCGCACGTAGCCGGCCGCCTGCATCTCGGCGAAGAGCTCCAGGAACTCGCCCTTCTTCTCGCGCGCCACGGGCGCCAGGATCATCAGCCGGGGCTCGTCGGGCAGGGCCAGCGTGGCATCGACCATCTGCGAGACCGTCTGCGCCTGCAGCGGCAGGTGGTGGTCCGGGCAGTAGGGCGTGCCGGCGCGGGCGTACAGCAGGCGCAGGTAGTCGTGAATTTCGGTCACCGTGCCCACGGTCGAGCGCGGGTTGTGGCTGGTGGCCTTCTGCTCGATGCTGATGGCGGGCGAGAGGCCCTCGATCACGTCCACATCGGGCTTGTCCATGAGCTGCAGGAACTGCCGCGCATACGCCGAGAGGCTTTCCACGTAGCGCCGCTGCCCTTCGGCATACAGCGTGTCGAAGGCCAGGCTCGACTTGCCCGAGCCCGACAGGCCGGTGATGACCACCAGCTTGTTGCGCGGAATGTCGAGGTCGACGTTCTTCAGGTTGTGGGTGCGCGCGCCGCGAATGCTGATGCGCTGCTGGGCCAGCACGGCGCCAAGGTAGGTGTCGCGTTCGCGTTGCGCGTCGCGTGCGCCTTCCTCGGCTGCGGCGGTGTCTTCAGTGGATATTGAATTCAAGGGGGCGATCGTCCGAGGGCAACCGGACATGATAGACCGCCCGCGATTTCATGGCGAGCGGGCGGGTTCCGGCGGTTCGGCGGGGGGCGCTTCCGGTGCGGTCGGCGGGCTCGGCGGGTTCGGACGCACCGGTTCGGCGGTGCCGATGGCCCGGCCGACCATGTGTTCGGACAGCGTGTCGTACAGCGGCCGGCTGATCATGCGGGAGACCAGGCTGGCCAGCATGGCGGCGGCCATCAGGCTGAGCACCATCGAATGGCCGTCGACCATCTCCATGACGATGATGAAAGCCGTGAGCGGCGCCTGCGTCACCGCGGCCAGGAAGCCGGCCATGCCCATCGCAATGAGGGCCGGCCCGAGGTCGCCATTGGCCAGCCGGCCCACCGCTTCGCCGATGCCCGCGCCGATGGACAGCGAGGGCGCGAAGATCCCGCCCGGCACGCCGCACCAGGCCGTGAGCCAGGTGGCGACGAACTTGAGCACCGTGTAGAGCGGCGTCAGCTGGTCGTGGCCCTGCAGCATCTGCTTGACCGCTTCCGAGCCGGCACCAAAGGTGACGCCGCCCGTGACAAGACCGATCACCGCCACCGCCAGCCCGCCGGCCGCCGCGAAGCGCACCGGAAAGCGCGCCCGCCAGCGGTTGAGGCGCCCGGGCGTGCCCGTCAGCGAGGCGATCAGCAGCCGCGCGAACAATCCGCCGGCCGCGCCGCTGAGCAGCGTGACCAGCAGGCCGGGCCCGAGCGCGTCCCAGCCCAGCCGTGGCACGCGGATCACGCCGAAGTAGCTGGTGTTGCCGAAAGCCGATACCGCCACCAGGCCCGCCAGCACGATGGCCGTGATGATCAGCCCGCTGGAGCGCGCCTCCAGCCGGCCCGACAGTTCCTCGATGGCGAACACCACGCCCGCCAGCGGCGCATTGAAGGCCGCCGCAATGCCGGCCGCGCCGCCCGCCACCAGCAGCGCGCGTCCGTCGATGGCGGTGTTGGGCGACAGCCAGCGCCGCGCGTGCTGCATCACGCCGGCCGCCACCTGCACCGAAGGGCCCTCGCGCCCGATCGACAGCCCGGCCGCGAACCCTGCCGCGCCGAGCCCGATCTTGGCGAGCGTGAGCCGCAGCGAGGCGAACATGAAGCGCCGTTCCTCGGGCAGCGCCGGGTGCAGCGCAGCCTTGATCTGGGGAATGCCCGAGCCGCCCGCACCGGGGAAAAAGCGCAGCGTGAACCAGACGATGCCGGCGGTGATGAGCGGCGTGGTCAGCAGCACGGCCCAGGGCCACGCGCGGTAGAAACGATGGAAGCCCGCGAACACCCAGTCGCTGGCCAGCGTGAACCCCACCACGAACAGTCCGGCCGCGATGGCGTAGCCCAGCACGATGGCGCGGTCGAGCCAGACGCGACCGCTGGACAGCTCGGTGCGCAGGTGCTCGAAAAAGTCGGGTTCGCGGTTCATCGCCAAGGTCCATTCTGGCACTTGCAGGGGGTGCGCCCATTCGGCATCGGGCACAATCGAGGGTTCTCTTCCTCCTCCTTCATCTACTTATCAGGGGCAGTGCATATGGCATCGGTCAATAAAGTCATCGTCGTCGGCAACCTGGGGCGCGACCCCGAAATGCGGACCTTCCCGAGCGGCGATCAGGTCGCGAACGTCACAGTGGCCACCACCGATCGCTGGAAAGACAAGCAAAGCGGCGAAATGCGCGAAGCCACCGAGTGGCACCGCATCGTCTTCAACGGCCGCCTGGCCGAAATCGCCGGCCAGTACCTGCGCAAGGGCTCGCAGGTCTATGTCGAAGGCTCGCTGCGCACGCGCAAGTGGACCGACAAGGACGGCATCGAAAAGTACACCACCGAGATCCGCGCCGACCAGATGCAGATGCTCGGCAGCCGTCAAGGCCAGGGCGGCCCGTCGGGCGGTCCTGAAGACGACGGCGGCTACTCGCAAGGTGGCGGCGGTGGCGGTGGCTACTCGCAGGGCGGCAACGGCGGTGGCGGCGGCGGCGGATACGCCCCCCGCGCACCCGCGGCGGCGGCTCCGCGTGCGCCGGCACCGGCGCCTCGCCAGGCGCCCGCCAAATCGTCGTCGGGCTTCGACGACATGGACGACGACATTCCGTTCTAAATCAGAAAAACCTGATTTTTTCGGCGTTTCCGGCAAGGGCCGGCTCTTTCGGGGGCCGGCCTTTTTTCATTCCGATGACCCGTCCTGACCTGGGTT
>NZ_QAJK01000231.1 GCF_003852515.1 Variovorax sp. KBW07 | reverse complement strand
GCGCAAACCTCCTTCATCCCGCTGCTGACGCTGGGCATTCCGCCCAACGCGGTGATGGCGCTGATGGTGGGCGCGATGACGATCCACAACATCCAGCCGGGCCCGCAGGTGATGACCAGCAACCCGGAGCTGTTCTGGGGCCTGATCGCCTCGATGTGGATCGGCAACGCGATGCTGATCATCCTGAACCTGCCGCTGATCGGCATGTGGATCAAGCTGCTGACGGTGCCTTACAAGTTCCTGTTCCCGGCGATCGTTTTGTTCTGCGCGATCGGCGTGTACTCGACGAACAACAACACCTTCGACGTGTGGATGGTGGCTGCCTTCGGCTTCATCGGCTACCTGTTCATCAAGCTGCGGACGGAGCCGGCGCCATTGCTGCTGGGCTTCATCCTGGGGCCGATGATGGAAGAGAACCTGCGGCGCGCGCTGCTGCTGTCGCGCGGTGCGTGGAGCGTGTTCGTCACGCGACCGCTGTCGGCGGGTCTGTTGGTGGCCGCGGCGCTGCTGCTGGGCATCGTGCTGCTGCCGGCCATCAAGGCCAAGCGCGAGGAAGCCTTCGTCGAGGAGTGATGCCTCCTTTCTGTCTCTGCGGAAAGCCCCCGGTTGGGGGCTTTTTGCATTTCTTCGGGCTCTGATGGAGCGGGGTCATTCTTTGTGCGTGCACAG
>NZ_QAJK01000230.1 GCF_003852515.1 Variovorax sp. KBW07 | reverse complement strand
GAAAAATGGCAAAAGGTAAATTCACCCGCACCAAGCCGCACGTGAACGTGGGCACGATCGGTCACGTTGACCACGGCAAGACCACGCTGACGGCTGCGATCGCAACCGTTCTGTCGGCCAAGTTCGGCGGCGAAGCCAAGGCTTACGACCAGATCGACGCAGCGCCCGAAGAAAAGGCCCGCGGCATCACGATCAACACGGCTCACGTCGAGTACGAAACGGCCAACCGCCACTACGCTCACGTCGATTGCCCCGGCCACGCCGACTATGTGAAGAACATGATCACCGGCGCCGCTCAAATGGACGGCGCCATCCTGGTGTGCTCGGCCGCTGACGGCCCGATGCCCCAGACCCGTGAGCACATCCTGCTGGCTCGCCAGGTGGGCGTGGGCTACATCATCGTTTTCCTGAACAAGTGCGACATGGTCGACGACGCCGAGCTGCTCGAGCTGGTCGAAATGGAAGTGCGCGAGCTGCTTGACAAGTACGAGTTCCCTGGCGACGACACCCCCATCATCCACGGCTCGGCCAAGCTGGCCCTGGAAGGCGACAAGGGCAAGCTGGGCGAAGAAGCCATCATGAAGCTGGCCGAAGCGCTCGACACCTACATCCCGACGCCCGAGCGCGCCGTGGACGGCACGTTCCTGATGCCCGTCGAAGACGTGTTCTCGATCTCGGGCCGCGGCACCGTGGTGACCGGCGCCGTCGAGCGTGGCGTGATCAAGGTCGGCGAAGAAATCGAGATCGTCGGCATCCGCCCGACCGTCAAGACCACCTGCACCGGCGTGGAAATGTTCCGCAAGCTGCTGGACCAAGGTCAAGCTGGCGACAACGTCGGCGTGCTGCTGCGCGGCACCAAGCGCGAAGAAGTCGAGCGCGGCCAAGTGCTGTGCAAGCCCGGCTCGATCAAGCCGCACACGCACTTCACCGCCGAGGTGTACGTGCTGTCCAAGGACGAAGGTGGCCGTCACACGCCGTTCTTCAACAACTACCGTCCGCAGTTCTACTTCCGCACGACGGACGTGACCGGCGCGATCGAGCTGCCCAAGGACAAGGAAATGGTCATGCCCGGCGACAACGTCAGCATCACCGTCAAGCTGATCAACCCGATCGCGATGGAAGAAGGCCTGCGCTTCGCCATCCGTGAAGGCGGCCGTACCGTGGGTTCGGGCGTCGTGGCCAAGTTCCTCGACATCTAAGCCAGGC
>NZ_QAJK01000229.1 GCF_003852515.1 Variovorax sp. KBW07 | reverse complement strand
GCCCTGAATGAACCAAGCAGCGGTGCAAAAACCGCTCAGCGCGATAAACAGAAAGGCAGAACGTCATCTCACCCAACGTTTCAGGAATGAAAAGTTGCGTTTCTTCATGTGGCTTTCATCGGTGCGGCAGAAGCGGTACGGTAGGCGGCATGGCCGGAGTGGCGTCAATGCTATGCCATCACCGGCGCCGTGCTTCCCTGCCCCACGCACCATGAACACAAGCAGCAACTGCGACACCAGCACCGCCTCCTGGCACCCCGTGGCCCGGTCGGCCGACCTGCGCCCCGGCGCCAACATCGTCGCCGGCTTTGCCCAGGGCCAGGAACTGGCTCTCTGGCGCTCTTCCGACGGCGCCGCGCAGGCCTGGGACAACCGCTGTCCGCATCGCAGCGTGCGCTTCACACTGGGCCAGGTCGTCGAAGACCGCTTGGCCTGCGCGTACCACGGCTGGCAGTACGCCGCGGGCAGCGGGCAGTGCACGCGCATCCCCGCTCACCCGGCCATGCAGGCGCCGCGCAACGTCTGCGCGAAAGTGTTCGGCGCGGTGGATGCGGCGGGCATGCTGTGGGTCAATCTTGCCCCGGAGACGCAGGACACCGCCCCACCGCCGTTCCTGTCCGATGCCGTGCCCACCGGCTGGCACTTCTGCCGCACGCTGACCGTGCGTACGGCAGCCGGCACCGCGCGTGGCGCATTGGCCCAACGCGGCTTCACGACCGACGCCGCTTCCGGCGCCTGGCGCGGCTCGCTCGATGGCATCGACACCATCGCCCTGGTGCTCGATGCCCAGCCCCAGCTCGCCTTCATCCACCTCTGGACCGATGCCGCCCCGGGCTCCGACGCGATGAAAGCCCTGCATACCGCCGCTCGCAGTCTTCGCACCGACATCGAAGCTGCGTCCCAACACCGCCACGGCTGAAGAAAGCTCCCATGCCCTTCGTCACCGACGATCCCAACATGTGCGACGACTGGCTGGTCGTCGGACCGGCCACGGCCGAGCCGCGCAGCACCCGCCTGCTCGGCGAAACAGTACGCCTCTGGACCGACGCCGACGGCACGCCCCAGTGCCGGCTGGGCGACGAATTGCTTCTCGCACAGTCCCGCTACGGCTACCTCTGGGTCTGCCCCAGCGGCCAGCCCGCGCGCCCGCTGTTCGAGTTTCCCGAATACAGCGAGCCCGGCCGCCGCACCATCGACTGCGGCGGCATCGGCGTCGCGGTGTCGGGGCTGCGGGTGATCGAGAACTTTCTGGACATGGCGCACTTTCCGTTCGTGCACCCCGACTACCTCGGCAAGGTGCCGCACACCGAAGTGGCGCAGTACCAGGTGCAGGTCGAGCCGGCCACCGGCGAGATCTGGGCCACCGACTGCCGCTTCTGGCAGCCGCGCGCCTCGGCGGCCCACGACACAAGCAGCGAGGTGCTCTACAAGTACCGCGTGATGCAGCCCTTCTCGGCCATGCTCTACAAGTCGAGTTCACGCGCCGGCGAGCTCGATGCCATCGGCCTGTTTCTTCAGCCCATCGACGACGAGCACGTCATCGCGCACACCATGCTCGCCTACTTCGACGACCACTCGAGCGACGCCGAGCTCATCGCCTTCCAGCACACGATCTTCGGACAGGACAAGCCGATCCTGGAGAACCACGCCTTCAAGCGCATGCCGCTCGAAGGCCGCGCCGAGACGCCGACACGCGGCGACACCTCGTCCGTCACCTACCGCCGCTGGCTGCGCGAGCGCGGCATGCGCTTCGGCGTACGGCCCGCCGCATGACCACGGCCACGACTACGAACAGGGCCACGACAAAGACAATGCTCAAGCTCTACGACTACCCGCTCTCGGGCAACTGCTTCAAGGTGCGGCAGATGCTCGCGTGGCTGGATGTGCCCCACGAAACCGTGCCCGTCGATTTCTACCCCGGCCGCGAGCACAAGTCGGCCGCTTTCCTGGCGAACGTCAACCCGCTCGGCCAGCTGCCGGTGATCGACGACAACGGGTTCCTGCTGCGCGATGCGCAAGCCATCCTGGTCTATCTCGCGAGCCGCCACGCGCCGCAGGGCCACTGGTACCCCAACGATGCGAAGCTGCGCGGCCAGGTCGCGATGTGGCTCGCCACCGCGGACGAAATCACGCGCACCGCCTCGGCCGCGCGGCTGCACGACTCCCTGGGCTACCAGCACCTCGACGTCGATGCCTGCCGCGCCAGCGCGCGCGCCGTGTTCCGCGTGCTCGACGACCACCTTGCCGAACAGGCGAGCGCGGGCCTGCGCTGGCTGGCCTCGGCGCCGGCGCCGACGATTGCCGACCTGGCCTGCTTTCCGTACGTCGCTCTGGCCGGCGAAGGCGGCGTTTCGCTCGACGAATTTCCCGCACTGCGAAACTGGGTCTGGAATTTCCGGCACCTGCCCGGGTTCATCGGCATGTCGGGTATCTTCCCTGCTGGCCCTGCCTGAGTATCCTTGGGGCTTCGCCTCTTTCTCTCCCTCTTTTCCCCCGAACCCGCCATGAAAACCAAAGCCGCCGT
>NZ_QAJK01000023.1 GCF_003852515.1 Variovorax sp. KBW07 | reverse complement strand
TGGTGTACCGCTGATCAACGACCACTCTGATGACGCTCACGCGGATGGTGTGCTCTGCGCAGCGAAATAAAGGAGGAGCGAAGCGGGGGACATTCGCGGAGCAGAGCACACCGTCGGCGTGAGCGGCGCCCTGAAGAACAGCAGCCGCCGAACCAGACACAACGCGACGAACAGAAGAACAGCGCTTCATTTCAGCCCGGATGAGACAACAGCCCCAGACGCGTCGCCTCGAAAACCGCCTCGCTCTTGGAATGCACCGCCAGCTTTCCGTACAGATTCTTGATGTGCGTCTGCACCGTGTGCACGCTCAGCCCCTTCAGCCGCGCGATCTCGGCGTATGAGAAGCCACGGGCGATCAGCGTCAGCACCTCGTGTTCGCGCGCCGACAACAGCCCGCGATCGGTTTCTTCGGCCGCGGCCTCCGGTGCCGCGCCCGGCGCAACGGCCGCACCCGGGATCACCGCTGACTGCAGGCTGCGGTACTTCGCCAGCACCCGCCGCGCGATCATCGGAGAGATCGGCGATGCGCCGGCCTTCATCTCCACGATCGTCTGCGCAATGTCTTCGGGCGCCGCGTCCTTGTGGATGTAGCCCACCGCGCCAGCCTCGATGCTGGCCAGCACGTTCTCTTCGTCGCCGAAGACCGACACCACCAGCGGCTCGCAGCCGGGAAAGCGGGCCACCGCATCGCGGATCACGTCCAGGCCGGTGCCGTCGGGCATGCCCAGGTCGACCAGCAGCACATCGGGAATCGTGACCGTGCGGGCCAGCCAGGCCAATGCCTCCTGCACCGTGCCTGCGCTGCCGAGCCAGAAGAGGCGCGGGCTGCGCTGCACGCTGGCCTCGAAAAAGGCGCGTGCGCGGCTGTCGTCTTCGACGACCAGCACGCCCCATCGGCGCGGCAATCCGTCGTCTTGAGCCTCAGTGTTCATGGCCACGAGCATAAGCCGCGACGCGCGAACCAAACCCCGGTGCACATCCCTTGTTCATGGGATGCATCCCGCGCGCCACGCCACGACACTTGCGCCGCCTTTTTGAACATGGATTCCGACCCGGCGCGACAGCGTGAAGCCCTCCACGCCGACCGGCATTGCAAGATGCCAGCGCCGATGCGGGCTTCATTCAGTAACCCGAACGTAGGCTTCCTGCATCGCGTTGGTCACAGCTTGAATACTTTCGGATATCAAGCGTGCGGCCTGCACCGTACAGAGGGCAAGCAAGGCGCCCGCGCTCCACAAGTCTCGCTAAGCTATCGCTTTCTCGAGAGACCCCGCCATGCGGGGTTTTGTACGTTGGAAGAAGCCTCGCGCGCACAGACCTCATGCAAAATTACCTGGTCCCGGCAAGCGGGGTGCAGCATCGTCGGCACCTCCAGTTTTCTCCTCGCATGGATCCGCAAACCACCCACCTGTTGTACCTGCACGGCTTTCGTTCCTCGCCTCGTTCGACCAAGGCCCGGCTCGTCGCGGAACGCGTGGCGCGCCGCCATCCCGACCTGCAGTGGTGGTGCCCGCAACTGCCGCCTTCGCCGCACGATGCCATCGACATGGTGATGAAGGGCATTGCCGACTGGCCGCGCAAATCGATGGCCGTCGTCGGTTCGTCGCTGGGCGGTTTCTATGCCACCTACGTGGCCGGCATGACGCGCTGCCGCGCCGTACTGCTCAACCCCGCCGTACACCCGGCACGCGACCTCACGCGCTACATCGGCGACCAGACCGTGTGGCACGACCCGGCCGAGCATTTCTACTTTCGCCCCGAATACATCCACGAGCTGCGCGCCATGGAAGTCGGCGCGCTCACGCGGCCCGAGCGCGTCTTCGCCATCATCGCCAAGGGCGACGAGGCGCTCGACTGGCACGAAATGTCGGCGCGCTACCCCGACAGCAACATCAAGCTGCTCGAAGGCGGCGACCACGCGCTGTCCGATTTCGAAAAAGCCCATCTCGACGACGTGATGGCGTTCATCAACCCCGTCTGAGAAGCCGCGACCACCGCGGAACCGGCTTCGCCGGGCCGCAGGTGTTGCCCCCGGCAGGGGGAAGGAGGCCACACCAAGTGGGCAAGCCTGGGGGCGAGCCCATGACTCGGCGTGGGAGAATCCGCCTCTATGTTTGTATTGTTTGAAGAAGCCGGCAAGTACCTCGGCGGCCGCGTGCTGTCGGAGGCCGAAGCATCGGCGCAGGTCGAGCTCGAAACCGGCAAGCGCGTCAAGGTCAAGGGCGCCAACATCGTCTTGCGTTTCGAAAAACCGTCGCCCGCCGAGCTGATCGCCGAGGCGCGCACGCTCTCTGCCGCCATGGACCTCGACCTCGCCTGGGAATTCGCGGCCGAGGGGGAATTCGGCTTTGCCGATCTCGCGGCCGACTACTACAGCGACAAGCCCTCGCTGGCGCAGCAGGCCGCCGCGCTGTTCGCGCTGTTCGAGGCGCCGCACTACTTCCGCCGCGCGGGCAAGGGGCGCTTCAAGAAGGCGCCGGCCGAAATCGTGCAGCAGGCGCTGGCCGCCATCGAGAAGAAGAAGGCCGTCCAGGCGCAGATCGTCGAATGGGCCGGGCAACTGGCCGAGGGCGTGTGCCCGCCGCCGATCCGCGAGCAGCTCTACAAGATCCTGTTCAAGCCCGACAAGAACGCGCCCGAATACAAGGCCGTGGTCGATGCCGCGCGCGCCACGCAGCGCCCGCCGCTCGAGCTGCTGGAACGCGCCGGCGCCATCGATTCGCCTTACCAGTTCCACTGGCGCCGCTTCCTGTTCGAGAACTTCCCCAAGGGCACCGGCTTTCCGGCGCTCGCGGCACCGGCCATCGTGGACGACCTGCCCGTGGCCACCGGCGTGCAGGCCTTCTCGATCGACGATTCGCAGACCACCGAAATCGACGATGCGCTGTCGGTGCAGGGCCTGGGCAGCGGCACCGTCACCGTGGGCATCCACATTGCGGCACCGGCCCTGGCGTTGACGCCGGGCAGCGCCATCGACAACGTGGCGCGTGCGCGCATGTCGACGGTCTACATGCCGGGCTACAAGATCACCATGCTGCCCGACGAGGTGGTCAACACCTACACGCTGCTCGAAGGCGGCGACCGCCCGGCCGTGTCGCTCTACGCGCGCTTCGACGAAGCCACGCTCGAGCTGCAGGGCACCGAGACCAAGCTGGAGCGCGTGCCTATCGTGGTCAACCTGCGGCACGACCAGCTCGACGCCGTCGTCACGCAGCCCTGGCTCGAAGACGCCTCGGTAACCAGCGACAACACGCCCGAAGCCGCGGCCAGCCTGCGCGCCCCGCTGTCTTTCCTGTTCCGCCTTGCGAAGCAGCTCAAGGCACAGCGCGAAGTGGTGCGCGGCAAGCCCGAGAACTTCAACCGGCCCGACTACAACTTCCGCCTCGTCGGCAACGACGGCAACGAACCCACCGGCAACGAGCAGGTGCAGATCAGCACGCGCCAGCGCGGCGCACCGCTCGACCTGATCGTGTCCGAGGCCATGATCCTGGCCAACAGCAGCTGGGGCGGCTGGCTCGGCGAGCTCGGCGTGCCGGGCCTGTACCGCAGCCAGGCCAGCCTGGCGCCCGGCATCAAGGTGCGCATGGGCACGCGCGCGCTGCCGCATGCCGGCCTGGGCGTGAAGAGCTATGCCTGGAGCACCTCTCCGCTGCGCCGCTACACCGACCTGGTGAACCAGTGGCAGATCATCGCGGCCGCGCGCCACGGCAAGACCGCCGCGCTGGCCGCGCCGTTCAAGCCCAAGGACGCCGACCTGTTCTCGATTCTTTCGGGCTTCGACGCGGCCTATGCCACGTACAACGCCTACCAGGGCGGCATGGAACGCTTCTGGACGCTCAAGTACCTGCAGCAGCAGGGCATCACCGAGCTCGAGGCCACGGTCATCAAGGACATCCCCAACGGCGCGCTGGTGCGTGCCGAAACGCTGCCGCTGGTGTTCCCGGTGGCGGGCCAGCAGGAACGCGGTGCGCGCCTGCGTGTGAAGCTCGGCGAGATCGACGAAATTGCGCTCGACGTGAGCGGCACCGTGCTCGAACGCCTCGACACGCCGAAGGCCAATGCCGACGGCGACGGCGCCGCTGCCGACGACAGCGGTGAAGACGAAGAAGAAGTGGTTGCGGGCCCCATCGCCATTGCCGTCGACCTGACCGACAGCGAGGCCGCGCCCGAAAATACGCCTGCATGAACTCCGGCGAGTCGTCCTGAGAAATGCGGCCCCTGGAGGAGTTTCGAGAATGAACTTCAAGGACCTCAGCACGCTGCAGATTGCACTGGGCGTGTCGGTCATTGCGCATGCCGCCCTGCTCGCGGTGCGCTTCGTCGATCCTGAATCGTTCAACCGGGTCTTCAGCGAAACGCCGCTCGAAGTGATCCTGGTCAACAGCAAGACCAACGACAAGCCGGACCCCGCCGCCAAGGTGATGGCACAGACCTCGCTCGCGGGCGGCGGCGACCTCGACAAGGGCCGTGCCACCAGCCCGCTGCCGCCGTCAAGCTTCACCTCGGTCGGCGACTCGTTCGAAGATTCCCGGCGCCAGGTCGAGGCCATGCAGGCCCAGCAGATGCAGATGCTGGCGCAGCTCAAGCGCGAACTGGCCGCCATGCCCGTGCCCGATCCGCGCGCCGCGGGCGAGCCGACCGAGGTTGCCGCACGCGAGGAAAAGCGCCGCCAGATGGTCGAGCTGCTGGCCGAAATAGAGCGCCGCGTGAACGAAGAGAACGCGCGCCCCAAGAAGCGCTACCTGAGCCCCGCGACACGCGAGGCCGCCTACGCCATCTACGTGGACACGCTGCGCCGCCGCATCGAGGTGCGCGGCACCGAGAACTTCCCCACGGCCGCCGGCAAGAAGCTCTATGGCGAGCTGAAGATGACCGTCACCATCAACCACGACGGCACGGTGCTCGACACCGCCGTCGACGAAAGCTCGGGCGACGTGACGCTCGATCGCCGCGCCCAGGCCATCGTTCGCAGCATCGGCAGCTTCGGCAAGTTCACCGACGCGATGCGCAAGCAGACCGACCAGATCGTGCTGCAGTCGCGCTTCAAGTTCACGCGCGACGAGACCATCGAACTCTCGTCGCAGTAGGAAAGCAAGGCGCCATGGACCTGTACTGCGTAATGGGCAACCCCGTCGAGCACAGCCGCTCGCCCCGCATCCATGCCCGCTTTGCCGAACTCTGCGGCCAGCAGATGGACTACGGCCGGCGCCTCATTCCTCTCGGCACGTTTGCCGAGGGCATCGAGGCCTTCCGGCGCGAAGCCGCCGAACGCGGCGACAGCGCGCGCGGCTGCAACATCACCGTGCCCTTCAAGTTCGAAGCCGCCGCGCTGGCGCAGCACACCAGCGAGCGCGCACTGCTTGCGCAAGCGGTCAACACGCTGCGCTTCGACGCCGACGGCAACATCCACGCCGACAACACCGACGGCATCGGCCTGGTCAACGACATCGTGCGCAATGCGGGCGTTCCGCTGGCCGGCAAGGCGCTGCTGCTGATCGGCGCGGGCGGTGCCGCCGCGGGCGTGCTCGGCCCGCTGCTCGACGCGGGCGCCGCGCGCGTCGTGGTGGCCAACCGCACCGTCGACAAGGCCGTGACCGTGGTCCGCCGCCATGCCGCGCTGGCACTGCGCCATGGCGCCACGCTCGAAGCCTGGGCACTCGACGAAGTGCCGGGCAGCTTCGACGTGGTGGTCAACGCCACCGCCTCCAGCCTGGCGGGCGATGCGGTGCCGGTGAACGCCTCGGTGCTTCGCTCCGGCGGGCTCGCGGTCGACATGATGTACGGCCCCGCCGCCGCCGGGTTCATGGCCTGGGCCGAAGCACACGGCGCCGCCGCGCGCGACGGGCTCGGCATGCTGGTCGAGCAGGCGGCCGAGTCGTTCGAGATCTGGCGCGGCGTGCGCCCGCCTTCGGCGCAGGTGCTGGCCGAGCTGCGCGCCGAGCTCAAATGAAAGCCGTGCTGCGCCTGATCGCCTGCCTCGTGGTGGCGGGCCTGGCGCTCGAGCTTTTCTTCGTGGCCCGCATCGCGGCCATGGCGGTGATCGATCCGCAAAGCACCACCTTCCAGCGCTCCGAAGCCTGGCAGATCGCCACCCACCAGGGCAGTGGCGGCGGCTGGCGCCAGGAGTGGGTGCCGTATGCGCGGATCAACGACACGCTCAAGCGCGCCGTCATTGCCAGCGAAGACGCCGGCTTCGTCGACCACAACGGCGTGGAGTGGGAAGCCATCGAACGCGCGCGCCAGCGCAACGCCAAGGCCGAAGAGCTGGCCGCCAAGCGCACCGCGCGGGCCGTGGCGCGTGGCAAGCCGGCGCAGCCGGTGCGGCTGCGCGGCGGCTCGACCATTACCCAGCAGCTCGCCAAGAACCTGCTGCTGTCCGGCGAACGCACCATGCTGCGCAAGGGCCAGGAGCTGGTTCTGGCCACGCTGCTCGAGGTGCTGCTCGACAAGCGGCGCATTCTGGAGATCTACCTCAACAACGTCGAATGGGGCGAAGGCGTGTTCGGCGCCGAAGCGGCGTCGCAGTACTACTTCAAGAAGCCCGCATCGCGCCTGAGCGCCAACGAGGCGGCGCGCCTCGCGGTGATGCTGCCGAGCCCCAAGTTCTTCGAGCGCCGGCCCGGCTCGCCCTACCTGAGCGGGCGGGCGTCGACGGTCATGGCGCGGATGCCCGCGGCCGAGCTGCCCTGAGGCCCTTGCCCCGCAGCAGGCCCTCGATGGCCAGCACCGCGGCAAAGCCGATCATGTAGGCCAGCACGTCCCACCAGTCGGCCGTGCTGCCGAGCACGATGCGCAGTGCGCGGTTCGGAATGTGCAGGTGCAAGGTCGATGCGATGTACTGCCCCAGCTCGACCGCCAGGCCCACGCCCAGCGCGGCCAACGCCAGCGGCAGCACGCGCGCACCGATGACCGTCTTGAAGACGAAATACACCCACACCACGGCCAGCACGTCGCCGAAGAAGCTGCGCACCCAGCCCCAACGCGCGCCGACGGTGGCCAGCAGCACGAGAACAACAAACAGGGCCACCGCCCACGCCAGAGAAAGAGGATCGAAACGCCATCGCATGGCCCGTATCATCGCGCCCATATGCTGGCAAAGCTCACAGGTTGGTTGTTGTTGGGAATCGTCCGGTTGCTGACAGGCGCTCAGGCGCGCTGGTACGGCTGCCCACCGAAGGCCGAACAGCGCATCTATTTCGCCAATCACCAGAGCCACGCCGACCTCGTGATGATCTGGGCGGCCCTGCCCGAGGAGCTGCGCAGCATCACGCGGCCGATTGCGGCACGCGACTATTGGGCCAACACGCCCGTCAAGCGCTGGATCACGACCGAGGTGTTCAACGCGGTGTATGTGGAGCGTGCGGCGACGGCGCCAGCGGCTCCCGTGGCACCAGCGGCGCAAGGCGATGCATCGATGGTGGCGGCCCCCGCCGTCGCGGCCGATGTTCCTCCGGCACCACCGGCCGCAAGCGCGCGTGAACGCGAGCGCATCGAGCCGTCGATGGAGCCGTTGCTTCCGATGTCGTTGCCCTTCGCCGATACGTCCGCCGAAGTGATGAACGAGGTGCAAGGGCAGCTCGACCTTCCCGCACCGCCGCCGCCTCCCCCACCGCCGCCCGCGCCTGAACCCGTGGCGACGGAGCCGGCACCGCCTGCGGCCGACGCCCCGCCGGTCGCTGATCCGCTGGCCCCGTTGATCGAAGCCTTGCGCAGCGGCGACTCGATCATCATCTTTCCCGAGGGCACGCGCGGCCACACGGGCGAGCCGCAAAAATTCAAGTCGGGCCTGTACGCACTGGCAACGATGTTCCCCGAGGTGGTGCTGGTCCCCGCGTGGATCGACAACGTGCAGCGCGTGATGCCCAAGGGCGAGATCGTGCCCGTGCCCATCCTCTGCTCGGTCACTTTCGGCGCGCCTCTTCGTGTCGAAGAAGGCGAAGAGCGCCGGCCTTTCCTCGATCGCGCGCGCGCCGCGGTGATCGCATTGCGCGACGTCTGAAATGAAATTCTGCTGTTCTGGTCGTCGTGTTTTGCGTTTGTGTGCCGCTGTTCGGGGCGACGCTCACGCCGACGGTGT
>NZ_QAJK01000228.1 GCF_003852515.1 Variovorax sp. KBW07 | reverse complement strand
GCAGAGCACGCCGTCGGCGCGTGCGTGGCCCTGAACAGCAGCGCTAAAAACCCGACAACGAACAGAAGAACAAGTCATGACCTAGCGATCCGTGAACACGGGCGCACGCTTCGCGCGGAAGGCTTCGACGCCCTCGCGGTAATCGTTGGCGTTGCCCATCTCGCGTTGGATGCGGGCCTCTTCGGCGAGTGCCGTGCCCAGGTCCATGTCTTGCGCGGCAGCCATCGCTTCGCGGGTCGCTACCAGGGCGCGGGTCGGCATGCCGGACAGCTTCGAGGCCAGCGCGGCCGCCGTTTCGGCCAAGGCCGCGTCGTCCACGCACTGCCAGATCAGGCCGATGCGGGCCGCTTCTTCGGCGGGCAGCTTGTCGCCCAGCATCGCAATGCCGAGCGCGCGCGCCGAGCCCACCAGGCGCGGCAGCAACCACGTGCCGCCGGTGTCCGGCACCAGCCCGATCTTCGTGAAGGCCTGAATGAAACTGGCCGAGCGCGCCGCCACCACCAGGTCGCAACACAGCGCGAGGTTGGCGCCCGCTCCGGCGGCAACGCCGTTCACCGCTGCAATCACCGGCACCGGCATCGAGCGCAGGCGGGCCACCAGCGGGGCGTAGTACGTGGAGATGACGTGGCCCAGGTCTTTGGGCGCGGCACCCGGCGTGGGGTCGGGCGCGACCGATGGGTCGGCCAGGTCCTGGCCAGCGCAGAAGGCGCGGCCGGCGCCGGTGAGCACCAAGCAGCGCACGCCTTCGTCCTGCGCGGCCAATTCCAGCGCCGCCATCAGTTCGGCGTGCAGTTCCGTCGTGAAGCTGTTCAGCGCCGCGGGGCGGTTCAGGCTCAGCGTGCGTACGGCGCCGACGTTGCTGGTGAGTACCAAAGGATCACTCATGGCTCGTGTTTCTCATCCTGTGTGGGGGCGGACCGGCTCGCAAACACTATTGACCGACCGTTCGGTTGATTTTAGGATCGAGCTCAATCGCAGCACAAGTGGGGTTGATTCAGGGCAAACCCTGAGCCCCCGGAAAAAGGAGACAGACCGAATGCCCAGCTATTCCATCGACGGCGTGATTCCCGTTGTCGACCCGAGCGCGTACGTGCACCCCACGGCCGTGCTGATCGGCGACGTGATCGTCGGACCCCGCTGTTATGTGGGGCCCTGCGCCAGCCTGCGCGGCGACTTCGGCCGCATCGTCTTGCAAGAGGGCTCGAACGTGCAGGACCACTGCTGCGTGCACGGCTTTCCCGACAACGACACGGTGATCGAGGTCAACGGCCACATCGGGCACGGCGCGATATTGCACAGCTGCATCGTGCGGCGCGACGCGCTGGTGGGCATGAACGCGGTGGTGATGGACGAGGCCGAGATCGGTGAACAGGCCATCGTGGCGGCCTGCGCCTTCGTGCCGGCCGGCATGAAGGTGCCGGCGCGTTCGCTGGTGGCGGGCATTCCGGCCAAGGTGAAGCGCGAGCTGAGCGCGGAAGAAATTGCCTGGAAGCTCGAAGGCACGCACACCTACCAGGCGCTGACGGTTCGCAGCCTGGCGAGCCTGCACGAAGTGGCGCCGCTCGCGCAGGTGGAGCCCGACCGGCCGCGCCTGCCGGCCACCGATGTGCGCTCGCTCATTGCCACCAAGCGCAACTGACGGCAGCTGAAGACGTCGCTCGCGCTTCGTGCAAGATCGCGCGTTGCCCCCAACCGCTCACTCCAGGAACCCGACCCGATGCCGCGTGGAAGATCCGCCACCTACGACGACCAGCGTGAACTGATCCTTGCGCAGGCCGCCCAGCTGTTCGCGCGCCGGGGCTATCCCGCCACGTCGATGAACCAGGTGGCCGAGGCGTGCAACCTCTCGAAGGCCACGCTCTATCACTACTACAAGGACAAGAGCAGCCTGCTGATCAGCATTGCCGAGACGCACGTGTCGAAGCTGGCGGCGCTGGTGGCCGAGGAAGAAGCCTCGACCCATACCGACGAGCAGCGGCTGCGCCGCTTCATCTACCGCATCGTCGAGGAATACGCCGGCGCGCAGGACGCGCACCGCGTGCTGACCGACGATGTGCGCTTTCTCGAAGAGGCCGACCGCGAGCGCGTGCTCGACAAGGAGCGCGAAGTGGTCGCGGGCTTTGCGCGCGCCGTGTCGGCCTTGCGCCCCGGTGCGCCGAGCGACGACCTGGCCAAGCCGCTGACCATGCTGCTGTTCGGCATGATCAACTGGATGTTCACCTGGATGAAGCCCGACGGAAAGCTCGACCACGCGGCCATTGCGCCGGTGGTGGCCGATCTGTTCCTGGGGGGCATCGGGGCCGTCAAGTCGCCGGACTACGCGGCGATCGAGGCCAGCGCCGCTCAGGCCGCGGCAGCCAAGGGCAGGGCGGCGGCCGAGTAGCGCGCCGCCGGCTTGCCGGTTTGCGAGGCGGTGAACAGCTTGGCGCCCGCATCGGTAAAGGCACTGAGCAGCGCGGCATCGTTCACCGAGGGCAGGGTGATCGCCTCGCCGATGTCGAGCCCGGCCAGCGCGGCATCGACACAGTCTTCGGCGGCCATGATGGTGCCCTCGGCCAGCGTCGTCATCGGCACGCCCGACAGCTCCCAGATGTCGGTGGCCGTGGCCGCCGGCAACACCAGTTGCACCTTCACGCCGGTGCCCGTCACCTCGTCCTGCAGGCCGCGCGTGAACGCCACCACGAAGGCCTTGGTGCCGCTGTAGATGCTGCTGATCGGCAGCGTGTGAAAGCCCAGCACCGAGCCGACGTTGACCAGCGTGCCGCGGTTGCGCGCCTTGAAGGCCGGCAGCACGGCGTGGCTCAGGCGGGTCAGGGCGTTGACGTTCACGCCGAGCATGGTCTGCATCTGCGCGGCGGAGGTTTGCGCGACGGGTGCCAGCGTCGATGCGCCGGCGTTGTTGACCAGCAGCGTGATGGCGGGATCGGCGGCGACGGCCTGCGCCACGCGTTCCAGGTCGTCGACGGCGCCCAGGTCTGCCACCAGCGTTTGCACCTTCACACCGTACTTCGTGCGAAGCGTTTTTGCGATGTCTTCCAGCAGGTCGCCGCGCCGCGCGACCAGCAACAGGTCGTGGCCGCGGCGTGCCAGGCGGTCCGCGTAGATCTTGCCGAGGCCGGCCGAGGCGCCGGTGACGACGGCGGTGCCGAGGGGTGCGTGTTCGCTCATTTCGAATCCATTCAAAAAGTGGGTTGAGTTCAAACATGATGATCATCATGTTTGAGGTGTCGAAGCATGATGGTTATCATGTTTAACGTCAAGCGAGGTCTTGAAGTACCCCGGAACAGGAAGAGGCCACATGCGATACCCAGCAGCGGAAACCGCCGAAAAGCACCAGAAGATCCTGGACGAGGCCTCGCGCCTGTTCAAGGAGCGCGGCTTCGACGGCGTGAGCGTGAGCGAGATCATGAAAGCCACGGGGCTCACGCACGGCCCGTTCTACAACCACTTCGACTCGAAAGAAGCGCTGATGGCGCAGTGCATCACCCACTCGGCGGGCTCCGCGCTGGTCGAGCTCGATGCGGCCGGCGAAACACCCGAAGGCATGCGCGCGTACGTGCGCAACTACCTGAGCTCCGACCACCGCGACGGCCGCGCCGACGGCTGCCTGGTGGCGGCGTTTGCCGCGCAATCGAACAGCGGGGAGGGCGTGAGCGCGTCGTTGACGACGTACCTGAGGTCGGTCATCGACCGCTTCGCCCGCAACTTTCCGTGGCGCGCGAAGAAGAATGCAAGGGGCGATGCCATCCGCATGCTGGCCTCGATGTACGGCGGCGTGGTGCTGGCGCGCGCCGTGGACGACGAGGCGTTGTCCGAAGAGATATTGCGCGAGGTGCTTGCGGGCCTGCAGGCGTTGCCGAAGGCCTGAAGAACGCCTTTGCCATTCAGCGGCCTTGGCCGCTGTGCCTAGAGGATGCGGTTGAACCAGAGCAGCGACAGCCCCGCCGACAGCAGCGTGAGCACCGCCGCGCCGAGAGCGAACAGCGCCGAGATTTCGGTTTCCTTCTTCTCCACGGTGAGCCTGGAGCTCAGCGTGTTGTAGACCTTCTTCAGGTCGCTCGCGGTGCCCGCGTAGAAGTATTCGGCGCTGGTCTTGTTGGCGATGGCTTTCAGCGTGTCTTCGTCGAGCCGCACGCGCATCGACCAGCCTTCGAAGCCGATGGTTTCGCCGTCGACCGTGCCCACGCCCACCGTGTAGATGCGCACGCCACGGTCGGCCGCGGCCTTGGCGGCATCGAGCGGATCGACACCGGTGGTGCGCTGGCCGTCGGTCAGCATGATGATCGCGGCCGAGGTGAACGAGCCGGGCGCCACGGGCGTGAATTCCTTGAGCTTCTTCTCGGTCTGGTCGATGGCCACGCCGCGCTGTCGGCTCGGTGCGCTGAACTGCTCGATGTCGATGCCGGCATCGGGGAACAGCGTGGCCAGCGACACCACGATGGCGTTGCCGGTGGCCGTGGCGCGCTGCAGCTGGAAGCTGTCGATGGCGGTCACCAGGTCGTCGTGGTTGGTGGTGGGCAACTGCGCCACCTGCGCGCTGCCCGCGAACGCGACGATGCCCACCTTCACGCTGCGCGGCAGGTCCTTGATGAAGCTCTTGGCGGCTTCCTGCGCCGCCACCAGCCGGTTGGGCAGCACGTCGGCCGCGCGCATGCTGCCCGACACGTCCATGGCAAGAATGATGGTCTGCTGGTTCGACGGCAGCACCACCACCGCCATGGGCCGCGCGGCGGCGATCAGCATCGCGGCCATGGCCAGCAGGAACAGCAGCGGCGGAATGTGGCGCCGCACGCTCTGGCCCGTGCCCATGGCCTCGCGCACGATCGACAGGCTGGCATAGCGCACCGCCAGCTTCTTCTTGCGGCGGATCAGCCACAGGTACAGCAGGACCAGCAGCGGCAACGCGGCCAGCAGCCAGAGGAATTGAGGCCAGAGAAAAGTCATGCTGCCACCGCCTTCACGCCAGCCATGCCGATGCGCGTGCGGCGCTTGCGCAAATCGGCAAATCGAACGATGGCTTCCACCAGGTCGTCGCTGGTCGACAACTCGAGCGCGTCGACGCCGGCCTTGGCGAGCGCGGCGCGCAGCGTGGTTTCGCGCTCGGCCGCCAGGCGCGCGAAGCGCTTGCGAAAACCGGCATCGTGCGTATCGACCCACAGCTGCTCGCCGGTCTCGGCGTCGCGCAGCGGCACCAGGCCCAGGTCGGGCAGCTCGAGTTCGAGCGGGTCGAACAGGCGCACGGCGATGACTTCATGGCGCTGCACCAGCTGGCCCAGCGGTCGCTCCCAGCCGGGCTCGCTGAGGAAGTCGGACACGACGAACACGGTGGAGCGGCGCGGCATCAGGGTGGCGGCGGATTTGAGCAGGTCGTCGAGGCGGGTCATGCCTTTTTGCGTAGGTGCGGCCTCGGCCTTGTCGGCACGGCGCTCCATGGCGTGCAGCAGGTGCAGCACGTGGCGCCGGCCGCTGCGCGGTGGAATCACGGCCTCGAGGTCTTTGCCGTAGACGAGCGCGCCGACCCGGTTGCCGTGCCGCGTGAGCAGCCGCGCGAGCACGCCGACGAAGCCGGCCGAGATTTCGCGCTTGGCCTTGAGGCCCGAGCCGAAGTCGACGGAGCGGCTGAGGTCGAGCACGAACCAGGCAGCCATTTCGCGGTCTTCGGTGAAGACGCGCACATGAGGGGTTTGCAGCCGCGCGGTGACGTTCCAGTCGATGTGGCGCACGTCGTCGTGGTGCTGGTATTCGCGCAGGTCGGCGAGGTCGAGGCCGGTGCCGCGCATGAGGGTTCGGTAGTCGCCCTGCAAGAGGCCATCGAGCCGGCGGATGACGGTCCATTCGAGCCGTCGCAGTGCGCGTTCGGCCCCGCCGGCTTCGAGTGCGAGCCGGTCGTCGTTCGCGGCCTCGGGGGCCTTGCGCCACCAGCTCTTCATTTGAGTGTCCAGCGGGCAGTGTGGGCGGGGGGCGGGGGCGTTCTTTGTGCGTGCACAGGACACCG
>NZ_QAJK01000227.1 GCF_003852515.1 Variovorax sp. KBW07 | reverse complement strand
GTCGCACAAGCCAAAGAATGAACCCGTGCCCCGAACGAACCGTGTCCCAAACAGATGGCCAGACCAAGCACTCAGATCTCGAACTGCGGCTGCAGCTCACGGATGCGCTTGATGGCAACACCCGCCGCTGCCGTGCGCGTCTCTACACCCAGCTTCACGTACACCCGCTCCAAGTGCTTCTTGGCAGTGGCCGGGCTGCTGCCCAGGATCTCGCCGATGTCCTTGTTCGTCTTGCCCTTCACCACCCAGTACAGCACCTCCGCCTCGCGCGCCGTGAGCTTCAGGCTCAGGCTCATCGCCTCGATCACCCCCGTGTCCGACACCTCCCGCATGATGATCATCCACTCGTCGCCCTCGTCGTCGCTGCTCGTCTGCTGGTGCAGCCGCAGCGTCAGGCTGCGGGCGCCCTGCGCAATCGACAGCGCCGGTGGCTCGATGCCCCGCTGGCGCGCATCGGGCGTGTGGCTTCGCAGCCAGTCGAGCACCGCGGGCGGCGTCTCCGGTGCGCGCGTATCGCAGTAGCGCTGCAGCAGGTCGCGCGCCAGCGCCGTCTGCCAGATCAGCCGCCCCTCGGGCAACCGCACCGTGATGCTCGCGTAGCCGAAGGCGTCGAGCGCGTTGCGCGCCTGGCCGGCCTGCTGCGCGTCCTGCCGCGCGCGGCGGGCGCCCTGCAGGTGCACGTTCATGCGCGCCAGCACTTCCTTCGGCTTGATCGGCTTGGTGACGTAGTCGACCCCACCCGCTTCCAGCGCGGCCACCAGGTGCTCGGTCTCGGTCAGGCCGGTCATGAAGACGATGGGAATGTGCGCCGTCGCGGCATCGGCCTTGAGCCGGCGCGCCACCTCGAAGCCGTCGATGCCCGGCATCATCGCGTCGAGCAGCACGATGTCGGGCCGTGCCTGCGCGGCGCGCTGCAGCGCCTGCTCGCCGTTCGTGGCAATGAGCACCGTGTAGCCCGACTCGTCGAGCGCGTCGTGCAGCACCGCGAGGTTGTCGGGCACGTCGTCGACGATCAGCACGAGGTCGCTGTTGGCGCCCTGCTCGCGCAGCGTCCGGGCAAGTGGCGATGTTTCCATGGTGGGAGGTGGGGTCGTCGGGGTCATGGCGCGCTCACGGCTTCGGCCAGCGCGCGGCTCATGGCCTCGAACTGGAACTGGCGGGCCAGCACGCGCTGGGCTTCGGTCCACGCCACGCACTCGGGCTGCGCGGCGTCGATGTCGTCGAGCTGGTTCATGATGCCGCGAAAGTAGCCCAGGCTCACGGCTTCTTCCAGTGCGCGCAGGCGTGCGAGCGACGGCGCCTGCATGGCGCGCGGAGCGACTGCAACCGCCGGCTTGGCTGCGGTGTCGGTCCAGCGAAGCACCAGCTTGCGTTCGAGCCAGTCGAGCAGCTCGGTGTGCCGCACCGGCTTGACGAAGAAGTCTTCCGGCGCAATGCCCACGTCGTTGTCGAGCCCCTTGTCGAAGGCGTTGGCCGAAACGATGGCCACCGCCGCATCGACCAGCCCCAGCTTGCGTGCGCGCCGGATGGTTTCCCAGCCGTCGATGCCCGGCATGGCGAGGTCGACGAACATCGCGTCGGGCCGGTAGCCGGCGGCGATGAGGTCCAGCGCATCGTGCCCGCTGGCCGCGCTGCGCAGCTCGAAGCCCAGCGGCGCGAGCACGTGGCCGAGCAGGTCGCGATCGGCCTCCTCGTTGTCGACCACCAGCAGGCGGCGACGCGCACCTTCGTAGCCGCGCCGCGCGCGCTGCACCGGCACGGGCAGGTTGGCGGTCACGGCCATGTCGTGCACGCGCGGCAGGAACAGCCGCACGCAGAACAGCGAGCCCTCGCCCGGTGTGCTGCGCACCTTCATTTCGCCGCCCATCAGGTCGGTCAGCATCTTGGCGATGGTGAGCCCGAGCCCCGCGCCCGGCGCCGCTGATGCGCCCGCTACACCCGAAGCCCCCGCCGAATTTCCGCGCGCGAAGGGTTCGAAGATGCGCTCGATGTCTTCGGCCGGCATGCCGGGGCCGGTGTCCTCGATCTCGACCGACGCAAACTCGCGCGCATAGGCCAGCCGCAGCGTGACCTGCCCCACCGCGGTGAACTTGATCGCGTTGCCCAGCAGGTTGATGAGGATCTGGCACACGCGCTTTTCGTCGGCGCGCACCACCTCGGGCAACGGCCCCGCGGCCTCGAAGCGGAACTGCAGCCCCTTCTCGGCCGCCTGCAGCTCGAACATGTCGGCCAGCTCGCGCAAGGTGTCGGCAAAGCGCATCGGCCGCGCATGCAACGTGAGCTTGCCGGCCTCGATGTGCGCAATGGCCAGCGTGCCTTCAATGAGCGACAGCAGGTGCTCGCCGCCGCGCTTGATGACGGCCACCGCCTGCTGGCGGTGCGGCGGCACCGATGGGTCTTCGCCCATCAGCTGCGCATAGCCCAGGATGCTGTTGAGCGGCGTGCGCAGCTCGTGGCTGATGGCGCTGATGTAGCGGCTCTTGGCCTGGTTGGCCTGGTCGGCCGCCTGCCTGGCCTGCTCCGCCGCAAGCTTGGCCTGCTCGGCAATTTCGCGGGCATCGTCGGCCGTCTGCTTGGCCGCCTGCAGCGCGCGGTCGGTTTCGCGGTGCAACTCGATCTCGCGCACCAGCAGGTGCGTCTGGCGGTTCGATTCTTCCTGCGCCACCTTGCGGCTCTGGTGCGCCAGCACCAGCCACCAGGCCACGATGCCCGCGATGACCAGCAGCGCCATGTAGGCCTTCAGAAAGCCCGAGCGCAGCGACGATTGCTGCACGCCCGACCAGGCCTCGGACACGCCCGCCATCGACGCCAGCTCCAGCGCGCTTTCGCTCAGCGCGCGCAGCTCCTGCTGGTAGAGCACGCCGAACACCACCGCCAACAGCGGCACGATGACCAGCATCAGCAGCAGGAAGTGCCCCAGCCCCGTGTCCAGGTAGCGCCAGCCGCGGCGCGGCAGCAGCCAGCGCAGCACAGCGGACCATTGCGCCGACAGGCTCGCGTGCGGCTTGCACAGGTCGCCGCAGCGCGCGTCGAGCGTGCAGCACAGCGAGCAGATCGCGCCCTGGTAGGCCGGGCAATGCGCCATGTCGGGCCCTTCGTACTCGCGCTCGCAGATCACGCAGTGCTGCACCTTCAGGCGTTGGTAGCTTCCTTCTTCGCCGTCCGCGCCATCGCGCTCGATGCGCGCCCAGCGCACCGCGCGCGGGCCGGCCGCCGGCGCGAACAGCACCGCCCCGCCCGGCCCCGAGGTGCGCGCCAGGTAGTACTTGCCGCCGGTCGCCCAAGCCAGCAGTGGCGACGCCACCAGCGCCGTGCCCAGCGCGATCAATGCCGAGAAGGCCTGCGCCAGCGGGCCGAACACCCCCAGGTGCGCGGTGATCGACAGCACCGAGGCCAGTGCCATCGCGCCCACGCCCACCGGGTTGATGTCCCAGAGGTGCGCGCGCTTGAACTCGATGCCCGGCGGCGACAGCCCCAGCGGCTTGTTGATGACCAGGTCGGCCACCACCGCCATCATCCAGGCGATGGCGATGTTGGCGAACAGCCCGAGCACGTCGCCCAGCGCCTCGAACACGTTCATCTCCATCAGCATGAAGGCGATGAGCGCGTTGAACACCACCCACACCACGCGCCCCGGGTGGCTGTGCGCCACGCGCGAGAAGAAATTGCTCCAGGCCAGCGAGCCCGCATAGGCGTTGGTCACGTTGATCTTCAGCTGCGAGATCACCACGAACAGCGCCGTCGCCGCCACAGCCCAGCCGTAGTTCGGAAACACGTACTCGTAGGCCGCTAGGTACATCTGGTTCGGATCGACCGCGCGCTCGGTCGGCACCATGTGCGTGATGGCCAGGTAGGCCAGCAGCGCACCGCCCAGCATCTTGAACACCCCCAGCACCACCCAGCCCGGCCCGCCCGCCAGCACGCCGGCCCACCAGCGCCGCGCCGTCGCGGCCGTGCGCGCCGGCATGAAGCGCAGGTAGTCGGCCTGCTCGCCCATCTGCGTGATCAGCGCAATGCCGACCGTCAGGGCAGCGCCAAACAGGTGCAGATTGAAACCCTGGGTGCCAGACCTCACCCCGTCGTAGTGCACGATGCCCGCAAACGCACCAGGATCGCGCACCAGCACGAAGACAAAAGGCACCACCAGCATCACCAGCCACAGCGGCTGCGTCCACAACTGCAACCGGCTGATGGCCGACACGCCGTGCGTGACCAGCGGAATCACCACCAGCGCGCACACCAGGTAGCCCCAGACCGGCGGAATGCCCAGCGCCAGCTCCAGCGCATAGGCCATCACCGCCGCCTCGAGCGCGAAGAAGATGAAGGTGAACGAGGCGTAGATCAGCGAGGTCAGCGTCGAGCCGATATAGCCGAAGCCGGCGCCCCGCGTCAACAGGTCCATGTCGACGCCGTAGCGCGCCGCGTACACGCTGATCGGCAGGCCCGCCAGGAAGATGATGAGCCCCGTCGCCAGGATCGCCCAGAAGGCATTGGCAAAGCCGTACTGCACCAGCAGCGTGGCCCCGACCGCCTCCAGAATGAGGAACGACGCCGCCCCGAAGGCCGTGTTGGCCACCCGCCATTCGGACCACTTGCGAAAGCGCTGCGGCGTGTAGCGCAGCGCATAGTCTTCCAGCGTTTCGCTCGCCACCCAGCTGTTGTAGTCGCGCCGGACCTTGACGATGCGCTGCGGGGCGTCGTCGGGGGTGGTTGGCGTGTCGGCGGGGTTCACACCGTTTCGGTGCAGCTTTCGTGCCATCCGCCGCCCTCCTTGGCAGACGAGGGCTCAGGGAAGCTTGGCGAGAAGGTTGTCGAGGCGAGTCGGCGGAAGCCGGATGGAGCCTTCTTCATAAGAGGTGTCGGATGTGTCGTAGATCAACCACCCGTCGTCCGTCCAACGAAGTGCAACGCCGGCCTCTGTGTATGAGCGTTCCGCCAGCAGCGTCGGGTCACCGGTGCGATAGAGCCTCAGCAGAATCGTGGTTCGGCCGATGAAGGCGAGTCGGGCCGTGTAGGTTTCATCCCGATCGGGCGAAACCTCGCTCCACCACGCTTCGGGATGGCCGTCGGCACGGAAACGGGCCTTCGCCTCGAAGCAATACTTGACGCCAAGAAGAACAACCGCGACGCAGAGCGCCAACCGCATGACACGGACACTTCGGCGCAGCATGGTGCGAAGGCCGGGCATCACAACGCCACCCTGATCGGCGTGTCGAGTTTCACCGTGGTCCTGTCCGTGTAGATGATGAAGTCGCCGCCTTGGTTGTGCTTGCGCTGCCAAGCGCGAAAGTCCGAGTTCTTGACCGGATACAGCACTGCATCCTTCGCGTACACATTGCCCTGCACCACCGGGTAGTCGAGCCACCCGACGTTCGCCAGTGCAGCTATTTCGTGGGTGGGAACGACCGCCACATGGCTGGGGCTCCAATGCCCGAGGTACTGCGACGCTCCGCTTGTCTCGTCAGTGAACGTGAAGTTGTCTTTGACATACACGGAGATGTGGGTCAAGACAGCCGACTTGTTCTTGTGATCGAAGTAGGCGTGAGAAATTGCGGCATAGAGATTGAAGGAGCCCAGGGCGCAAGTCAGATCGTCTGGAATGCCTTCATTGGAGATCGACTGCGTGACGAATTGCGCCAGCTTCTGCCCCAGAGTGCCCTCCACGGGAGTTTTCTGGACCTGGAACTCTTTGTGAAAACGCACGATATCGCCCTGGCATTCCAGCCAGGGCCAGATATCGAGCCGGTTCTGGTACGGGCGCAATGCGTTGGAGATTGCTTTTCGCGCGGCCACCGTCTCGATCTGGGACACCAGATCGTTCAGTCCCTTCCTCGCCCTGGCAAACCTCAGCACCCATTCGATCCTGACGGACGTGGTGTCGATCATGCCCGGCGGATACGGCACGCCGTTCTGGTTGATGCCGTTTCGCTCGTCTTTTGGCGTCGGCGGATAGTTCAACGCCCCCGCAAACCACTTGTCCATCAAGTCCGCGCCCACCGGCGCGCCGATTTTTCGCATCGCCCCCGGAATGTCCTGAATGTCGAACGGAGGTACGGTCCGGACAGGTTTCTGCTTCTCTTTCGGCGGAGCCGGGGGCGGCGAAGGCGACTTCAACCACCGCTGGAACCCGTCCACCGCACCCGACACCGCCTCCGCCGCCTTGACAGCCCGAAGCACGGCGTTGACGTAAGGATCTCCCCTGGCCTTCTTCTGCGAAGGCCCCTCCACCGATGCCTTCTCGGCCAACGCGACGACGGGCTGGTCCCGCACCAGCGGCGGCGCCCGGCTCATGGACAGCGCGACCTCCTCGCGGCAGATCTCGCCGGTCTGCGGCGACCAGGAACGCATGAAATTGTTCGACTTGTGAAAGCCGATCTTCGCGCCTGCTTGCGGTTGCATTTTTTTGTTCCTCCCTGCGTTCGACCACCGGCGCGCCCTTTTTTCCACCTCGGGCAACTCGACCGGCGACGCACACACGGTACCCCCACATTCCTTTGTGCATCGCCCCGCTCGCTGCGCCGGGGCTTCCTTTCCGTGCAATCCGTACGACATTTGGCGAACACGGCACGACTGTTGCAAAGGGAAAGCCTTGCCCATAATGGCCGCCTCTCTCCGCCACCCGATGCCGATCCCATGGAACTGACCCCGCGCGAAAAAGACAAGCTGCTGATCTTCACCGCGGCGCTGCTGGCCGAACGCCGCAAGGCGCGGGGGCTGAAGCTCAACTACCCCGAAGCCGTCGCGCTGATTTCCGCCGCCGTGATGGAAGGCGCCCGCGATGGCAAGAGCGTCGCGGCGCTGATGAGCGAAGGGCGCGCCGTGCTGACCCGCGCCGACGTGATGGACGGCATCGCCGAAATGATCCCGGACATCCAGGTCGAAGCCACGTTCCCGGACGGTACCAAGCTGGTCACCGTCCACCAGCCCATCGTCTGACACCCGACATTCCAGAACAACAAAGAAAGAAAGAGAGACTTTCCATGCGCCACACCGCCACCTCCAGAACCCTCGCCCTGCTCGCCCTCCTGCTGCCGCTCGCAGCCAGCGCCCACACGGGCGTCGACGGCGGCATGCACCACGGCTTCACCACCGGCTTCATGCATCCGCTGACCGGCGCCGACCACCTGGCCGCCATGGTGGCGGTCGGCCTGTGGAGCGCGCTGGCCGCGCGCCGCGCCTGGCCCGACCTGCTGTGGGCGCCGCTGGCCTTTGCCGGCATGCTGCTCGTGGGCGCGTTGATGGGCCTGGCCGGCGTGCAGTTGCCGGCGGTCGAACCGATGATCGCGGCCTCGCTGCTGGTGCTGGGCCTGCTGGTGGTCACGCGCATTCACCTGCCCGCGGTCGTCGCCATGGCCGTGGTCGGCGTGTTCGCCGTCTTCCACGGCGTGGCACACGGCCACGAACTCGCGAGCGAGCAAGGCGCCGCGCTCACGCTGGCCGGCATGGTCAGCGCGACCGTGCTGCTGCACCTTGCGGGCATCGCGCTCGGCTGGGCCCTGCGCCACGCCAACGCATGGCTGCCACGCGTGGCTGGCGCGGCCGTGGTGGTACTCGGTGCGACGCTGCTGGCACAGGCCGTCTGATCGCGATGACCCCCGGCGAACTCCTCACCGACGACGGCGAGCACACGCTCAACCCCGGTCGCCGCACCCTCACGCTGGTCGTGCAAAACACCGCCGACCGGCCGATCCAGGTCGGCTCGCACTACCACTTCGCCGAAACCAACGGCGCTCTCGGCTTCGACCGTGAAGCCGCGCGCGGCATGCGCCTGAACATCGCCTCGGGCGCCGCGGTGCGCTTCGAACCGGGCCAGCAGCGCACGGTCGAGCTGGTCGATTTTTCAGGCGATCGCATCGTGTACGGCTTTCGCGGCCTCGTTCAAGGAAAGCTCTAAAGCATGGCCACCATCGGGCGACGCGCCTACGCAGAAATTTTCGGCCCTACCGTCGGCGACCGGGTCCGCCTTGCGGACACCGAACTGCTGATTGAAGTGGAAGCCGACTACACGCTGCGCGCCGGCGGCTACGGCGAAGAAGTGAAGTTCGGCGGCGGCAAGACCATCCGCGACGGCATGGCGCAGTCGCAACGCACGAGGGCGCAAGGCGCCGTCGACACCGTGCTCACCAACGCGCTGATCCTCGACCACTGGGGCATCGTCAAGGCCGACATCGGACTGAAAGACGGCCGCATCGCCGCCATCGGCAAGGCCGGCAACCCCGACGTGCAACCGGGCGTCGACATCGTCATCGGCCCCGGCACCGAGATCATCAGCTGTGAAGGCAACATCGTGACCGCGGGCGGCATCGACAGCCACATCCACTTCATCTGCCCGCAGCAGATCGAAGAGGCGCTGTCTTCCGGCGTGACCACCATGCTCGGCGGCGGCACCGGCCCGGCCACCGGCACCTTCGCCACCACCGCCACGCCCGGCCCCTGGCACATCGAACGCATGCTGCAGGCGGCCGATGCATTCCCGATGAACCTCGGCTTTCTCGGCAAGGGCAACGCCAGCCTGCCGGCCGCGCTGCACGAGCAGATCGACGCCGGCGTCATCGGCCTGAAGCTGCACGAAGACTGGGGCACCACGCCCGCGGCCATCAGCAACTGCCTGGACGTGGCCGAGGCCACCGACACGCAAGTGGCCATCCACAGCGACACGCTGAACGAATCGGGCTTTGTCGAGAACACCATCGCCGCCGTGGGCGGCCGCGCCATCTGCGCCTTTCATACCGAAGGCGCGGGCGGCGGCCATGCGCCCGACATCCTGCGCGTGGTGGGCGAAGCCAACTTCCTGCCCTCTTCCACCAACCCCACGATGCCCTACACCGTGAACACGCTCGACGAACACGTCGACATGCTCATGGTGTGCCACCACCTGGACGCCGGCATTGCCGAAGACCTGGCCTTTGCCGAGTCGCGCATCCGCAAGGAAACCATTGCCGCCGAAGACGTGCTGCACGACCTGGGCGCGATCAGCATGTTCAGCTCCGACAGCCAGGCCATGGGCCGCGTCGGCGAGGTGGTCATCCGCACCTGGCAGACCGCGCACAAGATGAAGGTGCAGCGCGGCGCGCTGCCCGAAGACAGCGAGCGCAACGACAACTTCCGCGCCAAGCGCTACGTGGCCAAGTACACGATCAACCCGGCGATTGCGCACGGCATCGCGCACGAGGTCGGCTCGCTCGAGATCGGCAAGTGGGCCGACATCGTGATCTGGAAGCCCGCCTTCTTCGGCGTGAAGCCCTTCACCATCTTGAAGGGCGGCACCATCGCGATGGCCGCGATGGGCGACCCCAGCGCATCGATCCCGACGCCGCAGCCGGTGCATTTTCGGCCGATGTTCGGCGCGTACGGCGGCTCGCTGGCGAAGAGTTCGCTGACTTTTGTCTCGCAGGCCGGACTGGCCTCGGGCATCAAGGAGCGCTACGGTTTAGCCAAGAACCTCAGCGCGGTGAAGAACATCCGCAACGTGCGCAAGAAGGACCTGATCCACAACGGCTACACGCCGAAGATGGAGATCGACGCGCAGACGTACGCGGTGCGCGCCGACGGCCATCTGCTGACCTGCGAGCCGGCGAAGTTGCTGCCGATGGCGCAGCGGTATTTCCTGTTTTGAAGCCGGGGTATGCGCCTGCTTGACAGGCTGCGTATCCTCGAAGGTATTCATCCAGCCAACGGGTGCCCCGGGCACTCTTTTTTGCACCATGCTCACCGCCAACAAACTCATGCCGCAGGGCCGCGGCCTTGCGCCCGTGCTGCTGAAGCGCGCCGCCACCATCGAACTCGACTGGGACGTGCGCCAGAAGAGCCGCTTCGACGCAACCGACTCGCAGGGCCGGCAGATCGGCGTGTTCCTGCCGCGTGGCACCGCGGTGCGGGGCGGTGACGTGCTGGTGGCGGAAGACGGCTCGCTGGTACGTGTGATCGCGGCGCCGCAGCCGGTGTTGCGCATCACGCATTGCTCGGCCCACGGCACGCCCTTCGACCTGACGCGGGCGGCCTATCACCTGGGCAACCGCCACGTGCCGATCGAGCTGAAGCCCGACCACCTGAAAATCGAGCCCGACCACGTACTGGCCGACATGCTCCGGTCGATGCACCTGATCGTGGTGGCTGTCGAGGAAGCCTTCGAACCCGAGGGCGGCGCGTACGGTTCGCACGGCGGTGGCCACAGCCATGACCACGCGCACGATCACGGTCATTCGCACAGCCCCAGCACCAGCAGCAAAGGCCCGAAGCCGCTCGTGCTCGCGCCGGAACTGCTCGACGACCATGACCATTCGCACGGTCACGACCATGGTCACTCCCACTGAATGAAGCCTTGTCGTTCTGTTCGTCGCGTTGCGCTTGATTCGAGGCGTGGCTTTCCAGGGCGCGCTCGCGCCGACGGTGTGCTCTGCTCCGCGAATGTCCCCCGCTTCGCTCCTCCTTTATTTCGCTGCGCGGAGCACCCGATGCCAGTCGCACGAGGGCGCTGCTCTCGCATTGGCCGATCAACGACCGCTCTGAAGGCGCTCGCGCCGATGGTGTGCTCTGCGC
>NZ_QAJK01000226.1 GCF_003852515.1 Variovorax sp. KBW07 | reverse complement strand
CCTGCTGTGCGAACGCGGAACAGAAAAATGAAAGTTTCCTTTGTCGTCGCGGTCTACCAGAACGAGGGCGCGATCTCCAAGACGCACGAGAAGATAGCCGGCGTATTCGCGGACCGTCTCAAGGCGCACCAGTACGAGGTGATCTTCATCGACGACGGCTCGACCGACGGCTCGCTGCAAGAAATCCGCGGTCTCTGCGCGAGTGACCCCAACGTGAAGGGGCTGACCTTCACGCGCAACTTCGGACAGATGGCCGCAATGCTGGCGGGCTTCAAGGAAGCGACCGGCGACGCGGTCATCAACATCTCGGCGGACCTGCAGGACCCGGTGGACCTGATCCCCGAGATGGTCGACAAATGGATCGCCGGATCAGAGATCGTCATCTGCCACCGCACGGACCGCGCGGACACCTGGCTGGCCAAGACGTATTCGAGCCTGGCCTACGGCATGCTGCGCATGGCCATTCCGCAGATGCCTTCGGGCGGGTTTGACTTCGTGCTGATGGACCGCAAGGTCATGGACGAATTCAATTCCATCGATGTGCGCCACCGGTTTTTCCAGGGCGACCTGCTGTGGACCGGCTACCGGACCAGCCTGATCCCCTACGAGCGGCAAAAACGCACCATCGGCAAGTCACAGTACAACTTCGGCAAGAAGCTGAAGAACTTCCTGGACGCGATGCTCGATGCGTCTTACCTGCCCATCCGTTTCATTTCCCTGGCGGGGCTGCTGACTTCCGCCTTGGGCGTGCTCTACAGCATCAGCATCGTGATCGCATGGGCTCGGGGCCAGACGCCCTTCGACGGCTGGGCCCCCCTCATGATCGCCGTCCTGCTGATCGGCGGACTCATCATGGTGATGCTGGGCGTGGTCGGTGAGTACGTGTGGCGAATCAACGAAGAAGTGCGCAAGCGGCCGAACTACATCGTCAGGGACCGCTTCTGAAACCCGGCGTGTGAATCCTCTCAAGACCCTTACTGCGCAGTTCTCCAAGTTCACGGTCGTCGGGGCGCTGAACTTCGTCTTTACGCTGGTGCTTTTCTACCTGGCGGTGGTCGTGCTGCACATCAATCACCTGGTTGCGCTGGTGCTGGTTGCATTGATCGGCATGCTGCTCACCTACACGCTGAACTACTACTGGGTCTTCAAGCCGAGCGAGAAGGTCACCTTCGGTTCGCGGCTGCTCAAGTACATCGGGGCGGGCCTGGTATCGGTCGCGCTGAACGTGTTGTTGCTGCACCTGCTGACCTCGAAGACGCACATCGCGCCGTTCTATGGGCAATTGCTGCTGATTCCCTTCGTCGTGCTGTTCAACTTCCTGACGGCAAAGCTCTGGTCGCTGAGGGCCGAGCAGTCTTCGGTGCCGTGATTCCAGTGGACGACAGCAAGCCCGTCAACGAGATGGGCGGCCGCGCGACAACCCCGCAACGCGCGCTGGAAGCGGCGGTTGCCGCGCTCGTGCTGGTCGCCGCATGCGCGGTGATCGTCTATGTGGTCTGGTCACGCAACCGCGGCTTCGAAATCACCGACGAAGCTTATTACTTGCTGCTTGCGATCCATCCCGACGCGACCCGGCTCTACATCAGTGCCCAGCAGTGGGCCATGGGGCCGATCTGGCGGGTCACGGGCAGCCTCGCGTCTTTCCGGATGGCGGGCCTCGTGCTGCTGGCCGGCAGCGCGGCGGTGCTCGGCGTGGGGGCGTTGGCCGCTGCAAAGGGGCGCGCTGCACCTGTCGCGCTGCCTTGGCGGGGTCGTGTAGCCGTGATCGGCAGCGCCGTTGTTTGCGCGCTGCTGTATGCGATCACCATCAATGTGTCGCCGAGCTACAACCTGCTGGCTTCGGCGGGCGCGTACCTGTCCCTGGGGTTGGTGCTGCTGGCTGGCGACAAGACGTCGGCTGCCTGGCGGGCCGGGCTTTTCGGCGTGGCCGGCGCTGCGCTGGCGGTGGAGTTCGTCTGCAAGCCTTCATCGGGCGTGGCCACCTTCGTGCTCGTGGCAATAGCCGTGATGTGGCTGGACCGGTCGGGCAGGAGCAAGGCGCTGGCGTTGGCGACCGTGGCCGCCGGTGGACTGCTCGGTCTCGCCGCGCTGCTTTTCTCGCACACCACGCCAGGCGAAGCGGCGCAGGCCTTCGGCGGCGGCATGGAACTCTTCAGGATGGTCCAGACCGAGCCCATCCTCACGCGGTTGGGCCGCTACGCCCTCGAGTTCGGAGGCTACACAGCCGCGGCAATGCGGTCGGACGTGTTTCTCATCGTGGCGGTCCTCGTGTACCTGATCAGGAAAAGCTGGGTGACGATCGGGCTGGTGATCGCCGCGCTCGGACACACGCTTCTCGCCACGCAGTACTTCGAGTACGGCATGACGCAGTACGTCGAGTACATGCAGCGGGCATTGGTTTTTCTGGCGCTCATGCTCGCGGTCGCCTGGCAGTCGATGCCGGCACGGTCCAGATGGCTCAGCGCCGCGCTGGCCATGCTGCCCTACAGCGTGGCGATGGGAACCGGCAACGCGCTCTTCAGCCAGGTGATCGTTTCCCTGGCGCCCTGGGGCGTCTTGATGGTGCTTGCCGCCTATGCCAGGCCGGCGGGAACCCGGGACGCGGTGGTGCCGATGGCGCTCCTCGCGGGGTTCGTTGCGCTGACGAGCATCCAGATCCTTGTCTATAAGGCCAAGCCTCCCTACAGCCTGAGCGAACGCATGGACCGGCAATCTTTCCCTGTCGCCATCGGTCCGTTGGGGCGGGTGAAGGTGGATGCGGGAACCAGGCAGTTCATGCTGGAGATCGACGCAGCCGTCGCGAAGTGCCGCATTGCACCCGGCGCGCCGTTCCTGGGGCTGTACAACGTGCCGGGCCTGGCCCTGGCGCTGAACGCGGTACCGGTGGCGACGCCCTGGCTGAACAACGTCGACCAGGCCGAAGCAGTGCTCGCATCGCACGAAGCCATTGCCGACAAGGCCGTGATCGCAGTCCGGTTGAACATGGACGGAAGCCTTCCGCCCCTTCCGGCTGGGTTGAACGGGTTTCCGTCCAATTTCCAGCATTGCGGCGATGCGGTGTTTCCCTACGGCAAGCAGACCATCCAGATCTGGAGCGGTCTTCGGCAGAGATAGCCGTGGCCGATCGGCCATTCAACCCTTCGTGTGAATCATCGAGACGAGCTCACGAACGTTCGAGTTTCGCTTTCGGCATCGTCGACCGGTTGTCGGAGCGGGTGGGTGATCGCACGGCCTCGTCAACGAGACGTGGGCGTCCCTTTTTCCGCAACCATGACCAATGTCCCGCCATAGGGCAGCGAAATTCCCAGCTTCACGAGGAATTCGTCAATGCGCATGAAAAATCCCATGACGCCGTTCACCACGGGTGAAAACTTGACCCGCTTCGACAGCGCGTTCTGATCCGAGTCGCTGTTGTCGCGCTTTTTATCGAACAGGCGGGCCGCCAGCATCAACGGAAAAAGAAAAAATACAAAAGACGTGGTGTAGCGGATCTTGAATCCGCTTGCTTCCATCTTCTGCTTCAACTCACTTCTGGAATATCGGCGCTTGTGCTTGACGATTTCGTCCAGCGGGCCCCATAGAAACATGTGCTGAGGCACCGAAATGATCGCGACGCCGTCGTTTCCCAGCATCCGGTTGATGTTCGAGAGTGCGGCCATGTCGTCGTCGATGTGTTCGATCACGTCGAACGCGACGATCATGTCGAACTCGCGCCCGATCTGCCCCTCGGTAACGTCGAACTGAATGAATTCGACATCGGGCTGATTCTTCTTGGCGTAGACCAAGCCTTTTAAATAGACTTCCGATCCTGTTATTTCGAGCTTTTTGTCGTCTCGCAGGTGCTTGATGAAGTCCCCGGTGCCGCAGCCGATTTCCAGGAACCTGGCTTTCTGCGATGGCGGGAGATTGCGTTTCACCAGCCCTTTGAAGAGCCGGGTTCTGGCGCTGACCCAAAAACTGGTTTCGGCATATTCATCCGTGACGTCAAAGCCTTCGTCCGGATAGTCATCGTAGGCACTGGCGACCTTCGGGCTGAAGCATTTGATGCCTTCGATCAATGTGAAATCGAGAATGTTGCTCATAGAGGTAGTTGGATTCGCAGCAAGAGATGCTGCCCGGTGGGCGCCGGTGTTTTTACAGTCTTTTGACATCATCTCATCCGCGCGGGCTCCCGCTCCGCGGCAGGCGTCTCGTCCCGGCCGGTTGTAACGCCAGCGCCGGATGAAGCGTGCCAGTTTCCGCTGCGAGAATCGACCTCATGAGCACAGAACGCAACTAC
>NZ_QAJK01000225.1 GCF_003852515.1 Variovorax sp. KBW07 | reverse complement strand
ACCCGGTGTCATTCGCACGCGCCCCGAACGCTCGTGCCCGAACACGACAACAAGCGCTCCCCGACACAGCACACGGTACAGCGACAACAAGTGCGCACAACCCAAGGGTGAACGTCATTCCCGAGCTTCTCTCGGCCCCCGCCTTCGCGCTCTGGGGCTCCCCCGTCAGCTGGCTCGAACTCGTGGCCGCCGTCCTGGCGCTGGCCATGGTCGGCTGCAACATGCGCGAGATCCACTGGGGCTGGCCGCTGGCCATCGTCAGTTCGCTGCTCTACGTGGTCGTCTTCGCCAAGGCGCGCATCTACGGCGACGCCTCGCTCCAGGTCTTCTTTGCCTTCGTCGCGCTGTGGGGCTGGGCGCAATGGCTGCGCGGCCACCGGCCCGACGGCAGTGCGCTGCGGGTCAGCCGGCTCTCGCCGCGCGGCATCGCGCTCACGCTCGCGGCCTGTGCGCTGGCCTGGCCTGCCGTCGCCCTCTTTCTTCGCCGCTTCACCGATACCGACGTGCCCTGGTGGGACGGCTTCGCCACCGGGCTGAGCCTCGTCGGGCAGTTCCTGCTCGGGCGCAAGTTCATCGAGAACTGGCTCATCTGGCTCGCCGTGAACGTGGCGAGCGTGGGCCTGTTCATTCACAAGGGCCTGTGGCTCACGGTCGGGCTCTATGCGGTGTTTGCCGTGCTCAGCGTGGCCGGCTACCTGACCTGGCGGCAACGCCTGCCTGCTGCTTCCAAGGCTGCTTCCGGGGCTGGAGTGCGCGCATGACGCCGACACTGCCTGTGGGCTGCGTCATCGCCGTGCTCGGCGCCGAGAGCACGGGCAAGACCGAGCTGGCGCGGGCGCTCACCCAGCGCTTGAAGGAGCGCGGCATTCCGGCGACGATGGTCTCCGAGTACCTGCGCGAATGGTGCGAACGCGAAGGCCGCACGCCGCGGCCCGACGAGCAGCAAGCCATTGCCGACGAGCAGACGCGCCGCATCGATGCGGCCGCCGCCATTGGTGTCGCAGTGGCCGACACCACCGCGCTCATGACCGCGGTCTACAGCGAGCAACTGTTCGACGACCGCACGCTCTACGCCGAGGCCCTCGCGGCACAGCGCCGCTACGCCATCACGCTGCTCACCGCGCTCGACATCCCCTGGGTGGCCGACGAGATGCGCGACGGCCCCCATGCGCGGCAGCCGACCGACACGCTGGTGCGCGCCGCGCTCACGGGCGCGAGGCTGTCGTTCGCGGTGGTGCACGGCGTCGGCGGCGAACGCCTTGCCAGTGCATGGAACGCCGTCAATGCCATCGCCGGCAGCGAAAGCCGTGCACGCACGGGACGCGGCCGGGCCGATGCCAAGCCCGCCTCGTGGACATGGCCTTGCGAGAAATGCTCCGACCCGGAATGCGAACATCGGCTTTTCACCGACCTGATCGGGCGGCGCGAGTAACGCCCTCCCCGCATCGGCCGGCCGACACCTCTTCCGGAGACCCGATGCCCCTGCAGCACGCCTTCTTGCGCACCACCGCCCTTCTACCCGTCTTCATCGCCACGCTGCTGGCCGCCGGCCACGCCACCGCTGCCCCCGTCGCCGCCACCATCGAGAACGGCACCACCACCACCGCCTGCGCCGAAGAAGACAACGTGTCGATGGTGCTGCGCGGCGACGGCATCCGCCACATGCGCATCGAGGCGCTGCAGCCCGACTACCTCGACAAGATCGGCAACGACGTCACCGCGCCCGACTTCTCGGGCTGCAATTTCGACGGCGGCGCGCACCCCACCGACCCGGCGCACCGCTTCAAGAAGCGCACCGTGGTGCTGCTGGACAACGCGCAGTGGCGCATCGTCGGCATGACGCTGCCGACCTTCTGGCGGCCGCAGCAGGTGCCCGTGCAAGTGGGCCAGCGCAGCGACCGCGGCTTTCACCTGCTGCAGGTGTTCAAGAAGGAAAACGGCAAGGCGCTCGAAGCCATCGTGCTGTACCCGTCCGATGGCTACTGGCGCCTCAAGCCGCTGCCCGAGGCGCGCTTCGGCGACGGCGTGTATGGCTCGTCGTTCCTGCTCGGCCCGGTCGAACAGGCGGGCCGGCCGGTGGTGAACATCGCGTCGATCCGCGTCGTGCCGAAGCCGCTGGCCATCCACCTGCGCTTCACGAATGGCGGCAGCGCGGTGGCGCGCGTCGACGAAATCAGCCGCGCGCGCACCGCGCTCGACGTGACGCTGTCGAAGCCGACCGCGAACGCGCAGCCCTTCGCCGTGCTGCGCTCGATGTACGTGACGGCGGACAACGCCGACATGAGCGAAGTGCGCTGGCAGGAATCGCCGGATGCGGCGCCTCAAGCGAAGCCGTTGCCGGAAGTGAAGTCATTGCGGGCAACGCAGGTGCGCTTCGGCCGCAGCCTGCCGTCGAAGCACAACACGAGCGCGCCCGACATCGAATTCAGCGGTTTCGACAACGAAGCCCGCCAGGCAGCGCGGCACGACTAGCCCGCGCGCCGCACCTCGCCCGGCGTCAGGCCGAGCACGCGGCGCATGCAGCGCGCCATGTGGCTCTGGTGCGAGAAGCCACTCTCCAGCGCCACCAGGCTCGCGGGCATCTCGCTGCGCACCAGCAGGCCGCGTGCGCGGTCGACGCGCCGGTGGATCACGTACTCGTGCACCGGCAAACCCGTGGAGCGCTTGAACTGCGTCTTCAGGTGCGAGGCGCTCAGGCCCGCCACATCGGCCAGCGCCGACAACGACAGGTCGCCATCGAGGTTCGCCTCGATGAATTCCGTGACGCGGCGAAGCTGCGGCCGCGTCAGGCCCTGTGCCGATGCGGGCGCCGTGCCGATACGCTGCCCCGCAACCAGCCGCACCGCCAGCGCGGTGCCCAGGCTGTCGGTGTACAGCGTGCCGTTGGGAAAGCCCGCGCGGCGCTCGGCATCGAGCGCCCAGGCGATGTGTTCGATCTGCGCGTCGCGGAACTGGTGGCGCTCGCCGAGCCGCGCCCGCTCGGCCGGCAGGCCCATCTCTTGCGCAGTGCGCTGCAGCAGCGTGGGCGCCATGCGCACGACGATCGAGGTGCTGGGCGCCTCTTCGTGCCACACGTCGGTGACGCCGGCCGGCACGATGTCGAGGTCGCCGCGGGTGTAGAGGAACCTGTGGAACTGGCAGGCGCCCGCAACGGGCGCGCCCGCGTGGAGCTTGATGCGATGGTCGGGCAGCGCCTCGTAGCCGACCACGCCACCGGGCGTTTGCCGCATGTCCACGCGCAGGCCGCTCGACGCGGGCGCCACGAAGCTGTCGGCGGACAGGGCCACGGCGGACGCCAGGCCGTGGCCGTGCCGATCGGTGCCGAGGTCGACATTCAGGTCGGAGCTGCTCATCAAAACATTATCGGCCGCGATGGCGGGTGCCGCCGACGCCGTCCGTTTGTGCTCCACCGCGGCCGAACGTGCGCGACCGCAAGCCCGCCGATCGGGATCATCCGCAGCCATGAACTTCTCATTCTTCAAGGCATGCAAATCATGAGCAAACCCTACACGGGCAAGAAGGCCGTCATCACCGGCGGCACCATCGGCATGGGCCTGGCCACGGCACAGGCGCTGCTCGACGGCGGTGCCGAGGTGCTGGTGACGGGGCGCAACCCCGAGAACCTCGAAGCGGCTCGCCGCACGCTCGGGCCGCGTGCCCACGTGGTGGCGTCCGATGCGGCGTCGCTGGCCGACATCGACGCCCTCGCGGCCATCGCGCGCGAACGGCTGGGCCACATCGACCTGCTGCACATCAACGCCGGCATCTCGACGCTGGAGCCTTTCGAACAGGTGACGGAAGCCGGCTACGACCGCGCCTTCGCGATCAACACCAAGGGCCCGTTCTTCGCCGTGCAGCGGCTGGCGCCACTGATGCCCCGGGGCAGCGCGATCGTCTTTACCTCGTCCATCGCCGACGAGGGCGGCATGCATGGCCTGAGCGTCTACAGCGGCACCAAGGCCGCACTGCGCTCGTTCGCCTCGGGCTTCGCAGCGGAACTGGTGACGCGCGGCATCCGCGTGAACGTGGTGAGCCCCGGCTTCATCGACACGCCCACCCTGGGCGTGGCCGATGCCACGGCCGAGGAGCGCGCGGAATTCATCCGCCTGGGCGACCAGATCACGCCGATGCGGCGCCACGGCACGTCCGCCGAGGTGGCGCGCGCGGTGCTGTTCTTTGCCTTCGAAGCGACCTTCACGACCGGCGCGCGGCTCACTGTCGATGGCGGACTGGGGCAGGGCCTGACGCCGGCCGCCGCCTGACATCCACGCCTTCTTCATCAAGGAACCACATGACCGACGTTTCCCTCATCGGCCTCGGCCCCATGGGCATCGCCCTGGCACGCGCCCTTCAATCGAAATTCACGCTGACGGTGTGGAACCGCACCGCCGGACGCGCAAAGCCGCTTCTGAACCAGGGCACGGTGCTCGCGCCGAGCGCCCTCGCCGCGGTCCAGGCCAGCCCCGTGGTGCTGGTCTGCGTGGCCGACTACACGGCGTCGCGCGCCATCCTCGCCGCGCCCGGCGTGGCCGATGCGTTGCGCGGCAAGGTGCTGGTGCAACTGAGCACCGGCACCCCGCAGGACGCGCGCGACGACTGGGCCGCATTGAGCGGCGTGGCCTATCTGGACGGTGCCCTGCTCGCCACGCCGAGCCAGATCGGCCGGCCCGACACGCCGCTCTTCATCTCCGGCGAAGAGCGCGCCCTCGCCGCCTGCCGACCGGTGCTCAAGGCCATTGCCGGCAACATCCAGCACATGGGCGAGCCCATCGGCAACGCGGCGGCCTGGGACCTGGCCACGCTCTCGTGCATGTTCGGCGCCATGAGCGGCTTCTTCCACGGCGTGCGCATCTGCGAGTCCGAAGGGCTGCAGGTGAACACGTTCGCTCAGATGATCGGTGCGATCTCACCGGTGCTCGGCGAGATGATCAGCGCCGAGGGCGAAGCCATCCATGCCGGCAGCTATGGCGAACCCGAAAGCTCGATGGCCACCTGCGCGGGCTCCGGCCGGCTGTTCGTGAAGCAGGCGCGCGAGGCCGGGCTCGATGCGAGCTTTCCGAATTTCCTGATGGGGTTGTTCGACCGCTCGCTGGACGCAGGCTTCGCCAACGAACGCCTGGCCGCGATGATCAAGGTGATGCGCCAGCCCGCTTGAAAAAGCAGGCCGGTGCGGCGCGCCTTACTGGACGATCGGGCTGCCCGGAATCTGCTCCGTCGGCGGCCTGAAGATCTGCGCCGCGTCGATGGCATCGAAGCGGTACTGCTTGCCGCAGAAGTCGCAGCCCACCTCGATGTCGCCGCGCTCGGCAAGAATCTCTTCCGCTTCTTCGGCGCCCAGGCCGCGGATCATCTGCGCCACGCGCTCGCGTCCGCAGGTGCACGCGAAATGCGGGCCCAGCAGGCCGGCCTGCGGCTCGAAGCGCAGCAGCTTCTCTTCCCAGAACAGGCGGCGAAGAATCGTCTCGATGTCCAGCGTGAGCAGTTCGTCGCGCGTCAGGCTCGATGCGAGGATCGAGATGCGGTTGTAGTCCTCGTTCAGGCCGATCTGGTCTTCGTTGGCCTGGTCCCGGTCTTTGTCGGACGTGCCTTCGAGGTTGCCCTCGCCCTTCACGGGCAGGCGCTGGATCAGGAGGCCGGCCGCTACCTTGTCGTCGGCCGCGAGCACCAGCGTGGTGTCGAGTTGCTCGCTCTGCAGCATGTAGTGCTGCAGCACGTCGCTGAGCTTGCCGAGCTTTTCGCCGTCGTCACCGAACAGCGGCACCACGCCCTGGTACGGCGTGGCACCGGGGAGCTTGTCTTTCGGGTCGAGCGTGATGGCGCAGCGGCCCTTGTTGTTCACGTTGACCATGTCGGGCAGGCGCGCGTCGGCCGGTAGCTCGCCCATGACCTTGGCGGTAGCGCGCAGGCTCAGGTCGGGCTTGGCCTCGGCCACGGCCACCTTGACCGGGCCGTCGCCGAAGATTTGCAGGATGAGTGCGCCGTTGAATTTGATGTTGGCCTGCATCAGCGTGGCCGCGGCCGTCATTTCGCCGAGCAGTTCGGCCACCGGCGGCGGGTACGGGCCGGTGGCGGTGTTGGAGGCGCGCCGCGCAAGAATCTCCTGCCACGCATCTGTCAGGCGCACGATCATGCCGCGCACCGGCAGGCCATCGAACAGGAATTTGTGCAGCTCGCTCAAAACGTTTTCTTTCTCTGTGTGCCTGCGACCTGACCGGTCAGGCAATCTTTTTAAGGCCCTTCGCAAAGCGATGGGCGTTTTCTACATAGTGCTCGGCGCTCTGGCGCAGCCGGGCGGCGGCCGCGTCGTCGAGGGTGCGCACCACCTTGGCGGGCGAGCCGATGATGAGGGAATTGTCCGGAAACTCCTTGCCCTCGGTCACGACGCTGCCGGCGCCAACGATCGAATTGCGGCCGATTTTCGCGTTATTCAAGACCACCGCCTGGATGCCGATCAGCGAGTTGTCACCGATGGTGCAGCCATGCAGCATGACCTGGTGGCCCACGGTGACGTTGTCGCCGATGGTCAGCGGGCAGCCGATGTCGGCGTGCAGCACCGACAGGTCCTGGATGTTGCTGTTGCGCCCGATGGTCAGCGTCTCGGTGTCGCCGCGCAGCACGGCGCCGAACCACACGCTCGCGTTCTCGGCCAGCTTGACGTTGCCCATGACCTGCGCGCTGTCGGCCACCCAACTGCCTTCGCCCAGCGTCGGTGCAACGCCGTCCAATTCATAAATCGCCATCGTGGTTGTCTCCGGGGGCAAAACTAGAATTGTAGGGATGCACCCCCGATTGAGCGCGCTGGCCGCGCTGCGCCTGACAGACCCCGACCAGAAGGTGGCTGCCACGCGCGCCACCGCTGCGCTCGGCGCTACCGATTCAATAGCAACCGCCCCTATTCGAGCCGCCGGCGACGACCTCGGCGTGCCGGGCCGCCCCGAGCGGCCCGAGCGCGTGGCCGCCACCGCCGTGCAGAAGCGCTCGCCCTTCACGCCCGAAGGCCGCGCCGCGCTGATCCATTCGATCTGCCACATCGAGTTCAACGCGATCAACCTTGCGCTGGACGCCGTGTGGCGCTACGACGGCATGCCCGAGGCCTACTACCGCGACTGGCTGCGCGTGGCCGACGAAGAGGCGCAGCACTTCACGATGCTGCATGCGCACCTGCAGGACATGGGCTGGCGCTACGGCGACTTTCCCGGCCACGACGGCCTCTGGAACATGTGCGAGAAGACGAAAGACGACGTGCTCGCCCGCATGGCGCTGGTGCCGCGCACGCTGGAGGCGCGCGGGCTCGACGCCACGCCGCTGATCCAGGCCAAGCTCAAGCGCGTGAACACGCCCGATGCGCTGCGCGCGGTCGAGATTCTCGATGTCATCCTGCGCGACGAAGTGGGCCACGTGGCCATCGGCAACCACTGGTACCGTTGGCTGTGCGAACGCACCGGCATCGACCCCGAAGCCAGCTACCCGGCCCTGGTTGCGCGCTACGACGCGCCGCGCCACAAGCCCCCCTTCAATCTCGAGGCACGCAGCCGGGCGGGCTTCAGCCCCGAAGAACTGCGCGCGCTGACCGACTCCCGCCCCGAATGAGCCACGTGATTTCCGACCAGACCTGGTCGCGCCCCGACCTGCTGGCCTGCTTGCAAGACCGCAAGGGCGTCGAGCCCCTGCAACCCCTGCATTTCGAACGCTGCGAATTCGACCAGGCCGACCTCTCGCGGCTCGACCTGCGAGGCGCGCGCTTCACGCTCTGCAACTTTGCCGAGGCCTCGTTCGACCGCGCCCTGCTGTCTGACACCCGCTGGGCCGGCTGCCGGGCACGCCAAGCCGACTTCGGGCTCGCCGACCTGACCAACGCGCGCTTCCAGGACTGCGACCTGAACAACACCCAGTGGACGCGCGCCAAGATGGCTTCGGCCTTCTTCACCGGCGTGAAGCTCACGGGCGCGCACTTCGCCGAAGTGTCGGCGCTGGGCATTGGCTTCAAGGATTCGCTGCTGGTCGACGCGCACCTGCGCGGCATGTCGTTTCGCAAGCAGTCGCTCGAGCAACTCGACTTCTCCGAAGCCGACCTGTCGGGCTGCGATTTCCGCGAAGCCGTGTTCGCGGGCGGCAGCCTGCGCAATGCGCACCTGAAGCTCGCGCGCTTCGAGGGCGCCGACCTGCGCGAAGTCGACCTGGGCGGGCTGCGGCTGGCGAACGCCGCGCTGTTCAAGGGCGCGATCATGTCGCACCGGCAGGCCGCGTCGCTGGTCGAGGAACTGGGCATCCGCGTCGTCTGAGCCAGTGGTACGGCCCAGCCCCGCGGCGCGGGTTCAGGCAGCCGGCGCGGGCCGGCTGTGCACCACCAGCTTGGGCGTGAAGTACTGCAGCACCTCGCCGCGTTGGTTGCGCGTCTGGCAGCGCATCGTGACCATTGCGCGGCCGGGCTTGGAGCGCGACGGCGTGATGTCCACCACCTCGCTCACCACGTGCAGCACATCGCCGGGCCGCGTGGGCTTGGGCCATTGCAGCTCGCCGCCCGAACCGATGATGCCGTCGGCCAGCGGAATGCCACTGTCCACCAGCAGCTTCATCGTCAGCGCCGCCGTGTGCCAGCCGCTCGCCGCGAGGCCGCCGAAGAAGGTGTTCTTCGCGGCCTCTTCGTCGGTGTGAAAAGGCTGCGGGTCGAACTGCTGCGCAAAGGCCTTGATCTGGGCCACGTCGAGCAGGTGTTCGCCGCTCTGGAAACGGTCGCCGACGGACAGGTCTTCGAGGTACAGCGGTCGCTTGGTGCCCGCTTCGGGATGTACAGCCATGAGGGTTCCTGGTGTGTGGTGCCTGCCGGCATTTTCAGCCGAACAGGGCACGTGTGTGGATGCGCTCAGACGCGTTCGAGAATGGTCGCAATGCCCTGCCCGCCGCCGATGCATTGCGTGGCCAGCGCGTAGCGGCCTTTCTCGCGCGCCAGCAGCGACGCCGCCTTGCCCGTGATGCGCGCGCCGGTCGCGCCCAGCGGATGGCCGATGGACAGGCCCCCGCCATCGAGATTGATCTTCGACGGGTCCAGCCCCAGGTCGCGGATGCAGGCCAGCGCCTGCGACGAGAAGGCTTCGTTGATCTCGATCACGTCGAGATCGGAAGCGCTCAGGCCCGCGCGTGCCAGCGCCTTGCGCGTGGCCGGGATCGGGCCGATGCCCATGATGGCCGGATCGACGCCCACGGTCGCGAACGACTTGATGCGCGCGAGCGCCTGCAGGCCGTGCTTCGCGGCGAAAGCGTCGCTGGTGACCAGCACCACGGCCGCGCCGTCGGTGAGCGGAGAAGACGTGCCGGCCGTCACCACGCCATCGGCGCGGAACGCGGGCTTGAGGTTTGCCAGCGCCTCGGCCGAAGTCGTCGGGCGGATGCAGCCGTCCGCATCGATCACGTCGCCCGACGCCAGGCGCACCGGCACGATCTCGCCGGCCAGCCGGCCTTCGGCGCGCGCGGCAGCCGCCTTGCGGTGCGACTCGACCGCGAAAGCCTCCTGGTCGGCGCGGCTCACGTTCCAGCGCTGCGCCACATTCTCGGCGGTCTCGCCCATCGAGATGTAGGCATCGGTGCTTGCCAGCAGCTCGGGGTTGGGCGAGAAGTTGAAGCCGCCCTGCGGCACCATCGTCATCGACTCCACGCCCACGCACAGGAAGGCGTCGCCCATGCCCGCCTCGATCTGCGCGGCGGCGATGTGCACGGCCTGCATCGACGAGCCGCAGAAGCGGTTGACCGTCATGCCGCCCACTTCATGCGGCAGGCCCGCCAGCAGCCCGACGATGCGCGCGAGGTTGTTGCCTTGCGAGGCTTCGGGGTACGCGCAACCCAGGATGATGTCTTCGAGCAGCGCCGGGTCGAGGTCGGTGCGCTTCAGCAGGCCGCTGACCACGCCGGCCGCCAATGTGTCGGGGCGGACTTCAGCAAGCGCGCCCTTCTTCGAGAAATGAAAGGGGGAGCGGGCGTAGGCGGAAATGACGGCTTTCATGAAACTCTCCTTGGTGTGGAACTCAATTCAAACCTACCATCCAATCGGTAGGTTTCGTGGTCAAAAAATAAGCACGCCCAGCGTGCCTGCGATGCAGCCCGGCCGTCAGCCGGGCAATGAACTCTTCAGTTGCGCGATGGCCTCGTCGAAGTCTTCGACGCGCCCCGTCATGCGCGAGGCGATCAGCGCCCCCTGGCAGACGGAAAACACGTAGGCCGCCAGCGAAGCGACAGGGCGGCTGCCCTTCCCGCGCGCCGGGGCCAGCGCACCCAGCACGCCGGCCAGCCACGTCACCTGCGTGTTGCGCAGCTCCTGCACGGCCTGGCGCAGTTCTTCGTTGATGCAGTCCCAGCCCGGCGCCAGTGCCCCGGCCGGGCACACGCCCGAGCCGGCGCGCAGCGTGTTGCGGTACATGCGGAAATATGATTCGAGCGCGTCTTTCGGCTCGCGCGCCCGGGCCGCGTCCCAGTCCTTGAAGTACTGGGTGGCCTGGCGGATCACGGCCACGCCCAGCGCTTCCTTGGTCGGAAAGTGGTGGTACAGGCTGGCCTTGCGAACGCCCACCGCATCGGCCACGTCCTGGAAACTGAAGCCCAGGTACGAGCGCGTTTCGATGAGCTTGCGCGCCACCCCGAGGATCTGGTCCCGGGTGCTGCCGGTGGCAAGGGCTGTGGCGCTGTTCATCTGCCTACTATAAGGTAGGGAGAAATGAAACCGCAAGCCACAGGGTCAATTGCCGGTCAACGGCCTGTCAGTCGGCGTTCAGTCGGCCTTGATGCCCGCCGCCTTGACGATGCGGGCGTTGCTCTCGAACTCGCTGGCAATTTCCTTGGCAAAGGCCGCCGGGCTGCCGCCGGTCGGCACGTTGTCGGTGGCCGTGAGCTTGGCGCGCAGTTCGGGGCTGGCCAGTGCCTTGTTGATCTCGGCGTTGTACCGCGCAATGAGCGCGGGCGGCGTCGCCGCGGGCGCGAACACGCCGAACACCGAATTGATGTTCGCCGCCTTGTAGCCCAGCTCGCCCAGCGTGGGCACTTGCGGCAGGCTTTCGAGCCGCGCCGGCGCGCCGACCGCCAGCGGACGCAGCTTGCCCGACTGGATGTGCGAAGAGAGCGTGGGGCTGGCATTGGTCGAGAGAATTTCGAACTGCCCTCCGATCGCATCGTTGAGCTGCTGGCCGCCGCCCTTGTAGGGCACGTGCGTGATGTCCACGCCCGCCGCCGCGTGCAGCTGCTCCAGCACGATGTGCCCCAGCGACGCCGAGCCCGACGTGGCCCAGCGCACCGCGCCCGGACGCGCCTTGGCGTCGTCGATCAGCGCACGAAAATCTTTCGCCTTGCTGGCCGGCGTGGCGATCAGCAGCACCGGCGAATACATCACGCTGGCCACCGGTGCCACGTCTTTCAACGGATCGAAAGGCAGCTTGCCCAGGTGCGGGCTCAGCACCAGCGGGCTGATGGCCGAGAAACCCAGCGTCGCACCGTCGGGCGCGGCCTTGGCCACGGCGTCCATGCCGATGGCGCCGCTGGCACCGGCCCGGTTGTCGACGATCACCGTGGTGCCCATCTGCGCGGCCAGCCGGTCGCCCAGCGCACGCGCGACCACGTCGCTCACGCCACCGGCCGGGTACGCCACGATGAGGCGCAAGGTCTTGGGAACGGCAGCCTGCTGCGCGTGCGCGCCGGAAGCAGCGCACAGCGCCGCGACGGCCAGCAGCCGGGTCGCCGTGCGGCGCGAATGCTTCGAGGAAGCGAGAAAGTTCATGGTGATGTCGGTCAGTCGGTCGGTCTGTCGATGCGATGCGTGCCCAGCCCGATGAAGGGTGGCGTCAGTCCAGCTGCAGCTTGCGCTCCTTGATCAGCCTGGACCACTTCTCATTGTCCGCCTTGACGAAGGCCGCGAACTCGACCGGGCCAAGCGAATGCACCTCGGCACCCGCGCCGGCGAACTTGGCCTTGATGGCCGGTTGCGCCAGCGCCTTGGCCAGTTCGCCCGACAGGCGATCGACCACCTCCTTCGGCATGCCGGCCGGACCCACCAGGCCCTGGAAACCGACAGCTTCCATGCCCGCCAGGCCCAGTTCCTTCACGGTCGGCACATCGGGCAATTGCGGATCGCGCACCGGCCCGGTCACGGCCAGCGCCTTGAGCTTGCCGCCCTTCACCTGCGGCAACAGCACGCTGCCCGCGTCGATGAGGATCTGCGTCTGCCCGCCGAGCAGGTCTTGCACGGCCGGCGCACTGCCCTTGTAGGGCACGTGCGTCATGTCGAGCCCCGTGACCTGGTTCATGAGCTCGCCGTTCAGGTGCGTCGAGGTGCCGTTGCCGCCCGAGGCAAAGTTGACCTTGCCCGGCTGCCCCTTGGCCCACGCGACGAACTCCTTGAGGTTCTTCGCCGGATGGTCCGGCCGCGTCACCGCGATGTAGCTGCCCTGGCTGATCTGGCCGATGTAGGTGAACTGCTTGATCGGGTCGTATGGCGGCTTGCTTTGAAGGTACGGCGCAATGGCGAATGGACCCGTGTTGGCCAGCAGCAGCGTGTAGCCGTCGGCCGGCTGGCGCGTGAGTTCGGTGGCCGCGATCATGCCGCTCGCGCCGGGCTTGTAGTCGACCACCAGCTGCTGCTTGAGCGCTTCCTGCAGCGGCACCTGCACCGTGCGCGCCGCGAAGTCGATGCCGCCGCCCGGCGGGTAGCCGACGATCAGGCGGATGGGCTTGGCGGTGGGAAAGCCTTGTGCCATGGCAGTGGCGCCGGCGGCCAGCAATGCCGCGGCGATCCAGATGTTCTTCTTCATGAACGGAGTCTCCTTGTTGTTGGTTTGAACTGACGAACGAAAACCGCGCGCCCTCATCCGCGCGGGTGGTGCTGCGCATGCAGCTGCTTGAGGCGCTCGCGCGCCACATGGGTGTAGATGGTGGTGGTCGAAATGTCGGCATGCCCGAGCAGCAACTGGACCGCGCGCAGGTCCACACCGTGGTTCAGCAGGTGCGTGGCAAAGGCATGGCGCAGCGTGTGCGGCGACAGCGGCACGTGAATGCCCGCCGCGGCCGCCTGCTTCTTCACGATGACCCAGAACATCACGCGCGTCATGCCCGCGCCGCGCGCGGTCACGAACAGGTCGGGCGTCTGCTGCCCGTCGAGGATGACGGGGCGCGACTCTTCCAGGTAGCGCTCGATCCAGCGCCGCGCCTCGCCGCCGAAGGGCACGAGCCGCTCCTTGTTGCCCTTGCCGAGCACGCGCAGCACGCCGTCGTTCAGGCTCATGTCGATGGCCTTGAGGGCCACCAGTTCGCTCACGCGCAGGCCGCTCGCATACATCAGCTCCAGCATCGCGCGGTCGCGCAGGCCCAGGGGCGATTCGACGTCGGGTGCCGCCAGCAGGTCGTCGACCTGCTTCTCCGACAGCGTCTTGATGGCGCGTGGCATCTGCCGCGCGGGAGCCAGCCGGATGCTGGGGTCGGCCACGATGCGGCGCTCGCGCAATGCCCAGCGAAAGTAGCGCTTGAACACGGTAAGCCGGCGGTTGGCCGACGTGGCCTTGCCCTTGGTCGACAGGCGCGCGCCCATGTAGGCCTGCAGATCGGTCTCTTGCGCGGCGTTCAGCCCGGCGCCGCTGCGCTGCGCGTGCAGCCACTGCGCGAACAAGGCCAGGTCGCGCCGGTAGGCGGCCAGCGTGTTCTTCGACAGGCCGTCTTCCAGCCACAGGGCGTCGATGAAGTCGTCGATGTCGGGAGTCGGTAGTGCGGCGGGAGCGGCGGCGGCCTCGGTCATGCGTTGCAAGATAACAAAAGAAAAAGCCGCCCGTGGCGCGGGCGGCTTTCGTCGGGAGAAAAACCGCTCAGTCGAGCTTGAGATTCTGCTTCTTCACGACCTGCTTGTAGACCTCGAACTCGGCCTTGATCTGCGCGGCGAACTGCTCGGGCGTGTTGGCGACGATCAGCGAGCCGGTGTCTTCGATGCGCTTGCGCACCGCGGGCTCTTCAACCGCCTTCTTCACGCCGGCGCTGATCTTCTCGACCACTTCCTTCGGCAGGCCCTTGGGGCCCAGGATGCCGTAGTAAGCCATGCGATTGACCGGCTCGAGCCCGACTTCCTTGAAAGTCGGCACGTTGGGCAGCGCGGCCAGGCGCTGCGGCGCCGACACCACGATCGGGACCAGGCGGCCGCTGGTGATGAAGGGCATGGCCGACGGGATGTTGTCGAACATGATCGGCACCTGGCCGGCCACCACGTCGTTCAGCGCCGGGCCCGCGCCGCGGTACGGGATGTGCGTGACGAAGGTGCCGGTGAGGTTCTTGTACAGCTCCATCAGCAGGTGGCCGATGCCGCCCGTGCCCGACGAGGCGTACGAATACTTGCCGGGGTTCTTCTTCAGCTCGGCCACGAACTCGGCGTAGTTCTTCGCCGGGAAGCTCGGGTTGACCGCGATGATGTTCGGCGTGGCCGCGATGTTGATGATCGGCGTGAAGTCGTTGATCGGGTCGTACGGCGTCTTCGGGTTGATGGCCGGATTGGCCGCCGTGCTCGATACCGTGGCAATGCCCAGCTTGTAGCCATCGGGCGTGGCGCGTGCCGTTTCGGCCGCGCCCACGATGCCGCCGCCACCGGCGCGGTTGATCACCACCACGGGCTGGCCCAGCACCTTGCCCAGCGGGTCCGAAATGACGCGTGCCACGATGTCCGTCGTGCCACCGGGTGCGAACGGCACGCTCAGCTCGACCGGCTTGTTGGGATAGCCCTGCGCAAAGCTCTGGCCCGCGACCGCGACCAGCGCGGCGGCCCCCACCAGGGTGCTCCATTGACGACGTTGCATCGATAACTCCTTGATTTGACTCATGTCGAAAAAACGAAAGCCCGGATGCTAGCGGTTCGGGCGCCGTTCACGTGCTGTGGAATACCCACGGTCCGGGCGGTTTATCCTCGAAGCGGTGAACTACGCGCAGCTTCTCTTTCCCGACTTTTCCCTCATCGCCATCGGCTGGCTGCTGTGCCGCTACACCGCGCTCGACCGCCGCGTGTGGGACCAGGTCGAGAGCCTGGTTTACTACTTTCTATTTCCGGTGCTGCTGTTCCACTCGATCGTGCGCAGCCCGCTCGACTTTGCCGCCACCTCCAGCCTGCTCACGGCCGGCGTGGGCGTGGGCCTGTGCGGCATTGCGCTGGCCTACGCCCTGCCCTTCATGCCGGGCATCGGCTCGCACATCGACCGGCGCGATCACGCGGCCAGCACGCAGATCGCGTTTCGCTTCAACTCCTTCATCTGCCTGGCGCTGGCCGAACGGCTGGCCGGGCCCGAAGGCCTGCTGCTGATCGCCGTGCTGATCGGCGTGTGCGTGCCCATGTTCAACATCGCGGCCGTGTGGCCGATGACGCGGCATGCGCAGACCGGCTTCGTGCGGCAACTGGTGCGCAATCCGTTGATCGTCGCCACCGTGGCCGGCCTGCTGGCGAACGTGCTGGGCTTCACCGTGCCGGGCTGGGCCACGCCGACGCTCACGCGCATCGGCGCCGCGTCGCTGGCGCTGGGCCTGCTCGCGGCGGGCGCGGGCATGCAGTTCGCGACGCTGGGGCGCGGCAAGGTGCTGGCGGTGTCGGTGCTGGCCATACGCCACCTGATTCTTCCGCTCGTGGCCTGGGGGCTGGCACTGGCGCTCAAGCTCGATGCGGTGCAGGCTTCGGTGCTGATGGCTTTCTCTGCCGTACCCACCGCGTCGAGCGCGTACGTGCTCGCGGCGCGCATGGGCTACAACGGGCCGTATGTGGCGGGGCTGGTGACGTTGTCGACGGTGCTGGGGGTGGTGAGCCTGCCGTTTGCGCTGGCGTTGCCGCGGTAGCGTGTTGGGCAATCGCGACCTTCGGCAGAGGTTGCGCCCTCGGCTCCGCTCTTCGTAGCTCCGGTCACCCGCTCGCAAGGCACCGGGCTTTGCAAACTACTCCGCACTCTTCCCCGGTTTATCAGTTGCCCTGGGCCGGGCGACTATTGTTTGCAATGGTGCCGGTCACGCATGCCCCAGACTTTTTGAACGATCACTCGTCAAGGTCCCATGCGTGTCTTCCCTCTTCAGCATCTCGCGAACCGTCTGCGTCAGCAGTGCCGCCATGCCCAGCCTGCTGGGCCACCCCGCGCTGGAATTCAAGTCCCTGGACGGCCGCGAGGCCCTGGGTGAACTCTTCGAATACACCGTCCGGCTGCAGACCCCCGACAACCCGGCGCTGACCGAATACGTCACCGCCAACGTCCCCGTCAAACAGCTGATCGGCAAGGAATTCGGCCTTCGCCTCGAACTCGACGGCAAGGGCTTCGGCGTGGCCGCCCGCACAGGCGCAGGCACCCGAGAGATCAACGGCCTGGTGACCAGCGCCAGCTTCGTGCAGCACGAGAACCGCCGGGGCCTCTACCAGATCACCCTTGCGCCCTGGCTGACCCTGGCCACCCGCACCAGCGACTACAGGATCTTCCAGGACAAGACCCCGCTGCAGATCATCGAAGAGGTGCTGGCCGACTACAG
>NZ_QAJK01000224.1 GCF_003852515.1 Variovorax sp. KBW07 | reverse complement strand
GCGCAGAGCACACCATCGGCGCGAGCGCCTTCAGAGCGGTCGTTGATCGGCCAATGCGAGAGCAGCGCCCTCGTGCGACTGGCATCGGGTGCTCCGCGCAGCGAAATAAAGGAGGAGCGAAGCGGGGGACATTCGCGGAGCAGAGCACGCCGTCGGCGTGAGCGCTGCCCTGAACAGCAGCCGCGCCCCAACCGCGCCACACACCGATTCGAAGCGCGAAACGCCATTCCCTCAAGTGTTCTTGCTGATCGAAATCGTCGGAAACTTGGACGAGAAGTCCTTCGCCTTCTCCGCGATACCCACCGCCACGCGACGCGCCACATCCTTGTACAGGCCGGCCACATCGCCGTCAGGGTCCGACACCACCGTAGGCGCACCACTGTCCGCCTGCAGACGGATCTTGATGTCCAGCGGCAATGCGCCCAGGTACTCCATCTGGTACTCGGCCGCCATCTTCTTGCCGCCGTCCGCGCCGAAGATGTGCTCCGCATGGCCGCAGTTCGAGCAGATGTGCACCGCCATGTTTTCCACGATGCCCAGGATCGGCACGCCGACCTTCTCGAACATCTTGATCCCCTTCTTCGCGTCCAGCAGCGCGATGTCTTGCGGCGTCGTCACGATCACCGCGCCCGTCATCGGCACCCGCTGGCTCAGCGTCAGCTGAATATCGCCGGTGCCCGGCGGCATGTCGACGATCAGGTAGTCCAGGTCTTTCCAGTTCGTCTGGCGCAGCAGCTGCTCCAGCGCCTGCGTGGCCATGGGGCCGCGCCAGATCATGGCCTGGTCCTGGTCGACCAGGAAACCGATCGACATCACCTGCACGCCGTGGCGCTCCATCGGCTCCATCGTCTTGCCGTCGGCGCTGTCGGGGCGGCCTTCGATGCCCATCATCATGGGCTGGCTCGGGCCGTAGATGTCGGCGTCGAGCAGGCCCACCGTGGCGCCTTCGGCGGCCAGGGCCAGCGCCAGGTTGGCCGCCGTGGTGCTCTTGCCCACGCCGCCCTTGCCCGAGGCCACCGCAATGATGTTCTTCACGTTGGGCATCAGCTGCACGCCGCGCTGCACCGCGTGGCTGATGACCTTGGTGACGATGTTCACCGACACGTTTTCCACGCCCGGCACCGCCTTGGCGGCCGCGACCAGCGCCTTGCGGATGGCCGCGTGCTGGCTTCGGGCCGGGTAGCCGAGCTCGAGGTCGAACGAGACATCGCCCTCGGTGACCTGCAGGTTTTTGAGCGACCGGCTCGCCACGAATTCTTTGCCGGTGTTAGGGTCTGCGACGGCCTTGAGCGCGTCCATGAGCCCTTCTGGGGTGAGTGCCATTGATCAAACTCCTGAATGGCCGGTAGTCTAGTGCGCTCTCCGGGCATGCACCGAACGTGCACCGGACAGCCCTCCAATAACCAAGAACAATAGATACATGCCAGAGACAAGCCCCGTCACCGGCCTCCTGCTCACAGGGGGCGGCGCACGGGCCGCCTACCAGGTCGGCGTGCTCGAAGCCATCGCCGAAATACGCCGTGCCGCAGGCCCCGCCGCCGGCACCGGCAACCCCTTTCCCGTGATCACCGGCACCTCGGCCGGCGCCATCAACGCGGCCGCGCTGGCCTGCGGGTCGGACAACTTCGACCACGTGGTGGCGCACATCGCCGAGGTGTGGCGCCAGTTTCGGGCCGAGCAGGTGTACCGCGCCGATTCGCTGTCGGTCATCGGCAGCGGTGCGCGCTGGCGCATGCTGCTGGGGCTGGGGCGCTTTGCGGCCAACTGGATGCGCATCAAGCCGAAGTCGCTGCTCGACAACGCGCCGCTGGCCGACCTGCTGCAGCGCATGGTGCCGCTGGACCGGCTGCCGCAGCTGATGCAGCAGGGCCACGTGCAGGCGCTGGCCGTGACGGCGTCGAGCTACAGCTCGGGCGAGCACGTCACCTTCTTCGAGGCCGCGGTGCAGATGGAGCCCTGGGTGCGCTCGCAGCGGCTGTCGGTGCGCGACCGCATCACGCATGCCCACCTGCTGGCGTCTTCCGCCATTCCGTTCGTGTTCCCGGCCACGGCGCTGCCGATGCAGGGCCACACCGAGTACTTCGGCGACGGCTCGATGCGGCAGTCGGCCCCGATTGCCGCGGCCATTCACCTCGGTGCGCAGCGCATTCTGGTGATCGGCGCGGGCCGCATGCACGAGCCGCGCGAGACCGATGCGCCCAACACCCACAGCGGCTACCCGACCATGGCGCAGATCGCGGGCCACGCGCTGTCGAGCATTTTTCTCGATGCGCTGGCGGTCGACATCGAGCGGCTGCGTCGCATCAACCACACGCTGGGGCTGATTCCCGAAGAGGTGCGCGCATCGAGTTCGCTGCGCCCGCTCGACCTGCTGGTGATCTCGCCCTCGGAGCGCATCGACGTGATCGCGGCGCGGCATGTCGACGCCCTGCCCGGCGCGGTGCGGCACCTGCTGGGCGGCTCGAAGGTGGCGGCCGACGTGAAAGGAGGCGCGCTGGCCAGCTACCTGCTGTTCGAGTCGGCCTACACGCGGGAGCTGATGGCGCTCGGCCGTTCCGACGCGATGAAGCAGCGCGACGAGGTGCTGCGGTTCTTCGGGTGGGACGTGGCAGCGGCGACAGCGGCGGCGGCAACGACGGCAGCAGCGGCCTGAGGCCGCCTTCCCTCTTCAACCCGCTGAACGCGCCACGGCCGGCGCACCGGTGTCCGTCTTCTTGCCGAGGCGCAGGCGAACGATTTCCGCGAAATACCGTGCGCCCGTGGCCAGCACTTCGTCGTTGAAGTCGTAGCTGCCGTTGTGCAGCGGCGTTCCGCCGGGCTCGCCCTCGGCGCCATTGCCCAGGAACACGAAGGCGCCCGGCACCACCTTCAAGAATGCGCCGAAGTCTTCGGAAGCCATCATCGGCGCCACGTCGGCATCGACGTTTTCCGCGCCCACGACGGCCGTCGCCGCAGCCACCGCGGTCGACACGCACTGGGCCCAGTTCACGGTGGGCTCGAACTCGTGGGTGTAGCTGAAGTCGCATTCGGCGCCGTGCATGCGGCAGATGCCTTCGCTGATCTCGCGCATGCGCGCGGCCAGCATCTTCTGCACGGCGGGGTCGTAGCTGCGCGTGTCGCCCTTGATGACCACATTCGACGGAATCGCGTTGCGGGTGCCGTCGGTGATGAACTCCGTGCACGAGACCACCGCCTGAGCGCCGGGGTCGAGCGTGCGCGACACGATGGTCTGCAGCGCCAGCACGACCTGCGCGCCGATGACGATGGGGTCGGTGCCCATGTGCGGCCGCGCGGCATGCGTGCCCCGGCCCTTGATGTGAATGACGAAGTTGTCTTCGCTGGCCATCAGCCCGCCCACGCGCGTCGCGACCGTGCCGGCGCGCTGGCCGGGCATGTTGTGCAGGCCATAGATTTCGTCGACCGGAAAGCGCGTGAACAGGCCGTCGTCCATCATCGCCCTGGCGCCGCGGCCGTGCTCTTCGGCCGGCTGGAAGATGAAGCGCACGGTGCCGTCGAAGTCGCGCCTCTCGCGCAGCAGCTGCGCCGCGCCAAGAATGATCGTCATGTGGCCGTCGTGGCCGCAGGCGTGCATCTTGCCGGGCGTGCCCGATGCGTAGGCGCGGCCGGACGCCGCCTCGGTGATGTTCAGCGCATCCATTTCGGCACGCAGGCCGATCACGCCCTTGCCATCGCCCACCTTCAGGTTGGCCACCAGCCCGGTGCCGCCGATGCCGGTGTGCACCTCGAGCCCCAGCGCCGTGAGCACCCGGGTCACGAAGGCCGAGGTCTTCGCTTCCTCGAAGCCGGTCTCGGGCATGGCGTGCAGTTGCCGCCGCCAGCCGGTGAGCTGGTCACGCAAGGGTTCGTCGGGGAATTTCATGTCCCGATGCTAGGGACAATGCGGCGATACGCACGCGCAAATTTGGCCGCTGCAACGCAACGTTTTTGCGTGCTGCCCGGCTTCCGTGGTCCGCTGGGCTCAGCGGCTCAGCGGCGCTGCGCTTCCGAAGGCACCAGCATCGACCGCAGCAGCAGTGCCATGCCGCAGACGATGGGCGCCAGCGCCAGCAGCCGGCCGGGCTCGAACGCCAGGCCGGCGGCCACGCCCACGCTGCAACCGACCTTGACCCACGGCGCCACCGCATGCCAGCCGCGCCGGTGCATGAAGGCGAACCCCGCCAGCGCGACCCAGCCGAACAGCCCGCCAAAGACCAAGAAAACCCAGCTCAGCAGGTAGTACACCATGTCCATGTCGCGGAACACCAGCGCCGTGCCCAGCCCGCGCCAGGTGTGCAGGTAGCCGTCGAACAGGAAGAAACCGGTGGCCGACGCGGCCCACCAGAAGAAGGCATAGAGACTCGCGATGCCGGCCAGCGCGGCCAGCCCGGCAAGAGCGCGCCGGGAGATATCGTCGAAAGGCATGTGGTCGCGCCACGCTGCGATGTGTCCGTTGTCCATGGCCTGTTGTGCTCCGTTGGTGGTGTCTGCAAGGAGCCACTACCTTAGGGACGGCGTGTGCGGTCAACGTGAAGCCCGTGTGAAGTGGGCCGAGCCGGTGTTTGCACCTGTTGCAACAGCGCCCGGCGAGCGCTCGGCGACGATGAGCCGGCGCGTTCGAGCCCGCCTGTCAAGACAGTCCGAGAAGCACCGCGATGCCCGCGATGAGCCAGTTCCCCGTCGCCGCCTTGTCCGCACTCTCCTTCGAGATCGGCCACAGCCTGGCGCGTTTCCATGCCCATATGTTGCAGGCCACGGCAAGCACCAGCCCACCGAAAAAGAACAGCGGCGAATGCCACCCGAGCGCAGCGATCAGCGAGAGCATCACGATCACGACGCCCGTTGCCCAGATGCCGTTGGAGGTGCTGGCCAGTACATGGGAAAGGCCACCGCACGCTTCGCACTTGGCAGGGACGGCACGGCTGGACCAGCGCTTGGCGACACCAGCTATGCCTGGCGCCTTGCAGCGTGGGCAGGTGTGCTTCATGAAAACAGCACCACGAAAAGCACCACCACCGCGATGCCGCCGAAGATCAGGAAATTCACATGTGCGATGCCGCCGAGCACGAACGACGGCACCTGTGCCGCGAACGCCCGGAGACGGTCCGCGGCGCGATGGCCCCGGGGGAGTACGGCGGCAACGCCCAGCGAAAGCACGATGAGCGTGACGCCCACAGCGATCAACGCCGCCATGCAGGCAAGGATCCAGGAGAGAGGTGCCTTCATTGCTGCGCAAGATACCTCAGTGTTCGCCCGCCTGGCAACCGGCTTGCGACGGACATCGGCTCCATCAACCCTCTTCGGAAATTCCCAGCTCGGAGCACACGCGCCCCAGCAGCGCCTTCAGCGACGCCACCTCGGTTTCGAGCCGAGCCACATTGGCCTTGAGCGCTGCCACTTCGCCGAGTGACACGTCGTGCGCAGCGAAGCCTGCATCGGACGACGAAGCGCCCCCCGGCCCCGCAATCTCCTCCGCTGGCGCACCGCTGAGCAGGTGCGCCCAGCGGCTTTCGCGCGCGCCGGGCAGGCGGGCCAGCTTCACCACCAGCGCGCCGGCCGGGCGCTCCGCGAGTTCGTTCAGGAAACCTTCGACCGACGAGATGTCGGCGAAGTTGTGCATGCGGTCGCAGGCAATGCGCAGTTCGCCGGCCGTCTGCGGCCCGCGCAGCATCAGCACCGTGAGCAGGATGACCGACTGCGACGGAATGCGCAGCACGCGGTCGGTGTTGTGCTCGTAGCGGAACGCGCGGCCACCGCTGGTCTCCGCCACGAGGCTGTAGCCCTTCAGGCTGTCGATGGCCGCCTGCACCTGCGACTCGGTGAGTTCGAGCACCGGGTTGCGGCTGGTCTTCTGGTTGCAGCCCGACACCAGCGAATTGAGCGTCAGCGGATAGCTGTCGGGCACGGTGCGCTGCTTTTCCGCCAGCACGCCGAGGACACGGGTTTCAAGAAGGGAAAGGATGGGCAGCGGTGTGGACATGGCTCAACAGGAAGGACAACGACAACAGGAATCGAAAGTGAATGAAAGCCCCTGCACTCATGGCAGCGCGACGCCGAGTATCGGCCCCAGCTCGCGCACGAAGTCGCTTCTTCGCAAAGCGTTCGAATGCAGCGCCGAGACGGTGCCATCGAGGTACAGGGCATCGCGGCAATGGAGCACGTCGCGAAAGTAGAGTGCAAATTCGTAGAAATTCACCGGCGTGTCGCTGATGACGAACACCGCCGTGTGCCCTGAAATGCCCACGCCGTTGCGGATCTTGCGCGAATCCGAATTCGGAATGAGCGCTGGATGCAGCACGCCATGCCGCAGCAGCAGCGGCCCCGATTGCGTGGCCAGGCGGATGCCCATGCCGCTCTTGACCAGCGCCGGATATTCCGACGACTCGACGACGCGAGGGCCGGCATCGGAAACCAGGAACACGCCGTTCGGTTTCAGGAAGAAATTGCCGGTGCCACTCGACAGGTTCAACGGTGCTTCTTCGCGGCCATCGCGCACGAACAAGCCGACCGGCGAAAAGTCCGCGTGGTACATGCCGGCATTCACCGCAAAACTGAGCTGCCTGTTCCCGTGCGTCTTCAGCCAGGCATCGAGACGGTCGAAGCGCTTGAACGCAATGCCCGCGTCGTCGTTCAGGAACAGCTCCAGCTTCTCGGTGCGAAGGTCGATCTTTACCACTGTGTAGACCGGGTCTGCCGCAGCGGATACGAAGCTTGCGAACAGGCTTGCCACCAGAACCGCCACTGGGGGCAGCAGCTTTCTCAAGGGCTTTCTGTGATCTGGTTTGGGCATGCTGGTTGAGAGTGTGGACGACGCTCACGCCGACGGTGTGGTCTGCTCCGCGAATGTCCCCC
>NZ_QAJK01000223.1:324-994 GCF_003852515.1 Variovorax sp. KBW07 | reverse complement strand
GTGAATCTGCTGATAGTCGTTGGAGCAGTACTGGATGCCCCTGTCGGAATGGTGCACCAGCATCTGGCGGGTTTGCCGGCTCCTGAGCGCCATCGTCAGCGCCCGGCTGACCTGCCTGGTGTGCAGGCTGTCGTGCACATGATGGCCCACGATCTTGCGTGACCACGCATCCGTCACCAGGCTCAGGTACACGAACCCCCGATCGGTGGGCAGGTACGTGATATCCGCCACCCACACCTGCTCGCTGCCGGTGGGGCGCACCTGACTCGGTCCGTCCTTGAGCAGGTTGGGATGGCGGCGGAACCGGTGGTGGCTGTCGGTGGTCTTGTGGTACGCCCGCCTGGGCTGAACCAGCATGTGAGCCTGGCGCAGCACGTCCAGCAGCGCGTCGCGCCCCAGGCTCGCGTGCGCCTGCTGCAGCGGCTCCTTGAGCAGGTGGTGCAGCTTGCGAGCGCCCAGCCGGGGTTGGCGCAGGCGCACGCCACGCACGAGCTGAATCACCGTCTCGCAGCGCGCATGGCGCTCCTGCTGGCGATGTAGTTGCTGGTAGTAGGCCTGGCGGCTGATGCCCCAATAACGGCAAGCCCTCGCAACGCTCAGCCCCGGGAGGAGCTTTTGCGAGAGGACTTGCCCAAAGGCTTTTTTACGACACGCACCCCGTAGTCCTTCT
>NZ_QAJK01000223.1:0-133 GCF_003852515.1 Variovorax sp. KBW07 | reverse complement strand
CGCCTTTTTCTACCTGATCGACCACCGACAGCTTAAAAGCCAGCGTGTAGTCCCGCTGCGTGCGTTTGATGCCTGATTCCATTGACTCGCCTTTTCTGAGGGAAAAGGTGTCAACCCAGGTCAGGACGGGTCA
>NZ_QAJK01000222.1 GCF_003852515.1 Variovorax sp. KBW07 | reverse complement strand
AACGACTATCAGCAGATTCACCGGCGCCACGGCATCGCCTGCTCGATGACGGACGGCTACGACTGCTACCAGAACGCGCTGGCCGAGCGCGTCAACGGGATCCTGAAGATGGAGTTCCTGCTACACCGGCCTGCCGATCTGGCCCAGGCCAGCCGGATGGTTCAGCAGGCCGTGCAGATCTACAACCAGGAGCGACCGCATCAATCCCTAAAATTGAAAACGCCCGATGAGGTTCATCGGGCGTCTCTGGCCGGCTTGAACAGGCCGGCTCTGTGTCCCTTATAGGTGTCAACCTATGGCAGGACGGGTCA
>NZ_QAJK01000221.1:2289-2529 GCF_003852515.1 Variovorax sp. KBW07 | reverse complement strand
CGGGGGCATTCGGGGCGCGTGCGACTGACACCGGGTACTCCCCTCCGCGAATGTCCCCCGCTTCGCTCCTCCTTTATTTCGCTGCGGGGAACACCCGATGCCATTCGCACATGGACGCGCTGCCGGTGTATCGCTGATCAACGACCGCTCCTCATAACGCTCACGCTGGCGGTGTGCTCTGCGCAGCGAAATAAAGGAGGAGCGAAGCGGGGGACATTCGCGGAGCAGAGCACACCGTCG
>NZ_QAJK01000221.1:0-2258 GCF_003852515.1 Variovorax sp. KBW07 | reverse complement strand
AACAGCAGCGCTCAGAACGCAAAACACGACGAACAGAAAAGCCAGGCGTCATCCGAAGAGACGGCTCAGCGAACCTCTTTGAGGTAACGGTCAGAGAAGGCCCGTTGCGCCTCGGCCATGCGACCGTAGTCCACGCTCTTGGCACGGGCGTATTCGCTGGCCGGCAGGAACTGCGCTTCGATGTCCTTGGGCATTGCGCTTGCGCGCACCGGGCGCAGGTACGCCTTGGCCCAGATCGCCTGGCCTTCGTCGGACAGCGTGAAGTCGAGCACCTTCTTTGCGTCCGCTGCATGCGGCGCCTTTGCGACCAGGCTCATCACGTACGGTACCGCCAGCGTGCCTTCGCTCGGGATCACGAACGCCACGTTCGCCTTGTCCTTGTACTTGGCGCGGTAGGCGTTGAAGTCGTAGTCGAGCAGGATCGCGATTTCGCCCGACAGCACGCGTGCATACGACGTTTGCTTCGGCACGATCGGCTCGTTTTTCTGCAGTGCCTTGAAGTAGTCGATGGCCGGCTTGAAGTTGTCCAGCGTGCCGCCGCGCGCTTCGTTCACCGCCACCGCGCCGANNNGGGCTTGAGCAGGTCGGCCCACGACTTCGGAACCGGCTTGCCCTTGAGTGCGTCGACGTTCACCATGAAACCGAGCGTGCCCGAGTGGATGGTGAACCAGTTGCCGGCCGGGTCTTTCAGGCCCTCGGGAATGTCTTTCCATGCGGCCGGCTTGTAGGGCTCGACCACGCCGTCTTTCGCGGCCTGCACCGCGAAGGTCACGCCCAGGTACGTGACGTCGGCGACTGGGCTGGCCTTTTCGGCGACCAGTTGCGCGAGCGACTGGCCCGAGTTCTTGTTGTCGGCCGGCACGGTGATGCCCGTCTTGGCCTTGATGGCCTTCAACTGGGTGCCCCAGTCGGCCCACTCGGTCGGGCAGTTGTAGCAAATGGCGGTCTGCGCCATGGCGGCGCTGCCGGCTGCCATGAGTGCGGCGGCCAGCACGCCGAGGCGGGCGATGCGGTGGAAACGGAAAGACATGGAAGAGCTCCTTGGATGGATGGGGCGGAGAACGGGGTGGAGAGAGAAAACAGTTGGGTGGGTCGATCAGGAAGCGGCGGCGTCTTCTTCTTGTGGGTGTTGTCGTTCGCGCGCGGATGCGCACGACTCGCCGTCGCGAAACGCATGGGGAAGCAGCAGGCTTGCATCCGCCTGCAACGTGGTGCCGCCGGCCATGGCCTGGATCAGCAACTCGACGCTGTGGCGGCCGATGTCGCTGTTGGGTTGGGCGATGGTGGTCAGCGCAGGCGTGAGGTCTTCGCCGAGCGCGATGCCGTCGAAGCCGACCACGCTCAGGTCGTCGGGTACCGAGAGGCCGCTCAGGTGCGCGGCGCGGATGCTGCGAATGGCAAGCAAGTCGTTCGAGCAGACCAGTGCCGTGGGACGGCTGGAGGCCTGGAGGTGCTGCGACAGCGCATCGACAGCGGTTTCCACGAAGGGCACTTCGATCAGCGGCGGTGCATCGAGCCCGGCGTCGGACATGCCTTTCTGGTAGCCGCGATAGCGCTGCTGCGCGCGGTCCGATGCGGCGAGCGTGCCGCTGACCATGGCGATGCGCCGATGCCCGAGCAGCACCAGCCGCGTGACCGCGTCGGCCACCGCGCCTTCGCTGTCGACCGACACGCAGGGGTGGTCGGGGTGCCGGTTGTAGGCCAGCACGTAGGGCACGCCGTTCGCGCGCAGCCGTGGGAGCGTGGTCGAGGTCGAGGGGTTCGACACGACGAGGATGAGCCCGTCGACGTTGCCGGCCAGCAGCAGGTGGACGGCGCGCTCTTCTTCGTCGAGCCGGTAGCCGGTGGTGACGGGAATGATGGCGTAGCCCCCCGCAACAGCCGCGCGCGCAATGCCTTGCAGGCATTCGGCAAAGGTCGGGTTGAGCAGGGTGGGCAGCACGACGCCGAGCACACGGCTGCGCTGGGTGCGCAAGGTGCGGGCGCTGGCGTTCGGCAGGTAGTTGAGTTCGCGCGCCACGCGCTCAACCAACTCCCGGGTGGCGGGCGTCACCTTGTCAGGGAAATTGAAGGCCCGCGACACGGTGGCCACGGACACTCCGGCTTTGGCTGCAACGGCTTGAATGCTCATCGTGCGGTGTTATGTAATCGATTACATTTCACCGCGGCAGTATGACCTCGCTATGACAGGCTTTGGAAGCGGGGAGAAACCCTTTGGACTTGTTGTTAGGGGTGCCGGCGATGGGCGATGGGCGATG
>NZ_QAJK01000220.1 GCF_003852515.1 Variovorax sp. KBW07 | reverse complement strand
GGCTGGCTGTCGACGGCGGTGTCAGCGTGGTGCTTGGGGCCTGAGACAGTTTTTCGCCCTGAACTCTGTTGTTCAGGGCGACGCTCACGCCGACGGTGAGCTCTGCTCCGCGAATGTCCCCCGCTTCGCTCCTCCTTTATTTCGCTGCGCAGAGCACACCATCGACGTGAGCGACTCAGAGCACTGGCTGATCGGCCGCAAGCGCGGAGCGTGCCTTGTGCGAATGGCATCGGGTGCTTCCCGCAGCGAAATAAAGGAGGAGCGAAGCGGGGGACATTCGCGGAGGGAAGTACCCGGTGTC
>NZ_QAJK01000219.1 GCF_003852515.1 Variovorax sp. KBW07 | reverse complement strand
TGGTGTACCGCTGATCAACGACCACTCTGATGACGCTCACGCGGATGGTGTGCTCTGCGCAGCGAAATAAAGGAGGAGCGAAGCGGGGGACATTCGCGGAGCAGAGCACACCGTCGGCGTGAGCGTCGCCCTGAACAACGCTCCGCACGTATCAAAAAACGCGAGGAACAAAAGAGCAAAGGCGTCACCCCAGCCGCTTGCGAAGAAAGACCCGGGTACGTTGCTCAAGCACGAGCCGCTTGTATTCCACGTACCCGATGCGTTCGTACAGTGCGCGGTTCTCCGTCATCTTCTCGTTGGTGAACAGGTAAATCGAATCGTGACCCTGCCGCAGTGCTTCACCCTCCGCCAGCTCCAGCAACGCGCGGCCAACGCCTGTGCCCTGCTGCTGAGGCGACACCGCGATCACGTCGATCAGAAAGCCTTCGTCGGTGGTGTCGAGTACCAGTGCGGCTATCACCTGTGCCTGCTGCATCGCGACCCAGACCTGCGCGTTTGCAATCGCTGCGCCGTAGTCCTTCGTCATCGGGATCGGCGTGATGCCGAGGCGAGTGATGTAGATGCGAAAGGCTTCCCTGGCGCATGCGGCTACCCCATCGGCATCGGTGGCCTCCGCACGGCGCAATGTCCACGTGGCGGTGTCGTGGCTCATGCCGCGATTTCCACTTCGCCTTCGATCTCCACCGGGATGTTGAACGGCAATTCAGCCATGCCCACCGCGCTGCGCGCATGCGCGCCGATGTCCGGGCCGAAGACCTCGAGGATGAGGTCGGAAAAACCGTTGATCACCGCCGGCTGCTTGTCGAAGCCAGGGGCCGAAGCCACCATGCCGAACACGCGCGTCCATGCCGTGATGCGGTCCAGATCGCCCAGCGTGCGCTGAAGGTTTCCGAGCATTGCCAGGGCCGTCAGGCGCGCGGCCGTGTAGCCCTGTTCGACGTCGAGTTCGCGGCCCAGCTTGCCGAGCGGCGTCGCGATGGTGCCGTCGGCGTTGAGCGGGCCGTGGCCCGAGATCAATGCGCGCCGGCCACCGCCGGCGATGCGCACGAACTGGAAAGGCAACACCACGCCGGGCGGCGGCGTGATGGTGGGCGGGAGCACGAGGCCGAGTGCGGCCAGTCGTTGTTCGATGCGGGCCATGACGTTCTCTCCTGTCGTCGGAAGATGGATGCGTCGCCGCATCTTGCCATGGCCTTTCTCATCGCATTCGCGGGCCTGCAGGCGGCATTCCCGCAGCGCCGCGGCCTGCTCAGCCCAGTGCCGGGTAGTCCGTGTAGCCCTTGGCGCCGCCGCCGTACATCGTGGCCTTGTCGAGCTCGTTCAGCGGGGCGTTTTCGCGCAGGCGGCGCACCAGGTCGGGGTTGGAAATGAAGGGCTTGCCGAAGGCCACGAGGTCGTCGCCTTCCTTGACGGCTTCATCGGCCAGCGGACGGTCGTAGCCGTTGTTGACCATCCATGCACCCTTGCCGCCGGCTTCGCGGTAGGCGGCCTTCAGGGCTTCGTAGTCGAAGGGCCTGTCGGCAATTTCGCGCGGGCCGCCGGTGGCGCCTTCAATGATGTGGATGTAGGCCAGGTTGAGCTGCGCGAGCTGCTTCACCACGTAGGTGAACAGCGGCTGAGGGTTGCTGTCGTGCACGTCGTTGGCGGGCGTGACGGGCGACAGGCGGATGCCGGTCTTGCCGCCGCCGACCGCGTCGACCACGGCGCGCGTGGCTTCGAGCAGCAGGCGCGCGCGGTTCTCGATGGAGCCGCCGTAGTCGTCGGTGCGCTTGTTGCTGCCGTCCTTCAGGAACTGGTCGAGCAGGTAGCCGTTGGCGCCGTGCAGTTCCACGCCGTCGAAGCCGGCGGTCTCGACCGCGCTGCGGGCCGCCACGGCAAAGCCATGGACGATGCCGGGCAGTTCGCCGGCGTCGAGCGCGCGCGGCTCGGAGGTTTCGACGAAGGCCGGCACGCCGTCCTTGATGAGCACGGTCTTGGTCTTGGCGGTGATGGCCGAAGGCGCCACGGGCTTTCCGCCATCGGGTTGCAGTTCGGTGTGCGAGACGCGGCCCACGTGCCACAGTTGCACGACGATCTTGCCGCCCTTGGCGTGCACGGCGTCGGTCACGCGCTTCCAGGCGTCCAGCTGCTCGGTGCCGTAGAGGCCGGGCACATCGGAGTACCCCTGGCCCTGGTGGCTGATGGCGGTGGCTTCGGTGATCAGCAGGCCGGCCGTGGCGCGCTGGCTGTAGTAGGTGGCGGCGAGGTCGGGCGGGATCGCGTTGGGCGAGCGGTTGCGCGTCAGCGGCGCCATCACGATGCGGTTGGCGAGCTGGAGGTCGCCGGCCTGTACGGGGTCGAAAAGGGTGGACATCGTGTGAAAACAATGGGAGTGGAAACAGCGCGAAGGCTAAGCCCCCGGCCTCAACCCTGCTGTGACGGGGTTGTCCGGTTGGTGCTATGGCGGTTCAGGGCAGCGCCAGCGCCTCGGGGATCAGCGCGCCGTGGTAGTTGGCCCAGGTGTCGAACGGCATTTCGACATCGGACACGAAGCGGTCGCCCCGATACCAGAAGCGCCCGGCCAGCGCGATGCGGCCCTGGGTGTCGAAGATGCGGCGTTCCATGTGCGCGATGGGCGTGGCAAAGGAGCAGTGCAGGAACTGCGCGAGCAGCAGGTCGGCCGGCGCGACAGTCAGCGTCTGCTGCACCTTGTGCATGCGGTCGGCGGCGTATTTGTCGAGCAGGTAGGCGATCTTGTGCTGCTGCTCGCCATCGGGCGGAAAGAGCGCGTGAATCTCCGACGCCACATGGATCTCGACGAGGCAGAAGGGCTCGCCGCCGTGGACGTGGATCTTGCGGATGAAGGCGTAGTCGGGGTAGGTGGCGCCGCCGCGCACAAGGCCGTCGGGCAGCGCTTGCTGGCGTCGCTGTTCGAGGATGTCGAAGCGGATGTCGCGCGCACGCGGATCGTTGATGGCGTTGCGCAGCAGCGGGTCGGCGCCGGAAGAGGGCAGCGCGGAAACGAAGGTGCCGCGCCCACGCTGGCTGGTGATGAGCCCTTCGCGCGCCAGCACGCCATAGGCCTGGCGCACGGTGACTCGTGCGAGCTTGTAGTCGGTGGCAAGCTGGGCGACGGTCGGCAACTGTTGGCCGCTTTGCAGTTCGCCGTGCGTGATGCGGTGGCGCAGGACGCTGGCGAGCTGCAGGTACTGCGTGACGCCCGCGCCGTGTTCGCCGCCAATGGGGGAGGGCGAGGCGGGAGAAGACGGGGCGTGAACTGTCATGTCTGTTTTCTACTGCGCGTTGTGTTGTTGTGAGCTGCTGGGGTTCGGGAGCGGGATCGGGGTCATTCGGGGCGCGTGCGACTGACACCGGGTACTTCCCTCCGCGAATGTCCCCCGCTTCGCTCCTCCTTTATTTCGCTGCGGGAAGCACCCGATG
>NZ_QAJK01000022.1 GCF_003852515.1 Variovorax sp. KBW07 | reverse complement strand
ATGAAGTCCACCTTTGCTTGCCACTGCTGCAGCCGTTCCCGCGCGGCGTCCTTGTTCTGGCTGTCTTGCGCGACGTTCTCGATGACGAAATGGGTGTCGAGAACAAGGTACGCGGCGTTGGCCTTCTGGCGCGGGTGCTTTCGCAACGTGAAGGTGCAGCCCGGAACCATGCCGCGCAGATTGCCGCTGGCTTGCGCCCGGTCTCCGTGCGTACGCAGGGCTTCCATGCGCAGCAGGCCCAACAGGCGCCCTTCGTCCTGGGGATCGTTGGCTCCGGCCGTGCCGGCGCGAGGCTGGGCGTAGTGGCTGCCGGCCTGCGCGGCGTGCCATTGGTAGACCTCGCCATCGGCTTGCCCTGTGGCGCGTGGGTCTTTGCGGCCGATGCTCAGGTCGGCCCGCGGTCGGGTGTAGTCGTGATCGCGAGTGCTGTACCGGCCGCTCGTGAGATGGCTGCCTGGCACGAAGCTGTGGATGTATTCGGCATCGGCCTTCCAGCCGGGCGCGTGGTAGTCGACCTCGCGGTAGGCTTCACTGTCCATGGACTTGTAGGCGCCCATGGCATCGCTCAGCACGAGGCGGTGTTTGCCCTCGGTGGATTCGAAGTGGTAGCTGATGCCCCATTCCTCGCACAGGCGACTGAAGAAGTCGAAGTCGGTCTCGTTGAGCTGCGTCTGGAAATCGCGCACCGGGTACGTCCCGAACAAGCGCTTGTCGACCGGGAAGGAATAGTCGGCCAGCAACTCGTCGAGGATCTGGACCACGGTCTTGTCCTGGAAGATCTTGCAGTCGGTGGTGAGGGTGGCCAGATACAGCCAGGGCCGCAGCGTCAGCTTGTACTGAACGTGCCGGCCTTCTTCGCCCCACATCCGGGCGTCGGTGATCAGTGCGTTGATCTGGCGCGCACCGGCGCCGATGTGGTCGGTGCTGGCGCCCGTGGAGCCCGGAGCGAACGCGCCGGAACCATCGAGCTCGATCAGGCAACTGATCTCCCGGCCGACGAAGGCATCGAGATCGAAGTCGGCCGCCTCGCTTGCGCCGAAGTTCATCGCATCGGGCGTCTTGATCAGCAGTTCGTATTCGAACAGGCTGTTCATGCCTTCGCGGCCCTGGAGCCGAACCGGGTCGAACGCCGGGCGGCCCTGTATCAGGGGAATGGCTTCGCTGGTGATCGAAAAGGTGTGTGGCACGCGCAGAGCTTTTGTTGAAGGGCAGGAGCCCAAAAGTCTGGCGCACTCTTGACATGCGAACTGCGAACAATCGTGAACTGCACGCCCCCTTGGAAATCAGCCCGAGAGAGTGCGAAAAATTCACAGATCCGATGAATGCAAAACGCCGCTGGCGATGGTCCAGCGGCGTCAGTTTGCAAAGAGAAGGGCGGGGCAAAACGCATTGCGCCTTGCCCCGGGGGCGCGAGCGAGCCTGCCTAGTGCGCCTCGGCCTGCTTCGCCGCCGCAATCACCGCTTCCTCATCGTGCTTCGCGCCATTCAGGAACAGGTTCAGCAGCACCGCAGCAATCGACGCCAGCAAGATGCCCGACTCGATCAGCGAGTGAATCGAATGTGGCATCCATTGCTTGAAGTTGGGCGCAATCAGCGGAATCATGCCGATGCCGATGGACACGGCGACGATCATCGCGTTGTGGCGGTTGGTCTTGAAGTCCACGCCCGACAGGATGCGGATGCCGGTGGCGGCGACCATGCCGAACATGACGAGGCCGGCGCCGCCGAGCACCACGGTGGGCAGCGACTCGACCAGCGCGGCCATCTTCGGCAGCAGGCCCAGCACGATGAGGATCACGCCGCCGGCCACGCACACATAGCGGCTCTTGATGCCGGTGACGGCCACGAGGCCCACGTTCTGCGAGAAGCTGGTGTAGGGGAAGGTGTTGAAGATGCCGCCGATGAGCGTGCCCAGGCCGTCGGTGCGCAGGCCCTTGGCCAGGTCTTTCTGGTCGATCTTGCGGCCGGTCATTTCACCGAGCGCGAGGAACATGCCGGTGGACTCGATCATCACCACGATCATGATCAGCGTCATGGTGAGGATCAGGATGGGGTCGAACTGCGGCATGCCGAAATGAAAGGGCAGCACGATGTCGACCCACGCGGCCTTGCCGACTTTCTCGTAGGTCATGAGCCCGGTGACGGACGCGACGACCGCGCCGATCACGATGCCGAGCAGCACCGAGATGTTGGCGATGAAGCCCTTGGCGTACTTGACGATCAGCAAGATCGACACCAGCACGAGCGCGGCCACGCCGAAGCCCGAGAGGTCCGCGTACTTGGGGTTGGGCACCGTGGGCATGATGGCGAAGCCCTTGGGCACGGCGGGAATGGAGCTGCCCGGCGAGGTGACTTCGGCCAGCCACTTGGCATACACCGGGTCGACCAGCGCGGGTGCGGTCGGGCCTACGGGGTTGCCGAAGATCCAGTTGATGCCCACGCGCATCAGGCTGATGCCGATGACCGCGATGATGGTGCCGGTGACCACCGGCGGAAAGAACCTCAGCATGCGGCTGACCAAGGGCGCTATCAGTATCGACACCACGCCCGCGCCGATGATGGCGCCGAACAGCAGCTGCGCGCCGTTCTGCCCGGGGTTGGCGTTGGCGATGGCCACCATCGGCGCAACGGACGCGAAGGTCACGCCCATCATCACGGGCAGCTTGATGCCGAACCACTGCGTGGCACCCAGCGCCTGGATGAGCGTGGCGATGCCGCAGCAGAAAAGGTCGGCTGAAATGAGCAGCGCCACTTCGTCGGGCGACAGCTTGAGCGCACGGCCGACGATGAGCGGCACCGCAACGGCGCCCGCGTACATCACCAGCACGTGCTGCAGGCCGAGGGCCGCGAGCTTGCCGGAGGGCAAGCGCTCGTCCACGGGGTGAACTCTGGAAAGTGTGCTGTCGGCCGTCATCGTTGTCTCCTGCTGCTGCGAGGGGAGAGGCGGGGCGACACGGTATTGCCATGACGCACACCTCATTGTGTACGCCAAACTGTATACAACTTATGCAACAATCCGGACTCGGAAAAACCCCAATCCGGGCGGGTGCCCTGCGTGCGCGGCTATGTGCGCGGTTGTCTGCGCGGTTACGTGCGCGGCCGGGGCTCTCGCACCGTGAGGCCCGACGCGGTGTGCTTGGCCTCGTGCTTGGCAATGGCCGCCTCGCTGGCCACGTCTTCGGCATGCCTGAACATGTCCGGCGGAATGCGCACCGCGCCAATGGAGAGCGTGGCGCAGGGCGTGAAGCGCAGCACGCCCTGCCGGTCTTCCCCTTCGACGCCGCCCGCCAGCCTGTCCGCCTCGTCGTAGAGGCCGGGCGCCTGCCGGTTGAACTCGTCGATCAGCCGCGTGCAGCGCTGGCGCCAATCGGGGCTTTGGTACAGCACCAGGAAGTCGTCGCCGCCGATGTGGCCGACGAAATCGCGGTGCGGGTTGGCGTGCTGCGTCGCCAGGCGCGCGAGCAGCAGGATCATTTCGTCGCCGCGCCAGTAGCCGTAGTGGTCGTTGAACACCTTGAAGTTGTTCAGGTCCGCGTAGCAGGCGACAAAGTCGGCGCGGCCTTCGAGCAGGCGCGCAATATGGATGTTGATGGGAATGTTGCCCGGCAAAAAGGTCAGCGGGTTGGCGTGCCGCGCGGCCTCGATGCGCGCCTCGGTCACTGCGCGCACCAGCTGGTCACCGGTGCCAAGGCCCGCGTAGCGCTTCTTTTCGGTGACGATGAAACCTTCGCTCAGGTAGCGCTGGTCTTCCGACATCAGGATGCCGAGCAGGCTCTCGACATTCTCCTCGCGCTCCACGATGCGCGGCGAGAGGCTGCCGTACAGCAGGCAGGGGCGGCGCCCGTGCACTTCGCGAAAGTACATCCTCGCGTAGTCGTTCATGAACGACTGCCGGTTGATCAGCGCCACGGGGCGCCCCTGCTCGACCACGGCGAGCGCATGCAGGTCGGGGTGTTTCTGGAAGATGGCCGAGACCTCGTCGATCGGCGTCTGCGGGCTCAGCGCCGGTGCCTGGATGACCGACAGGCCGCGCAGCACGTTGGGCTGCGATGGTTGCGAGGCATGCGGCATCACCGCGATGCGGGCGTCGTGGATGGTGGCCGTCACCGGCTCGGGCAGCGAGGACTGCAGCGCGGGCGCGGGCCGGCCGAACAGGTAGCCCTGGCCATGGGCAATGCCGAGATCGCGCAGCACGCGCAGGTCCTTGGCGTCTTCCACGCCTTCGGCCACCAGCTCGGTGCCCAGTGCGTTGCCCAGGCCGACGATGGCGCGCACCAGCGCCACGCTTTGCGGGCTGCTCGCGATGCCTTGGGTCAACAGCTTGTCGATCTTCACGAAATCGGGTTGCAGGTCTTTCCAGCGCCGCAGGTTCGAGTGGCCTTCGCCGAAATCATCGAGCGCGACAAGTGCGCCCAGCGCGTGCAGTGCCTTGACGGCCTGCCGCAGCGCCTCGGGGTTGACGGCCGCGCGTTGCTCGGTGAGTTCCACCGTCACGTCGCGGGCCGAGATGTCGCAGTGCGCGAGCATGCGTTCGAGCCAGCAGGCCGTGCCCACGCCGCCCATGGCCGCGACCAGCGCGTCGGCGCTCATGTTCACGAAGAGCCGGCCCGGCTTGGGCAACTGGCCCCAGTGCGTGAAGATGACTTCCACGCAATGCAGCTCGAACTCGGTCAGCCGCGATTCGCTGGCGGCTTGCGCAAGCAGTGCCAGGGGACAGTGGAGCGGGGTGCCAACGGGGCCGCGAATCAGGGCTTCATGGCCGAAGATCGTTCCCTGGCGCAGGTCCACGATGGGCTGGAAAACAGGGTAGACCGTGGGATGCGAGGCAGGGGTGTCGCTGGGCCGAATGTGCCGGGGCATGCTGTTGGGATGTTCGTCGGTGGCGCATCCGCAAGAAGAAAAGAACGCGGTGCCTGTCCGGGCTGCAGCATGACGCGGTTCTGTGACAGTCGCACCGGCCCGCCGGCCGGCCGGCCGGCCGTGGCGTCAGGCCAGCAACGCCTTGACCAGGTCGAGCTGGCGGTCGGGCTTGTCGGTGCCCAGTTCGAGGCTGGCTTCGATGCGTTCGAGGTGATCGATCATGCTGGTCACCGCGGCTTGCACGTCGCCCTTGCGGCACAGGCGAAGAAAGTCGGCGTGCTCGTCCGAAGAGCAGTGCGGGTCGTTCGACGAGTGGTACAGCATGGCAATCAGCGAGCTGCGCGCCACCAGCTCGCGCACCAACTCGGCCAGCGTCTTGTTGCCCGTGGCCTCGGCCAGCGCCACGTGAAAGTCGCCCAGCAGCTTCTCGCGCACGGTGCCCGTGGTGGTGGTCTGGCGCAGCGCGGTGCGTTCGAACTTGATGTGCTGCTCCAGCACCTGGTAGTCGCGTGGCCGCGCATTGGCGATGAACAGGCGCACCACCTCGCTCTCGAGAATGCGGCGCACGGCGAACACTTCGCGTGCCTCTTCCACCGAAGGCTGGCAGACGAAGGCGCCCTTGTCGGGAATCATCTCGATGAGCTTGTCCTTCGACAGCATCAGCAAGGCCGCGCGCACCTTGGTGCGGCTCACCGAGTAGACGCGGCCCAGCGCTTCTTCGCGCAGCCAGGTGCCGGGCGGCAATCGCTTCTCGACGATCGCGGTGGCGATGTCGTTGGCGATGCTTTCTATGGAGCTGTTCTTGTCGGCCGCGGCCGGCGCAACGGACGTGCCGTTCTCGGCCGGAGCGGCGGTGGCAGGGGAGGCGGGAGTTTTGGAGCTGGCGCGGGGCATGCGCAGATTGTGTCCCAGCGAGCGGTGGGTGGCTGCTGCAGCCTGCGTATCACCCGGCGAGGGTAAAGCCTTCGAGCGCGCCGGTCATGGCCTTGGGCAGGGGCCGCGCAAGCTCGCCGCGCTTGCTGGTGCGCAGTTTCAGGGTGACCAGCGACTCGATGAGCTTGGTGCCCGCGGCCACGCCATCGATCACCGGCACGCCGAGCAGTTCGCTGATGTGCTCGCACAGGTCGGTCATGCCGGCGCAGCCCAGCACGATGCAGTCGGCGCCGTCTTCTTCGAGGGCGCGCCGGCATTCGTCGACGATGCGTTCTCGCGCACGAGAGCCCGGCTCTTCGAGTTCGAGTACAGGCAGTTCGCAGGCGCGCACGTTGGCGCAGAAACGTTCCATGCCGTAGATCTCGGCCAGGTGCCAGGCCTGCCCCATGGTGCGGCCCAGCGTGGTCACCACGCTGAAGCGGCTGCCGAGCATGCTGGCCATGTGCATCGCGGCTTCGGCGATGCCCACCACCGGGCCGCGCGCCAGTTCGCGGGCGGCCTTCAGGCCCGGGTCGCCGAAGCAGGCGATCACGTAGCCGTCGATGCCGTCGCGCTCGCCCGCCGCAATTTCCTGCAGCAATCCCGGCACGGCCAGCGCTTCGTCGTAGTGGCTCTCGATGGAGACCGGCCCCATGGCCGGGCTCACGGCGACGATTTCAGTGCCGGCGTGCGCCACCGCTCGGGCGCATGCACCGATCTTCTCGGTCATGCTCCAGGTGGTGTTGGGATTGATGATCTTGATGCGCACGGCGCGGTCCTTTTCTGTTGCTGTTTCAGGTCTTGTTGTTGCGGTTCAGCAGCACGTACAGGACGAAGCCCAGGCCCATGCCGATGAACCACGCATAGTTGGCGGCGCCGCGCAGCGTCGGCACCATCACGCACAGGATCGGCACCAGCGCCGAGGGCACCAGCGCCTGGATCGCCTTCGGGTTGTAGCCGCCGCTGTACCAGTACTTGCCCTGCTTGCTCATGGTGTAGAGCGCGTCGACGTCGATCTGCTGCTTGCGCACGATGTAGTAGTCGGCAATCAAAATGCCGAACAGCGGGCCGATGAACGAGCCCAGCACGTCGAGCGTGTAGTGAATGACCTCGGGGCTGTTGTAAAGGTTCCAGGGCGTCAGGAAGATCGAGCCCACCGCGGCGATCATGCCGCCCGTGCGCCAGCTGATGTGCTGCGGCGCCACGTTCGAGAAGTCGAAGGCCGGCGACACGAAATTCGCCACGATGTTGATGCCGATGGTGGCGATCATGAAGGTCAGCGCGCCCAGCACCACCGCGGTGGTGCTGTCGATCTTGCCCACGGTGTGCACCGGGTCGGTGATGAGTTCGCCGAACACCGGCAGCGTGGCCGCCGTGGTGATGACGGTCAGCAGCGAGAAGAACACGAAGTTCACCGGCAGGCCCCAGAAGTTGCCCTTCTTCACCGCGTCGAAGCTCTTGCCGTAGCGCGAGAAGTCGCCGAAGTTGAGCATCGGGCCGCTGAAGTAGCTCACCACCAGCGCAATGGCCGACAGCATGACCGGCAGCGCGTCCCAGCCCTGGAACTTGATGCCGCCCAGGTTCAGGTCGATCTTGCTCCAGCCGGCCTTCCACACCAGCCAGCCGCACAGCACGGCCATGACCACGTACACCGCCGGGCCGGCCCAGTCGATGAACTTGCGGATGGCTTCCATGCCGTGCCAGAACACGAAGGCCTGCAGCACCCACATGACCATGAACGCGACCCAGCCGAGCGTCGACAGGCCCGCGAAGCCGTACTGCGCGACATCGGCATACGGCGCCAGGCCCGGGGCCATGTGCAGCGCCAGCACCATGAACGCGGCCGACGCCAGGTAGGTCTGCACGCCGTACCAGGCCACCGCGATCAGCCCGCGGATGATGGCCGGGATGTTGGCGCCCAGCACGCCGAAGGGCGCGCGGCACACCACGGGGTAGGGCACGCCCGTCACCTGGCTGGGCTTGGCCACGAGGTTGCAGAAGAACTGCACGATCACGATGCCGACCAGCAGCGACACCAGCACCTGCCAGCTCGACAGGCCCAGCGCGAACAGGCTGCCGGCCGTGATGTAGCCGCCCACGCTGTGCACGTCGGACATCCAGAAGGCAAAGATGTTGTATTGGCCCCAGGTCTGCTTCTTGAGCGGTGCAAGGTCTTCATTGGTCAGGCGCGGGTCGTAGCCGGGCTTGATGAGGGCGTTCGATTCCGCGTGCGGCGCAATGCCGGCTTCGCTTGCCCCCGTGGGGGCCTGGCTGACGACTGTGCTCATGGTCTTTCCTCGTGCGAGTTAAGTTGGGTTGAAGGGACCCGTTTTGACGCAAAAATCGCGCCGCCTTTTCGAGTGCGTTATTTGTATACAAAAATTGAACGCAATCAAGACCATTCGGGGAATCATATATCCGTAGATTCCCTGAGGCGCGGTTGGGGGCAACCCAAAGAAAAAGCGCCATGCCCCGCGAGGGACATGGCGCCTTGTGTCGCTGGAGAACCAGCGGCAGGAAGAGGTGGCCTACAGCGCGGCGACCTTCACGAAGATCGGGTTCGAGTAGAACCACAGGTCGGCGTAGTTGCGGGCGTTGATGGTGTTGAAACGCCTGATTGGGTCGGTGCCGTCCGGGGTTGCCGCGTCGGGCAGCGGCTCCCCATTCGAGGTCTCATCAGGCACGTCCGTCCCCAAGTTGGTGCCTCTCAAGCGGAAGTACTGGTTGTTGCCGGCCTTCACCGTGTAGCTGACCGAGAAGTAGCCTTCCGCGTCGAGCTTCCAGTCGCTGCGCGTGAAGCGCTTCAGCACCCGGGTCGAGGGGTTTACTGCGCGCGAATAGCCCGGGGTGCCCGGCGTCTCGGGGCCGGTCACGTCACCCGCGATCAGGTCGACGTGGTCGACCACCGGCTTCACGTTGGCATACACGCCACTGCCCAGCTGGTACTCGAAGTTGTTGCGTTCGGGGCTCTTGAAGCGAATGGTGATCTTCAGGTCTTCGCCCTGGCTCGCCGCCACCTCGGAGCCCATCTCGCCGGTGGCCTTGGTGCTCTGCACCTTGAAGTCGAGCGCATCGATCAGGTCGCCGTTGACCGCGAAGAGCTTGCCCGCGCGGAAGGCGGCGAGCAGCGACTTCGGGTCCTTGATGTCGCCCCACAGGTGGTTCTTGGCGTATTCGCCGGGCGCGTAGCCGCTGCCGAAGAGCCCCTTCGACGTGGTGAAGTGATAGTCGGAGTCGGCCACGTTCCAGATGCGGCGGCCTTCGGACAGCAGGGCGTCCCAGGAGCCGCCGAGCTTGGCGACGAGGTAGTCGACGCCGCCGTAGGTGCGTGAGGGGAGGTTGGCGGGAATGTCGGCGCTGACGTAGCCGCCCCGGTTGCCCTCCATCTGGTTGCCGACCATGCCTTCGAGCGAGAACACGATGTTGGGCGCCGCGTCGTTCATCTCGCGAAGTTGGGCAATGGTGTATTTGCCGACGTTGCGCGAGGGATGGTTGATCTGCAGGTAGCTGGTGTCGGGGTAGTTCTTCTTGAGCCAGGCAATGGCCTTGAGCACGTCTTCGTGGGTGGAACTGGCCCGTGCGTCCTTCGCGCTCCATGCCGCCACGTCGTCGGCCGGGAACATGACCGGGTCGCGGTTGGTGAAGAGGTATTCGAACTGGCTCACGGCCTTGAGCGCGGCGTCCGACATCGGGTTGTCGGTCAGGATGCCGACGTTGCCGTGGTCGTGCGTGGGCATGTCCCACTCGAACGACGAGAAGATCGTCTTGTCCGCGTACTTGCCGCTGGCCTGCAGCGCCTTGATGCGCGGCACTTCGTACTTCGCCATGGCGAGCGAGAACGCCATCACGCGCCGGAGCGGATTGCCATTGCTGTCGAATCGCGGGAACGAAATTTCCGGCGGGAGCGCGTTGCCGTCGTTGTCGTAGGAAGACTCGCGCAGATGGTTCGACAGGGCTGCCCAGTCGAGCCCGAAGCGGTCGAAGGCCAGCGCCAGCACCTGGTCGAGCGTGGAGACCTGCTGCGTGTCTTCCGACTGGATGGTGTGGATGTGCAGGTCACCCACGGTCCAGCGGCCGGGCTTGGCGGCCGGCGGCGGCGGTTCCGCGGGGGCTACGGGCGGCGTGGGCGTCGCGGGAGCGCCGAAGAACGGCATGCCGCCGCCAGACCCGCCACCGCAGCTTGAAAGCAGGACCGTGCCGAGCACGAGGGCGGATGCGAGAGGTATCGAAAAAGAAGAAAGCAGGGAAGAGTTTTTCATGAAGGCAGACGCGGCAACGGCCAGCGGATGGCTGGCCGTTGCGCTCGGAGTCTTGAGGCACTGGAAGCCGCCGAGTCTGGATTTGCGCTGTGACGCCGCGATGAAACCGGCACCGAAAACCACGCGCCGCAGCGGCGTGCCTGAAGAGTTCATGAACCCCCGCGCGCCCGGCTCGCGCTACCCTTCGGGCATGTTGAACGGGCAAGGCTTTTCCATGGCATCCGATACGAACGACTACTGGTTTCCCGCCAAGCGCTACGGCTGGGGTTGGGGCGTGCCCACGCGCTGGCAGGGCTGGGCCGTGTTCCTGGGCTACTTCGCGTTGCTGGGCCTGGCGGCGTGGTGGATCCGGCCCGACCGCGCGCCCTTTGCCTTCTTCCTGGCAACCGTGGGCCTGAGCGCGGTGCTCGCGCTCGTCTGCTGGTTCAAGGGCGAGCCACCCCGATGGCGCTGGGGCGACAAGGAGTGAGGAGAGTGAGGGCGTGAAGGAGTGAAAAGTTCGCGTGTGCGCGGCGAACGACGGGGTCGGGAATCCATACGACTGGTAACGTCTTGCGAGAGGCAGAATACGGTTGAAAGCAGTGGGCCATGGCCCGCTGTACCGAACCACCGAACCTGTCGGACACCTTATGAAAAAACTGGTTCTCCTGGCTTTCCTGGGCGTCGTGAACACCCTGCCGGCCTTCGCCCAGCGCGACATCGACGTCTACGAAAGCGACCGCAGGTACTGCGCGAGCGGCCGTTCGGGCGTCGACTTCAACAGCTGCATGTGGCGCCTGCAGAACGACCGCCGCCGCTACGAACGCCGCGAATACTACGAGCCGCGCCCCCAGTGGGGCGAGCCGCCGCCGCGCTATGTGGAACCCGGATGGCAGCCCGACCCGTACGCGCCGCGTTGGGAAGGGCCGCGCGAGCGCGAGAAGCCCCGGCTGAGCGACATGCAGAAGCGTGCGCTCGAGAACTGCGCGCTGCTGCAGCCGCGCGACCAGCCGCGTTGCCGGGCCACGGTCTACTCGACCGTCACCAACTAGGCGCACAAGCCGGGCGTTGCCGCGGGGAGGGCCGAAGGCCGGCCCCGCAAAACGAAAAAGGGGGCCGCGGCCCCCTTCGGTTCTTCTTGCCTGTTTTCTTCAGGCCAGCAGGTCGCTCAGCGTGCGCGCAATGACCTTCGTCGCGCGGCGCAGGTCTTCCAGCACCACACGCTCGTCGCTGCGCTTGGCGTGCGATTCGAGCACGGTGCGAGGACCGGCCCCGTAGATCACGCCCGGAATGCCGGCTTCGCCGTACAGGCGAACGTCGGTGTACAGCGGCGTGCCCATGGCCTTGATCGGCTCGCCGAAGAGTTCGCCACCGTGCTTCTGGATGGCATCGACCAGCGGCTTGTTGCCGGCCAGCGGCTTCATCGAATTGGCCAGCAGCAGGCGCTTGATGTCGACCGTGATGCCGGTGCTTTCGGCGGCTGCATCGGCAATCACCTTGCGGATCGTCGCCTCGACCTCGACCGGGTTCTCTTCCGGGATCATGCGGCGGTCGAGCTTGAACACCACCTTGCCGGGCACGACGTTGGTGTTGGTGCCGCCTTCGATGCGGCCGACGTTCAGGTACGGGTGCGTGATGCCCTCGACCTTCGACGTGACCTGCTGGTAGAGCGTGTTCTGCGCATACAGCGCATTGAGGATCTTGACCGCGCCCTGCAGCGCATCGACGCCCGAGGTGGGAATGGCGGCGTGCGCCATCTTGCCGTGCACCGTCACTTCCATCTGCAGGCAGCCGTTGTGCGCGGTAACCACTTCGTAGCTGAAGCCGGCCGCGATCATCAGGTCGGGCTTGGTCAGGCCGTTCTTGAGCAGCCAGCCCGGGCCCAGGATGCCGCCGAATTCCTCGTCGTAGGTGAAGTGCAGCTCGACGCTGCCCCTGGTCGGCCTGGCCACGGCTTCGAGCGCGCGCAGCGCGAAGGTGAAGCTGGCGAAGTCGCTCTTGCTCACCGCGGCGGCACGGCCGAAGAGGCTGCCGTCGGCAATCTCGCCGCCGTAGGGGTCGTGCGTCCAGCCTTCGCCCGGGGGCACCACGTCGCCGTGCGCATTGAGCGCCACGGTGCGGCCGCCATCGCCTTCCTTGCCGTACTTGCGGCGCACGATCAGGTTGGTGATCGATTCCAGGCCGTAGTCCTGCACTTCCTGGGCGGGCACGGCGTGCTTCTCGGCGTCGAGGCCGAAGTCTTTCAGCAGCTCGGCTGTGCGTTCGGCGTGAGGCGCGTTGTTGCCCGGCGGCGTGTCGGTGGGCACCTGCACCAGTTGCTGCAGAAACTGCACTTCTTCGTCGAAGTGGGCGTCGATCCAGGCGTCGAGCTTGGTGTAGTCGGTCATGTTCGTTCTTCTGTGAATCAGTGGGCTTGTTCGGCGGCGAGGTTGTCCAGCAGGAGCTGGAAGGCCTGCACCGCGAGCTGGATGTCGTCGTTGGTGCTCGACTCGAGCGGGTTGTGGCTGATGCCCGAGTTGATGCCGCGCACGAAGAGCATGGCCTGCGGCATCACCTCGTGCAGCTTCATCGCATCGTGGCCGGCGCCGCTGGGCATGCGGAACAGCGGAATGCCCAGCGCATCGACGGCCTTTTCCCAGCGCTGCTGCCAGGCCGGCGCGCTTGGCGCGGCGGCGGCGCGCATGGTTTCTTCCAGCTCGTAGCGCACGCCGCGGCGCTCGCAGATGTCCTTCAGCGCGTTGACCACGTCGTTGGCCAGCGCGTCGCGCTGCGCGTTGTTGGGCGCGCGCAGGTCGAGGCTGAACTTGCAGCGGCCCGGCACCACGTTGATGGAGCCGCTGGGCACTTCGAGCATGCCGACGGTGCCGACAGAGTCGCCGTCTTTGGCGGCGCGCTGCTCGGTGAAAAGAATGAGCTCGGCCACGGCGGCGGCCGCGTCGCGGCGGCGGTCCATGGGCGTGGTGCCGGCGTGGCTGGCCATGCCGATCACTTCGCCCACGTAGCGCACGCTGCCGTTGATGGAGGTGACGATGCCCAGCGGCAGGTCGAGCTCGGTGAGCACCGGGCCCTGCTCGATGTGCACCTCGACAAAGCCGAGGTAGCGGGCCGGGTCGCGCTGGATCTTCGGGATGTCTTCCTGCTTCAGGCCCGCGTGCTGCATGGCCTCGCGCATGGTGATGCCGTCGGCATCTTTCTGGTCGAGCCAGCGCGGGTCGAAATGGCCGATGAGCGCGCCCGAGCCCAGGAAGGTGGCCTTGTAGCGCTGGCCTTCTTCTTCGGCGAAGCCCACCACCTCGAAGGCGAAGGGCAGGCGCTTGCCCTGGCGCTTGAGCTCGCGCACGCAGGCCATCGGCACGAAGATGCCCAGGCGGCCGTCGTACTTGCCGCCGTTGCGCACGGTGTCGTAGTGCGAGCCGGTGAGCAGCGTGCGCGCGCCCGGTTGCGTGGCCTCGTAGCGGCCGACCACGTTGCCGACCGCATCGATGTGCACCGAGTCGAAGCCGCAGTCGCGCATGAGGCCGGCGATTTGCGCGGCGCAGGCGCGGTGCGCGTCGGTCAGGTAGGTGACGGTGAGCTGGCCCTTCTCGGCGTAGCCGGGGTCGGTGTGCACCGAGAGCTGCTCCTGCCAGTCCCACACGTCGTTGCCGAGCGTGATGTCGGCCGCGAACTTGTCGTTCAGGCGAATCTCGGCGATGCGATGGATGTTGCGCAGCGCCTCGCCCAGCTCGAAGCTCGGGTGGTTGTACAGCCGGCGCTCGAAGGTGTCGATGATCTCGCGCTTGGCCAGGCCCGTGCCGCGCGGTCCGCGCACCGCCAGGATGAACGGAAAGCCGAACTTCGCGTTGTAGTCGGCATTGAGCTTCTGGATCTTTGCGAACTCTTCGGGCGTGCAGTCGGTCAGGCCGGCCTTGCTCTGCTCGTTGGTCGATTCGGCCGTCAGCGTCTTGCTGACCATGGCCTTGCCTGCCAGCTCGGGGTGGGCGCGGATCAGGCCGATCTGCTCGTCGGCGGTGGAGGCGGCCAGCGCCTGCACCAGCGCATGCTTCAGGTGCGCGAGCGAGCGGAAGGGGCGTTGCACCAGCGCGCGCTGCGCGATCCAGGGCGAGTGCTCGTACACGCCGTCGAGCAGGGCGACGGCCGTGGCCGGCGCGGCGGCATTGAGTTGGGCAAGGGTGAGGGTGGAGCTCATGGTCAGTTTCCCGTGGCGGCCGATTCGAAGGGGTGCGCCTGCTTCCAGTGCCGCGCAATGTCGACGCGCCGGCACACCCACACGCGGTCGTGCTGGGCGATGTGGTCCAGGAAGCGCTGCAGCGCCGTGATGCGGCCGGGCCGCCCGAGCAGGCGGCAGTGCATGCCGATGCTCATCATCTTGGGGCTGTTGTCGCCGTTGGGGTCGCCTTCGGCGTAGAGCGCATCGAAGGTGTCCTTCATGTACTGGAAGAACGGGTCGGCGTGCGAGTAGCCCTGCGGCAGCGCGAAGCGCATGTCGTTGCAATCGAGCGTGTAGGGCACGATGAGTTGCGGCACCACGCTGCCGTCGGTCTTCTGCACCTTCATCCAGAAGGGCAGGTCGTCGCCGTAGTAGTCGCTGTCGTATTCGAAGCCGCCGTAGTCGGCCACCAGGCGGCGGGTGCGCGGGCTGTCGCGGCCGGTGTACCAGCCCAGGGCGCGTTCGCCGGTGAGCTTCTCGATGGCTTCCATGCCCAGGCGCATGTGCTCGCGCTCGGTGGCTTCATCGAGGTTCTGGTAGTGAATCCAGCGCCAGCCGTGGCAGGCGATTTCGTGGCCCAGTTCCTTGAAGGCGGCCGTCAGCTCGGGGTAGCGCTGCAGCGCCATGCCCACGCCGAACACCGTGAGCGGCAGGCCGCGCTTTTCGAACTCGCGCAGGATGCGCCATACGCCGGCGCGCGAGCCGTATTCGTAGATGCCTTCCATGCTGATGTGGCGGTCCGGGAAGCTGGCCGGGTTGAACATCTCGGACAGGAACTGCTCGGAGCCCGCGTCGCCATGCAGCGTGGCGTTTTCTCCGCCTTCTTCGTAGTTCAGGACGAACTGCACCGCGATGCGCGCGCCGCCGGGCCATTGCGCATGGGGCGGGTTGCGGCCATAGCCGATCAGGTCGCGCGGGTAGGGCAGGGTGGTGTCGTAGACGGTCATAGGCTTTTCAGGACAGCGCAAGAGAAATGTCGTTGGTCGGAACCTTGCGGTCGAAGGTGAGGTTGGCTTCGACGTGCTCCAGGTGTTCGGTCATGAGGCGCACGGCGCGCTCTTCGTCGCGGGCGGCCAGCGCCTTCACGATGTCGGCGTGCTCGTCGTTGGAGTGCTCGGCCGCGCTGGTGCTCTGGTACATGAGCGTGATGAGGGCGCAGCGCGAGATCAGCTCGCCAAGAATCTGCGCCAGCACCGTGTTGCCCATCAGCTCGGCCATGCGCACGTGGAAGTCGCCCAGCAGTTCGGTGCGGCCCGAGATGTCTTCGCCCGACACGGCCGATTTTTCAAGCGCGACGTGTTCCTTCAGCGCCTTGATCTTGGCCGGCGTGACGGTGCGCACGAACTCGCGCGTCATCTCGGCTTCGAGCATGCGGCGCACCTTGAACACCTGTTTGGCTTCGTCGACGGCCGGTGCCGCAACGAAGGCGCCGCGCGCGGGCTCCAGGCGAATCAACTTGTTCTGCGAGAGCTGGAACAGGGCCTGGCGCACCAGCGTGCGCGACACACCGAAGTGGTCGGCCAGCTTCTGCTCGGCGAGTTTGGTGCCGGGCTGAAGCCGGTGCTCGACGATCGCCTTGGTGAGCGCGTCGACGATCGAACGGGTGGTGGAGGACTCCATGTTTTTCATGATAGACCCAAAGCCAGTAACTGTATACACTTTTGTCCACCGGAATTTCCCGCAGCCGATTCGAGCCTTTGCGCTCGATCTTGTCGATCTTTGAAGGAGCGCCCCATGGGCCTGAGCACTCACGTACTGGACACGATGCATGGCGGCCCCGCGGCCGGCATGGAGGTGGCGCTGTACACCACCGACGGCGACGCCGCGACGCTGGTGAAGCGCTTCACGCTGAATTCGGACGGCCGCAGCGACGGGCCGCTGTACGACAACAACTCGCTGAAGACCGGCACCTACAGGCTGGTGTTCGACGTGGCGGGTTATTTCAAGGCGCGCGGCGTCAAGCTGCCCGAGCCCAATTTCCTGAACAAGGTGTCGCTGGATTTCGGCGTGGCGCACACCGACCAGCACTACCACGTGCCCTTGCTGGTCAGCCCGTGGAGCTACTCCACGTACCGCGGCTCCTGAGGTCAGTCGCCTTGTTGCTGGCCTTCGGTGAGCGTGTCGAGCTGGAAGCGCCCGCTCTTGTCCCACAGCCAGGTGTCGGTCCACGTGACCGCGCCCAGGCGGGTGGCGGCGGGGAAGGGCGCGGCCTTCAGCACGGCGCGTTCGATCTCGGCGATGACTTCGGGCGCGTGCTGCGGCGCGCGCAGCCAGTGCATCGACATCACCCTGCCGCCCGCATCGAGGTTCACCTGCAGCGTGCCGACCGCATACAGCATCGGCGGCAACTGGCCGCCATAGATGCGCGAGCGGTTGGCCTCGTAGATGTGGCGTGCCGCGTCGCGGCGGTAGTCGCGTGCGGTGGCCGCGTTCGATGCGCGTGGAGCGGCGCCCGAGCCACCCCGTTCGGCCGTGGCCCCGCTCAATTGGCCGGGAACGGACCCGGGCGTGCCGCAACCGGCGAGCCAGAAGGCGGAAAGAGCGGCGGCTGCAAGTACAAGGCGGCGGGGCGTAAGCTGGCGATTCATCGCCGGGTTTATACCGTGAGTCTTCATGGGCCGGGCAACCGAAGGTATCGACAACGATGAACGGTGCGGTCGATCAACTGCTGGCCCGTCTTCGCAACGAAGACGCCGTGCTGGTGCGCGTCGAATCCACGCAGGGCTCGGCGCCGCGCGAAGCCGGCACCTGGATGGCGGTGTGGGCCGACGGGCTCACCGCCACCATCGGCGGTGGGCAGCTCGAATTCCAGGCCACGAAGGAAGCGCGCGAACTGCTGGCCGGAACGCGCGCGGCCTTCGACGGCATCCAGCGCTATCCGCTCGGGCCGAGCCTGGGGCAATGCTGCGGCGGCGTGATGTTCCTGTCGTACCGGCGCATCACGGCCGCCGATGCGCCGGCCCTGCAGCGCGAACTGGTCGCGCAGCTCAAGCCGGTGGCGCTGTTCGGCGGCGGGCATGTGGGCGCCGCGCTGGCCCGCCTGTTGGCCGCGCTGCCGTTCGGGGTGCGCTGGATCGACAGCCGCGACGGCGTGTTCCCCGACGAGCTTCCCGCGCAGATCGACACCGAGCATTCCGAGCCCGTGCAAGACGCCGTGGCCGCGCTCGCGCCGGGCAGCCGCGTGCTCATCATGAGCTTCAGCCACGCCGAAGACCTCGACATCGTCATTGCCTGCCTGAAGCGCCTGCGCGAGCGCAACGACCTGCCGTACATCGGCCTGATCGGCAGCAAGACCAAGTGGGCCACCTTCCGCCACCGGCTCGAAGCGCGCGGCTTCACGGCCGACGAGCTGGCCCGCATCACCTGCCCCATCGGCGTGCCCGGCATCACCGGCAAGGAGCCCGAGGTGATCGCGGTCGCGGTGGCGGCACAGTTGTTGCAGTCGCTGGGTTGACTTGGGCCGAACAGGGTTTTCCCCGGCGGCGAGGCCCAAAAAACCATCCCGTCTCTTGCCAAAACTGTATACACTTTCGGTCCACAACAAGCCGCAGCGGAGCGAGGCCCATTTTCCGGAGCCTGCGTTCGCGGCACTTTCTCTGCTTACAGCGCCCGCAGTGGTGAGCAGGCTGAAACCCCTTGATGGCGTCCCCACGCGCACCAAGGGTTGAGAGAGAGCACATGGAAAGCTACTACCTCGACTGGGCCAACCTGCTGCTGCGCTGGGTCCACGTCATTACCGCCATCGCCTGGATCGGCGCCTCCTTCTACTTCGTGATGCTGGACAACAGCCTCGAGAAGCCGCACGACCAGGAGTCGCTCGACAAGGGCGTGGGCGGCGAACAGTGGGCGGTGCACGGCGGCGGCTTCTACAACATGCAGAAGTACGCGCTGGCGCCCAAGAAGCTGCCCGACCACCTGCATTGGTCTTACTGGGAAAGCTATTCGACCTGGATCACCGGGTTCACGCTTTTCACCATGTCGTACCTGTGGAATGCCAGCACCTACCTCATCGACAAGTCGAAGATGGACTGGCAACCGGGCGCCGCCATTGCCGTGGCGCTGGCCTTCTTCGTCGTGTTCTGGATGGTCTACGACGGCATCTGCCAGGTCTTCGGGCGCCGCAAGAACGGCGACACCATCGTCGGCGTGCTGATCGCGATCTTCATCGTCTTCGCGACCTGGCTGGCCTGCCAGTGGTTCGCGGGCCGCGCCGCCTTCTTGCTGGTCGGCGCCATGATGGCCACGACCATGAGCGGCAACGTGTTCTTCTGGATCATTCCGGGGCAACGCAAGAACGTGCAGGCATTGCGCGAAGGCCGGCCGGTCGACCCGGTGCACGGCCAGCGCGGCAAGCAGCGCAGCGTGCACAACACCTACTTCACGCTGCCCGTGCTGTTCGCGATGCTGAGCAACCACTACAGCTTTACCTACACCCACAAGTACAACTGGGTGGTGCTGCTGCTGATCATGCTCGGCGGTGCCGCCATTCGCCAGTTCTTCGTGGTGCGCCACCGCTTCAAGCTGGGCAATGCGGGCAACCCGCTGCCTTACGCGCTGGTCGGCATCGTGGTGCTGGGCCTGACCATCGTCTGGATGAAGCCCGAGCCCGCGGCAGCCCCCGTGGCGTCGGCCGCGACGGCGGCAGCGCCCGCGGTGGCCTATGCGGACGTGCAGAAGGTGCTGGAGCAACGCTGCTTCATGTGCCACGGCGCGGCCGTGCAGATGAAGAACGTGCGCGTCGATTCGCCCGAGCAGGTCGCCGCGCACGCCCAGGCCATCTACCAGCAGGTCGTGGTGACCAAGATCATGCCGATGAACAACGCCACGGGCATCACCGACGAAGAGCGGGCGCTCATCAGTCGCTGGTTCCAGGCCGGCGCGAAGACCAACTAGACACACGGAAAACCGGCCGGCGAGGGCGGGTCCCGGTCCGCAGCACAATCGCCGGATTGGAGACAAAGCAGCAATGACCGCATCGAACCCGTCCTTCGGCCCCGCCCCCGATCCGCGCGAAGCCCCGCGCGCTTTCCTCGAACACCTCTACCGCGTGGCGGTCGACCGCGCGCTGCCGCTGTCCACCCTCGGCGCCCACCTGCCCAAGCCGCCGGACCCGAAGAAGGGCCGCACGCTGGTGCTCGGCGCCGGCAAGGCCGGGGGCTCGATGGTCCAGGCGCTCGAAGCCCTGTGGCCGGCCGACGCGCCGCTGTCGGGCCTGGTCGTCACGCGCTACGACCACATTCCGCCGCGCCCCGAAGGCGTGCCGCAGCGCATCGAGATCGTCGAGGCCGCGCACCCCGTGCCCGACGCGGCCGGGGAGCAGGCCGCCGCGCGGATGCTGGCGCTCACGCAGGGGCTCACGGCCGACGACCTGGTGCTGTGCCTGATTTCCGGCGGTGGTTCGTCGCTGCTGGTGCTGCCGGCCGAAGGCCTGACGCTGGCCGACAAGCAGCGCATCAACAAGCAACTGCTCGACAGCGGTGCCGGCATCGGCGAGATGAACTGCGTGCGCAAGCACCTGTCGCGCATCAAGGGTGGCCGGCTGGCCGCGGCTTGCGCGCCGGCGCGCGTGGTAACGCTCACCATCAGCGACGTGCCGGGCGACGACGCAGCCGTCATTGCCAGCGGCCCCACGGTGCCCGACGCCACCACCTGCGCCGATGCACTGGCCATCCTCGACCGCTACGGCATCGAGGTGCCGGCACCTGTGCGCGCGCAACTCGCCAGCGGCAAGCTCGAAACGCCCAAGCCGGACGACGCCGTGTTCGCGGGCCACGAGGTTCACATGATCGCCACGCCGCAACAGTCGCTCGAAGCGGCAGCCAAGGCGGCCCGCGAAGCCGGCATCGAGGCGCACATCCTCAGCGACGAGATCGAAGGCGAATCGCGCGAAGTGGGCAAGGTGCATGCGGCGCTGGCCCGCGCCGTGGCGCACCGCGGCCAGCCCTTCGCACGGCCCTGCGTCATTTTGTCGGGCGGCGAAACCACCGTCACCATCCGCCCCCGCCAGCCGGGCCAGGCCAAGGGGCGTGGCGGCCGGGCCGGCGAGTTCTGCATGGGGCTGGCCGGTGCGCTGATGGGCCAGCCGCAGGTCTGGGCGCTGGCCGCAGACACCGACGGTATCGATGGCGTGGAAGACAACGCCGGCGCCTTCGTCACCCCCGACACGCTGGCGCGCGCCGCCGCGGCGGGCAAGAAGCTGTCCGATCACCTCGACCGCAACGACGCATACGGCTACTTCGATGCCGTCGGCGACCTGTTCGTGACCGGGCCCACGAACACCAACGTCAACGACTTCCGCGCGCTGCTGGTGTTGTAGGGCGGGGAAGGCAGCGCAGGCGCTGGGAAGGGCCGAAGGGCCGGGGCCGGGTTTCCCAGCCTCGGCGAGGATTGTGAACTCGGGTTAATCTACGCCCCCGGCAGCCTGCTGCCGCCGTTGTTGCAAGCGCACCCCCCGGGGTGCCGCGCCGCGCATCCAGATTTCCCCCTTTTCATCATCCCCCAGTCCTCGAAGGAAAAGTTCGCCATGACCGCCACCTACACCGACACCCGCCTGCTGATCGACGGCCAATGGGTCGACGCCGCCGACGGCAAGACCCTCGACGTGCTGAACCCCGCCACCGGCAAGGCCATCGGCAAGGTGGCGCACGCCGGCATCGTCGATCTCGACCGTGCCCTGGCCGCTGCCCAGCGTGGCTTCGACACCTGGCGCAACACCCCCGCCAACGAGCGCGCCGCCGTCATGCGCCGCGCCGCCGGCCTGATCCGCGAACGCGCCGGCGACATCGCCAAGCTGCTGACGCAGGAGCAGGGCAAGCCGCTGGTCGAAGCCAAGGGCGAAACCCTGGCCGCCGCCGACATCATCGAATGGTTTGCCGACGAAGGCCGCCGCGTGTATGGCCGCATCGTGCCCTCGCGCAACCTGGCCGCGCAGCAACTGGTGCTGAAGGAGCCGCTGGGCCCCGTCGCTGCGTTCACGCCGTGGAACTTCCCCATCAACCAGATCGTGCGCAAGCTCGGCGCCGCGCTGGCCACCGGCTGCTCCTTCCTGGTGAAGGCGCCCGAAGAAACCCCGGCATCGCCCGCCGCGCTGCTGCAGGCCTTTGTCGATGCCGGCATTCCGCCCGGCACCGTGGGCCTGGTGTTCGGCAACCCCGCTGAAATCTCGAACTACCTGATCGCGCACCCGATCATCCGCAAGGTCACCTTCACCGGCTCGACCCCGGTCGGCAAGCAGCTGGCCGCGCTGGCCGGTTCGCACATGAAGCGCGTGACGATGGAGCTGGGCGGCCACGCCCCGGTGATCGTCGCCGAAGACGCCGACGTGGCCCTGGCCGTCAAGGCCGCCGGTGCCGCCAAGTTCCGCAATGCCGGCCAGGTCTGCATTTCGCCCACGCGTTTCCTGGTGCACAACAGCCTGCGCGAAGAATTCGCCCGCACGCTGGTCAAGTACACCGAAGGCCTGAAGATGGGCGACGGCCTTGCCGAAGGCACGACCATCGGCCCGCTGGCCAATGCCCGCCGCCTGACGGCCATGGCCCACGTGCTGGAAGACGCCCGCAAGAAGGGCGCGACCGTGGCCACCGGCGGCGAACGCGTCGGCGACACCGGCAACTTCTTCGCCCCCACCGTGCTGACCGACGTGCCGCTGGACGCCGACGTGTTCAACAACGAACCCTTCGGCCCCATCGCTGCCATCCGCGGTTTCGACACGCTCGAAGAAGCCATTGCCGAAGCCAACCGCCTGCCCTTCGGCCTGGCCGGCTATGCCTTCACCAAGTCGATCAAGAACGCGCACCTGCTGAGCCAGAAGCTCGAGCTGGGCATGCTGTGGATCAACCAGCCCGCCACCCCGTCGCCGGAAATGCCTTTCGGCGGCGTGAAGGATTCGGGCTACGGTTCGGAAGGCGGCCCGGAGGCACTCGAGGCCTACCTGAACACCAAGGCCGTTTCGATCCTGGGCGTTTAAGCGCCCAGGGCGTCAGTCAGTCAGTCTTCAGCGGAGGCGTTCCAGAAGGCTTGCTGGACGCCTTCGAGCGCTTCGAGATCGGCAATCACCCGGTCGAGCTCCAGCGGCTCGACCGCGGTGGCATACAGCGTCGCTTCGATCTCGGTGTCGGCCGGCCCGAAGGCGTGCTGGTCGACATCGCGCACCGGGTAGTTCGCGGCTTCCAGCAACAGCAGCAGCTGGTCCATGACGTCGGGCCGTGCCGCCCGCGAGCAGATCACCCGCACCGCATACGTCGCTTCGCTCGACTCTTCCTTGATCGGGCGGCGGTTGATGCGATTGACCACAGGCCGCAGCAGCGTGTTGCTGGCCAGCACGAACAACGCGGCAACGATGGCCTCACCGATCAGGTCGGCGCCCGCGCAGGCGCCCACCGCGGCCGACCCCCACAACGTGGCCGCCGTGTTCAGCCCGGTGACGTTGGCGCCTTCCTTCATGATGGCGCCCGCTCCAAGAAAGCCGATGCCGGAGACCACGTAGGCCACGACGCGCACGGCGCCGCCGCTTCCATCGAGCCGATAGGCCATGTCGACGAACACAGCGGCACCCACGGCGACGAGTGTGTTGGTGCGCAGGCCGGCTGTACGTTGCCGGATCTGGCGTTCGAGGCCGATGAGCGAGCCGAGGATGAAGGCTGTGGTTACGCTGACGAAGGTGTCGAGAAGGGACACCAGGTTGAAGTTCTGGATGGCTTGCATCGGGAAAATTCTTTCTTGTTGTGATGTCTATGGCGTGTCAGGAGCGTTGTTTAGGGCGCTGTTCAGGGCGCTGTTCAGGGCGCTGTTCAGGGCGACGCCCACGCCGACGGTGTGCTCTGCTCCGCGAATGTCCCCCGCTTCGCTCCTCCTTTATTTCGCTGCGCAGAGCACACCATCCGCGTGAGCGTCATCAGAGTGGTCGTTGATCAGCGGTACACCA
>NZ_QAJK01000218.1:4935-7735 GCF_003852515.1 Variovorax sp. KBW07 | reverse complement strand
AAGGCCAGCGACATATGAGCACCGTCACAGCTCCGAGCGCCGCCGCGCTCAAGGTGCCGGGCTTCTGGCGCCGCGCTTCGCAGCACCGCAGCTTCGTCATCGGCGGCGTGCTCACGCTGCTCCTGCTGCTCGCAGCCGCCGTCTCGCTGGTGTGGACGCCGTGGTCGCCCTACGAGATGGACATGGCCAACAAGCTGAAGCCGCCGACCGGCTCGCACTGGCTGGGCACCGACACCTTCGGCCGCGACGTGGCTTCGCTGCTGCTCGTGGGCGCGCGTGCGTCGATTCTTGTCGGCGTGATCGCCGTGGGCATCGGCCTCGTCGTGGGCACCGCGCTGGGCCTGCTGGCCGCGGCCAGGCGCGGCTGGGTCGAAGAAGCCATCATGCGGCTCACCGATTTCTCGTTGGCCTTCCCCGCGATTCTCTCGGCCATCATGATGACGGCGGTGTTCGGCGCCGGCATCGTGAATGCCATCGTGGCCATCGGCATCTACAACATCCCGACCTTCGCACGCATCACGCGCGCCTCGGCCAACGCGATCTGGTCGCGCGAGTACGTGGCCGCCGCGCGTGCCTGCGGCAAGGGCCCATTCGCGATCACCATGCAGCACGTGCTGCCGAACATCTCGGCCGTGCTGATCGTGCAGATCACGATTCGCTTCGCCATCGCCATCCTGGCCGAAGCCGCCCTCTCCTACCTCGGCCTGGGCACGCAACCACCTCAGCCTTCGTGGGGCCGCATGCTCAGCGAAGCGCAGACGATGATGTTCCAGGCGCCCATGCTCGCGGTGTTTCCGGGCATGGCCATCGCAATGGCGGTGCTGGGCCTGAACCTGCTCGGCGACGGCCTGCGCGACCTGCTCGATCCACGCCTCGCGCGCGCCCGCTGAACGACATGCCTCTTCTCCAAGTCAAGGACCTGCACATCGAGCTGCAAACGCAGCGCGGCCCCGCCGAGGCCGTGCGCGGCGTCGACTTCACGCTCGAGCGCGGCGAAACGCTGGGCATCGTCGGCGAGTCGGGCTGCGGCAAGTCGATCACCGTGATGTCGCTGATGGGCCTGCTGCCCTCGACCGCGAAGGTCACCGGCAGCATCCGCTTCGACGACACCGAGCTCGTGGGCCGCGACGAAAAGGCCATGTGCCAGATCCGCGGCAACCGCATCGGCATGATCTTCCAGGAGCCGATGACGGCGCTGAACCCGGTGCACACCATCGTGCGCCAGGTCGGCGAGCCCTTGCGCCTGCACCGTGGCCTTTCCAAGGCGGAAGCGCGCAAGGAAGTGCTCGCCCTGCTCGACCGGGTGGGCATTCCCGATGCGGCCTCGCGGCTCGATGCCTATCCGCACCAGTTCTCGGGCGGCCAGCGCCAGCGCATCGGCATTGCGATGGCGCTCGCCTGCGGCCCCGACCTGCTGATTGCCGACGAGCCCACCACCGCGCTCGACGTGACCATCCAGAAGCAGATCCTCGAGCTCATACAGAGTCTCGTGCAAGAGCGCGGCATGGCGCTGATCTTGATCTCGCACGACCTGGGCGTGATCGCGCAGACCGTGTCGAAGATGCTGGTGATGTACGGCGGCAGCGTGGTCGAGAGCGGCCCCACCGAGGCCGTGTTCGCACGCCGCGCGCATCCCTACACCCAGGGCCTGTTCGCCGCGCGCCCCGCCCTCGGCGCGCCACGCGGCCTGCGCCTTGCCACCATCAAGGGCAGCGTGCCCGAGCTGGTCGACCTGCCGCCGGGCTGCCCCTTCGCGGGCCGCTGCAGCTACACCGTCGATGCCTGCCAGACCACGCGCCCGCCGGCCACGATGCTGCCGCAAGACCACGCGGTGCGCTGCATCCGCCTCGAAGAAATCGCGGCTACGGACCTCGTCGCCATCGCACCATGAGTGAGCCCATCATCGCTTCCATGCCGACGCCGCTGCTGCAAGTGACCGACCTCGTTCGGCACTACGCGATGCCGCGCGAAAAACTCTTCGGCCCGCCGCCCACCGTGAAGGCGCTCAACGGAGTGAGCTTCAAGGTCGAAGCCGGCAAGAGCGTCGGCATCGTCGGCGAGTCGGGCTCGGGCAAGTCGACCATCGCGCGCCTGGTGATGGCACTCGACACGCCGACCTCTGGCAGCGTGCGCCTCGAAGGCCGCGACCTGCACACGCTGTCGAAAGCCGAGTTGCGCACCGCGCGGCGCGACTTCCAGATGGTGTTCCAGGACCCGTACGGTTCGCTCGATCCACGCCAGACCGTGGCACGCATCGTCGCCGAGCCGCTCGAAGCACTGGCCGAAACCAGCCGCACCGTGCAGCGCGAACGCGCATCGGAAGCACTCGCCGCAGTGGGACTTCGTACCACCGACATGGGCAAGTACCCCCATGAGTTCTCAGGCGGCCAACGCCAGCGCATCGCGATCGCGCGCGCCCTGATCACGCGGCCCAAGCTGATCGTGGCCGACGAACCAGTCAGTGCGCTCGACGTGTCGGTGCAGGCCCAGGTGCTGAACCTGATGCAAGACTTGCAGCAGCAGTTCGGCATCAGTTATCTGTTGATCAGCCACGACCTCGCCGTGGTGAACCATCTGTGCGACGAGGTGTGCGTAGTGTGGAAGGGCAAGATCGTGGAGCAAGGTCCGCCCGCCGAACTGTTCCGCCACGCCCAGCATCCCTACACGCGCACGCTGCTCGACGCTGTGCCGCGCACGCCTACCGGTGGAACGCTGCTGACTGCCTGAAAGCGAACCGGGTCTTCGTGCCGCACTGAGTGGTTCGGGCGCTGCGGTTCAATTCATTCAGGGCGACGCTCAC
>NZ_QAJK01000218.1:0-4832 GCF_003852515.1 Variovorax sp. KBW07 | reverse complement strand
GAATGACCCCGCACCCGCACCAACGCCAACGCCAACGCCAACGATGAGTGCGTCATAAGCATCTGGTTGCGCAAAGTACCCCGCCTCGCGGATGATGCTTGCCCCCTTGTTCCGAGGACATCGCTCCATGCTCAAACGACGCACCCTGCTCGCCACCGGCGCCGCAGCCCTCACTCCGCTGGTCCTGCCCACGGCCGCTTTCGCACAGCGGAAGAAAGATGCGCTGGTGCTGGCGCTCACGCTGGAGCCTACCGGCCTCGACCCCACCGCCAAGGCCGGTGCCGAGATTTCCGAGGTCGTGCTCTACAACGTCTTCGAGACGCTCACCAAGATCAACTCCGACGGCTCGGTGACGCCGCTGCTGGCCGAGAGCTGGGAAGTTTCGCCCGACCTCAAGACCTACACCTTCAAGCTCAAGCGCAGCGTCAAGTTCCAGAACGGCGAGCCGTTCAACGCCAACACCGTCAAGTTCTCCTTCGACCGTGCGGCCGCGGCCAACAGCACCAACAAGGACAAGCGCACCTTCACCAACATCGCGACGCAGGTGGTCGACGAGCACACCGTGGTGCTGATCACCAAGGAGATCGAGCCCGATCTTCTGTTCCTGCTCGGGCAATCGTCGGCCGTCCTGGTCGAGCCCAAGACTGTCGAGACCAATGCCACGAAGCCGGTCGGCACCGGCCCCTACAAGCTCGAGAGCTGGTCCAAGGGCTCGGGCATCGTGCTCGCCAAGTGGGACGGGTACCGCCACGCCGAAGCCGTGCAGATCCGCAAGGCCAGCTTCCGCTTCATCTCGGAGCCGGCCGCGCAGACCGCCGCGCTGCTGTCGGGCGATGTCGACCTGTTCCCGCATGCCTCGGTCTCGCGGAGCCTTCCGCAGTTCCAGAACGACAAGCGCTTCCAGGTGGTATTCAACGCCTCGCGCGGCAAGACCATCCTGGCCATCAACAACAAGCGCAAGCCGCTCGACGACGTGCGCGTGCGCCGCGCCATCTCGGCGGCCATCGATCGCAAGGCGGTGATCGAAGCGGCCGTGGACGGCCGTGGCGTGCCTATCGGCAGCCACTACGTGCCGGGCGCGCCGGGCTACATCGACACCACGGGCATCAACGCCTACAACGTCGAGAAGGCCAGGCAGCTGCTGGCCGAGGCCGGCGTGAAGACGCCGCTCGAACTCGACTTCGTGCTGCCGCCCCCGCCCTACGCCCGGCAAGGCGGCGAGCTCATCGCCGCGCAGCTGGCCAAGGTCGGCATCGTCGCGAAGATCCAGAACGTCGAATGGGCACAGTGGATGAGCGGCACCTACGGCAACAAGAACTACGACCTCTCGCTGATCCTGCACGTCGAGCCCTTCGACCTGGTGAACTACACCAAGCCGGAGTACTACTGGGGCTACCAGTCGGCGAAGTTCAACGAGGCTTTCGACAAGGCGCGCAACGCCCCGCGCGCGGCCGACCGGCTGCGCTACCTCGGCGACGCGCAGCGGCTGCTGGCCGAGGACGCGGCCAACGTCTTCCTGTTCCAGCCGCAGTTCATCACCGTGGCGGCGCGCAACCTGCGCGGGCTCTGGAAAGACACGCCGATCTTCGTGAACGACATCGCCGCGTTGTACTGGGCCTGACGCTCGAGGAAAAAGGGGGCCCGGCACCGCCGGTTCCCGCGCCCGTCCTACGGGAACGTCCCGAGGAAAAACCCCTTTTCCACGCGCGCGTCGGCGCGCCCGCTGCGAGAGAATGACCGGCTGCGCACGTGGCATCTTTCGTGCTGCGTGCCTGTTCTTTCGCGGTGTCGTGCCTCCCTTCGGGGCATGGCGCACGCCGAAGCAGTCATTCGAACCTGGCTTGTTTTTCCGGAGATCACACGTATGTTGAACCGCCGCACCCTCCTCACCACCGCTGGCGCCACGGTTGCGCTGGCCACCCCGCTCGCCGGCATGGCGCAGGGCCGGAAGGACGCCATCGTGATCGGCATGGCGCTCGAACCGCCGGGGCTCGACCCGACCAGCGGCGCTGCCGCCGCCATCGCCGAGGTGGTGCAGTACAACATCCTCGAGACGCTCACCAAGATCAATGCCGACGGCAGCGTCACGCCGCTGCTGGCCGACAGCTGGGAAGTCTCGCCCGACCTGAAGACCTACACCTTCAAGCTCAAGCGCGGCGTGAAATTCCAGAACGGCGAGCCCTTCAACGCAGCCGCCGTCAAGTTCTCGTTCGACCGCGCCGGCAGCGAGAAGAGCACCAACAAGGACAAGCGCACCTTCGCGAACCTGAGCACCCAGGCGGTCGACGACTACACCGTCGTGGTCATAAACAAGGAAATCGACCCCGACCTGCCCTTCGTGCTGGGCCAGGCCACGGCCGTGATCGTCGAGCCCAAGAGCGCCGAGACCAACGCCAACAAGCCGGTCGGCACCGGCCCCTACAAGCTCGACAGCTGGGCCAAGGGCTCGTCGCTCACGCTGAGCAAGTGGGACGGCTTCCGCAGCCCCGCCACCGCCAAGATCAACAAGGTCACGTTCCGCTTCATCTCCGACACGGCCGCGCAGGCCGCCGCGCTGATGGCGGGCGACGTCGACGTGTTCACGCGCATCGGCACGCGCGTGGTGCCGCAGTTCAAGGCCAACCCGCAGTTCCAGGTGATCCTGGCCGGCTCGCGCGCCAAGACCATCCTGTCGATCAACAACAGGAAGAAGCCGCTGGACGACGTGCGCGTGCGCCGCGCCATTCTTGCGGCCATCGACCGCAAGGCCGTGATCGAAGGCGCCGCCGACGGCTTCGGCGTGCCCATCGGCAGCCACTACGTGCCGGGTGCGGCGGGCTTTGTCGACACCACCGCCATCAACCCCTTCGACATCGAGAAGGCCAAGAAGCTGCTGGCCGAAGCCGGCGTGAAGACGCCGCTCGAACTCACCATGACGCTGCCGCCGCCGCCCTACGCGCGCCAGGGCGGCGAGGTGATCGTGGCCCAGCTCGCCAAGATCGGCATCGTCGTGAAAGTGCAGAACGTCGAGTGGGCGCAATGGCTCAGCGGCACCTACGGCAACAAGGACTACGACCTGTCGATCATTTCGCACGTCGAGCCCTTCGACCTGGGCAACTACGCCAAGTCCGACTACTACTGGGGCTACCAGTCGAAGTCGTTCAACACGCTGTTCGACAAGATCAAGTCCACCGGCAACGCCACCGAACGCAACAAGCTGCTCGGCGACGCGCAGAAGATGCTGGCCACCGACGCGGCCAACGGCTTCCTGTACCAGCCGCAGTTCCCGACCATCGCCAAGAAGAACGTCAAGGGCCTCTGGAAAGAGAACCCGATCTTCGTGAACGACCTGTCGGCACTGTCCTGGGGATGAGCGACGCTCCCGTGCCGTCTTCGTCGTCGTCCGATGCGCCTTTGCTGAGCGACCTGTCGGCACAGGAACTCGCCGCCGCCTACCGCGAAAAGAAGCTGTCGCCGGTCGAGGTCACGCAGGCCGTGATCGCGCAGATCGAACGCTGGGAGCCGCACCTGCAGGCCACCTGGCTGTTCAGGCCCGAAGCCGCGCTGGCACAGGCGCGCGCTTCGGAGGCGCGCTGGCAACGTGGCGACGCGTTCGGCCCGCTCGATGGCGTGCCGGCCACCATCAAGGAAAACATCGCCACGCGCGGCGACCCGATGCCCGCCGGCACGGCCGCCGTCGACCTGAAGCCGGCCACCGCCGACGCGCCGCCGGCCGCGCGCCTGAAAGAAGCCGGCACGGTGATCGTGAGCAAGACCACCATGCCCGACTACGGCATGCTGTCGTCGGGCCTCTCGAGCTTTCACACGCTGGCGCGCAACCCCTGGAACCTGAGCCGGACGCCGGGCGGCTCCAGCGCGGGCGCCGGTGCCGCGGCGGCCGCGGGCTACGGCCCACTGCACCTGGGCACCGACATCGGCGGCTCGTTGCGGCTGCCGGCCAGCTGGTGCGGCATCTTCACGCTCAAGCCGAGCCTGGGCCGCATTCCGATCGACCCGCCGTACATGGGCCGCGCGGCGGGGCCCATGACGCGCACCGTGGGCGATGCGGCGTTGATGATGCAGGCGCTGTCGAAGCCCGATGCGCGGGACAGCATGAGCCTGCCGGCGCAGGAAATCGATTGGTCGAGTTTCGACGTATCGCCCGACCACCTGCGCGGCCTGCGCATCGGGCTGCTGCTCGATGCAGGCTGCGGCCTTGCGGTGGAGCCCGAGATACAGACGGCGGTCGAACACGCGGCGCGCCTGTTCGAGAAGGCCGGCGCCGTGGTCGAGGTGATGCAACCCTTCATGTCGCAGGCGATGCTCGACGGCATGGACCATCTGTGGCGCATGCGCTCGCTGGTGGACATGAAGGCCTTGCGTCCGGACCAGCGCGCGAAGGTGCTGCCCTACATCCGCGAGTGGGCCGAGAGTGCGGCTGAATTCAGCGGCGAGCATGTGTTCCGCAGCTTCAGCCAGTTCCATGCAACGCGCGTGGCGGCGGTGCAGGCGTGTTCGCGTTTCGACTACGTGATCTCGCCAGTGTCGCCCAACATGCCGGCCGCCGCGGAGGCGCCTTCACCGACGAACGATCCGTTGCGGCCGTTGGAACACATCGGGTTCACGGTGCCGTTCAACATGTCGGAGCAGCCTGCGTCGTCGATCAACTGCGGCTACTCGGCGGACGGGTTGCCTATCGGTCTTCAGATCGCTGGACAGCGCTTCGACGACCTTGGCGTGCTGCGCGTGTCGCGTGCGTTCGAGCAGATTCGGGAACTGCAGCGGCCCTGGCCTGTGGTGCCTGTTCGCTGAGTTTTTTGCTCTGCTGCCCTGTTCATTCGGGGCGACGCTCA
>NZ_QAJK01000217.1 GCF_003852515.1 Variovorax sp. KBW07 | reverse complement strand
AGGGCATCGGGTGCTTCCCGCAGCGAAATAAAGGAGGAGCGAAGCGGGGGACATTCGCGGAGGGAAGTACCCGGTGTCAGTCGCACAAGCCAAAGAATGACCCCGCGCCCGCTCCCGAACAACTGCACCAAGAACACAAATACCCTGAAGCCCGAACGAAACACAGTGCGAGCAGGAACCACGACATGAACGAAAACGAAGCCCGCGAAGAAATCTGCCGCGTCGGTCGCAGCCTTTTCGAACGCGGCTACGTCCATGCGACAGCCGGGAACATCAGCGTGCGGCTGGACGACGGATTTCTCATCACGCCGACCGATGCCTGCCTCGGGTTCCTCGACCCTGCGCGACTCGCAAAGCTCGATGCACAAGGCACGCAGACCAGCGGCGACCGTGCCAGCAAGACCATCGCGCTGCACACGCGCATCTACACCGCCGCGCGCAAATTCGACCCCGGCACCGCCTGCGTCATCCACACGCACAGCACGCACTGCGTCGCGCTCACGCTGAACGCGCCCGGTGCCGAACTGCTGCCCGCGCTCACACCGTACTTCGTCATGAAGGTCGGCCACGTGCCTGTCATTCCGTACCACCGGCCCGGCGCTCCAGAAGCCGCCGAACAGGTGGCGCAGGCCATCGAGCGCCTTGGCGCGGCCGGCACGCCCATTCGCGCCGTGATGCTCACGCGCCTTGGCCCCAACGTCTGGCACGACACGCCGGCCGCCGCCATGTCGGTGCTCGAAGAACTCGAGGAAACCGCCAGGCTCCAACTGCTCACCGCTGCAAGCCAGCCCGAGCCGCTGGACGCCGCACAGATCGATGAACTGCGCCGCACCTTCGGCGCGCGCTGGTAGTAGTAAAAACACCCCATGCCCCAATTCGCCGCCAACCTCTCGATGCTCTACCCGGAGCTCGCTTTTCTCGACCGTTTCGATGCCGCCGCGAAAGACGGCTTCCAGGGTGTCGAGTACCTCTTTCCCTACGCCTTTCCACAGCACGAGATAGTTGCCCGGCTGCAGGCCAACGGCCTGAAGCAGGTGCTGTTCAATGGCCCGCCCGGCGATTGGGACGGTGGCGACCGCGGGCTGGCTTGCCTGCCGGGACGCGACGCCGAGTTTCGCGATGGCATCGCCAAGGCCATCGACTACGCGGTGGCGCTCGACTGCCCACGCATCCACGTCATGGCCGGCCTGGTGCCCGAAGGGCTGGAGCGCGAGGCGGTGCAGGCCGTGTACCTCGACAATCTGCGCTGGGCCGCCGCCGAAGCCGCCAAGGCGGGGCGCGACGTGCTCATCGAGCCGATCAACACGCGCGACATTCCGCGCTTCTTCCTGAACCGGCAAGACCACGCGCACGAGATCGTCGAGGCGGTCGGCGCATCCAACCTCAAGGTGCAGATGGACCTGTACCACTGCCAGATCGTCGAAGGCGACGTGGCGATGAAGCTGCGCAAGTACCTGCCCACGGGCCGCGTCGGCCACCTGCAGATTGCAGGCGTGCCCGAACGCCACGAGCCCGACATCGGCGAGCAGAACTACCCCTACCTGTTCGACGTGATCGACGAGGTGTCGGCGCAGTGCGGCTGGCAGGGCTGGGTCGGCTGCGAGTACCGGCCGAAGCGCGGCTCGGAGCCCGGTGGCACCTCGGCGGGCCTGGGCTGGCTGCGCGCATGGCGGCAACGGCAGCGCGCGTGATGAAGCTCGAAGCACTGCGCATTCCAGCGCCGTTGCGAGGCTTCGACGCCGGCGATGCGCAGGTGTTCGACGTCACGCTGGCGGGCGACCGCGTTGAATCCATCGTGCCGAGCGCGCAACAGCAGCAACAACAGCATGCACGCGGCACCCTGCTGAGCGCGCTGGTCGAGGCTCACGCGCACATCGACAAGAACTACACCGTGCAGGACGTGGGCGCGGCGCAGGGCGACCTGTTCACCGCCATCGATCGCATGAACAGGCACCGCGACAGCTGGACCGGCGAGTCGCTGCGCCTGCGCATGACGCGCGCGCTGCAAGACGCCTGGCAGTCGGGCACGCGCGCGCTGCGCACGCACATCGACTGGGTGCAGGCAGAGCCACCGGCCGCGCTGCCGGTGTTCGAGGCGCTGCGCGAGGAGTGGCGCGGCCGCGTCGAGCTGCAGTTCGTTTCGCTCACGCCGCTCGACCTGTTCGCCGACCTCGCGGCAGGCGAGCGCATCGCGCGCGAGGTGAAGCGCGCGGGCGGCACGCTGGGCGCTTTCGTCTATCGCAACGAGGGCATCGTTCACAAGCTGGGGCGCGTGTTCGACCTGGCGCAACAGCACGGGCTGGGCCTGGACTTTCACGTCGACGAAGGGATCGATGTGGAAGCCAGCGGCTTGCGCAGCATCGCGCAACTGGTGCGGGCGCGCGACTTCAAGCGCAGCGTGGTCTGCGGCCATGCCTGCTCGCTGGCGATGCAGGACGACGCCGTCGCCAATGAAACGCTGGCGCTGTGCGCGGGCGCGGGCCTTCACATCGTCGCGCTGCCGACCACCAACCTCTACCTGCAGGGCGCATGGGACCGCACGCCGGTGGCGCGCGGCATCACGCGCATCCGCGAAGCCGCTGCATGGGGCCTGCGCGCGAGCCTGGCGACCGACAACGTGCAGGACGCCTTTTATCCCTACGGCAGCTACGACCTGCTGGAGACCTTCGGCCTGGGCGTGCAGATGGCGCACCTGGCACCGGCCAGCGATTGGCTCGACGCCATCACCGTGAGCCCGGCCAAGGCGCTGGGCCTGGCCTGGGACGGGCGCATCGCGCCCGGTTGCCCGGCCGACCTGGTGCTGCTCGCGGCCACCGACGAACACGAACTCGTCGGCCCGCGCGGACGCCAACGCACCGTGATCCGCCACGGCCGCATCCTCGAAGCACAAACGAATCCGGAGAGCATTCAAAAATGAGCATGGGCAAGCCGATGGCCAACTACGCCGCCGCCAAGCGCGTGGGCGATTTCGTCTTCATGAGCGGCGTGGTGGCGGTCGACCCCGCCACGCGCCGCGCCGTCGCGGGCTACGACGCGATTCCCGAAGCGGCGCGCACCGCCTTGCAGGGCGTGGGCTACGCCACGGGCCAGATGTCGGTCGACGTGTTCGAGGCGCCCATCGTGGCGCAGAGCTGGTTCGTGCTCGAGCGCATCCGCCAGATCGCGGCCGAGCACGGCGGCACCATGGAAGACGTGGTGAAGCTGGTGCAGTACTTTCGCCACCTGCCGCACTACGCCTTCTACAACCGCGTGCGCGGCCTGTTCTATCCGGGCGACCCGCCGGTGAGCACGGTGGTGGAGGTATCGCGCTTCCTGCCGGGCGATGAAGTGCTGGTGGAGGTCGAGGCCACCATGTACCTTCCCGCCAAAAAGGCTACTTGACCCCCGCGCCCTTCAGCAGGAATTCGGTCACCTGCTCGATCAGGTAGCGCCGGTCTTTCTCTTCGCCCTGCTGCGCCACGTCGCGGTAGTACGCGGCCTGCGTGGCGTGGTCGGCATAGAACTGCGTCACGGCCCAGATGTGGAACAGCACCAGCATCGGGTCGGCCTTGTCCATCAGGTCCTGGTTCATCCAGTTCTGGATCACGGCCGCGGCCTGGTCGGTGCGCGCTTTGCTCGTGGTCATCATGCTGTTGATGACCGGTGCGCCGCGCATCATCTCGGCCGTGAAGATCCGCGAGCGCAGCGGGTGGTCGAACGAGAACATCATCTTGCGATGGATCAGGTCGCCCAGCACCTTGCGCGGGCCGAAGGCCTCGTCGCTGAAGCCGAACACCACGATCCAGTCGGTCAGGATGTCTTGCAGCACCTGGCGGTACAGCGCTTCCTTGCTCTCGATGTAGTAATGCAGCTGCGCCTTCGACAGGCCGGCCTTGTCGGCGATGGCCTGGGTCGACGCGCCGGCCAGCCCCTCGCTGGCGAACACCTCGATGGCGGCCTGGTTGATGAGGCCCAGCACCTGCGTGTATTTGCGCGAACGTCCGCGCGTGGCGGGCGCCTCGCCTTCGCTCTCGTCGGGGCCGGCGTTGGCGTTGGTGCCGATGGTGGTGGGGCGGGCGCTCACAGCTGCAGCACCAGTTCCTGGCCCCTGGCGCGCGAGCAGCACAGGGCCACGCGGGTCTTGCGCTCGGTGCCGGTAAGGCAGAAGTCGCGGTGCTCCGCGCCCTCGCCGTCGCCCTCGACCACGCAGGTGCCGCACAGGCCCTGCTGGCACGACACGGGGATGTCGATGCCCACTTCATGCAGCGCATCGACGGCGGTCTGGTCGGCGGCCACCGGCACGCTGATGCCGCGCCGCGCGAGCTTCAGCGTGAAGGGCAGGCCGGTGGTGGTGTTGGCGTCGGTGGGCGCGGCGAAGTATTCGGCGTGCAGCGCGTCTTCGGGCCAACGGGCGGCCGCGGCCGCGTCGCGCACCGCCTGCATGAAGCCGCCGGGGCCGCACACGTACAGATGCGTGTTGCCCGCACGTTCGGCCAGCAGCGCGCGCAGGTCGATGCGTTGCGATGCGTCGTTGCCCTGGTCGAGGTGCAGCCGCAGGTGCGGTGCCAGCGCCGGCGCGCGCAGCGCATCGGCAAAGGCCAGGTGTTCTTCGCTGCGCGCGAACACGCACAGCGTGAAGTTCGCGCCACGCGCCGCGAGCGCCTGCGCCATGGCCAGCAGCGGCGTCATGCCGATGCCGCCCGCCAGCAGCAGGTGGTGCGTCGCTTCCTCGCGCAGCGGGAAGGTGTTGCGCGGTGCGCTGATGGGCAACAGGTCGCCTTCGCGCACGCGCTCGTGCATCGAGGCCGAGCCGCCGCGGCTGCCGGCCTCGCGCTTCACGCCGATCACGTAAGACGCGTTGCCCGAGGGCGCGCGCGCCAGCGAGTACTGGCGCGAGAAGCCGCCGGGCATGTGCACGTCGATGTGCGCCCCGGCCTCGTAGGCCGGCAGCGGCCGGCCCCACGGATGGGACAGTTCGAAGGCCAGTATTTCCGGCGTCTGCCGCGAGATGCGTTCGACGCGGACAGTGAGCGTGCGCTCGAGACTCATGGTGCGTGGCTCCCTCTGTTGTGTTGTCTGTACTCAGGTGGCTCAGATGCTCTGCAGCTTGCGCGAAACGCGCGCAATGAAATGGGTGCGGTCGTGCGCGGTGGCGGCGTTCATGTCGTGCAATTGCAGCCACGTCACCTTGCAGCGCCATGCGAACAACGCGCGCAGGGCGCGTGTGAACAGCCGCCGGCCCGGGTCGCCGATGGCCATCACGAACCACCGCGGCGAGCCGCCCGTGGTCACCACCGTCAGCCGCTGGATGTGCCGCATGCCCGACTTCGCGAGCTGCCCCTTGCGTTCCGCAGGCAGGAAGGCCACGCCCGGCAGCCACACCCGCTCCAGCCAGCCCTTGAGCATCGACGGCGGTCCGTGGAACCACGTGGGGTAGACGAACACCAGGTGCTCGGCCCACAGCAGCGCTTCGACGTGCGGTTTCACGCGCTCGCGGATCAGTTCGGGGTTGTCGAGGTAGGCAATGCGCTCCTCGCGGGTCAGCGTGGGATCGAAGCCTTCGGCATAGAGGTCGATGGCCTTGACGGCATGCCGGGGTTCGAGCGCCTCGAGGGCGGCGCGGTACAGCGCATGGTTGAAGCTGTCAGGGTTCGGATGGCAATGGACGACGAGCGTTTTCATGATTGAGGGCCGGTTCGCCTGTTCGGCGAGACGGGGTCAGAGCCCAAGGGACAAAAGGCCGCGCGTGCCTTATGGCAACCCAGGCGCCGGCATCTGACCCCGGCGCAAGCCCCGCGCGACCCACGGGAAAAATACGATGCTGTACAGCTCTTGCCGATTTACTTATTTGCCGGTGAGCTTCTTGCGGACGTCGACACCGACGCCCTTGTTCACGAACTGCGTGGTGACCACTTTCGACAGGTCGACCTCGCCGGGCTTGTACAGGCCGGCCTTGACCATCTTGTCGTAGAAGTCCTTCACGCGGGCTTCGTCCATGGCGCCGATGCCCTTGGTGAGCGAGTCGCCGCTGTCGACGATGCCCATCTTCTTGATCAGCTCGATCGAGCCCTGCAGCGCGGCCACGGGCGAGTCGGGGTTGGTCTTGGCGATGAGCTCGTTGGCGGCCTTGTTGTCGCCATAGAGGTAGTTGTTCCAGCCGACGATCGAGGCCTCGATGAACTTGCGCACCGTCTCGGGCTTGCTCTTGATCAGGTCGGCGCGCGTCTCGATGGTGGTCGCGTAGGTCGAGAAGCCGTTGTCGGCCAGCAGTTGCACCACGGGGTCGAAGCCGGCCTGTGCCTTGATCGACAGCGGCTCGGAAATGGCATAGCCCTGCTGGATGGATTTCTTGTCGGCGAGGAACGGGCCGACGTTGAAGGTGTAGGGCTTGAGCTGCGAATCCTTGAAGCCGTGCTCGGACTTCATCCACTGCCAGAAGCTGAACTGGCCGTCCTTGCCGATGAAGGCAACGGGCGCCTTGGTCATGTCCTTGAAGCTGTCGTAGCCCTGGCCCGGATGCGCGAACATGGCCTGCGGGTCTTTCTGGAAGATGGCGGCGACGACGACGGTGGGCACGCCGTTCTTCACGTTGTCGAAGGACTGGAGCAGGTTGCCGGTCATGAGAAAGTCGACCTTGCCTGCCGGCAGCATGGGCCGGTTGTTGACCATGGGGCCGCCCTGCATGATCTCGACGTCGAGGCCGTATTTCTTGTAGGTGCCATCGACCAGCGCCTGGTAGAAGCCGCCGTGGCCGGCTTGCGCTTTCCAGTTGGTGGCGAAGACCACTTTTTCCTGCGCCTGCACGGCGAAGGCGGCTGCGGCGAGGGCCAGGCCGAGGGCAAGGGGACGAAGTGTCAGAGCGGGAACGCGCATGGCAGTGGACTCCTGGGATTGAATGCGACGGAAGGAATTTTCGTGCTGGTCGTCCACTTTGCGATCGCGTGATCTACGGTGGACGAAGCTGGATCGGGGTTGGCGTTGCTGTTCGGGAGCGGGTGCGGGGTCATTCGGGGTGCGTGCGAATGACACCGGGTACT
>NZ_QAJK01000216.1 GCF_003852515.1 Variovorax sp. KBW07 | reverse complement strand
TGGTGTACCGCTGATCAACGACCACTCTGATGACGCTCACGCGGATGGTGTGCTCTGCGCAGCGAAATAAAGGAGGAGCGAAGCGGGGGACATTCGCGGAGCAGAGCACACCGTCGGCGTGAGCGTCGCCCTGAAGAACCGCAGCGCCCTGAGTGAGCCGAACAGCAGCACCAGCAGCAACCACAAGGCAGGCATACGCAAAGTCTCCTTTCCCCGGTTGACAAAGAACCCCAAGCGTTCATACATTGCGTTTCACATCCGAGAACGACGTTCCAATATTTGGAACAACACAAAGGTCTCATGGACTCCACGCTCGCCAAGGGTCTCGCCGCCATCGAATGGATGACGCGTCAGCAGCGCGACTGCCGCGTCACCGATCTGGCACAGGCCTTCGGCATGGCGCGCAGCAACGCACATCGCACCCTTCAGACTCTTGTCGAATGCGGGTGGGCCGTGCAAGACCCCGCCACCAGCACCTACCGCCCGAGCTTGCGTCTCTTCGAACTTGGCGCGCTCGTGTCGGAAGCCGCCGATGTGGGCGCACTGCTCCGGCCGCACCTCGCACGGCTCGCGCAGGCCACCGGCGAGACCATCCATCTTGCCGTGCTCGACCGCGCCGAAATCGTCTACCTCGACAAATTCGACAGCCCCCTGCCCGTGGCCGCCTACTCGCGCGTCGGTGGCCGGGCAGCAGCTTATTGCGTCGCTTCGGGCAAGGCGCTGCTCGCGGCGGCGTCGCTCGACGTGCCCGCGCTGCGGGAACGGTTGGGCACCCTGGTGGCACATACGAAGAACAGCATCACCGACTTCGATGCCCTCTTCTCTGAACTGGAGCGCACGCGTGCGCGCGGCTACGCCGAGAACCGCGAGGAATGGCGGCTTGGCGTCTGCGGGCTGGGCGTGCCGGTGTTCAACGCGCGCGGCGAGGCCATTGCGGCCGTGGGCATGAGCGTGCCGTCGATCCGCTTTGCGCGGACACAGGCGCGCGGCCTGGCCGACCGCATCACGGCCTGCGCGCGCGACGCCAGCATCACGCTGGGCTACCGTGCCAGCCCCGAGCCCGCCGTGGGGCCGCTCCCGACATCCATCGCAAAGAGAAGGAGACTCGAATGAAGCTGTTGTTCCCCGCACCCTGGCTGCGCACGGCATTGCTGGCCGCTTTTTTTGCCGCGTTTGCGGCCTTGGCCGCACCCCTTGCCGCGCAGGCGCAACCCCCGGCCGGCGATTACCCGAGCAAGCCGATCCGGCTGATCGTGCCCTACCCGCCCGGCGGCGGAACGGACGTGATCGCGCGCATCGTGCAGGAGCGCTTCTCGACACTGCTGGGCCAGCAGGTGCTGATCGACAACCGCGGCGGCGCGGCCGGCTCCATCGGCACCGAGGTGGTGGCCAAGTCGGCGCCCGATGGCTACACGGTGCTGTTCACGCTGTCGTCGCACACCATCAACCCGGCCATCTACAACAAGCTGAGCTTCGACACCGCGAAAGACTTTGCGCCGGTGGGCATGGTGGCGTCGCTGCCGCAGATTCTTGTGGCCAACAACCAGTTCGCGCCGAACACGGTGGCCGAGCTGGTCGCGCTGGCCAAGGCCAAGCCCGACAGCATTTCGTTTGCCTCGGTGGGCAACGGCTCGCCGGGCCACCTGGCGGGCGAGCTGCTCAAGCTGCGCACCGGCACGCAGATGACGCACATTCCCTACCGCGGCGGCGGCCCGGCCGTGACCGACGTGATGGGCGGGCAGGTGCCGCTGCTGTGGGTGTCGATTCCGGCCGCGGCGCAGTTCGTGAAGGCCGGCAAGCTCAAGGCGCTGGCGGTATCGACCACCAAGCGCAGCGCAGCCTTCCCCGACGTGCCGACGATGCAGGAGGCCGGCATTGCCGACTTCGACGTCGACTCCTGGTACGCAGTGTTCGTGCCCGCCAAGACGCCGCAGCCGGCCATCGACAGGCTCAACCGCGTGATCAACACGGTGGTGAAGGAACCCGAGATCCGCGACAAGCTGCTGGCGCAAGGCAGCGAAGGCGTCGGCGGCACGCCCGAGCAGCTCGGCAAGGTCGTGACGACCGAACTCGTGCGCTGGCAGAAGCTCGCCAAGGAAGCCAACATCAAGGTCGATTGATCGATCGATACAGACAGATCCCATGGAACACCCCGCATCCCCCTCTTCCTCTCCCATCGCCGAACTCGTGGCGCGCGCCCGCGCAGCGCAGCGCGTTTATGAAACCTGGTCGCAGGCGCAGGTCGACACCGCGGTGGTGGCGGCCGGCTGGGCCATCATCGAGCCGGCGCGCAACCGCGAGCTGGCCGAGCTGGCGGTGGCCGACACCGGCGTGGGCAACGTCGAAGACAAGGTGCGAAAGAACCATCGCAAGACCTTCGGCCTGCTGCGCGACCTGCACGGCGCGCGCTCGGTCGGCGTGATCGGCGAAGACCCGGCGCGCGGCATCGTCGAGATTGCGCGGCCGGTGGGCGTGGTGTGCGCGGTCACGCCATCGACCAACCCCGGCGCCACGCCGGCCAACAAGATCATCAATGCACTGAAGGGGCGCAACGCGGTCATCGTCGCGCCTTCGCCCAAGGGCTGGTCGACGGCGGCACGGCTCATCGAATTCATCCACCAGCAGTTCGACCGTATCGGCGCGCCGCGCGACCTGGTGCAGTTGCTGCCGCTGCCCATCAACAAGCAGGCCACGGCCGAGCTCATGCGCCTGTGCGACCTGGTGGTGGCCACCGGCTCGCAGGCCAACGTGCGCGCGGCCTATGCGAGCGGCACGCCGGCCTTTGGCGTGGGCGCGGGCAACGTGGCGGGCATCGTCGATGAAACGGCCGACGTCAACGCGGCGGCCGACCGCATCGTGCGCTCCAAGACCTTCGACAACGCGACCAGCTGCTCGTCGGAGAACAGCCTGGTCATCGTCGATGCCGTGCGCGCGCCGATGCTCGCCGCGCTGAAGGACCGTGGCGCCGTCATGCTCGCGGCGCCGCAGAAGGCCACGCTACAGGCGCTGATGTGGCCCGAGGGCAAGCTCTCGGCGGCCGTCATCGGCCAGTCGGCGCGCACCATCGCCGAACGCGCGGCGGCCGTGGACGGCGCCAACCGCGAAGCCTGGCTGGCCATTGCGGCCACCGACCCGCGCATCCTCATGGTGGCCGAGGACGCGGTAGGCCACGACCATCCGTTCTCGGGCGAAAAGCTGAGCCCGGTGCTCGCCGTGTATGCCGCGCGCAATTTCGATGAAGCGGCCGCCACGGTCGAACGCATCTACGCCTACGAAGGCGCGGGCCACTCGGTGGGCCTGCACAGCACGGTGCCCGAACGCGCGCTCACGCTGGGCCTCACGCTGCCGGTGTCGCGCGTGATCGTCGACCAGGCGCATTGCATCGCGACCGGCGGCAGCTTCGACAACGGGCTGCCGTTCTCGCTGTCGATGGGTTGCGGCACCTGGGGCAAGAACAACTTCTCGGACAACATGAACTACCGCCATTACCTGAACATCACGCGCGTGTCGCGTCCGATCCCGGAACAGGTGCCTAGCGAGGAAGAGATCTTCGGAGCCTTCTTCGCGACGCACGGCGCGAAGTGAACGCGATGAACGCGGAGAACACCGTGGGCACGACGACAGGGGCCACGTCCGCGGCGCCGGAAACCGTCCACGCGCTGATCGAGCACCAGGCGCGGTTGCAGCCGCATGCCGTGTACGCCCGCGCGACGGAGAACGAGCGCCATCTCGGCTACGGCGAACTGGCGCGCGGTTGCCGCAACGTGGCGGCGGTGCTGCGCAGCCATGGCGCGCGGCCGGGCGACACGGTCTCGGTCGTCATGCCCAACGGGCTGCTGACCTTGCGGCTTCTGCTGGGCGCGATGCATGGCGGCTTCTGCGTGAACCCGGTCAACCTGCTGTCGCAGCCGGAGCAGATGCGCTACGTGCTGGCGCATTCCGACTGCCGCGTGGTCTGCGTCGCGCCTGAATGGGAAGCGCGCGTGCGCGACGTGGTGCAGGCCTTCGACCGGCCGGTGGCGGTGATCGTGGCCGACCCCGAGGGCGATGCGCTGCCGGGTGAAATGGACGGCACGGACGACGCGGACGACACGACGGAATCCGCGGTGCCACCGCCCGCCCCCGGCGACGTCGCCTTGCTGATGTACACCTCGGGCACCACCGGTATGCCCAAGGGCGTGATGCTCACGCAGCGCAACCTCGCGGCCAACGCGCACGCCATCAGCGCCGAGCACGAACTGCGGCCCTCCGACCGCGTGCTGGCGGTGCTGCCGCTGTATCACATCAACGCCTTCACCGTGACCATGCTGGCGCCGCTGGCGCATGGCGGCAGCCTGGCGATGCCGCCGAAATTCTCGGCCGGCCGCTTCTGGGCCCAGGCCACGCACACGCAGTGCAGCTGGATCAACGTGGTGCCCACCATGGTCTCGTACCTGCTCGAAGGGCCCAAGCCGCCGCTGGCACAGACCGTGGCCATCCGCTTCTGCCGTTCGGCCTCGGCCGCGCTGCCGCCGGAACACCATCGCGCCTTCGAGCAGATGTTCGGCATCGGCATCGTCGAGACCATGGGCCTCACCGAAACCGCCGCGCCCTCGTTCTCCAACCCGATGGACCCCGCCGCGCGCAAGCTCGGCTCGGTGGGGCGCGCGTCGGGCTGCATGGCGGGCGTGGTCGATGCGCAGCTGGCGGCCGTGCCCGACGGCACCACCGGCGAGCTGGTGATCCGCGGGCCGAATGTGATGCTCGGCTACTACAAGAACGACGAGGCCACGCGCGCCAGCTTCACGCCCGACGGCTGGCTGCGCACCGGCGACCTGGGCCACCGCGACGAAGACGGCTTTTTCTTCGTCACCGGGCGCATCAAGGAACTGATCATCAAGGGCGGCGAGAACATTGCCCCGCGCGAGATCGACGAGGCGCTGCTGCAGCACCCGGCCGTGCTGGAGGCCGCCGCAGTGGGCGTACCCGACCGCCACTACGGGCAGGAGATCGGCGTGTGCATCGTGCTGCGCGAAGGCTTTGCCTGCACCGAGGAAGAACTGCGCGCCTTCAGCGCCACCGCGCTCGGCCGCTACAAGGCGCCGGGCCATTACCGCTTCGTGACCGACCTGCCGCGCGGCCCCTCCGGAAAGGTGCAGCGCCTGAAGCTGCTGCCGCTGTTCCAGGCATGACGGCGGCCGAGCTCCTGGTGCCGCCGCTGGCGCCGGCGCTGCTGGCATACAGCCTGTGCGTGGTGTTCGCGGCGGGCATCGTGCGCGGCTTTGCGGGCTTCGGCTTCTCGGCCATCACGGTGGCCGGGATGTCGCTGGTGGTGTCGCCCGCGCTGGTGGTGCCCGCGATCTTCGCGCTGGAAATCTTGGCCAGCCTGAGCCAGCTGCGCGGCATTGCGCGCGACGTCGACATGCCCTGGCTCAGCTGGCTGATGCTGGGCAACCTCATCTGCATTCCCATCGGCGTGGCGCTGCTGGCGTGGCTGCCCGAAACGCCGCTGCGCCTGCTCATCGGCGCGCTGCTGATGGCAGCCGCCCTGCTGCTGCGCGGCGGCGCCCACGTGACGCTGGTGCCCACGCGCGGCGTGCGGCTGGCGGCCGGGCTGGCGTCGGGCTTCATCAACGGCGTGGCGGCCATCGGCGGCATCGCGATCGCGGTGCTGCTGAGCACCGCGAAGATGGCGCCGGCCGCGCTGCGCGCCACGCTGATCGCGCTGCTGCTGTTCAGCGACGTGGTGTCGCTGGTGTGCGCCGCGCTCATGCCCTCTTCGGCCCACGGCTCGGGCAACCTGCTGGGACCCGACACGCTCAAGTGGGCGCTGTGGCTGGCGCCCGCGATGCTGGCGGGCATCTGGTACGGACAGCGCTCGTTCAAGGGCGTGTCGCCGGAGCAGTTCCGCAGGCATGTGCTGAACCTGCTGATCGCGCTGGCGACGGTGAGCGTGGTGCGGTCCCTGTTCGGCCTGCTCGGCTGAACCTTGCGCGGCGGCGGCGTGGCGCCTTGGCGCCGCGATCTGCCGCGCCGTGCAGCCTTCTTGCAGCGGTGTGAGAATTGTCAAAATATTGTGAACTGCCGCCGCTGGAGAAGCCCCCATCCCGACCGTTGAACCTGCCCGCCCCGGCTTCTGGCTCCGCTGCATCCTGTTGACACTGCTGTTTCCGTGGCTCGGCCTCGGCGCTTCAGTACAGGCTGCCACGGTGGGCGAATCCGACGGCGTTGCACAGGGCTTCGGCTTCGGGCAAGGCGTCGAGGTCTTGCGCGGTCCGGCCGGCACGCTGCCGGCCAGCGAAGTGCTGGCGGGGCGACACGACGCCGCGTTCGCGCCGGCCGGCGATGCCGCTTCGCTGAAGTGCGCCGCCGGCTTCGAGTGCTGGGCCCGCTTCACCCTGTCGCGCACCGTCGAAGCGCCCGGCGAATGGTGGCTGCGCGTGCGCGCCGTGCGCCCCGGCACGGTGACGCTGCACGGGCCCGATGCCACCGGCGTGCATCCGTCCGGACACGCGCCCCGCCAGTTTCCGCTGAGCTGGCGCTTCGTGAGCTCCGACCTGTTTTTTCCGGTGCAGTTGCCGCCCTCGCCGGCCACCTACTACATGCACCTGCAAGACACGCTGGCCACCGACGGCTTCCAGCTGCTGCAGGACAGCGGCTTCGAGCGCCAGCAGAGGCAGCTCAGCACCTACCTCAGCGTGAGCGCGGGCGCGACCTTCGCGCTGCTGGTGCTCAACCTCGTGTTCTGGAAGTGGCTGCGCGACCCGCTCTTTTTGCACTTCGCGCTGGTCATGCTGGCCGCCTTGCTGCTGCATGGCTGGCAGGTCGTACCATCGATGCGCGAGCCCCAGCAGCTGGCCGGCATGGGCCTGCGCGCCGTGCTGCAGGCGCTGTTCCAGGCATCGACCGCGCTGTTCGTCTCGCGCCTGTTCGAGTTCAGGCACCACCTGCCCCGCGCCGCGCGAACGGCCAGCGCCTTCGTGGTGCTGAACCTGCTGAACGCGGCACTGGCGCTGGCCGGCCACCACGCAGCCATCGAGCCATGGATGGCGGTGCTGGAACTCTCGGCGCTGGTCGGCACCATCGGCGTGGCCGGCTGGCTGCTGTTCGTCAAGCGCCAATGGCAGTTTGCGTGGCCGGCCGCGCTGATGCTGCTGCTCGCCGTGTCGAGCCTGCTCGCGCGCCTGCGATGGATGGGCCTGATGGAAGTCGGCCCCGACGAAGGCCTGGGCCCCACATGGACGGCCGTGCGGCTGGCCTACATGCTGCTGCTCGCCATCATCGTGGCCGACCGCACCCGCCGCGCCGAAACCCAGTTGCGCCAGACCCGGCGCCGCGCGCTGGACGACGCGCAACGCGCCGAGCGAATGCTCGAAGAGAAGGTGCAGCAGCGCACCCTGGAACTGTTTCGCAGCAACGCCTTGCTGGCCGAGGAAATCGGCCGGCGCCGGCAGGCCGAGGCCAGCCTGGAAGCCGCGCTGGCGTCGGAGCGCAAGGCCCTGCAGCAGCAGCGCCAGTTCGTCTCGCTGGTGTCGCACGAGTTCCGCACGCCGCTGGCCGTCATCGATGCGGCCGCGCAATCGATCGGGCTGCCGAAGGTGGAGGTGCAGCCGCGCGTGGCGAAGATCCGCCGCGCCGTGCAGCGGCTGACGCAGCTGGTGGTCAACTGCCTGGCCGAAGACCGGCTGCACGGCGAAAGCGCCCTGCTGAAAGCCGAGGCCACCGACCTGCGCAAGCTGCTCGAAGGGTTGATAGCGCCCTTCGGCCCGATCGAACAGACACGCATACGGCTGCAATTGCCGCACGGCGACGCGTGGGTCCATGGCGACCCCGCGCTGCTCGAGATCGCACTTCACAACCTTCTTCAAAATGCCATCAAGTATTCAGCGCCCGACAGCGACGTCGACATCCGCCTCACCGTGCAGGACCATGTCGCCTGCGTCGACGTGGTGGACCGCGGCGGCGGCATTCCGGTGGAAGAGCGCGGCCGCATCTTCGAGCGCTTCTTTCGCGGCGCCGCCACGCGCAGCGCCAGCGGCACCGGGCTCGGCCTGTTCCTGGGCGCCGAGATTGCGCGCGCGCACAACGGCTCGCTGGTGCTGGTGCGCTCCGATGCCACGGGCTCGGTCTTCCGCTTTCATGTGCCGGTCGTGCCGAGCCCCATTCCGCAACGCTGAAGGCAGCACCGGATGCACCGCATGAACGCGCCCGACACTGCAACGCCGCTGCGCGTGTACGTGGTCGAAGACGACGACGACCTGCGCGAAGACATCGTGCTGCTGCTGGGCAACGCGGGCTTCGACGTGCGCGGCCTGCCCGACGCACCGGCCTTCTACAAGGCGCATGCGCTGGCGCCCTGCGAGGTCGCCGTGCTCGACATCGGGTTGCACGGCGAAGACGGCCTTTCGCTCGCCGCGCAACTGCGCGCGTCGGGCCCCGTAGGCATCGTCATGGCGTCCGCCCGCGGCGCGGTCGAGGAACGCATCGAGGCGCTGCGCCGAGGTGCCGACGTGTACATGGTCAAGCCCGTGCACATCGAGGAACTGGCCGCCACCATCCGCATGCTCGGCAGCCGCGTGCGCGCCGTGATGCAGCCGCAAGCGCCGGCCACGCGGCCGGACGCTGCCGCGGCTGCAGTTGCTCCCGCGCCGGCATGGCGGCTCGCCGAAGGCGACTGGGTGCTGCGCGACCCCGCAGGGCGGCAGCTGAAGCTCACCACCAACGAACGGGCCCTGCTGGCGTCGCTGATGGGCACGGGCGGGCAGGTCGTGAACCGCGACGACCTGCTCCTGGGCGTGGGCGGCGACCTGCGCGAAGCCGACCCCAAGCGGCTCGACGTGATCGTCAGCCGGCTGCGTCGCAAGGCGCGGCAGGCCGGCATGCAACTGCCCCTGCACGTGGTGCGCGGCGCGGGTTACCAGTTCGTTCCCTGACCCTGCGGTGCAACTTGTTGCAACCTATTGAAAGAAAGTGGCGTTGACCCTGGGCCGCCGATCTTTGACAGTCGCAGCCCAGGCGTCGGGCCGTCAATCCTGTTTCTCGACGCAACCTTTGTCGGATGTTTCGAGGAGAGAGATCGGTGAACAGGTTCTATCGAGCGGTGCGGCATGGCCGGCCGTGAAGCCCTGTCCAGGCAGCCCTATGTCGTGCGCATGGAAGGCGAGGCCCTGACACTGCGGGACCGGATGGTGGTGAGCCAGGCCCTGCTGGTGCTGCTGGAAGAAAGCCTTGGCGAACCCGCGCGCGTGGTCGCCTGTTTCCAGGCGTGGTCGAAGCAGCTGGAACCCGATTTCCAGTGGGTCAACGACGCGGAACTGGCGGATGCGCGCGCCTGGCAAAAGGCCTTCGAGCGCGCGAGCAGCGCGGCGCAGAACATGCTGTCTCGGCCGGGGAGCGGGAACTTCGTTTTCGAGCTGGTCTGAGCGCAGGGCGCGGATGCATTCGCGCGGAGTCCACACCGGGTTCGTGCCGGATCGGCGCTGCATGCGCGTGCTCAGGTCCCCAAGGGCTTGATGCGCCAGCCGTCCGGCGCATCGAACGACGCTCCGCACTTCGGCACGGGGCACAAGGCGGCGTCCAGCGGGATCACCGTGCCGCAGTTCGGGCAGGTTCCCTTGGGCATTGCCTCGTAGGCCTGGCGCGCGAGCCAGGCGCGGCCTTCCTCGGTCTTGCGCAAGTCGTCGGCTTCGTGCGCGGCGCGCTCCGTGGCCTGTTCCTGCGCGCGGCGCTGCGTGTAATAGGCGACGGCGCGATCGTTGTCACCCAGCGCTTCCGCGTACGCTTTGGCCCAGACACCGGGTCGTCGCTGCTCGGAAGAAACTTCCGCGAGCGCGAATGCATAGTCTGCGTCCGTTGGTGTAGGGGCGGCGCTCGCGATGCCAGCCGAACCCGGCCTGCCGTAGCCGCCCGACAAGGGTTGCCCGGCAGGTCCGCCGACTGCGTTCACGCCAGCCGCCTGCTTCGACAAATCCTCCAGCACTGCAAGGAAGATGAAGCCGAGAACGGGGCTGACCACAACGCTGATGAAGAACCAGCCGATGCCGTTGCGGCCGCGGTTGGAGGCCCAGATGCCGACTGCCACGCACAGCCCTACCCAGAAAGTGAACCCAGTGAAGATGTCCATTTTTCTCTGACCCTCTATTGATCTCTTGTTCTTTAAAGCGTCCTGTTGCCGAGGCGCTTTGAAGGATTAGAACCCAGCTTTTTTCGCTCCACAGCGGAAGCTGAAGCGCCCCTGAAAACGCTCAGAGCAGCCCGCTCATCTTTTCCGCCGCGGCCTTCAGCGCATCGATGCGCTTCAACGCTTCGTCCATCGACATGCGCGCCGTCGGCGCATGCACCGCCAGCGCGGCGCGCACGGCACCGGCCGCATCGCGCACCGGCACGGCCACCGCGACCAGGCCGGCAATGAACTCCTCGCGGTCGCGCGAGTAGCCGCCCTTGGCGATGGCGTCGCACTCGGCGCGCAGCGCATCGGCCGTAGTAAGGGTATTGGCGGTCATGCGTTCGAGCGGCAGCCTGTCGATCAGCGCGTCGCGCTCTTTCTTCGGCATCAGCGCCAGGAACAGCTTGCCGCTGGCGGTGCAATGCAGCGGCACGTGCGAGCCGACGTCTAGCGTCAGCCGCAGCGGCCATTGCGCCTCGACGCGGTCGAGGTACAGCACCTGCGCGCCATCGAGCGTGGTGAGGTTGCAGGTCTCTCCCACCTGTCGCACCAGCTCCGACAGCACCTCGTGCCGCAGGCCGCGCACCACGCCGTGGTTCAGCGTGTCGAAGGCCAGCTTGCGCAGCGCGGGGCCGACGCTGAAGGAGCGTTCGTCCACGTCGCGCGCCAGGAAGCCCGTGGCCAGCAGCTGCGTGCAGATGCGGTGCGCGGTGCCCTTGGGCAGGCCCAGTTGCGCGGCCAGTTCGGCCAGCGTGAGCGCACGGCCCTCGTTGGCCAGCAGCGCCAGCAGGCGCAGGCTGCGTTCGGCCGAGGAGCCGGAGCCGGGCTCGTCGGCCACGGGGGCCACCGGCGCCACGGAAGAAACATCGGCGGCAGTGGCAACAACAACGGCGGCGGCAGGCGTGCGCGCGGGACGGGGCATGCGGGTAAACCTTTAAAGTGGAACGTTGCGTTCCGAAAATCAATAACCTAGTATGCGACGGAGCGAAGCGATTGTTCCACTCCCGGATTCCCGCATGCCAGATCAAGAGTTCGACTACATCGTGGTTGGCGCCGGTTCAGCCGGCTGCGTGCTGGCCGGCCGGCTGAGCGAAGACCCGTCCACGCGGGTGCTGCTGCTCGAAGCCGGCCCGCCCGACAGGTCGCTCTGGATCCACCTGCCCATCGGCTACGGCAAGACGATGTGGAGCCCCACCTACAACTGGCGCTTCGAGACCGACCCCGACCCGAACATGAACGGCCGGCGCATCTACTGGCCACGCGGCCGCACGCTGGGCGGCTCGAGCGCGATCAACGGGCTGATCTACATCCGCGGCCAGCGCGAGGACTACGACCACTGGGCCGCGCTGGGCAACGCCGGCTGGGGCTACGACGACGTGCTGCCCTACTTCATGAAGTCCGAAGGCAACCAACGCGGCGGCAACGCCTTCCACGGCGGCGACGGGCCGCTGAAGGTGTCGGACATCGCGGCGAAGCACGAGCTCATCGAAGCCTTCATCGATGGTGCGCAGCAGACTGGCGTGCCGCGCACCGAAGACTTCAACGGCGCGGCGCAGGAAGGCGCGGGCTACTACCAGCTGACCACGCACAAGGGCTGGCGATGCAGCACCGCCAAGGCCTACCTGGTACCGGCAAAGCACCGGCCCAACCTGCGCATCGAGACCGATGCCATGGCCGACCAGTTGCTGTTCGACGGGCGCCGCGCCGTCGGCATCCGCTACCGGCAAGGCAACGAAATAAAGACCGCGCGCTGCCGCGCCGAGGTGCTGCTGTCGGCCGGGTCGATCCAGTCGCCGCAGCTGCTGCAGCTGTCGGGCATCGGGCCGCGCGCGCTGCTCGACCGCTTCGGCGTTCCGGTGGTGCACGCGCTGCCCGGCGTGGGCGAAAACCTGCAAGACCATCTGCAGATCCGCCTGGGCTACGAGTGCACGAAACCCATCACCACCAACGACCAACTCAACTCGTGGACGGGCCAGGTCGGCATGGGCATGGAATGGCTGCTGCACCGCACCGGCCCGCTGGCGGTGGGCATCAACCAGGGCGGCTGCTTCATGCGCGCGCTGAAAGATGCCGATGGCCGGCCGGTGGCGGCCACGCCCGACATCCAGTTCCATGTGGCCACCCTCTCGGCCGACATGGCGGGCGGCAAGGTGCACCCGTATTCGGGCTTCACGATGTCGGTGTGCCAGCTGCGGCCCGAGTCGCGCGGGCACATCCGCATCCGCTCGCGCGACGTGGCCGATGCGCCGGAGATGCAGCCCAACTACCTGGCCACCGAGCTCGACCGCGCCACCACCGTGGCCGGCGTGAAGGCGGCGCGCGCCATTGCCGATGCACCGGCCATGCGCCCCTACGTCAAGCGCGAAGTGAAGCCCGGACCCGGCGCCGCGAGCGACGCCGAGTTGCTGGAGTTCTGCCGCAACAACGGCGCCACCATCTTCCACCCCACCGGCACCTGCCGCATGGGCAGCGACCCGCTGGCCGTGGTCGATGCGCGCCTGCGCGTGCACGGCATCGCGGGGCTGCGCGTGATCGATTGCTCGGCAATGCCGACGCTGGTGTCGGGCAACACCAACGCACCCGCCGTGATGATGGCCGAAAAGGCCGTCGACCTCATCCGGGAGGACGCCAGGGATTCCTGAAAAGAAAGGCCCGCAGAGGCCGCCACGACGACAAAACCTCATTGGAGACAAACACATGAGCGCAACCGACGAGAAAGCGATTCGCAGGGTGGTGGTTTCGGCCCTGGTGGGCGCCACCATCGAGTGGTACGACTTCTTCCTGTACGGCGTGGTGGCCGGCATCGTGTTCAGCAAGCTGTACTTTCCGGGCAGCGACCCGGTGGTGTCGGTCCTGCTGGCCTACACCACCTTCGCGGTGGGCTTTGTCACGCGGCCGCTGGGCGGCGTGATCTTCGGCCACTTCGGCGACAAGATCGGGCGCAAGAGCATGCTCATCATCACGCTGATGATCATGGGCGTGGCCACCTTCCTGATCGGGCTGGTGCCCACCTATGCGCAGATCGGCATTGCGGCGCCGGTGCTGCTGCTCCTGCTTCGCATTGCGCAGGGCATCGGCCTGGGCGGCGAATGGGGCGGCGCGGTGCTCATGGCGTATGAATACGCGCCCAAGGAAAAGCGCGGCTTCTATGCCTCGCTGCCGCAGATCGGGCTGGCCATCGGCCTGTGCCTGGCCTCGGGCGTCGTGGCGCTGCTGTCGTCCCTGCTCACCGACGAGCAGTTCATGGCCTGGGGCTGGCGCATCGCGTTTCTCATTTCCGGCGTGATGGTGCTGGTGGGCATGTACATCCGGCTGCACGTGCAGGAAACGCCGGAGTTCGCGGCCGTGAAGGCGCGCAACGCCGAGCTGCGCATTCCGTTCATGGACATGATCCGCCGCTACCCGGGCAACGTGCTGAAGGGCATGGGCGCGCGCTACATCGACGGCGTGTTCTTCAACATCTTCGGCGTGTTCTCCATCAACTACCTCACCAGCACGCTCAAGATAAGCCGCACCGACGCGCTGCTGGGCGTGATGGCCGCGGCGGTGGTGATGATCTTCTTCATTCCCTTTTTCGGCCGGCTCTCGGACAAGATGGGGCGGCCCAAGGTGTACATGTGGGGCTCGATCATTACCGCGGTGTCGGCCTTTCCGGGCTTCTGGCTCATGACGCACAGCGGCGGCAACGTGCTGCTGGTGTGGCTGGCCATCATCGTGCCCTTCGGCATTCTTTATGCGTCGGTGTACGGGCCCGAAGCCGCGCTGTTCTGCGACCTGTTCGACGCCAAGGTGCGCTACACGGGCATCTCTTTCGTCTACCAGTTCTCGGGCATCTTCGCCTCGGGCATCACGCCGATCATCGCGACCGCGCTGCTCAAATCGGGCGGCGGCGAGCCGTGGCAGATCTGCATGTACGTGCTGTTCGCGGGCCTGGTGTCGGCGGCCTGCGCGTGGATGATCGGGCGCAGCCCGTCGCCCGCCGATGCACCGGTGCCCGTGCCTTCGCGCTGACCGGGGCTTGCTGCATCGGGCCCGCTACCCCAGCTACCCCAGTTACTTCAGGCGGTAGCTGAGCTTCCGGTTGCCGCTTACCGTGGAGTCGAGCCCGATCCACTCGCCGCCCTGCTGCGAGTACCAGACGTCGATGGGCTGCGCCGGCGTGGCGATGCGCCAGCGCGTGGCCGCCACGGGCTGGCCTCGCACTTCCACCGTGCCGCTGCCGGCGCGGCTGACCTGCACCGCTTCGAGCTTGCCGTTCTGCGCGTTCAGCAGCTTGTCTTGCGTGCGGATGGAAGGGTTCCAGTAGGCGAAGCTCATCACGCAGCCCTCCACCGACTGCGTGCCCTTGGGCGTGGCCACGGCCAGCGCATTGCCGGCCGTGGCCGCGTCGGCATCGACCTTCTCGCGCGTGCCGTCGTCGTCGGTCTTCGAGACCAGTTGCCGCAGGCAGTCGCCGCGCCAGTGCTCGGTGGCGCTGTGCTGGTAGCGGTAGACCGTCACGCCCAGCAGCTTGACCGCGAACTCCGCCTGGCTGGTCAGCTTGCGCTCGTCGCCCGCCGTGCTGAGCGCGAAGCGGTGCTCGCCGATGGGCGAGTCGTCGAGCAGCACCCGAAAGTTCCATTCGCCGGAGGCCGGGCCCGTGGCCGATGCGACACCGCCCGACAGTGCGGCCAGCAGGGCCAGCACAAGCAGCCCGTGTTCTTTGTTTTTCATCACGCCTTGGACACCTTGGGTTTGTTGCGCACCGGCCCCGGGAGGAAGGCGTTGGTGCGTGCAATGTAGTCGCGGTAGGCGGGCCGGCGCTCGCCGATGTCGCCTTCGAGCATGGCGACGCCCGAGACCGTCAGCAGCAGCCAGGTCATGAGCAGCGGCGACACCACGCTCCAGGTCCCGCTCCAGCCTGCCCCGCCGATGGCGATGAGCCACAGGCCCCACCACACGCAGGCTTCGCCGAAGTAGTTGGGGTGGCGCGTGTAGCGCCACAGGCCACGGTCCATCACCCGCCCTTTGCTTGCGGGGTCGGCCTTGAAGCGGGCCATCTGCGCATCGCCGATGGCCTCGAAGAAGATGCCGAACAGCGCCAGTGCCATGCCCGCGAAGTCGGCCACGCCCAACGGCCGCGGCGACGCCATGCCCACAAGGAACGGCGCCGACACAATCCACGCCAGCACCGCCTGCAGCGCGAACACCAGGTACAGGCTCTTGAACGCGAAGCCGGGCTCGTTGCGCGCGCGAATCGCCTGGTAGCGCCGGTCTTCGCCGTGCCCCCAGTTGCGCGCCGTGATGTAGACGCACAGCCGCACCGCCCAGGCCGTGCCCAGCACCGCCATCCACAGGCCGCGCGGCGTGTGCCCCGGCAGCAGCGAAAAATAGACGAGGCCCGCGCCCACGATGCACAGCGGCCATACGCGGTCGACCAGGCTCGCGTCGTGGCGCGCGAGGCTGGCGAGCCAGGCCAGCACCGCCAGCAGCGCCGTCCAGGCCAGCCCGGCCAGCGCCATGCCCATGGAGCTACTCATGCGCGGCGCTCGAACAGGTAGTGGCTCACCCACCAGCGCTGCCCGTGGTCGAAACCGAACAGCTCGGCCACCGACATGAAGAACAGCCGCCAGCGCGTCCACCACACATTGGCCTCGGCGCCGTAGGTGGCCTGGAACAGCGGGCGCAGCGCGGCACGGCGCTCGTCCATGTTGCGCAGCCAGGCCTCGGCCGTGCGCTGGTAATGGCTGCCTTCCCAGCGCCAGCGGCGCAGCAGGCGCAGGTCGTCCTGGCAATGCAGCGCCAGATCGTCGCTGGGCATCATGCCGCCGGAGAAGAAGTACTTGCTCATCCAGTCGCTGGGGTCGCGCACCTCGAAGGGGTACGGCGCCTCGCGGTGCGCGAACACGTGCATGAAGAAGCGCCCGCCCGGCTTCAGCCAGCGCGCCACGTTCGCAAAGGCCTGCGGCCAGTTGCGCAGGTGCTCGAACATCTCGACCGACACCACGCGGTCGAAGCGCTCGTCGGTGTCGAACACGTTGATGTCGCGGGTCAGCACCCGCACGTTGTGCAAACCCCGCTGCGCCGCCTGCGCCTCGATGTATTCGCGCTGCGAGTTCGAGTTGGACAGCGCCGTGATGCGGCTGCCCGGGTAGTGCTCGGCCATCCACAGCGTCAGCGAGCCCCAGCCGCAGCCCAGCTCCAGCACGTCCTGCCCGTTGACAAGGCCGGCGCGCTCGCACGTGGCCGCCAACGCGGCCGACTCGGCCTCTTCCAGCGTCTGCGTGCCTTCGGGCCAGTAGCAACTGCTGTACTTGCGGTGGTTGCCGAGCACTTCGGCAAAGAACGCGGCCGGCACCTCGTAGTGCTGCTCGTTGGCCTTCTCGGGCAGCGGCGCCAGGTGGGCCGCGCCCATGCGGGCGACAAAGTCCTGCGTCAGCTCGGCCACCGCCAGGGCGTTGCCGGCATGCAACTCGGCCAGCCGCTCCTTCAGCAGCCGGCGGATGCCCTGGCGAACCATGGTGTCTGGGACCAGGCCTTTTTCAACCCAGCGGATGGCGAATGCGATGTCTTGCGGCATGTCCGTTTTCCTCGGTGGAGGCACGTCGATGCGCGTGCCGTCGGCTCATGTACGCGGCGGGATGGGTTTTGGATGAGGCTTCGCCGCAGCGCGCTGCAACCAGCCCTATCTTCTCTTCGCGAACCAGGAATGAGCAAGCAGAACCACGACCCCGACAGCCGCGATGAATACGCAGAAGCCGACGGTTCCCCCCGTCGTCATCAGGCGCCCGCTGTACTTGCCGGCGGGCATCTGCCTGCCGAAAACGGCCAGGCGCAAAAGCATCGAGGCACCGAAAAAGAGAAAGCTCAGCCCCGCGGCCTTCACCGCAACCGGATCGGCTTTTCCCGGCCATCCCGCCAGCCACCAGGCCAGGATGAAAGGGGCCAGGACAAGTATGAAATCCACCACCCGCACACCTTCTCGTTGCGCCGCGAAAAATCGGCCTCGCCGTGAATGTAATCGCCTCGTGGCGACCGCCACCGGCGCCGCGCGGCTCGCCGGCGCGCCTTCGTTTAAGCTCCGCCGACCCAACTTTCCGAGGTTTCGCCATGCTTCAAATGCGCCCCGGGTGCGAGTGCTGCGACCGCGATCTGCCGGCGGATTCAGCCGATGCCCGCATCTGCTCCTTCGAGTGCACGTTCTGCAGCGACTGCGCGACCCGGCGCCTTGCCGGAACGTGCCCGAACTGTGGCGGCGAATTGCTCCCGCGCCCTGCGCGGCCGGCTGCCAAGTTGGAAAAATACCCGGCGTCGACCGCAAGGGTGTTCAAGCCCGAAGGCTGCGCAGCAGCGCCTTGAACCTCACGCCCCCAGACACGAAAGACACGGCAGCGCCGCTGTTTCGGTAGCGCCCCAGCCAAGCATCAAACCGGCGCGTACGCGCCCGTGCCTCCTGGCCAGGCCGTCAGCACCTCATACCCCTCGGGCGTGACGGCCACCATGTGCTCCCACTGCGCCGACAGCGACCTGTCTTTTGTCACGACGGTCCACCCGTCGGCCAATTGCCTGGTTTCGCGTTTGCCGGCATTGAGCATCGGCTCGATGGTGAAGACCATGCCCGGTTGCAGCCTGATCCCTTCGCCGCGCCGCCCGTAGTGCAGCACCTGCAGGTCTTCGTGGTAGACCTGACCGATGCCGTGCCCGCAGTATTCGCGCACCACGCTGAAGTGCTCGCGGTGAGCGACCGACTGGATGGCATGGCCGACATCGCCGAGCGTTGCGCCCGGCTTCACCTGATGGATTCCGGCCAGCATGGCTTCGTAAGTGGTCTCGACGAGGCGACGGGCCAGCACACTAGGTTCTCCGGCGAAGAACATGCGGCTGGTGTCGCCGAACCATCCGTCCTTGATGACGGCAACGTCGATGTTGACGATGTCGCCCTTCTTCAAGATCTTGTCGGGCGAAGGAATGCCATGGCAGACCACCTGGTTGACGGAGGTGAGGATGGTCTTGGGATACCCCAGGTAGCCCACGTTGGCGGGAATGGCGCCCTGCACGTTCACGATGTGGTCGTGGCAGATCTGGTCGAGCCTGTCGGTGCTCACGCCGGGCACGACGTAGGGCTCGATCATGGCCAAAACCTCGGCGGCAAGACGGGCGGCCCGCCGCGCCTTCTCGATGTCCTCGGGGGACTTGATGACGATGTCGGAAGCCATCGTCAGTGCTTGTCTGTCGCGGCCGCGCGGGGCCTCTTGCCAAGCTGGCCGGTGGCAACGACGGCAACGTCGAGCCCGCCCGAGAGTTCGGCCTGTATCAACAGCTGGCAGATTTCGCGGTAGTCCAGCTCCGGGTGCATTTCGGTGAGCATGCCGACCCGCATCCAGTGCTCGGCCTGGGCATTGATGGACCTGCTGAGCGCGTTGCCCGCCACTCGAAGGTTCTCATGCATCAGGTCTGAAATTTTTACGATGCCCATCGGAGGACTCCATATGAAACGTATATGAATTATATACATTGCGTATGGCCTTGGTTCTGAACCTCTTGGACGTCAAGCGAACGCCGGCTTCGAGGTGCACGTTGTCGATTGGAGCGGGGTCATTCTT
>NZ_QAJK01000215.1 GCF_003852515.1 Variovorax sp. KBW07 | reverse complement strand
TGGTGCTCGGCGTGTTCCTGGGCTCGGCGCTGTGGTGGCTCGGGCTGTCGACCGGCGTGTCGATGGTGCGGCACAAGCTCAGCGCGCGGGCCATGCAGTTCATCAATCGCCTGTCGGGCGCGATCCTGCTGGGCTTTGCGGTCTACCAGCTCTGGACACTGCGGGTGCACTGAATCGACATCGCGGGTCCGTCATGAAGACCCGCTTGCCGCCTTATGGCCTCAGCTTGCGTAGCGCTTTTCGAGCGCGTCGAGCTCGGGCTTGCGCACCAGCCGCTGGCGCTCGGCGAATGGCGCGACCAGCGCCGGGTCTTCGTCCACGCGCTTTGTTTCGCGCAGCACCGTCAGCGCCTTCTGCATGCCGGNNACAGCACGATGCCGTAGCCCAGGCCGCCGAGTTCCTCCGCGCCGAAGATCGGCGTCTTGCCGCCGATCACCATGTTCATGAGCTGCGGCTTGTTCAGCCGTTGCGGCAGCGCCCGAATTTCTTCGGCGGTGGTCACAGCTTCGACGAAGAGGATGTCGGCACCGGCCTCGCTGAACTTCTGCGCGCGTTCGATGGCGGCCTCGAAGCCCAGCGTGGCGGCCGCGTCGGTGCGCGCCATGATGAGCAGGTCGGGGTCTTGCCGCGCATCGACGGCCGCCTTGATTTTGTTGACGGCCTCTTCGGTGGAGATGACGTCCTTGCCCGAGAAGTGGCCGCAGCGCTTGGGCGCGACCTGATCTTCGAACTGGATGCAGTCGGCGCCCGCGCGCTCCAGCACGCGCACCGTGTGGCGCACGTTCAGCGCATTGCCAAAGCCGGTGTCGGCATCGACGATCAGCGGCAGCCCGACGGCATCGCGAATGCGCGCCGTGTGGTCCGCAATTTCGTGCAGGCCCATGAAGCCCTGGTCGGGCAGGCCGAACCACATGTTGGTCACGCCCGCGCCGGTGACGTAGATGGCTTCGAAGCCCAGGTCCTCGATCACGCGCGCCGACAAGGCGTTGAAGGCGCCGGGCACCAGCACGCCGCGGCGCGCCTCGGCCAGGGATCGGAGGGTCTTGCGAGTCGACATTGGTTCTTCCTGTGAATGAATTCTTGAAGGCTCAGAAGGCGTTGCCGGGGATGCGGACAAAACCTTCCATCAGCACGCGCGCGCTGCGGCTCATCACGGCCTTGGTCACGCACCATTCGCCATCGACCTGGCGGGCCTCGGCGCCCACGCGCAAGGTGCCCGAGGGGTGGCCGAAGCGCACGGCCGCGCGCTCGCCACCGCCGGCCGCCAGGTTCACCAGCGTGCCCGGAATGGCGGCGGCCGTGCCGATGGCCACGGCCGCCGTGCCCATCATGGCGTGGTGCAGCTTGCCCATCGACAGCGCGCGCACCAGCAGGTCGATGTCGGTGGCCACCACGGCCTTGCCGCTGGACGCGGTGTAGGCCGCGGGCTTCGCCACGAAAGCGACCTTGGGCGTGTGCTGCCGGCCGGCCGCTTCGCCGATGTTCGCGATGAGGCCCATGCGCACCGCGCCGTGCGCGCGAATCGCTTCGAACTTCGCGAGCGCCGCTGCATCGCCATTGATGGCGTCCTGCAGCTCTGTGCCGGTGTAGCCGATGGCCTCGGCATTCACGAAGATGGTCGGAATACCGGCGTTGATCATGGTTGCCTGCAGGGTGCCGATGCCGGGCACTTCCAACGCATCGACCACGCGTCCGGTCGGGAACATGGCGCCGCCCGCGCCCTCTTCTTCCGCGGCCGGGTCCATGAATTCGAGCTGCACCTCGGCGGCGGGAAAGGTCACGCCATCGAGCTCGAAACTGCCCGTCTCCTGCACCGCGCCATCGGTGACCGGCACGTGCGCGACGATGGTCTTTCCGATGTTGGCCTGCCAGATGTGCACCACGGCCACGCCGTTGCGCGGCACACGTTCGGCATCGACCAGCCCGTTGCTGATGGCATAGGGTCCGACGGCGGCCGAGAGGTTGCCGCAGTTGCCGCTCCAGTCCACGAAAGGCTGGTCGATGGACACCTGGCCGAACAGGTAGTCCACGTCGTGGCCGGGCCTTCTGCTCTTCGACAGGATGACGGTCTTGCTGGTGCTCGACGTGGCGGCGCCCATGCCGTCGATCTGTTTGCCGTAGGGGTCGGGGCTGCCGATGACGCGCAGCAGCAGCGCATCGCGCGCCTTGCCTGGCACCTGCGCGGCTTCAGGCAAATCCTGCAACCGGAAGAACACGCCCTTGCTGGTGCCGCCGCGCATGTAGGTGGCGGCAATCCTGATCTGCGGTGTATGCGTTGTGTTCGTCGTGTCGGCCATGGTCAGGCGGCTTTCGTTGATTCCAGAAAATCCTGCGCGAAGCGTTGCAGCACGCCGCCGGCTTCGTAGATGGAGGCTTCTTCGGCCGTGTCGAGGCGACAGGTCATGGGAACCTCGAGGCGCTCGCCGTTGCGGCGGTGAATGACCAGCGTCAGGTCCGCGCGCGGCTTGCGCTCGCCGATTACATCGTAGGTCTCGGTGCCGTCCAGGGCCAGCGTCAGGCGGTTGGTGCCGGGCTTGAATTCCAGCGGCATCACGCCCATGCCGATGAGGTTGGTGCGGTGGATGCGCTCGAAGCCCTCGGCCGCGATGGCCTCCACGCCCGCCAGCCGCACGCCCTTGGCCGCCCAGTCGCGCGACGAGCCCTGGCCGTAGTCGGCACCCGCCACGATGATCAGTGGCTGCTTGCGCAGCATGTAGATCTCGATGGCCTCCCACATGCGCATCAGCTGGCCTTCGGGCTCCACGCGGGCCAGCGAACCGGCCTGCACCGAGCCGTCGGGCTTGCGGGCCATCTCGTTCTTCAGCGTCGGGTTGGCGAAGGTGGCGCGCTGCGCGGTCAGGTGGTCGCCGCGGTGCGTGGCGTACGAATTGAAGTCTTCCTCGGGCAGCCCCATCTTGTGCAGGTACTCGCCGGCCGCGCTGTTCATCATGATCGCGTTCGACGGCGACAGGTGGTCGGTGGTGATGTTGTCCGGCAGGATGGCCAGTGGCCGCATGCCCTTCAGCGTGCGCTCGCCGGCCAGTGCGCCTTCCCAGTAAGGCGGGCGGCGGATGTAGGTCGATGCGGCGCGCCAGTCGTACAGCGGCGCCACCTTCTGGCCGCTGTCGGGCTGGATCGCGAACATGGGTTCGTACACCTGGCGAAAGTGCTCGGGCTTGACGCTGGCCTTCACGATGGCGTCGATTTCTTCGTCGGCCGGCCACAGGTCTTTCAGGCGAATCTCCTTGCCCTCGAACACGGTGAGCACGTCTTTCTCGATGTCGAAGCGCACGGTGCCGGCAATTGCGTAAGCCACCACAAGCGGCGGTGACGCCAAAAATGCCTGCTTCGCATACGGATGGATGCGGCCATCGAAGTTGCGGTTGCCCGAGAGCACGGCGGTGGCATAAAGATCGCGCTCGACAATCTCCTGCTGGATCGCAGGGTCCAGCGCGCCCGACATGCCGTTGCACGAGGTGCACGCATAGGCCACCACGCCGAAGCCCAGTTGCTCCAGCTCGCCCATCAGGCCGGCCTCTTGCAGGTACAGCGTCACGGCCTTGGAGCCCGGCGCCAGCGACGACTTGACCCACGGCTTGCGCACCAGGCCCACGCGGTTGGCATTGCGCGCCAGCAGCCCCGCCGCAATCACGTTGCGCGGGTTGCTGGTGTTGGTGCAGCTGGTAATGGCCGCGATGATCACCGCGCCATCGGGCATGCGGCCCGGCTCGTCCTGCCACGGCGCGGCAATGCCGCGCGCCGCCAGCTCGGAGGTGGCCACGCGCGCATGCGGGTTCGACGGGCCGGCCATGTTGCGCACCACCGTCGACAGGTCGAACTGCAGCACGCGTTCGTACACGGCGTCTGTCAGCGCATCGGCCCACAAGCCGGTGTGCCGGGCGTAGGTCTCGACCAGCCGCACCTGCCCGTCGTCGCGGCCCGTCAGGCGCAGGTAGTCGATGGTCTGCGAATCGATGGCGAACATCGCGGCCGTGGCGCCGTATTCGGGCGCCATG
>NZ_QAJK01000214.1 GCF_003852515.1 Variovorax sp. KBW07 | reverse complement strand
CGGGATGAAGGAGGTTTGCGCACCCGCGTTGTTGGCCGACTCGGGAGCCGCCACGCCACGGATGTTGCCCTTGCCGAAGGGCACTTCGCCCGGCTTCAGCTTGGTCTTCTTCTCGATCGTGTAGGCCGCGAAAGCCGCCAGCAGCGCACCGCCGCCAGGCAGGATGCCCAGTGCCGAACCCAGCGCCGTGCCACGCAGCACGGCCGGGATCATGCGCTTGAAGTCTTCCTTGGTCGGGAACAGGCCCGAGACCTTGGCGGTGAACACTTCGCGCTCGTCGTCGGGACGCGAGAGGTTGGCAATGATTTCGCCGTAGCCGAACACGCCCATGGCGATGGCCACGAAGCCGATGCCGTCGGTCAGTTCGGGAATGTCGAAGCTGTAGCGCGCCACGCCCGAATTCACGTCGGTGCCGACCAGGCCCATCAGCAGGCCCAGCACGATCATCGCGATGGCCTTGAGCAGCGAGCCCGAGGCCAGCACCACGGCACCGATCAGGCCCAGGATCATCAGCGAGAAGTATTCGGCGGGGCCGAACTTGAAGGCCAGCTCGGTCAGCGGCGGTGCAAAGGCAGCCAGGATCAGCGTGCCCACGCAACCGGCGAAGAACGAGCCCAGGCCGGCCGCGGCGAGCGCCGGACCCGCACGGCCCTTGCGCGCCATCTGGTAGCCGTCGATCACGGTCACCACCGACGACGATTCGCCCGGCAGGTTGACCAGAATGGCGGTGGTGGAGCCGCCGTACTGCGCGCCGTAGTAAATACCGGCCAGCATGATCAGCGCCGACACGGGCGGCAGTGCGTACGTGGCGGGCAGCAGCATCGCGATGGTCGCGACGGGGCCGATGCCCGGGAGCACGCCGATCAGCGTACCCAGAATACAGCCGGCCAGGCAGTACAGCAGGTTGGTGAAGGTAAAGGCAACGCCAAAACCCATCGAGAGGTGTTCAACCAATTCCATGATGTGAGCAGCTTTCTTCTTGTCAGCCGGTGATGAAGGTCGGCCAGACCTGGATCTGAAGCTTGAGCGCCCAGATGAATGCAACGTAGCTGCCGACGGCCAGGATGGTGGCCAGGATCAGCACGGTAGGCAGCTTGAACTCGTGGCCCGCAAGGCTCGAGATGATCACCAGCGCGTAGATGGCAATGATCATTCCCATGGCCGGCACGCCGATGCTCGGCAGGCCGCCGAGCAGAATGCCGAATGCCAGGTTGGCACCCAGGATGAACACCACCTGCTTCCAGGCCCACTTGCCGATTTTTTCGCCGTCGGTGGTTTCAACGGTGAGCCCGCTGAACATGATCCCCAGGCCAATGACGGCCATCAGGATACCGAGCATCAACGGGAAGTAACCCGGACCCATGCGAGCACCGCTGCCCACGCTGTAGGTGGTGGCGCCCCATGCGAACGCCACGCCCACGACTGTGAACATCAGACCCGAGAAAAAGTCTTTCTGACTTTTGATTTTCACGAACAGTCTCCTCGAACAAATTTCGATGCGGGATTGTCGAGTCAGGCTCCGGTCAGGCTGATGTGGATTCCACTAACCGCGGGACTAGGGATAACCCGAAAGGCTTCACCGGCCTCCACGGGGTAACGGGCGTAGTAACCCGTGATTATTCCAAAGGCGGCGTCGCGCTCAGGACTTCCTCGATGGTCGTCACGCCCTCGGCCACGCGCAGCGCGCCGGCCAGACGCAGCGGCCGCATGCCGTCGATCACGGCCTGGCGCCGCAGCCCGCCGAGGTTGGGCTCCTTGGTCACCTGGTCCTTGAAGGGCTCGGTCACGCTCAGCAGCTCGTACAGCCCCATGCGGCCCATGTAGCCGGTCATGCGGCAATCGACGCAACCCACAGGCTTGTAGGCGCGCACCGAGCCGGTGATCTGCCAGGGCTTGACGATGGCCTCGAGGCTTTCGCGCGTGACCGTGTCGTCGGGCTGCTTGCAATGCGGGCACAGCGTGCGCACCAGCCGCTGCGCGAGCACGCCCAGCATGACGGCCGTGATGAGGTACGACGGCACGCCCAGTTCCATCATCCGCGTGATGGCGCTCGGCGCGTCGTTGGTGTGCAGCGTGCTGAACACCAGGTGGCCCGTCAGCGCCGCCTGCACCGCCATCTCGGCGGTGGCAAGGTCGCGGATTTCGCCGACCATGATGATGTCCGGGTCCTGCCGCATCAGCGCGCGCAGGCCCTCGGTGAAACCGAAGTCCAGCTGCGGCTGCACCTGCGTCTGGTTGAACGAAGGCTCGATCATTTCGATCGGGTCTTCCACCGTGCTCACGTTGACCTCTTCGGTCGCCACGCGCTTGAGCGTGGAATACAGCGTGGTGGTCTTGCCCGAGCCGGTGGGCCCTGTCACCAGGATGATGCCGTTGGGCCGCGTCACCAGCTGTTCCCAGCGGTGCGCATCGTGCTGCGCAAAGCCCAGTGCGTCGAGGTCTTTCACCGCGGTGTCGGGGTCGAAGATACGCATCACCATCTTCTCGCCGAATGCGGTCGGCAAGGTCGACAAACGCATTTCGACTTCGTCGCCGCGCATGTTGCGGGTCTTGATGCGGCCGTCGAGCGGACGGCGTTTCTCGACCACGTCCATGCGGCCGAGCAGCTTGATGCGCGCGACCATCGCGTTCATCACGCCCATCGGCATCTGGTAGGCCGGATGCAGGATGCCATCGATGCGAAAGCGGATCACGCCCTGTTCGCGGCGCGGCTCCAGGTGGATGTCGCTCGCGCGCTGGTCGAAGGCGTATTGCCACAGCCAGTCGACCACCTGCACCACGCTCTGGTCGTTGGCGTCGAGCTGCTTGTTGCTCTTGCCCAGTTCCACCAACTGCTCGAAGCTCGCGCCGCCGGTGTTGCCGCCGGCCTTCTGCGCCGCGCGCACCGACTTGGCAAGCGCAAAAAACTCGGCCGTGTAGCGCTGGATGTCCGACGGGTTGGCCACCACGCGCCGCACCGCGCGCTTCGACTGGCGCTCGACCTCGGCGATCCAGTCCGTCAGGAAGGGTTCGGCCGTGGCCACCACCACTTCATTGGGCAGCACCTGCACCGGCAGCACCTTGTGGCGCTCCGCGTAGGCGGCGCTCATGGTGTCGGCCACCTTGCCCACGTCGACCTTCAGCGGATCGATGCGCAGGTAGGTCAGGCCGGCGCGGCCGGCCAGCCATTGCGTGAGTGTTTCGAGGTCGAGCGGCTTGTTGTCGCTCTCGCGGGTCATGGCCACGTTGGCCAGGCGGATCAGCGGCGCCTGCCGGCTCTCGGCCTGGGCGCAGCGCGCGATGGTGCGCTTGGCCTCGACCGGCGAAATGACGCCGTCGGTGGCCAGCCATTCGATCAGGCGGCGCAGCTCGAGCGGGCCTTCGTGGCGGGTGGCCAGGGGAACGGGGGCGGAAGCAGCGGGAACAGCAGCGCTCATGAGCCGGATGGTCGGGTGATGGAAAGATTCTGGGGTTTGAACACCCGCAACCACTTGGGCGCGGGCAGGCCCCAGCGAGTCTGGATCGTTTGCGCGCGCTCGGCAAGCACCTCGCGCTTCGGACGGCTGGGGGTGCGCTGCGCCAGCACCACCGTGTTGCCTTCGCGCGTCGGCTTGAAGGCCCAGACGGCATCGGCGCCAAAGGCCGCGGCAATCTTCTCGAGGCTGCGCTCGTAGCTCGACGAGCGGCCGAAAAGGTTGACGGTCATGCAACCGTCATCGGTCAGCAGCGCGCGGCAGTCGGCATAGAAGTCTTCGCTGTCGAGCACGGGCGCGGCGGCCTCGTGGTCGTACAGGTCGACCTGCAGCGCATCGACCGTGCCGTGCCATTCGGGCTTGCGGATCTCCAGCGCCGCATCGGCGATGACCACGCGCAGCTTCGGGTCGTCGGCCGGCAGCTTGAACCAGCCGCGGCAGGCCGACACCACCTGCGGATTCAGCTCGACCGCGGTGGTGCGCATGCGCAGCGTCTTGCGGCTGAACTTGGTGAGCGTGGCCGCGCCCAGGCCGAGCTGCATCGCGTGGCGGCTGGCCACCGTCTTGCCATCGACGAACAGCAGCCAGGCCATCATGCGTTGCACGTATTCGAGTTCGATCTCGAAAGGCGCGTCGATCTTCATAGAGCCCTGGACCCATTCGGTGCCCAGGTGCAGGTAGCGGATGTCGCCCCAGTCCGAAAAATTGACTTCGGGGAGCGCTTGGGCTTTGGCGGGTGTTTTGCTCGATGCCATCAGAGAAGGTGGTGGGCGACGAAGACCTCGCGCCAGGCCGCGAGCTTGCGCTCGAAACTCCATGACGCGTTGGCGGGGCTGGTGGAAGGCAGCTGGTAGACCGGCACGCCCAGCGTGCGCGTGTGGCGCGCGTGCTTGAAGCTCTCGCCGCCGTTGTGCGCGATGGCCGCGAGCTTCGGCAGATGCAGGCCGGCGATATCGTTCACCACCGGCGCGCGAATGGCCGAGTCGAGGCTGCCCTCGCGCTCGCAGGCGCCGTACACGTCCCACACGCCCAGCCCGCGGTCGAGCAGCCAGCCGCGGCGCTTGCCGTAGCTGTCTACACCCGAAGGGAGAGGGTTGTCGGGCCAGACGGCTTGCAAGATCTTCCAGAACTGATTTTGAGGGTGTGCATAGTACTGCTGCTGCGCGAGCGACTTCACGCCCGGGAAGCTGCCGAGGATCAGCACGACCGTGGCCGGCGAGACGATGGGCGCAAGGCCTGTCAGCACCGGGCTGGTGGTGGCGGGTGCGGCGGCGGGTGGATTCATGATGGGCGGTATCTTGGCACCGCCGCGAGCGCCCACAAAAAAACCCGCCGAAGCGGGTTCTTTCTTCAGGGCCGAAGCCCTGGCAATCGGCTTGCGCCGACTTACTTCTTGGCAGCTTCGTTCTCGGCCGTGCCGGGGATCTTCTCGCCGATGGCCTTGCCGGTGCTGCGCATGCCGTCGGCCGTCTTGTGGCCGGCGTTTTCAACCACTTCACCGGTCTTGGCGGCAGCCTTCTTGGTGGCGGTGGTGGCCTTCTTGGTGGTGCGCTTGGTCGCGTTCACGGCCTTCTTGGTCGTGCTCTTGGTGGCGTCCCAGGCCTTCTCTGCACCGGCTTCGGTGGCATTCACTGCCTTCTTGGTGGTGCGCTTGGTCGCATCGACGGCGTCCTTGCCGGCTTCCTTCACCTTTTCGGTGGTGGTGGGCTCGGCAGCGGCAGGCGCTGCGGTCACCGGAGCGGGGGCGGTGGTCTGTGCCACGGCCGACACGCCGATGGAGGCGAGCGCCAGCGCGAGGACGACGGGCATGGTGCGAACGAAAGACGTGGTCATTGAAAAGACTCCTGGATGTTGGATGAAGTTTTGGAGTGACAAACCTGCCACTCGTCTAGCAACGAACTTGCGAGACTCAAGGATGACAGCAAATCTGCAGCATCTGCACACACGGGTGCAGGTCGGGGCATTGGCCTACGCGGAGTGCGGCGGGCGCTCCGACAAAGCCATCAGACTTTCGAGCTTCGGAAGCGTTTCAAGCGCATTCCGCGTGGTGGCGCGGGCCAGTTCCTCGATGCCGATGCCCCGCAGTCCGGCCACCACTTCGGCGATGCGCGGCAGCTCGCCGGGCTCGTTGCGGCCCTGCGGCTCGCCGGCCGCGCGCTGCTCCTGCGTGCGGTAGAGCCAGTGCGGCTGGATGTCGGGTGCGTCGGTCTCCATGACGATCGATTCGAGCGGCAGCGTGCCGGCCAGCCGCCGCAGTTGCAGCGCGCGCTCGAAGGTCACGGCACCGCCAAAACCCAGCTTCAGCCCGAGCGCGATGCAGGCCTGCGCCTGCTGCTCGCTGCCGTTGAAGGCGTGCGCAATGCCGCGCCACGGTTGCCCGCCCGCCGTCTGCCGCAAATGCTTGAGCACCTTGTCGACCGAACGCCGCACATGGATGAGGATGGGTAACCCGTGCCTGCGTGCCAGTTGCAACTGAGTGTGAAAGAAACGCTCCTGCTTGTCGCCGTCCAGGCCCTCGACGAAGTAGTCGAGCCCGATCTCGCCGACCGCCACCAGCCGGGGGTCGTCGCGCCGGGCGGTGAGCTCGGCATCGAGTGCTTCCAGGTCGCTCTCTTTCGCCTCGCCGGTACATAGAGGGTGAATGCCCAGCGCGTAGGCGTCGCCCTGCGCGTGGGCCAGCTCGCGCACGGTGGCGAAGTTGAAGACGGCCACCGCCGGAATCACGCACATGGCCACGCCCTGCCGGGCCGCGCGGGCGCGGATCGCGGGCATCTCCGCCCCGAATTCGGGCGCATCCAGGTGGCAGTGGGTATCGACAAATGCAGCCATCGCGCGATGATGCCCGAAGGGATGCACAGGCGCGGAAAGCGTGCTACTGTGAACTCCTTCACGCGATTTTTAGCCGGAGGTTCTCCGATGCGCAGGCCCGCTTTCTACAGCCGTTCGCCCCGCACGCTGCCACCGGCCGCAGAACAGGCGGCCGACCAGGTGGATGCTCCGGTGTCGCCAGACGAAGCGGGCGCGAGCGCTTCCGCCGCGGCCGCCACGGCAACAGCCACCGCGAAGAACACCCCCGCCAAGGCCGGCTGGCAACCGGGCCGCCGCAGCTTCGCGCTGCTGTTCGTGCTCAGCGCCGCGCTGGTCACCGGCGCCGCCCTCTGGGCGCCACGCCCTGGCGCCAAGGCGCTCACCCAGAAAGACATCGACGCGGCCGTGCTGCGCACGCTGCAGACCAACTCCCTGCCCTCGCCCGCCGCCAGGGCGGCCGACATCATCCGGCCCTCGGTGGTGCGCGTGGTCGGCTACGGCACCGAGAAAACCACGCCCGAGGCCAGGACGCAGAAACGCGGCCGCAACCTCGCCAAGGGCAAGCCGCCCGAAGCCCCCAACGACGGCGGGCCGAACGGCGAAGTCGAGCGCGGCGTGGGCACCGGCGTGGTGATCGTCGACAAGGGCGTCATCCTGACCAACCTGCACGTCGTGGCCGGTGCCGACAAGATCAAGGTCACCTTCGCCGACGGACTGGAGGCGGTGGCCACCATCACCGGCGTACAGCCCGAGAACGACCTCGCGGTGCTGCAGGCGCAGAAGATTCCCGACGACCTGATTCCCGCCACCATGCGCTCCACCGCCGACCTGCGCCCCGGCGACCAGGTGGCGGCCGTGGGTTTCCCGTTCGGCATCGGGCCTTCAGTGTCGGCCGGCGTGGTGTCGGGCCTGAAGCGCTCGTTCCGCTCACCCGAAGGCAAGCAGGAGCTGGGCAACCTGATCCAGTTCGATGCCGCGGCCAACCCCGGCAATTCGGGCGGCCCGCTGATCAACATGGACGGCGAAGTGCTCGGCATCGTCACCGCCATCCTGAACCCCACGCAGCAGCGCACCTTCATCGGCATCGGCTTTGCGGTGCCCATCGAAAACGCCGCCTCCGCCGCCGGCTCGCCCCCGTTCTGACGCTTCATTCATTTCGAAAGTCCTTCGCATGAGCACAGAGACCAACGCTTCCCCCACGCTCACCACGGCCGCTGGCACCGCCGAACTGATGGAGCAGATCCTCTACGAGGTGAAGCGCGTGGTCGTGGGCCAGGACCGTTTTCTCGAGCGCGTGATGGTCGCGATGCTCGCGGGCGGGCACCTGCTGGTCGAAGGCGTGCCGGGCCTGGCCAAGACGCTCACCATCAAGACGCTGGCCGACACGGTGCAGGGCCAGTTCAAGCGCATCCAGTTCACGCCCGACCTGGTGCCGGCCGACCTGGTGGGCACGCGCATCTACAACCAGAAGACCGGCGAGTTCAGCACCTCGCTGGGCCCGGTGTTCGCCAACCTGCTGCTGGCCGACGAAATCAACCGCGCCCCGGCCAAGGTGCAGAGCGCGCTGCTCGAAGTGATGCAGGAGCGGCAGGTCACCATCGCAGGCGAAACGCACAAGGTGCCGCGTCCGTTCCTGGTGATGGCCACGCAGAACCCGATCGAGACCGAGGGCACCTACCCGCTGCCCGAGGCGCAGGTCGACCGCTTCATGATGAAGGTGCTGGTCGACTATCCGAGCGACGAAGAAGAATTCGTGATCGTCCAGCGCGTGATCGGCCCGCCGGTCTCGGCCAGCCCGGTCGCCACGACCGACCAGCTCGCGGCATTGCAGGCGGAGGCGCGGCGCGTGTATGTCGACCCGTCGCTGATCCAGTACGCGGTGAAGCTGGTGTCGGCCACGCGCACGCCGGAGAAGCACGGCCTGAAGGACCTGCGCCGCTTCATCACCTTCGGCGCGAGCCCGCGCGCGAGCATCAGCCTGACGGAAGGCGCACGCGCGCTGGCGTTGTTGCGGGGCCGGAGCTATGCATTGCCCGAAGACATGACGGCGCTGGTGCCGGACGTGTTGCGCCATCGCGTGACGCTTTCGTACGAGGGTCTGTCCGAAGGCCTGACGCCGGACGGCCTGGTAGAAAAGATCATGCGTGCGGTGCCTGCGCCTCCGAAGCCGCTCGAACATGAAAAGCTGGTGGCCTAGGATGGAACGCTACTCTTGTGCTCGTCGTGTTCTGTTGATGCGTGACGTGCGTCGTTCAGGGCACGCTCGCGCCGACGGTGTGCTCTGCTCCGCGAATGTCCCCCGCTTCGCTCCTCCTTTATTTCGCTGCGCGGAGCACCCGATGCCAGTCGCACGAGGGCGCTGCTCTCGCATTGGCCGATCAACGACCGCTCTGAAGGCGCTCGCGCCGATGGTGTGCTCTGCGC
>NZ_QAJK01000213.1 GCF_003852515.1 Variovorax sp. KBW07 | reverse complement strand
CGTCGCCCCGAATGAACGAACGCCCCTAGTGGTTCCGACGAGGAATCCCCGCCGTCTGCGCCACCCGCTGGTACTTGGTAGCCGGCTTGAGCACCATGCCCTCGGACAACGTGTCCACCATCGACCGCTGGATCTCCTGCCACGGCGTCTGGCTGGCGGGAATCGGGTAGCCACCCTTCGCTTCCAGCTGACGTGCACGTTCTTGCAGTTCTTCGTCGCTCACCAGCATGTTCACCGTGCGGTGCTTCAAGTCCACACGCACCTTGTCGCCCGTCTGCAGCAGCGCCAGGCCCGCTCCCGCCGCGGCTTCCGGCGACGCGTTCAGGATCGATGGCGAACCCGAAGTGCCCGACTGCCGGCCGTCGCCGATGCATGGCAACGCCGACACGCCGCTCTTCAGCAGGTGCGCGGGCGCCCGCATGTTCACCACCTCCGACGAACCCGGATGCCCGATCGGCCCCACGCCGCGCATGAAGAGGATGCACGACGCATCGATGTCCAGCGCCGGGTCTTCGATGCGGCGTTCGTAGTCTTCGGGGCCGTCGAAAACAATCGCGCGGCCGACAAAGGCGTCCAGGTCGCCGGGGGCGCTGAGGTAGCGCGCGCGGAACTCGTCCGAGATCACGCTGGTCTTCATGATCGCGCTGTCGAACAGGTTGCCCGACATCACGAGGAAGCCGGCGTTCTCGCGCAGCGGCTCCTTGAACGGCCGGATCACGTCGGCGTCTTTCACGCGCGCGTCGGCGCAATTGGCAGCCAGCGTCTTGCCGGTGACGGTGAGCGCGTCTTCGCGAATCAGGCCGTGGCGATGCAGCTCAGCGACCACGGCCGGCACGCCGCCGGCGCGGAAGAATTCTTCGCCGAGGTACTTGCCGGCCGGCTGCATGTCGAGCAGCAGTGGCACGTCGAGCCCCACGGTTTCCCAGTCTTGGATGACGAGGTCGACACCCGCGTGCTTGGCCACGGCGATCAGGTGGATGGGCGCGTTGGTCGAGCCGCCGATGGCCGAGTTGACGACGATGGCGTTCTCGAAGGCCGCGCGCGTCAGGATGTCCGAGGGCTTCAGGTCTTCGCGCACCATCTCCACGATGCGTCGGCCGGTCTCGTAGGCCATCTGCCCGCGCTCGCGGTACGGTGCCGGAATGGCGGCGCAGCCGGGCAGGCTCATGCCCAGCGCTTCGGCCAGCGCGTTCATGGTCGAGGCGGTGCCCATCACGTTGCAATGGCCGATGGAAGGCACCGTGGAGCCCACCAGGTCGATGTAGCCGGGGAAGTCGATGCTGCCCTTGGCGAACAGCTCGCGCGCCTTGAACAGCGTGGTGCCGGTGCCGGTGCGCTGGCCGTCGTGCCAGCCGTTGAGCATCGGGCCGCCCGAAAGAACGATGGCGGGAATGTTGGCGGTGGCGGCGGCCATGAGCGCGGCGGGCGTGGTCTTGTCGCAGCCGGTGGTCAGCACGACGCCGTCGATGGGGTAGCCGGTCAGCGTTTCGACCAGGCCCAGGTAGGCCAGGTTGCGGTCGAGCGCCGCGGTGGGGCGGCGGCCGTTTTCCTGGATCGGGTGCATCGGGAATTCCATCGCGATGCCGCCCATTTCGCGGATGCCTTCGCGCACGCGCTGCGCCAGTTCGCGGTGGTGACGGTTGCAGGGCGTCAGGTCGGAGCCGCTTTGCGCAATGCCGATGATGGGCTTGCCGGACTGGAGCTCTTCCCGCGTGAGGCCGTAGTTCAGGTACCAGGCAAGGTGCAGGACCGAGAGTTCGCTGTGCTCGGGGTTGTTGAACCACGAGGCGGAGCGCAGGGGTCGGGTGGTCATGGGCTGTTGTCTTCTCTTCGTTCGGGGGTGGGGCGAGAAAAAAAAGGGATGCATGAAGCGGCCTTGACGGGCGTGCATCACCTCGGCGCGGCGGGGCCGCGCAATGCAATTTCGTGGGCTGTCTCCTGTGCGTTCTCGTTGTTCGACGGGAGCTTAGGCGGGCGACTCCCAGAGCGCCAATGAGATCGGTTGAGGGTCGATATAAGCGCTCCAAATACGCCCGATGCCCTGCCAGGCGCCCCGGCTTCCCCGCGCTTCTAGAATGCGCCAGTGAGCGCCCTTCCCTCTTCCATCTCCCTCTCTGAACGCCGCCCGATCCGCGAGCTTCCCGACGAACTGATCAGCCAGATCGCCGCCGGCGAAGTGGTCGAGCGGCCCGCCTCGGTGGTGCGCGAGCTGCTGGACAACGCGCTCGACGCGGGGGCCCGGCAAATCACGGTGCGGCTGGCTTCGGGCGGCGTGCGGCTGATCTCCATCGAAGACGACGGCCTGGGCATTCCGCGCGAAGAACTCACGGTGGCGCTGCGCCGCCACGCCACCAGCAAGATCGCCAGCCTGAACGACCTCGAGACGGTCGGCACCATGGGCTTTCGCGGCGAGGCGCTGGCGGCGGTCAACTCGATTGCGGAACTGAGCATCCAGTCGCGCTTTACCGGAGCCGACACCGCCTTTTCGCTCGATGGCCGTACCGGCGAACTGCGGCCGGTGGCCCGCTCCACCGGCACCACGGTCGAGGTGCGCGAGCTGTTCTTCGCAACGCCCGCGCGCCGTAAATTTTTGAAGACCGACGCCACCGAGCTGGCGCACTGCATCGAGGCCGTGCGCCGCCATGCACTGGCGCGGCCCGAGGTGGGCTTTTCGATCTGGCACGACGGCAAGCTGGTCGAACAGTGGCGCGCCGCCACCACGCGCGAGCAGCGGCTGGCCGATGCGCTGAGCGACGACTTCGTGACGCAGAGCGTGCCAGTCATGCGCGAAGGCGGCCCGGTGCGCGTGGTCGGCCGAGCCGGCATCCCCGACGCGGCCCGTTCGCGCGGCGACCAGCAATTCTTCTACGTCAACGGCCGCTTCGTGCGCGACAAGGTGCTGTCGCACGCCGTGCGCAGCGCCTATGAAGACGTGCTGCACGGTCACCGCCAGCCGATCTATGCGCTGTACCTGGAAATCGATCCGGCGCGCGTCGACGTGAACGTGCACCCGACCAAGATCGAGGTGCGCTTTCGCGACGGGCGCGAGGTGCACCAGGCCGTGCGCCACGCCATTGAAGACGCGCTGGCCGCCCCGCGCGCCGGCGACGCCGTGGCGCCTTCGGGCACGCCGCAGCCGTTCTTCAAGCCGGTGGCGCTGCCATCGAACGCCAGCTGGTCGCAGCCGGCCATGAATTTTGTGGCGCAGGAGCGCGGCGCCGGCGATTTCGAGGCCATGTGGCCGCGCCGCACCGAACAGCTGGCGCACGAACCCGAATCGGCGCCTTCGCACTGGCCGCTGACCGGCGCGGCGCCAATGACCTTCCGCGCGCCCGTCGGCCTGCCCGCGGACCCGGAAAACCCCGCACCCGCTGACGCCCCGCTCGCCACGCAAGACGAAGCCTGGCCGCTGGGCCGCGCGCTGGCGCAGCTGCAGGGCATCTACATCCTGGCCGAGAACAGCCAGGGCCTGGTGGTGGTCGACATGCACGCGGCGCACGAGCGCATCGTCTATGAGCGGCTGAAGACGCAGCTCGACGGCGCGGCCATCACCAGCCAGCCGCTGCTGATTCCGGCCACCTTCGCGGCCACGCCGCAGGAAGTGGCCACGGCCGAGGCCTGTGCCGAGGTGCTGCCGACGCTGGGCCTCGAAATCACGCCTTTCTCGGCGCGCACGCTTGCGGTGCGCGCCGTGCCCGGAACGCTGGCCGACGGCGACCCCGTGGAGCTGGCGCGCAGCGTCCTGGCCGAGCTGGGCCAGCACGACGCCAGCACCGTGGTGCAGCGCGCGCAGAACGAATTGCTCTCCACCATGGCCTGCCACGGCGCCGTGCGGGCCAACCGCAAGCTCACCATCGACGAAATGAACGCACTGTTACGTCAGATGGAAGCAACAGAACGTTCGGACCAGTGCAACCACGGCCGGCCCACGTGGCGGCAGCTTTCGATCCGCGAGCTCGACAGCCTGTTTATGCGCGGCCGGTAGGCGAATCGGCCCTTTTTTCAGGGTTTTCGAGGGTTTTGGACGGTCATCCGTGCGCCGGGCACGCACGTTGCATGGACTGGTTCAAGACGCCGTCGAGCGTTGTTTCTGAGGGTTACCAAGGCGCAATGTCGGCGTGCCAAGGTAGCGACCAATGAACTTTTTCGCCGACTTCGCTGTCCCTCAACCCCATGATGATGAAACGCTGGACCCTCCTCGCGTCTGTCCTCTCGCTTTGCGCCCTCCTTGCCGCCGGCTGCTCCACGCTTGACGAACAGCAACGCGAGTGGATTTTCCAACCCAGCGACCGCAGCTGGGGCAACACCGCCACCATGACCGAAGGCATGCAGGACGTGTGGATCGACTTCCAGTCGTCCATCACGGGCGAGCCCGCGCGCCTGCACGGCCTGTGGCTGGGCGGCAAGCCCGAGACCACCGACACGCCCGTGCTGCTGTACCTGCACGGCGCGCGCTACAACGTGGCCGGCTCGGCGCCGCGCATCCAGCGCATGCACGAACTGGGCTTCTCGGTGCTGGCCATCGACTACCGCGGCTTCGGCAAGAGCTCCAAGGGCCTGCCCTCGGAAGAATCGGCCCGCGAAGACGCCCGCGCCGCCTGGACCTGGCTGGCCGCGCGCCACCCCAGGCAGCACCGCTACATCTTCGGCCACTCGCTGGGCGGCGCCATCGGCATCGACCTGGCGGCCCATGTGAACGACGAGAGCGGCACCATCGTCGAAAGCACCTTCACGTCGATTGCCGACGTGGTGAGCGGCTTCAAGTGGGGCTGGCTGCCCTTCGGCCCCTTCATCACGCAGCGCTTCGAGGCCATCAACACCGTCAAGGACATCGGCTCGCCGCTGCTGGTGGTGCATGGCACGGCCGACAGCCTGATCAACCCCACGCTGGGCCGCAAGCTCTATGACGCGGCCACCGTGCCCAAGCTGTTCGTGCTGGTCGAAGGCGGCTCGCACCACAACACCAACTCGGTGGGCGAGGCGCAGTACCGCGCGGCACTGTCGCAGCTGTTCCGCATGAAGCCCGAAAACACCTTCGCCGCCAACCGGCCACCGCCCCGGCTCGCACCGCCGGCCAACGCGCCCACGCCGCAGGACGTGCGCGGCCAAGCGCCGGCGACGGAGCCCGCGGCCATCTAGGCCAGGTTGAAGGGCAACTGCCGCAAGGGCTTTCCCGTCAGTTGCGCGATGGCATTGGCGAACGCGGGTGCCAGCGGCGGCAGGCCCGGTTCCCCCATCCCCTTGGGCGCATCGGCACTGGGCACGATGTGAATATCGAACTCCGGCACCTGCGTGATGCGGGCCACGGTGAAGTCGCCGAAGTTGCCCTGCTGCACGACGCCGTCCTTCAGCGTGATTGCGCTGCCGGCAAGGCATGTAGACAGCCCCATCACCGCGGCGCCCTGCACCTGCGCCTCCACGCTGCGCGGGTTGACGACGAGGTTGCAATGCACGCCGCTGGTCACGCGGTGCAGCACCGGCTGGCCGTCCTTGACCGAAGCCTCCACCACATAGGCCACCACCGACTCGAAGGACTCGTGCACCGCCACGCCCCAGGCGCGGCCGTCCGCGAGCTTCTTCTTGCCGTAGCCGCTCTTGTCCACGGCCAGTTGCAGCGCGGCGCGATGGCGCGGATGCTTGTCGCCGAAGAGCTGCATGCGGTAGGCCACCGGGTCCTGCTTCGTGCCGCGGGCGATCTCGTCGATCAGCGTCTCCATCACGAAGGCGGTGTGGGTCGAGCCCACGCTGCGCCACCAAAGCACCGGTACGTTGACCTGAGGGTGGTGCACTGTCAGGCGCATCGGCACCGGGTACGGATCGCGCATGCCCTCCACCGCCGTGGCGTCGATGCCGTCCTTGACCATCATGCCGGCGAACACCGTGCCCGCAGTGATGGACTGGCCGACGATGACGTGGTCCCACGCGAGGATCTTGCCGCGCTCGTCGAAGCCGATGCGCGCGCGGTGCAGGTGCATCGGGCGGTAGTAGCCGCCCTTGATGTCGTCCTCGCGGCTCCACAGCAGGCGCACGGGTGCATCGAGCCCCACCGCGCGCGCGGCCTTGGCGATCTCGCAGGCCTCGACCACGAAGTCGCTCGAGCCCACGAAGCGCCGGCCGAAACCGCCACCCGCCATCTGCACATTCACCTTCACCTGCGAGGGATCGAGCTTCAGCGTGCGCGCCGCCGCCTGGCCATCGAGGTCGGCGCTCTGCGTGCCGACCCACAGTTCGGCGCGTCCGTCCGACAGCTTCACGGTGCAGTTCAGCGGCTCCATCGGCGCGTGCGCGAGGTACGGAAACACGAACTCGGCCTCGAGCTTGCGCGGCGCATCGGCCAGCGGCGCCATGTCGGCGTCGAACTTGCGGTTGCCGGGGCGGCCGGCCAGTTCGCGGTAGTGGGCCAGTTGCCTGTCGGTGTCCACCTTTTCGACCGCGCCCGCGTCCCACTGCAGCTTCAGCGCATCGCGGCCCAGCTTGGCCGGCCAGTAGCCGTCGGCCACCACGGCCACGCCTTCGGCGCCGCGGTCCAGCGGAATGCGCAGGACGGCTTTCACGCCTTTGACGGCGCGCGCCGCGCCGTCGTCCACCGACGCCAGGCGGGCGCCGAAAACAGGCGGATGGGCCACGACCGCGGTGAGCTGGCCCGGCTGCCGCACATCGATGCCGAAGTCCTGCCGTCCGCTGCTCTTGGCGCGCGCATCCAGGCGCGTGGTTGCGCGGCCGATGATGCGGAAGTTTTTCGCATCCTTCAGCACCACCTTCTCGGGCACCGGCATGGCCATGGCCGCCTCGGCCAGTTCGCCATAGCCCAGCTTGCGGCCACCCGGGCCGAACACCGTGCCGGCCTGCGTGCGCAGCGTGGCCACATCGACCTTCCAGCGCGCCGCGGCGGCCGACAGCAGCATGGCGCGGGCGCGCGCGCCGAGCTCGCGGTACTGCGTGAAGCTGTTCTTGATCGAGTTGGAACCGCCGGTCAGGTGCATGCCGAAGAGCGGGTCGGCGTATGCGGCGTCGTTGGTGCCGCTGCGGCTTCGCACCAGGGCCCAGTCGGCGTCCAGTTCCTCGGCCAGGATCATCGGCAGGCCGGTCTGCACGCCCTGGCCGAACTCGAGGCGGTTGATGGTCACGGTGACTTCGCCATTGGGCGCGATCTGCACGAAGGCCAAGGGCTGCTGCGTCGGCTTGAGGCCACCGGCCGGCGGCTTCACGCCGTCGGCCTGCGCCATGGCCAGGTGGGGAAAGGCGCCGAGCACAAGCCCGCCGGCGCCGGCCATCTTCAGGAAGCTGCGACGCGGCAGCGTGGCCGTCTCGTCGGTCGAGGGTTGGGCCAGCAGGCGCTGCAGCGCGCGCGGCAACTCGTTGTAGTCGATGTTGGGCAGCATGGTGGCGGCTCCTCAGGCAAGGGTGCGGGCCGCATCGGCCACGGCGGCGCGAATGCGCACATAGGTGCCACATCGGCAGATGTTGCCGGCCATGGCCGAATCGATCTCGTCCACGCTGGGCTGCTTGCCCTTGGGCAGCGACTTCAGGAACGCGGTCGCGCTCATGATCTGCCCGCTCTGGCAGTAACCGCACTGCGCCACGTCGTGCTTGACCCATGCGGCATGCACGGCCGAACCGGTGCGGTCGCTGCCATCGGTGGCGGCTTCGATGGTGGTGATCTTCTTGCCTTCCGCGGCGGAAATCGGCGTGATGCACGAGCGGATTGCCTGGCCGTCCAGGTGCACGGTGCAGGCACCGCACAGCGCGGCGCCGCAGCCGAACTTGGTGCCGGTCATGCCCAGCGTGTCGCGCAGGGCCCAGAGGATGGGGGTGCCGGGGTCGGCATCGACCGCATGCTCGCGGCCATTGACGTGGAGCGCACTCATGTTTTTTTCTCCGTGGGTGGGTGGGTTGTTGAATTGATCCGCTTCACCTGGCGCCGTCGAGCAGCCACTGCGCGAGCGCCTGCAGGTCGGCATCGGGAACCTGGGCTTGCGGCGGCATCGGCATCGCGCCCCATTTGCCCGAGCTGCCGGCCTTGATGCTGGCCGCGAGCTGCGCAGCCGTGCCCTTGCCATCTCCGTACTTCGCGCCGATGTCCTTCCAGGAGGGGCCGACCACCTTGGTGGCCGGCTGGTGGCATGCGACGCACGAGTACTTTTGCGCCAGCGCCTGGCTCGCGGCGGCGTGCCGCGGCCACGCGGCGCCTGCGCCAAGGCCAATGACCACGGCGAGCGAGGCGGCAAGGGAGCGCGGCACCGCCGCGATGCGGCCTGTGCCGCGAAGCTGATTTCGTTGGTGGTGAGTCGTTTCTGTTTTCATCGTGGGATCGCGGGAAAGGAGGTTGTCCGATTCGACGGATGGCCCTCGTCGCGCGAGGTCGCGCGCAAGCCGGCACATCGCCGGCCAGTGTCGGGTGAAGCCCCGCCGGCCGCTTGCCTGATCCGCGCGTGTTCTTGCCTGAAACACCGAGACTGCGCCGGAAACGCCGGGCGGGGCCGGTGCGCGAGCTAGACTTTTTTGCGCGTGTATTTCGAAAGGACTCAGATGGAAGCGGCACAGCCGGCGCCGCAAGGCGATTCGAGCGATTCGGGCAATTCGGGCGTCCCTGACGTCCTTGGCGCCCTGGCCCGGGCGGTCGGGCGCATGGCCCCGAGCGACGGCGACCACGTCACAGCCATTCCGGAGCTGTCGCTGCACCGTCGCAGCGCCGTGACCGAGCCGCTGCATTGCATCTACGGCTTTGGCCTGGGGATCACCGTCAGCGGGCGGAAGCGTGTCGCGCTCGGCGAAGAGGTCTTCGACTATGCGGCCGGCCAATCGCTGCTGACGACAGTCGACCTGCCCGTCGTGACGCACGTCACCCGGGCCAGCGCCGCACAGCCCTTTCTGGGTCTCATGGTCAGGCTCGATGCGCGCGCCATCGTGCAGGCGGCGGCCGAGATGGCATTGCCCCAACCGACGAAGGACTCCAGCCACCGGGCCATGTCGCTCGGCGAGCTCGACGCAACGCTGCTGGGCGCGGTCACGCGGCTCGTCGAATTGCTCGGCGAGCCCAGGCTGATTCCCCAGATCGCCCCGCTGCTGCAGCAGGAAATCGTCGTGCGGCTGCTCGCCGGGCGCCATGGCCCGCAACTGCAGCGCCTCGTGGCAATCGGCTCCCCGAGCCAGCAGGTGGTCCAGAGCATGGCCTGGCTCAAGATGAATTTCATGCAGCCCGTGCTGGCGGACGAGCTCGCCGCGTCCGTGCACATGAGTCCTTCGACATTCCGGCAGCATTTTCGCGCCGTCGCCGGCATGAGCCCGATGCAATACCTGAAGCAGTTGCGCCTGCAGGAAGCCCGACAGCTGATGTTGAACCAGGGCGTCGATGCCGGCACCGCCGGCGTGCGCGTGGGCTACGAGAGTGCCTCGCAGTTCAGTCGCGAATATGCCCGCCTGTTCGGGGCGCCACCGTCGCGCGATATCAGGCGGATGCGGGAAACGACCTGAGCCGCCGGGGCAATCTGCCCCTGCCTGCAGCCGGGCACGCGCCATTTGCTACCCTCGGCGCATCATGTCTCCCAGCTCCGCACCGGCCGCCGAGGCCGCTCCCCCGGCATCGCCAGGCGCTGCGCCTCTTTCTGCTTCACCGCGTCCACCCCATTCACCACATTCACCGCGCTATGTCGCGCTGGCCGGCCCCACCGCCTCCGGCAAGACCGCCGCCGCCCTGGCGCTGGCCCGCACGCGGGCGGTGGAAATCGTCAGCGTCGATTCGGCCCTGGTGTACCGGGGCATGAATATCGGCACCGCCAAGCCCAGCCCCGCCGAGCAGGCGCAGGTGCCGCACCACCTGATCGACATCCTCGATGCGCGCGAGAGCTACAGCGCCGCCGCCTTCGTGGCCGATGCCACGCGGCTCATCGACGAGATCCGCGGGCGCGGCGCGCTGCCGCTGTTGGTCGGCGGCACCATGCTGTACTTCAAGGCCCTGTTCGACGGCATCGACGCAATGCCCGCGGCCGATGCCGCCGTGCGCGCCCGCATCGATGCCGAAGCCGCCATCGCCGGCTGGCCCGCCATGCACGCGCGGCTGGCCCAGGTCGACCCCACTATCGCCGCGCGGCTCGCACCGCAAGACAGCCAGCGCATCCAGCGCGCGCTCGAGGTATGGGAAAGCAGCGGCCAGCCGCTGTCGAGCTTTCATGCGAGCGACAACAAGACCGCCAGGCCCGTGGAAGGCGGCATGCTGTTCTCGCTAGAACCCACCGACCGCGCGTGGCTGCATTCGCGCATTGCCGAGCGTTTCGACGCGATGCTGGCCGCCGGCTTCATCGACGAAGTGAAGGCGCTGCGCGCGCGCGGCGACCTTTCCACCGACCTGCCCTCGATGCGCTGCGTGGGCTACCGGCAGGCCTGGGAAATGCTCGATGCCTGCGGCAATGCCGCACCCGATGCAAAAGCGCTGAATGACCTGCGCGAGCGCGGCATTGCCGCCACGCGCCAACTCGCCAAGCGGCAGATCACCTGGCTGCGCAGCATGCCGGCGCGCACCGTGATCGCCTGCGACGCGCCCGATGCGGTGCAAACCGCCGTTCAACTCATCACATCGATCGCACACCCCGGATGACGCTGCGCATTTCCAACCTCGGCAAGCACTACGGCGACGCGCCCGTCTTCGAGAACGTGACGCTCGGCGTAGAGCCCGGCGAGTTCGTCGCCATCGTCGGCGAATCGGGTGTCGGCAAGTCGACGCTGCTCAATTGCATGGCCGGGCTCGACAGCTGGGACCAGGGCACGGTAACGCACGACGGCACCGACATCGGCGCGCTCGACGGCGAGGCCTGCGCGCTGTGGCGCCGCAAGCACGTGGGCTTCGTGTTCCAGGCTTTCCACGTGCTGCCGCACCTGGACGTGGCGCAGAACGTGTCGCTGCCGCTGATGCTGCTGGGCCAGCACCGCCAGCCCGGCGACGCCAGCCGCGTCGCCCACATGCTCGAAGCGGTCGGCCTGCCCGGCATGGGCACGCGGCTGCCGCAGACGCTGTCGGGCGGCCAGTTGCAGCGCGTGGCCATCGCGCGTGCGCTGGTGCACCGCCCCGCCCTGCTGCTGGCCGACGAGCCCACCGGCAACCTCGACCCGACCACCGCTGCAAAAGTGATGGAACTGCTGATCGGCCAGACCCGCGAGCACGGCGCCTCGCTGGTGCTGGTGACGCACTCCGAAAGCGCGGCCGCCCGCGCGGACCGCCTGCTGCACCTGACGGCCAGCGGCATCCGCGCCTAAGCGTTGACTGTTGCTTACTGCGCGAGCAATGCCGCGTAGCGCGACAGGTCGACGTTGCCGCCGCTGATGACGATGCCCACGCGCTGGCCGGCAATCGCCTTGCCCGCGGCAATGGCGCCCGCGAACGCCAGGCAGCCGGTCGGCTCGACCACGATCTTCATGCGCTCGGCAAAGAAGCGCATGGCATCCACCAGTTGCGCATCGGTCACCGTGAAGATGTCGTCCACGTCGCGCTGGATGATGCCGAAGGTGTAGTTGCCCAGGTGCTGCGTCTGCGCGCCGTCGGCAATGGTCTTGGGGGTTTCGATGTGCACGATCTTCCCGGTGCGGAACGACTGCTGGCCGTCGTTGCCCGCCTCGGGCTCCACGCCATAGACCTTGCAATCGGGCGACAGCGCGCGCGCCGACAGCGCCGAGCCCGACAGCAGCCCGCCGCCGCCCAGGCACACGAACAGGTGGTCGAGCGGGCCCGTTTCCTCGATCAGTTCCTTCACCGCGGTGCCCTGGCCCGTGAGCACGTCCGGGTGGTCGTACGGCGGAATCATCGTCATGCCGCGCTCTTGCGCGAGCCGCTTGGTCAGTGCCTCGCGGTCTTCGGTGAAGCGGTCGTACATCACCACTTCGGCGCCGTAGCCCTTGGTGGCCGCGACCTTGGCGGCCGGGGCGTCCTTGGGCATGACGATCACGGCCGGCATCGACAGCAGGCGCGCCGACAGCGCGATGGCCTGTGCGTGGTTGCCCGAAGAAAAAGCGATGACGCCGCCCTTGCGCTGCGCCGCGTCGAACTTCGACAGCGCATTGAAGGCACCGCGGAACTTGAAGGCGCCCATGCGCTGGAAGTTCTCGCACTTGAAGAAAAATTGGGCGCCCCAGCGCTCGTCGGCGGTGCTCGAACGCAGCACCGGCGTGCGATGGGCATGGCCCTCGAGCCGCGCGGCCGCGGCAATGACGTCGTCGTAGGTAGGTAGTTGCATCACGCTAGCTTAGCGGGGCCCGCCGTTTTTTTGCAGCCCCGGTGGGTAAAAACCCGGGTGCACGGTCGCCCTGAAGTTCGTACTCTGTATACAGAGTTCAGAACCCGGAGCCCGTCCATGCCCGCCCAGCTCGTCAGCATCGAAGTCGCCCCCGACCTTGTCGACCAGGTCTACCGTTCCCTGCTGGGCGCCATCAGCAGCGGCACGCTGGCGCCCGGCGAGCGCATCACGCAGGAAGACATCGCGCAGCGGCTGGCGGTGTCGCGCCAGCCAGTGCTGCAGGCCTTGCGGCTGCTGAAGAAAGACGGCTTCGTGCTCGACGCGCCCGGCCGTGGCGTGCTGGTGGCGCCGCTCGACGCCGAGGGCATGCGGCACATCTACCAGGTGCGCGGCGCGCTCGACGTACTGGCCGCGCGGCTCTCGGCGCAGCAGCGCTTTCGCATCGATGCGAAGCTCATCGAGCGCGGCCGGCGCGCGGCGCGCGGTCGCAATGTCGAAGCCATGATCGATGCCGACGTGGCCTTTCACCAGGCCATCTACGAAGCCTCGGGCAACCCGCTGATCGGCCAGAGCGCCGACCCGCACTGGCGCCACCTGCGCCGCGCCATGGGTGCCGTGCTGCAGGCCGAGCCACAGCGCGAATCGCTGTGGGACGAGCACGAGGCCATTGCCGCGGCCATTGCCGCGGGCAATGCCGATCGCGCGGCGCGCCTGAGCGAACAGCACGTTGCCAGGGCCAGCAAGAACCTGGGCGAGCGGCTCATGCAGCAGAAGCTGCAACAGCAACAAGAGCACCAGCAACCCGCCCGCACCGCATCCCCCACCCTCACGACGCAAGGAGACAAGGCATGAAGTTGACACCCGAGCAACGCGCGCAGTTCGAGCGCGATGGCTACCTGTTTTTTCCCGGCCACTTTTCGGCCGAGGAAACGAAGACGCTGACCGACGCCGTGCCCGAGCTCTACAGCCGGCGCGAGGCCTTCAACGTGCGCGAGAAAGGCTCCGATGCCGTGCGCACCAACTTCGCCGCGCACCTCATCAGCGAGCCCTTTGCCCGCCTGGCGCGCCACCCGCGCATGGTCGGCCCGGTAAGCGATCTCTTCGACGAAGAGGTCTACATGCACCAGTTCAAGATCAACGGAAAAATGGCTTTTGAAGGCGACGTGTGGCAGTGGCACCAGGACTACGGCACCTGGCTCAACGACGACCTGATGCCCACCGAGCGCGCGATGAACGTGGCGATCTTCCTGGACGAGGTGACCGAGCACAACGGGCCGCTGATGTTCATTCCCGGCAGCCACCGCAAGGGCGTGGTGGATGCGAAGCACGACCTGACGACCACCAGCTACCCGCTCTGGACGGTGGACAACGCGCTGATCGCGCAACTGGTGGACCGCGCCGGCGGCAGGCACGGCGGCATCGTCTCGCCCAAGGGCCCGGCCGGTTCGATGATCCTGTTCCACAGCTGCCTGGTGCATGCCTCGGGCAGCAACCTCTCGCCCTTCAACCGCGTGGCCGTGTACCTGAGCCTGTGCGCCGTCAGCAACCACATCCGCCGCCACAAGCGGCCCGAATACATCGCGCACAGAAACTTCACGCCCATCGCGATGCTGCCCGACGATTGCCTGCTGAAGCCCTACCCCGTCGATGTGCCGTGGAAGAACGGACTGCCCGACAGCGCGCTTCGGACTTCGCTCGAAGTCCTGCACGACACGGCGGAGGCCTGACCCCATGAGCCTGTATTCACGCCTGCAGCAGCGCGCCGCCGAAGGCCGCCCCATCCGCATCGGCCTGATCGGCGCCGGCAAGTTCGGCGCGATGTACCTCGCGCAAGTGCCGCGCACGCCCGGCGTTCAGCTGGTGGCCATTGCCGACCTGTCGCCCGATGCGGCCCGCATCAACCTGGAGCGCGTGGGCTGGGAGCCGGGCCGCGCATCGGCCGGCTCGGTGCAGGAAGCGCTGAAGAACAACACCACCTGGATCACCGACGACTGGCAGGCCGTCACGCGCGAGCCGTCCATCGACATCGTGGTCGAGTGCACCGGCAACCCCATTGCCGCGGTCGACCACTGTCTCGATGCCTTCGCGCACGGCAAGCACGTGGTCAACGTGACGGTCGAGGCCGATGCCTTCTGTGGCCCGTTGCTGGCGCGCCGTGCGCAGCAGGCGGGCGTGATCTATTCACTGGCCTTCGGCGACCAGCCCGCGCTGATCTGCGACCTGATCGACTGGGCGCGCACCTGCGGCTTTCCGGTGGTGGCGGCCGGGCGCGGCCACAAATGGCTGCCGCACTTCACCGAATCGACGCCCGAGACGGTGTGGGGCAACTACGGCCTCACGCCCGAGCAGGCGCGGCGCGGCGGGCTCAACCCGAAGATGTTCAACAGCTTCCTCGACGGCTCCAAGCCATCGATAGAAAGCTCGGCCGTGGCCAACGCCACCGGCCTCACGGTGCCATCGGACGGCCTGCTCTACCCGCCCGCGAGCGTGGAAGACATTCCGTTCGTCACGCGGCCCCGCAGCGAAGGCGGCATGCTGGAGCGCAAGGGCATGGTCGAGGTGGTGTCGTCGCTCGAAGCCGACGGCCGGAAGATCCCGTACGACATCCGCATGGGGGTGTGGGTGACGGTCGAGGCCGAGACGGACTACATCAAGAACTGCTTCGAGGAATACAACGCCCACACCGACCCGAGCGGGCGCTATTTCACGCTGTACAAGCGCTGGCACCTGATCGGGCTGGAAGTGGGCATGTCGGTGGCAAGCGTGGCGTTGCGCGGCGAGCCGACGGGCGTGGCAACGTGCTGGAACGCCGACGTGGTAGCCACGGCCAAGCGCGATCTGGCGCCGGGCGAGATGCTGGATGGCGAAGGCGGCTACACGGTGTGGGGCAAGCTGCTGCCGGCCGACCGCTCATTGCGCCTGGGCGGGCTGCCGCTCGGGTTGGCGCACAACGTGAAGTTGCTGCGTCCGGTAAAAAAAGGTCAGAGCCTGTGTTGGGCCGACGTGGCGATCGACACGTCTACCGCGGCCTACAAGTTGCGCGCGGACATGGAGGCGATGTTCGCGCCGTCGGTTCAGGCTCGGGTTGCGTAGCACTCGGGCTTCTGTTCTTCGCGTCGTGCGCTTTGGGCGCTGCTGTTTCGTTCATTCAGGGC
>NZ_QAJK01000212.1 GCF_003852515.1 Variovorax sp. KBW07 | reverse complement strand
GCACGCCGTCGGCGTGGGCGCTGCCCTGAAGAACGGCAGCGCACAAACACCCCAACGCAACGAACAGAAAAGCAACGCGTCATTCCTAGTGTTCCTTGTCCGGCTTGGGCGCACGCCTGGGAGCCGCCCGGCTCGCCTGTACCTCTGCGGCAAGGCGTTCCATGTCTTGCTTGATCGTCCGGTCGAGTTCGAGCCGGCGTTCGGTGGCCGTGACCAACGGCAGGATCAGTTCGCGGTACGTCACTGCGATCTGAAGCATCGCATCGGCCAGTCGCTGGCTCTCGCTCGGGCCTTCCGCTACCGGCTGCGGCACCGGCTTGAGTGCGTCGACCGCGCGCGCCACGTCGAGCATGCTGCTGGCGATGCGCTGGCTGCCGTCCACGTCGGCACCGCCGAGCTTGCGCTGGCGCACGAACTCTTCGCAAATGGCCTTCCAGCGCGCGCTTTCTTCCGCCGTCGGGCTGCCCAGCAACTGCGCGAGCCGCAACAGGTTTTCCTCCGCGCCCGTGGTCAGCGTCTGCGCTTCGCCGCGGTAGTGGTCGCGCAGCAGCGCATCGAGCTCGTCGTCGCGCATCAGCGCGGTGATCTTGCCCGCCAGCTTGGTCATGTTGCGGTAGCTGCCCTGCAGCTTGAACGGCGGGGCGGTGCGGTAGGCCTCCTGCTGCGCGGCCGACTCGATGTACGCGAGGTTGACCTTCAGCAACAGGTCGCGCGCACGGAAGAGCCGCTGCAGCAACGCCTTGATTTCTTCCAGCTCCACCGCGCTGTAGGCATGCGACAGCGCGCTGCTCGGTACCTCGTGGCCCTGGGCCATCTTCACCAGCAGCTGCACGTCCTTCGGATCGCGCGAGGCCAGCGGCATCAGCGTCGGGTTGGAGGTCAGGCTGTTCTCGATGTACGAGAGCCCGAACGCGGCTTCGCGGCCCGAGAGCACGTCGCCCAGGTTGTAGATGTCGGCGCGGTTGGCCAGCATGTCCGGGATCTTGAACACGTCGCCCGACTCGGTGTACGGGTTGCCCGCCATCACGATGGCGAAGCGCTTGCCGCGCATGTCGTAGCTGCGCGGCTCGCCGTTCCACACGCCCTCGATGCGGCGGGTGCCGTCGGCCAGCGCAATGAACTTCTGCAGGAACTCGGGGCTGGTGTGCTGGATGTCGTCCAGGTACAGCATCACGTTGCTGCCCATCGCCAGGCCGAGGTTCAGCTTTTCCAGCTCCTGCCGCGCCGCGCTGTTGGGCGCATTGGCCGGGTCGATGGCGGTCACGCCATGGCCCAGCGCCGGGCAGTTGATGCGCACGAAGATCAGGCCCAGGCGGTCGGCCACGTACTCCATCAGCGTCGTCTTGCCATAGCCGGGCGGAGAAATCAGCAGCAGCAGGCCCATGCGATCGGTGCGGCTGCCCTCGCCCGCCGAACCGATCTGCTTGGCCAGGTTGTCGCCGATGATCGGCAGGTACAGCTCGTCGATGAGCTGGTTGCGCACGAAGGTCGACAACGGCCTGGCCTGGAACTGGCCGAGCTTGAGCCGCGTCTTCTCGCGTTCGAGCAACTCGTGGCGCAGGCTGTGCAGCGCTTCGTAGCCCGGCACCGCGTGTGTGGTGTGGAACAAAAAGCGGCGCCAGAAATCGTTGAGGTTCAACGTCATGCGGCCATCGGCCACGCGCGCATGCTCGCCGCGCAGCCCCTCGACCGTGCGGTCGAGCGCCACGTTGACGCGGGTGCGTTGCAGCGGCATGGCCAGCACGCTGGCGGCATCGTCGACCCAATCGATCGATTGCGGTGCCTGGTGAATTGCGAAGGCGCGCACCCAGTCGCGCGCCAGGCGCCAGCGTTCCGCCGGCGGCGCCGCATCCAGGTCGTGTTGCCAAGCCTCGCGGCGGCCACCGCGCTCCAGCTCGCGCAGCAGCGCGGCGGCCAGGTCTTCGCCCGCGCCCGACACGGCCCAGGTTTCGCCGCCATGCGCACCCGCGAGCTCGCGCACGAGGTAGGCCGCGGCCTGGTCGCACAGCGTTGCCACGCGGCCCTGGTGCGCGTCGCGTTCTTCGTCATCGGCCGTCTCGGCGAGCGGCAACAGGTCGGGCAGCACGTCGCGCGCGAAATGGTGCAGCGAGCGCGCGGTGTCGGCTTCGAGTTGTTCCAGCGCATCGCGCCGGCCGAACAGGGTGTTCATCTGCATCGCGGCCCGTGCGCGCCGCAACAGCGATTCGCGGTGCGCGATCAGGTGGCCGTGCTGCCAGTACAGCAACGCCAGCGCGCGTTCGGTCGGCCCCCAGGCCAGCAGGCCGGCCTGGTCCTGCATGCCGACGAGCGCGGCCAGCAGGCGCAGCGCGTCGTCGTCATGAATGCCCTTCTGGTAGCCCTCCTGGTAGCGCGCGGCGGCAAAGCGGCGCACCATTTCCAGAAGTTGCGGATGCAGCGGGTCTTCGGCCAGCAAGGTCAGCACCTCGGCCCAGTTGCGTTCGGCCTTGCCGTCGAGCAATGCTTCGAGCAGGCGGCCGGCCAGGTATTCGGCGCGCGACAGCTCGGCGGTTTCCGACACCAGCGACTGGTTCCAGTAGCGCTGCAGCGGCAGCAGCCGGGGTTCGTCGACGGGGCTCAGGTAGTCGGTGCCGGTGACCTGGTAGGCCATGCCTTCGTCGCGTGCCACCAGCGTCAGGTCGATGGGCTGGCGGTGCACGGTGAAGGCGTGGCGGCCCAGGCGCAGCGTGTCGCCGCCCTCGCTCACCAGTTCGCGCTTGTCGCGCACCGAGCGCAGGGCCTGGTCGCGCGCGGTCTTCAGGCGCGTGTCGAGCTCGTCGGCCTGCACGGCGGCGCCCAGCGTGCGCAGGTCGGCAATGAGCGTGTGCAGCTTGCCGATCATCGGGTCGGCCGCGAAGTAGCTGTGAACCTGCGTCAGCTCGCCGAACTGCGCCACACGGCGCGGAATGCCGTCGAGAATGCGGCCGGCCGCGTTGACCACGCCTTGCGCACGGCGCTGCCGCCCTTCGACCAGGCTCTGGCGCCGGGCCGACAGCGCTTCGTACACCGTCTCGCGCTTCTCGGCGATGTCGGCCAGGAAATCTTCCTGCTCGGCGAAGCGGCCTTCGATTTCTTCCAGCTGCGCCAGCAGGCGCGTGAGCGCGTCGTCGCACTTCTCGGGCGTGTCGGCAAACTCCAGCGCGTTTTCGACCGCCTGGCTGAACAGCTTGAACTGCGCACCGAACTCGGCCCGCGCCTCGGTGGCGCCCAGCGACTTGCGCCGCGCGCGCGCATCGGCGCGCATGCGGTTGATGTCCGCATAGATCAGCGAGATGCGGTCCAGAATGGACGTGCGGATGACCGCGTCGCCGCCCGGCAGGCTGCCCAGTTGCTCGGTCAGCAGGTCGAGGCCGGCCGCCTGCTCGTCGAGCGTGGCGAGCATCTGGCCCAGCGCGGGCGACGTGGCCAGGTTGGGCAGCTCGAGCGCCAGCTTGTCCAGCGCCTGGCGCTGGCCGTTGAATGCGGTGTCGGCCGCCAGGAACTGCATCGCGCGCTCGCCGATGCGTTGCTGCTCGGTCTCGAGCGCGGCGTCCATGGCCACGATGCGTGGCAGGTCGGCGTAGCGCAGTTCCTTCAGCATCTGCAGCGCGCCGCGGCGTTCGCGCAGGCGCCCCAGCGCCTTCACGAAGTCGTCGGGGGCGCGCCAGATGGTGCTGGCAATGTCGACCATCAGCGCGTGCTGTTCGTCTTCGGCACGCAGCAGCGCACGCGCGGTCTCGCGGCGGATGGTGTCGACCTTTTCGAACTCGGCCAGCGTGCTGCGCGCCACGTCGGCAATGCTGCGCAGCTCGGCCATGAGGCCCGCGGCTTCGGGCGCGTCAAGCCAGAAGTAGGCGTCGCTCACGCGGGTGCACTGGCGGATCAGGTCTTCGTAGGCGGCGCGCGTGGGCGCCTGCTCGCGCACCGCACGCGCAATGCCCATCAGGTCGGACACGCCGCGCACCAGCTCGGCATTGCCGATCTTGCCGAAGAAGCCGGTGGCGGGCGGCTGCGCGCTCACGTGCTCTTCGCTGGCAAAAGGCGTCTGCCACAGCTGCATCGGGTGCACGCGCGTCGGCTCGCCCTCGTTGTCGTGGAACACCAGGATGCGGCCGTCGGCAAAGCGCGCGTAGCCGTTGGCGATGATCGGCGTGGCGAGCTTCTTGTCGATCAGGTTGTAGTTGAACAGCGCATAGCGCCCCGGCTTCGGGTCGTAGAAGATGTACGCCACGTCTTCGCCGTTGGGCGAACGCAGCATGCGCTTGAAGCGCAGGTTCTCGACCATCTCGGCCGGCAGGTCGAAGCGCTTGTGCTCGCCCGACTGCAGGTAGTAGCCGCCCGGGAAGATGATGCCGTGGTCTTCGGGCAGCTGCACGCAGGAGCCGCCGATGGCGTCGATGCGCTCGACCTGCTGCGTGCGGATGTTGAACACCAGGTAGCGCGTGACCTGCTCGCGATAGGGCTTCACGCGCAGCAATATCAGCATGCCGAGCTTGGCCCACGCAATCTCGGCGTCGGTGAGCGACTGGCTCTTGTCTTCCACCGGCTCGCTGTAGATGCCCAGTCCGGTTTCGGTGTTGTTCTCGATCTTGACGGTGAGGTCGCCGCCCAGCGTTTCGACGAACACGGTGTCGAGCACGTTCACGTGCGGGTGCTTGCCGCCCACATGGTCTTCGCGGGTGGCAACGGTCCACTCGAAATCGTGGCTCGCGGGCAAGGCGATGTCGCGCTCGCCGCGGTTGTCGATGTAGTGGATGCCGCCGTCGCGCTCTATGGCCCAGCGGAACACGCGCACGTCGTGCAGCTGCTGGCCAATCTGGAACGACGCCAGCAGCTTGTCCTGCGTGACGCGAAGCTGCAGCAGCGTAGCCTGCTTGTAGTAGGCGTACAGCTCCCGGAAATCGGAGGCGAAGCGCGTGTCTTCAAGGAAGGTGCCGGCCAGCGGCACGGCCTGCAGCTCATCGTTTTCGGTGGCCGCCTCGCCCGGCGTGGCCAGCCGGTACAGGCCGAACACGTCGCCCACGGCCGTTTCCTTGCGCAGGCCGATGAAGACGTTGTAGCCGAACAGCAGCAGGTCGCCGATGCGCACGATGTCGCGTGCCACGGCGTTGTTCTCGGTGCGCGCACGGGTGCGCAAGATCAGGGCCTGGTCGGAGCGGCCGAACTCGGCCAGCCGCTGTGCATTGAGCGCCTGCGTTTTCTTCAGCAGGCCCTCGCCCTGGGTTTCGAGCCGCTTCTTCAGCAGGTCGTAGCTGCCGCTGCCGGACACCAGGGCCTCGGTTTGGTCAGTGGGGGCCTGGGCGCCGGCCGGCGCGCCCGTTTCTTCCGTTGGTTGCATAGATCGGCGCGGTCAGTCCGCGCGCAGCAGTGCGAGCAGTTCGTCGCGGTGAGGCTGGGTGTCGAGCCAGGCGCGGATGCGGTCCAGCTCGTCGATGCATTCATTGCCGTAGCGGCGGCGCAGCGCGGCCAGCCGCACCTCGCGCACTTCTTCGGTCTGCAGGCGGCGCTGCCACCCGTCGGACAGCAGTTCGTCGAGCCTGCCGGCCAGGCCGCGGCTGACAATGGCACGCCACTCGCCCGGGTCGAACCACAGGTTCTGGCAGGCCACGCAACGGTCGATGCGAAAGTCGGGCCCGGCGCTGACGCGCAGGCGCTGCATGAGCCGGTCGCAGGCGGGGCAATGGCGCACCGCCGTGGTGTCGAACACCTCGATCAGTTCGTCGTCGACGGCGTGCGGCAGGCGGGCCGTGTCGCCGGCCTTCCAGGCGCGCCAGTCGTCCATGGCCATCACCATGCCCTCGCAGTCGGCGCATTGCACCGCAAGCAGGGCCTCGGCCAGGGCCACCGGCTGCATCGCCGTGTGCGCGGCGCAACTGCACTTCAGGTTCGGATTCATCGCGCGCCCCGCTTCAGTTGCGGAAGGTGGAGATCAGGTTCTGCAGGGCGGTCTTCTGGCTTTCGCTGCCGTCGCTGGCGATCTTGCTCATCAGCGAGGCCACGCTGAGGTTCTGGATCTCGCCCGACGAATTGCCGAGCGCGCCGACGATGTCGCGCACGTCCTTCACCACGTCGCGCTCGCCCGAGAGCTGGTCCTTGAAGGCAACCTGCACCGCATTGCTCTTGGAGATGACGCCGTCGATGCCCTTGCCCACCGAGAGCGAGCGCACGAAGCTGTCGAAGTAGTCGCCCGAGCCGCCCACGATGTCGATCTTGGCGTTGGACAGCGCGGTGCCCAGCACCTCGGCCTGTTCCTTGGCAATGGCGGTTTGCGCGTCGATGCCCTTCATGGTCTCGATGTGCGACTTTTCCAGGCGCATGCGGAACTCTTCGTGGTCGCGCGTTTCGGGGCTCATCGACTTCATGGCCTCGAACTTCTCGTGCAGGCCCTTGGCCTCGGCGTTGAAGCGGGCTTCGATCACCTGGGCGTCAGCCTGGCCCGACTTGAGCGTGGCTTCGGCATCGGCCGTGCGCACGTTGACGTCGGCAAGGCCAAGCTTTTCCTTGCCCGAGGCTTCGGCCTCGTACTTGGCGCGCATGCCCGCGGCCTCGGCGTTGGAGCGTGCTTCGATGACTTGCGCATCGGCCTGGCCGGCCTTCAGGATGGCGTCGGCATCGGCCTGGCGCACGTGCACGTCGGCAAGGCCCATCTTTTCCTTGCCCGAGGCTTCGGCCTCGAAGCTGGCAAGGCGGGCTTGCGCGGTGGCAATCTCGACCTTGGCGGCGGCAAGGCCCGGCGCGGCGGAAATGGCTTCCACGCCTTCGGCTTCGCGCTTCTTCGATTCAGCGTCGCGCTCGGCCACCTTGAGCTTGGCATCGGCCAGCGTCAGTTCTTCGGCCGCCTTGTGGCGCGCGCGCTTTTCCTGGGTTTCGGCCGCCTTGACGTCGATCACCATCTTTTCTTCGGCCTGGCCCTCGGCCATGATCACGACCGACTTCTTGGTGCGCTCGGCCTCGGCCACCACGCGCAGTTCCTTGATGGCTTCTTCCTGCTCGGCCACCGTGCGCTCGACCACGATACGCTCGCGGATCACGTCGGCAATGGCCTTCTTCTGCACTTCGACGGCCTTGTCCTTCTCGATGCGCTGCAGCGTGACTTCTTTTTCGCGATCGACAATTTCCAGGTCGCGGGCACGCGTGACCTTTTCTTCCTCGATGGCCACCGCGCGCTTGCGGTTGTTCTCGGCCACTTCCTTTTCGCGCTGCACGTTCTCCTGCTGCACCGACACGGTCTGCTCCGAGAGCAGGCGCGCGGTTTCGGACTTGGTGCGCTCTTCGGACTGGATCTTGGAGGTTTCGGCTTCTTCGCGGGCGCGCACGCTGGCAATTTCGCGGTGCTGGCGCGAAGTGGCGTCGGCCTGCTGGCGCTCGAGTTCGAGCAGCGCTTCCTGCGTCTCGACGTTCTTCTTCTTGATCTGCATTTCCTCGTTGCGGCGCAGCTCGTTGGTGCGCACGTGCTCGACCGCCGTCAGCTCGGTGATCTTCTTGATGCCCTGCGCATCGAGGATGTTGTTGGCGTCGAGCTCCGACAGCGGGGTCTGCTCCAGGAAGTCGATGGCCGCGTCTTCGAGCACGTAGCCCGAGAGATCGTTGCCGATCTGGCTGATGATCTGGTCGCGGAAGCCATCGCGCGCCTGGTAGAGGTCGACGAACTCCATCGACTTGCCGACCGTCTTCAGCGCTTCGGAGAACTTGGCCGAGAACAGCTCTTCGAGCGTCTCGTGGTTGGAGGCCCGCGCACAGCCGATGCCCTGCGCCACCTTCAGCACGTCGTCGGCCGTCTTGTTGACGCGCACGAAGAACTTCACCTTGATGTCCGCGCGGATGTTGTCGCGGCAGATGAGGCCCTCGTTGCCCGAACGGTCGATCTCGATGGTCTTGACCGAGATGTCCATCAGCTCGGCCTTGTGGATGATGGGGTAGACCATCCGCCCGGTGAACGTGACCTCGGGCTCGGCGCGCAACGTGTTCACGATGAGTGCATGGCCCTGCTCGATCTTGCGATAGAACTTGGCGAACATCGCGAACAGGCCGAGGATGACAACGGCCAGTATGACGACGGCAAAGAGGATGGGCTCCATTTTTTCTCCAGAGATGCTTTGAGAGCGAAAGAACAGTTGATCGGGGTGCGTCGCGGTCAGACGGCGTTGTCGTCGTGTGCCGCGATCAGGTAGCGTCCGGCCACCTCGTCGTATTCGACGATCAGCGCCTGCGAGCCGCGCTTGAGCGTGTTGGGCACGGTGGCCCACACGCGGATGTTCAGGCTGGCGCCGCGGCGCGCCACTTCGGCACGGCCGTCTTTTTCGTTCACTACGCCGGTGACGACGCGGCACAGCTGGCCGACCAGCGCGGCATTGGTCACGGCCGTGTGGCTCACGAACAGGCCGCGCAGCGGGCGGATGGCCACGGCGGTGACGGGAATGGCAATGACGGCGCTGGCCACCAGCAGCACGGTGCCGGCCACCACCTTGAGCAGCACCGTCGGCACCAAGGGCAGCAGCCATTCGCCGCCCATGCAGCTGACCGTCCACGACACCAGCACCAGCAGGCTCACGGCCACCGAGAACGGCACGCCGTTCAGGCCGAAAGCCACCACGTAGCTGGCGAGCTGGCCGACGTCGCTGGTGTCGCCGTCGGCATGCGTGTGCATGTGCAGGTCGACGTCGAGGCCGCTGTGCTCGATGTCGACCATGCCGAGCACCGCAAGCACCCAGTAGATCACCACGACGCCCAGCAATACCGTGTAGATCGCGGTCGGGTAACCCGTCACCGCTCCCATGAAATCGCCCATTGATCCTCCCGCGTGCGGGTTGTTGTTCGTTGTTCTATTTGCGGCCCGGCTTCCCTGTGCCGGACCCTTTTTTCTTGCTGCTGGCAAATGCAATCAGGTCGCGCGTGGCCCTCTCCTTGATGGCCAGCCTGTCGTCGGGTGCGAGCCCGTAGCGCGCCGCCAGGAACTCGTAGTCTGCCGCATTCAGCGACACCGTGAGCCGCGGGCGCTTGGGCTTCGATGTGGTGGCAAGGCCCAGCACCTGCCGGATCTGGTCGGAGGTGGACACGTGCTGCTCGAAAGCAGCCGTGCGCACCGCCTCCAGCACGGCCTCTTCCACGTCGAACGCGACCTGGACCGCGCGTATCGCTTCGTCCGAGCCTTGCCAGCGAACCGGCTTGACCCGCATGGTCATTGCGCCTCGGGGGCGCCCGGCTTGGCCTGGCGGGCCCGGATGCGTTCCATGACCTTGCCCGCGCGGTCGGCGTCGTTGCCGATGCCGGCGGCGGCCAACTTCTTTTCGAGCGCGCTGTGGCCCAGCTCGTTCTCGAGCGCCTGGCTCGCCGTCATGCGGTCGGCCAGGTCTTCGTGGCGCGCGCGGATGCGCTCCAGCGACTCGCGCGCATTGGCCAGCCGCGAGCCGCCGCTGCCGATGTTCTCGGAGATCGACTGCGTGGCGCGGTAGACGCTCTCGGTGGTCTTGGCGATGCCGATTTCGCGCTCGTGCTCGCGGATGCGCGCCTCGGCCGACTTGATGAGCTCCTTGAGCCGCGACACCTGCAGCGAATACGAGGCGTGCGCCTTGGCCTGCTCTTCGAGCTCTTGCTCGAGCGTGCCGATCTTGGCCGCGACGTCGAGCGCCAGGCCTTCCTGCGTCTTGTTGAGCGCCTCGAGCGCGAGCCCTTCGTAGCGCGCCACTTCGTTCTTCAGGCGCTCGATCTCGCGGGCCGATTGCATCTCCTTGGCCATCACGCCGGTGAGGTCGCCCTTGGCCTTGTCGATGCTGTGCTTGGCGTCGATGATTTCCTGTTCGTAGATGCGCGTTGCGTTGCTGTCGACCACGCTCTCGCCGATCTCGCGCGCGCTGCCGCGCAGCAAGGTGACCAGCTTCTTGATGACTGTCATGATGATGATCTCCGCTTAGTTCAGGAATTCGGACAAGGCGTCGAGTGCATCGAGCGCGTTGTCGCTGAGCACGGCCACTTCGCGTGCGATGTCTTCGACGCTTGCGTCGCGCCCCAGCGCACCCGTGAGCACGTAGCGGCCATCGACGCGGCCGAAGGACGAGAGCGGCACCGACGGATTGAGATCGAGCAACGATTCGAGCAGCTCGGTGCGGCGCTCGGGCTTCACTTCTTCTTCAGTCCAGAGATAGCAGATGCAGATGATCTGCATGTCCGAGCTGGTAATGAAGATCGGCAGCTCGTCGCGCCCCTCGATGCTCACCTGGACCACGGGCGTGCTGCCCGGAATGGGCTGCAGCTGCACGGGCAGCCCACCCATTGCGGCACCGGCCAGCGCATCGAGGCCCTTGAGTTGATCGAGCAGTGATTGCATACCTCTCCTTGTGGTTGTGTACCGTTGGAAGCGATCGGGCTTCGATGGGTTCACTATAGGTGTGCCGACATAACATGTCAAAACTTTCTTTTCCCGGGACCATGACTTTCGGCACTGGCGCGCTCTCTAGAATCCGCCGATGGCCAGCCCCATCAACCCTGCGCGCGTCGATTTCGTCACGCTGCGCCTCTTCTGCGCCGTGGCCCAGTCCGGCAGCATCACCAAGGGCGCCGAGGCCTGCCATCTTGCGCTGTCGGCTGCGAGCCGGCGCTTGTCCGACTTCGAAGCGGCCACGGGTTCGAAGCTGCTCGAACGCAGTTCGCAAGGCATTGCGCTCACGCCCGCCGGCCATGTGGCCATGCAGCATGCAATGCGCTTGTTCCAGGGGTTCGAGCAGTTCAGCAACGAGTTGAACGACTACTCGAGCGGCGTGCGCGGCCACGTCCGGCTGTGGGCCAACATGTCGGCGCTGACCGAGTTCCTGCCCACCACGCTCGCGGCCTTTCTCGGCCAGCACCCCGACATTCGCGTCGAGGTCGAGGAGCAACTGAGCGGTGACATCGTGCGCGCGCTGGTCGATGGCCTGGCCGACGTCGGCGTGTTCGCCGAGAACACGCCCGCCTACGGCCTCGACGTCGCGCCCTTCCAGACCGACGAGCTCGTGGTGCTCTGCGCCAGGCAGCATCCGCTGGCGCGCACACGCGCAAGGCAGGTCGACTTCAAGACCTGCCTGGCACATGAATTCGTCGGGCTGAACCGCAGCAGTTCGCTGCTGGAGCTGACCTCGCGCGCCGCCGAGCAGGCCGGCATTCCGATGCGGCTGCGCGTGCAGGTGCGAAGCTTCGATGCGATGTGCCACATGATCGCGGCCAACCTCAGCATCGGCGTGGTGCCGCTGGCGGCCTGCAAGGCGCAGGTGGCTGCGCTCGACCTGAAGGTCGTGCGGCTGAAGGAGGCATGGGCTACGCGACGGTTGCTGATGGCGACGAAGACGGGTGGCGCGCTTTCGCCGGCGGCGCAGTTGCTGGTGCGGCAACTGCTCGCGTCATCGAACTAGCGGCTTTCGTCAGTGCGGTTGTCAGTCCGTACCCACCATCACGCTCGAAGCCTTGATCACCGCATAAGCCTTGCCGCCCTCGGCCAGCTTGAGTGATTCAGCCGAGCTGCTGGTGATGGTCGAGACGATCTGTACGCCGGCGGCAATCTCCAGCGTGACCTCGGTCGTGACCGGACCGCGAACAATGGAAATGACCTTGCCGGACAGGACGTTGCGTGCGCTGATCTTCATGAAGTGCTCCTGGGTTGGTTGTTGAACCCGGCACCCTAGCCTATCGGCCGCCTCTTCTCAACCCTCAACCGTGGCGCGGACAGATCGATCGGCCAGTCGGCGGACCCGCGCCGTCCGCCTCGGTGGGCGGCCCCGAAAACGCCGCGGCAAAACACCCGATGCCGGCGCTGCGCAAGGGCACGTAGCGCACCTGCTGGCGCATGCAGATGCGCTTGAGGTTGTCGACCGACTCGTGGTCGATGCAATCGACCGGAAAGGCCACCACCTCGGCCCACGAGACGGCGGACGCCAGCAGGCCGGCCCGGTCTTCGAGGCCGCCGCCATGGCGCCGGAACTCGCCGCCATGGCGCTGCACGAGGTCGCGGATGGCAGGCATCGAACTGGGCCGCCCGCCAACGTAGAGGATGCGCCGGCCCTGCAGTTGCCGGTCGAGATCGGTCTCGGCACCTGGGACGGCCTCGCTGGCGTTGAGCTTCAGCTGCGCCTCGGCGGCGGCCAGTTCGCGCCCCAGCGCGATGGCATGCGCGCGCAGGTGTTCGAGCTCTTCCTCGAGCCGGTTCGCTTCGGCCACCGCCGCCACGGCGGCCTGCTCGGCGCGTTCGCGCCGGCCGGTCTGCACGGCGATGAGCGCGGCGGCGCGCTCGCTCTCTTCCGCGCGCGCCCGCATCGCATGGGCCAGGTCGGTGGCATCCGGCACCAGCATCGCGCCGCGCGCGTTGCCTGCTTCCGCTTCGATCAGCGCCTGCTTCTGGCTGGCGATGGTCTTGTCGCGTTCTTCCATCAGTTCCTGCGAGCGAATGAGATGCCGGTCGAGCCGCTCGCGCAATTCGGCGTTGTCGTGTTCCAGCGCCACCAGCCGGCGGATGTCCGCCCTGTTGGCCGCGCCCACGAGGTGCGACAGCATGTGCACGTCGCCGAAAGCCCGCTGCCGCAGTTCGGGCGTGGCCTTGCGGTGCATCAGCGCGGCCCAGTAGGCGCCCGGGATTTCGCCCTGCCGCAGCGCCTCTTCCCAGCTGGCGGCGAGCGCGGCGGCATCGTGCATTTTCGACAACCGCTGGATGACCGGTGCATGGCGATGGTCCAGCGCCTTCTGCAGTGCCCTGGTGACTGCCGTGTCCTGCGTTGCAAGCCGCACGGCCTCGTGGTGCACCTCCAGGTCGCTGGCGCCCGCCACGTCGCAAAAGCGCGCGACGAGCTTGCGAAGCTCGGCGGTCGTCAGGCAGGTGCCTATGACGGAGCAATAGAAATTCGTATCGAGATCGGCGAGCCGTACACGTCCGGCCGGTGCGCCGTCTTCACTGTCCTTGCAGTCTTCGGCCGGCTCGCAACAGCCGGCGGCATTGAAAAGCGCGGGCCGGCCACTCGCCGCGTCCACGGGTCGGGCCGAAGAAAGAAGTTTGAAGGGCGGATGAAGCATGCGCCACGCAATATACGGCGCAACATAGCGAATGCCAAGTGGGCGCCCCGGCTGTTACCCGGCCGAGGCGGCCTTCCGGTCTTTTATCTGGCTTCTTCCGCTTCGAGCACGGCCCATTCCTCGTCCGTGAACAGGCGCGAGCGCGTCAGGAAACGCAAGCCCTCCGGCCCCTCCAGCGAGAACATGCCGCCCCGCCCCGGCACCACGTCGATGATCAGCTGCGTGTGTTGCCAATACTCGAACTGCGGCCCGCTGATGTAGAACGGCGTGCCGCCGATGTGGCCCAGCAGCCGGTCGTAGTCGCCCACGATGAACTCGTTGCGTGCGTAGCACATGGGCGCACTGCCATCGCAGCAGCCGCCCGACTGGTGGAACATCAGCGGGCCGTGCTTGGCGGCCAGCTTGTCGATGAGCGCCAGGGCCGCGTCGGTCGCGGTCACGCGCAGGACTTCTTGTGTCGTCATGAAGGCCTTCTTTCTTTTTCTTTGGATGCAGGAAAGCCCCGCACGGCCCCGACAGGAAGCGCGTGCGGGGCGGCCATGCCTGCCGCGATCAGAAGAAGCCCAGCTTGTTCTCGCTGTAGCTCACCAGCAGGTTCTTGGTCTGCTGGTAGTGGTCGAGCATCATCTTGTGGTTCTCGCGCCCGATGCCCGACTGCTTGTAGCCACCGAAGGCCGCATGCGCCGGGTAGTGGTGGTAGCAGTTGGTCCACACGCGCCCCGCCTGGATGCCGCGGCCCATGCGGAAGGCGCGGTTCATGTCGCGGCTCCAGACACCGGCGCCCAGGCCGTAGAGCGTGTCGTTGGCAATGGCAAGCGCCTCTTCTTCGTCCTTGAAGGTGGTGACCGACACGACCGGTCCGAAGATCTCTTCCTGGAAGATGCGCATCTTGTTGTGGCCCTTGAACACGGTCGGCTGCACGTAGTAGCCGTCGGCCAGATCGCCTTCGAGCTTGGCGCGCTGGCCGCCGATGAGCACCTGCGCGCCTTCCTGCCGGCCGATGTCGAGGTACGAGAGGATTTTTTCGAGCTGCTCGCTCGATGCCTGCGCGCCGATCATGGTGTCCATCGCCAGCGGGCTGCCCTGCTTGATGGCGGCCACGCGCTTCAGTGCGCGCTCCATGAAGCGGTCGTAGATCGACTCCTGGATCAGCGCGCGGCTCGGGCAGGTGCAGACCTCGCCCTGGTTCAGCGCGAACATCGCGAAGCCTTCGAGCGCCTTGTCGAAGAAGCTGTCGTCCTTGTCCATCACGTCGGCAAAGAAGATGTTGGGCGACTTGCCGCCCAGCTCCAGCGTGACCGGAATCAGGTTCTGGCTCGCGTACTGCGAGATCAGCCGGCCGGTGGTGGTTTCGCCCGTGAAGGCGATCTTGCCGATGCGGTTGCTCGATGCCAGCGGCTTGCCCGCCTCCACGCCGAAACCGTTGACCACGTTCAGCACGCCGGGCGGCAGCAGGTCGGCAATGAGCTCCATCAGCACCAGGATCGACACCGGCGTCTGTTCCGCCGGCTTCAGCACCACGCAGTTGCCGGCCGCGAGCGCGGGCGCCAGCTTCCAAACCGCCATCAGGATCGGGAAGTTCCACGGAATGATCTGGCCAACCACGCCGATGGGCTCATGGAAGTGGTACGCGAAGGTTTCGTGGTCGATCTCGCTGATGCCGCCTTCCTGCGCGCGGATGCACGAGGCGAAGTAACGGAAGTGGTCGACCGCCAGCGGCAGGTCGGCCGCCATGGTTTCGCGCAGCGGCTTGCCGTTGTCCCAGGTTTCGGCGGCGGCCAGCATGGGCAGGTTTTCCTGGATGCGGTCGGCGATCCTGTTCAGGATGTTGGCACGCTCGGTGGTCGAGCTGCGGCCCCAGGCGCCCTTGGCCTTGTGCGCGGCATCGAGTGCGCGGTCGATGTCGGCAGCGGTCGAGCGCGGCACCTCGCAGAAGACCTTGCCGGTGACGGGCGTGATGTTCTCGAAGTACTGGTTGTCCGCCGGCGCGACCCATTCGCCGCCGATGAAATTGCCGTAGCGCTTCTTGAAAGGCACCGCAGTACCGAATTTGCCCGGTTCAAGCATGTCCATGAGTTGTCTCCATTTGCTGGGTTTCAGGGTGGTGGCGCCGCGACGTGCGGCGCCCCGTACGGACCACCGCAAGGCACGTACCCGCCGGGCTCGGGACATTCCCTGAGTACTTTCCACGCGCAACACCCTGTCGCAGAGGGTTTCCATTCGCAATCTGCGACATGCATGTGCGAACACAGCGACTACGATGTCGCACAAGGCGAACCGACGCGAAACGGGAACCAACCGGAGACACGCATGAGTGAGGCGCAGTGGCCATCGGTCAGGGTCGAACAGGCCCGTGAACTGTTCTTCGAGCAGGGCCGCGACCCTGCGCCGTGGATCGCGCCGCACATCTCGCGCTCGTGGCAACGCAGCCGCCCGGTCGATCCGCAATACATCGACCCCGAGCCGATGGCGATGGCGCTGCTGAGCGAGCGGCGCGAACAGGCCATGCGGCTGCTGAACTGCGCGCAACCTGAACTCGACGGCCTGGCCGAGCATGCCGTGGGCAATGGCTGTGTCGTGGTCCTGTCGGACGCCAGTGGACTGATCCTCGAGGAGATCGGCAGCCCCGACTTTCTTCCCAAGGCCCAGCGCGTGGCGCTGCAGCCGGGCGTGGCGTGGTCCGAGAGCCACCGGGGCACCAACGCCATCGGCACTGCGCTGGTGGAGCGCGAGGCGTTGATGGTGCTGGGCGGCGAACACTACCTGGCGCAGAACGGCGCGCTGGGCTGCGCGGCGGCGCCCATCTTCACCGGCCGCGGCGAACTGGCCGGCGCGCTCGACATCTCGGGCGAAACCGCGCGCGTGAACCACCATGCGCTGGGCCTGGTGCGCATGGCCGCGCAGCAGGTCGAGCACCGGATGATGCTGGCCGAGGCCGCCGGCCACGTGCTGCGCTTCCATGCGCGGCCCGCGCTGATCGGCACCGCGCGCGAGGGGCTCATGGTGATCGAGGGCGGGCGCATCGTCGCGGCCAACCGCGTTGCACTCGAACTGTTCGACCATTCGTGGGAGAGCCTGCTCGACCTCGATGCGCAGATTTTCCTGGGCAGGAACTGGCCACGCATGGAACACCGGCGCAGCCTGCTCACGCTGCCGGGCGGGCGCCAGATTGCCACGGTGATGGAGCGCACCACCACGCCGGGCAGTGCGCGCAGCGCCAACAGGCGTACGCACGTGCCAGAAAACGCGACCGCCACCACCGACGCCGACGATGTGTTGCCGCTGCTGGCGCAAGCCGTGCGGGTGCTGAACGAAGGTGTCTCGGTGCTGGTGAACGGGGAAACCGGCAGCGGCAAGGAAGTGTTTTCGCGCCGCCTGCACGCCGCGAGCCGCCGTGGCGCGGGCCCGTTCGTGGCGGTCGACTGCGCCTCGCTGCCCGAGACGCTGATCGAGTCCGAGCTGTTCGGCTACGACGAAGGCGCCTTCACCGGCGCGCGGCGCAAGGGCATGGTGGGCCGCATCCGCGAAGCCCATGGCGGCGTGCTGTTCCTCGATGAAATCGCAGAGATACCGCTGGCGCTGCAGACCCGCCTGCTGCGCGTTTTGGAAGAGCGCGTGGTCACGCCGCTGGGTGGCGGCCAGGGCGTGGCGGTCGATTTCGACCTCGTCTGCGCCACGCATGGCAACCTGCCCGCGCTGGTGGAGGCCGGGCGCTTTCGCGCCGACCTGATGTACCGGGTGGCGGGCTTCAGCGTCGCCCTGCCCTCGCTGCACCAGCGCCGGGACCGGCACGCGCTGATCGCACGGCTGTTCCTCGAATCGGGCGGCGCGGCCAGGCACCTGCGGCTGGAAGACGATGCGCTGCAGGCGCTGGCGTCGTACCGATGGCCGGGCAACGTGCGCGAGCTGCGCAGCACGCTGCGCGCCGTCGTCGCGCTGGCAGACACCGGCGATTCGGTGGCGGCCGCCATGCTGCCGGCACATCTGCGCGGCGCGCCCGCGCTGCCGTCGCATGCCGCGCCCGACGCGGACCTTCGGACGGCGCCGCACGCGGCCGAACCGCTGGTGGCCATCACACGCCACGCGATCGACGAAGCGTTGAAGGCCTGCGACCACGACGTGGCCAGGGCGGCGCGCCAGCTGGGGGTTCACCGCAGCACGGTCTATCGCCACCTGGCGCGGCAACGCGGCACATCGGGCACGCACTGACAGCGGTTGGAACGGGGGCTCTCCGCATGCGTCCAACGGCGCTCGCTATGCCTCATAAAATACAGCGAAGCACGGCCGGCACTTCTGTCGCTTCCGGCCCTTCCAGCAGAACCGCACGCACGCACGCCATGGTCACCAGTCAACTCCGCTGCCTCGTCGCACTCGGCCAGGCGCAACACCTCGGCCGCGCCGCGCAGGCGAGCGAGGTCTCCCCGCTCGAACTGACGCAGGCAATCCACGCGCTGGAGCAGGAGTACGGCCATCCACTGGTCAAGCCTGGCGCTCGCTTCGAGGGCTTCACGCCGCAAGGCGAACAGGTGCTGGCCTGGGCCCGCGCCTTCCTGCACGACACCGAGGCCTTGCGCCACGAGCTGCAAGCCACGCGAAAAGACGATGCCATCGCCCCGTTGCTGGAGCGCCGCTCGGTCTCTCCCAAGCGCCTGCGCGCACCGGGGCCGGGGGCCGAGCACATCGACCTGATCCTGCAGGCCGCGTTGCGCGCGCCCGACCACGGCGGGCTGCATCCCTGGCGCGTGCTGGAGTTTCGCGAGGGCCAGCGTGCCGCGCTCGCCGACCGCTTCGAGGAAGAAAAACGCCGCCGCGATCCGCTCGCCTCGTCCACCGACCTGCGCCGCGCACGCGAACACGCCACCCGGCCACCCGTGCTGCTGGCTTTCGTCGTCGTGCCGCGTGCCCGCAGCCGGGTGCCGGCGCGCGAGCAGTGGCTGTCCGCCGGCGCGGCGCTGGGCAACCTGCTGAATGCCGCGCACCAGCTCGGCTACGGCGCCATCGTGCTCAGCGGCGAACGCTGTTTCGATCCGGTGCTGAGTGCGGAGCTGGGCATCGGTCCCGAAGAGTTCCTCGCGGGCTTCGTGAGCCTGGGCAGCGTGGCCGAGGCGCCACCGGCACGCCACAGCCACGTGTTGCCCGGCCAGGTGTGGTCCGCCTGGACACCGCCCGCCGCCGCACCCGGCACGCCGAAGCCACGGGCGGCCACCGCCATGAACCTGGACATCGCCGGCGGCAAGACCTGACGCGGGGCGTACGGCGGTCAGAACGAAAGACTGACTTGCCCATTGATGTGGGAGCCGCCAGACTTTGGCATGGCACAGCTTGCGCATTCATGACCACCCGAAAACCCGCCCGCGGCCTGTCGGCCGTTCCCTCCACCCTGCGCATTCCCCTGGCCGCGCGCGCATCGGGCGACGCAATGTTTCCGCAGGTCGCCGTGCGCGATGCCTACGCCGCCGGCATCCTGGAGCAGATCCGCGACGACGGGCAGGCGCTGCCGGAAGACCGGGCCACCATCTACGGCATCCTGGCGCGCACGCGGCGCTTTCGCGGCATGGCGCAGGACTTTTTGAAGCAGCATCCCGGCGCCCGCGTGGTCAACCTGGGCTGCGGCCTGAGCCATTACTTCCAGTGGCTGGACGACGGCAAGTCGCGCATGACCGATGCCGACCTGCCCGAAGTGCTTGAACTGCGCCGCGCGCTCATTCCCGAAACCAATTCGCGCCACGACGTGCGCGAACTCGACCTGACCTCGCCCGACTGGTGGGAGCAGCTGTCGTTGCCGCGCAAGCGCAACGCCCAGCCGGTCTTCCTGTTCACCGAAGGCGTGCTGATGTACCTGAAGCCCGAACAGGTGCAGGCGGTGTTTGCCACCTTCGGCGAGCGCGCGCCCGCGGGCTCGGTGCTGGCCTTCGACGCCATGTGCTGGCTGGCCGTGGGGCGCGCGAAGCAGCATCCCTCGGTGCGCACCACCGGCGCGGAGTTTCATTGGGGATTGCGCCGCTTTTCCGACCTCACCCAGTCGCACCCGCGCCTGCGCCTGGACGCCACCCACCGGGTGATGGAAGACATGGGCCTGCCCTACAAGCTGTTCGCGCCCGTGGTGTTGCTGCTGCTCGGGGTGCCGATCTATGCGGTCTATGCGCTGGGCGTGGCCGATGTGGACAAGGCGTCCAGGCCGGCCAAGGCGGCCGATACATAAACGCACAATTTTGCGGATCACCGGCTTTGTCCGGCCCGGAATGCGCGGAATGGCTGACGCGGCGCGGCCTGCGGCCCCGTCAAGCTGTGCGCTGTTCCCCGTCGCGGAAAATCCGGTGCATGTTTGGCTGCCTTGGCTGCTTTAGGATGATTTTTCCGATGGCATGCCGGCCCCAGCAGAGGCGGCGTGTCCGCGTCGCCTTTCTGTTCCCGTGTTCCCCAAAGACTCGCAACCCTCAAGAACCACATGCTTGATCGCCGATCCTTCCTTGCCGCCGGCAGTGCCGCCGCCGCGCTCGCCGCCCTCGGACTGCCCACCGAAGCGCTGGCCGCCAACGGCCTGCAACTGAGCCAGCCCTCGCCCTTCTCGTTCGACAACCTCGTCGCGCAGGCCAGGCGCCTGGCCGCCCAGCCCTACGTGGCCGCCGCGCCGCTCGCCCCCGACGTGCTGGAACGCATCGACTACGACGCGCACGGCAAGATCAAGTTCGACCCTGCCAACGCGCTGTTCCGCGAAGGCCCCGGCGCCTTTCCCGTTACCTTCTTCCACCTGGGCCGCTTCTTCCAGACACCGGTGCGCATGCACGTGCTCGAGAACGCCGACGGCGACGCCTTTGCGCGCGAAGTGCTCTACAGCCCCGACTACTTCTCGATGCCGCCCGACAGCCCGGCGCGCGCGCTGCCGCCCGGCGCGGGCTTCGCGGGCTTCCGCCTGCAGGAAAGCCGGCTCGGCGACCAGAGCAAGCTCGACTGGCAGAAGAACGACTGGGTCGCGTTTCTGGGGGCCTCGTACTTCCGCGCCATCGGCGAGCTGTACCAGTACGGCTTGTCGGCGCGCGGCATTGCGCTCGACGTGGCTGTGCCCGAAAAGGCGGAAGAGTTTCCCAACTTCACGCGCTTCTATTTCGAGACGCCGGCACCGGGCAACACCACCTCGATGACGGTCTATGCGCTGCTCGAAGGGCCGAGCATCACGGGCGTCTTCAAGTTCGTGATGCAGCGCGGCAAGGCCGTCATCATGGACATCGACTCGCGCCTGTTCCTGCGCCGCGACGTGGCCCGCCTGGGGCTGGTGCCGCTGACCTCGATGTACTGGTACTCCGAGACCATCAAGCCCACCGCCATCGACTGGCGCCCCGAGGTGCACGACTCCGACGGCCTGGCCATCTGGAACGGCGCGGGCGAGCGCATCTGGCGCCCGCTCAACAACCCGACGCAGACCCGCGCCTCGGCCTTCGCCGACACCAGGCCGCGCGGCTTCGGCCTGCTGCAGCGCGACCGTGCGTTCGACCACTACCAGGACGGCGTGAACTACGAGAAGCGCCCGAGCCTGTGGATCGAACCGATGGGCGACTGGGGCGAAGGCTCGGTGCAGCTGATCGAGATTCCCACCGACGACGAGATCCACGACAACGTGGTCGCCTTCTGGGTGCCCAAGGCGGACGCCAAGGCGGGCGCGAGCTACAGCCTGCAATACCGCCTGCACTGGACCGACCAGGAGCCCTTTCCGTCGCCGCTGGCACGCTGCGTGGCGACGCGCATCGGCCGCGGCGGCCAGCCGGGCCAGCCGCGTCCGCAGGGCGTGCGCAAGTTCATGGTCGAGTTCATCGGCCAGCCGCTGGCAACGATCCCCTTCGGCGTGAAGCCCGAGGTGATGCTGACGGCCCCGCGCGGCAAGTTCTCGTACATCTTTGCCGAGGCCGTGCCCAACGGCGTGCCCGGCCACTGGCGCGCGCAGTTCGACTTCACGCCTGAAGGCAATGAGCCGATCGACATGCGGCTGTACCTGAAGAACGGGGACCAGACGTTGACTGAGACCTGGCTTTACCAGTACCAGCCGTCGGTTTGAATTGCCGGGTTCGGGTGCGCGCGCATTCTTTGTGCGTGCACAG
>NZ_QAJK01000211.1 GCF_003852515.1 Variovorax sp. KBW07 | reverse complement strand
CGGCTTCGTTGGCGGCTTGCGCGGCCTCCAGTTCTTCGGGACTGGGCTCGCCTTGCAGCATTTGCGAATTCTGTGCGGATTGTTGCGGGTCAGACATTTTTCAAAGAACCGGCGTGATGCCGGAAAACAAACGATAGCCAGCCACTTGGGGCTGGCCAGAGGCTTTTCAAGCGAAAAAATGCGGCCAAAAGGGCCGCAGGACGGGGTTTTGAGGCCGTTTTCCTCGTGAAACACGGCGGAACCGGCTTTGCCGGCCGCGAGTGTTGCCCCGGCAGGGGCGGCGCGACACGAAGTGCGCCGCAG
>NZ_QAJK01000210.1:2500-6017 GCF_003852515.1 Variovorax sp. KBW07 | reverse complement strand
GAGCTGCTTGCCTCAGGAGCGGCCGATGCGGACGCCTCGGTGATCCGCAATATCTGAGGCGTGTGGCGTTTGTTCGCCCAATAAAAAAAGCGCCCCGATCTTTTATGGATGGGGCGCTTTCTATTTGCTTCGTGCAGATCTGAATCTGTTTCAGCAAAACAAAAAGCCCAATCATTTCTGATTGGGCTTTTTGAGGCTGTAAGAGCCTGACGATGACCTACTTTCACACGGGAACCCGCACTATCATCGGCGCTGACGCGTTTCACTGTCCTGTTCGGGATGGGAAGGAGTGGTACCACGTCGCTATGGTCATCAGGCATAAAGGGTTGTTTGCTTGATCACGCGATCAAGCAAACGAATTCATAGAGTTTGGAATCAGCTTTTGGCGAATTATTTTGAATGCGTCAACTTGGCATAACACCTTGATCGGATCGATCAAAGTTATAGGGTCAAGCCGCACGAGCAATTAGTATCAGTTAGCTTAACGCATTACTGCGCTTCCACACCTGACCTATCAACGTCCTGGTCTTGAACGACTCTTTAGGGGGCTCAAGGCCCCGGCAGATCTCATCTTGAAACGAGTTTCCCGCTTAGATGCTTTCAGCGGTTATCTCTTCCACACTTAGCTACTCGGCAATGCCACTGGCGTGACAACCGATACACCAGAGGTGTGTCCACTCCGGTCCTCTCGTACTAGGAGCAGGCTTCCTCAAATCTGCAGCGCCCACGGAAGATAGGGACCAAACTGTCTCACGACGTTTTAAACCCAGCTCACGTACCTCTTTAAATGGCGAACAGCCATACCCTTGGGACCGGCTACAGCCCCAGGATGAGATGAGCCGACATCGAGGTGCCAAACACCGCCGTCGATATGAACTCTTGGGCGGTATCAGCCTGTTATCCCCAGAGTACCTTTTATCCGTTGAGCGATGGCCCTTCCATACAGAACCACCGGATCACTATGTCCTGCTTTCGCATCTGCTCGACTTGTCAGTCTCGCAGTTAAGCACGCTTATGCCATTGCACTATCGTCACGATGTCCGACCGTAACTAGCGTACCTTCGAACTCCTCCGTTACGCTTTGGGAGGAGACCGCCCCAGTCAAACTGCCTACCATGCACTGTCCCCGATCCAGATAATGGACCTAGGTTAGAACCTCAAACACACCAGGGTGGTATTTCAACGTTGGCTCCACAAGATCTAGCGACCCTGCTTCAAAGCCTCCCACCTATCCTACACAGATCTGTTCAAAGTCCAATACAAAGCTACAGTAAAGGTTCATGGGGTCTTTCCGTCTTTCCGCGGGGAGATTGCATCATCACAAACATTTCAACTTCGCTGAGTCTCAGGAGGAGACAGTGTGGCCATCGTTACGCCATTCGTGCAGGTCGGAACTTACCCGACAAGGAATTTCGCTACCTTAGGACCGTTATAGTTACGGCCGCCGTTTACTGGGACTTCAATCAAGAGCTTGCACCCCATCATTTAATCTTCCAGCACCGGGCAGGCGTCACACCCTATACGTCCACTTTCGTGTTTGCAGAGTGCTGTGTTTTTAATAAACAGTCGCAGCCACCGATTTTTTGCAACCCATTCATGCTTCGTTGTTCACTACACACTAATAGGGCACACCTTCTTCCGAAGTTACGGTGTCAATTTGCCGAGTTCCTTCTCCTGAGTTCTCTCAAGCGCCTTAGAATACTCATCTCGCGCACCAGTGTCGGTTTGCGGTACGGTCGTATATAGCTGAAGCTTAGTGGCTTTTCCTGGAACCTCGTTCAGTCACTTCACGGACAAGTCCGCTCGATCGTTGGCCTCGGTATATGTGCACCGGATTTGCCTAGTGCACGCCTACATCCAACTAAACCAGAATAATCCAATAACTGGATGACCTATTAAGATCCGTCCCCACATCGCACTATATAACGGTACAGGAATATTGACCTGTTTCCCATCAGCTACGCATCTCTGCCTCGCCTTAGGGGCCGACTCACTCTACGCCGATGAACGTTGCGTAGAAAACCTTGCGCTTACGGCGAGGGGGCTTTTCACCCCCTTTAACGCTACTCATGTCAGCATTCGCACTTCTGATACCTCCAGCACGCTTTACAACGCACCTTCACAGGCTTACAGAACGCTCTCCTACCACTTGCAATAAATTGCAAATCCGCAGCTTCGGTAACTGGCTTAGCCCCGTTACATCTTCCGCGCAGGACGACTCGATCAGTGAGCTATTACGCTTTCTTTAAATGATGGCTGCTTCTAAGCCAACATCCTGACTGTTTTAGCCTTCCCACTTCGTTTCCCACTTAGCCAATTTTAGGGACCTTAGCTGGCGGTCTGGGTTGTTTCCCTCTTGAGTCCGGACGTTAGCACCCGGTGCTCTGTCTCCCAAGCTGTACTCATCGGTATTCGGAGTTTGCCTTGGTTTGGTAAGTCGCCATGACCCCCTAGCCAAAACAGTGCTCTACCCCCGATGGTAATACTTGAGGCACTACCTAAATAGTTTTCGGAGAGAACCAGCTATTTCCAAGTTTGTTTAGCCTTTCACCCCTATCCACAGCTCATCCGCTAGTTTTGCAACACTAGTCGGTTCGGACCTCCAGTACCTGTTACGGCACCTTCATCCTGGCCATGGATAGATCACTTGGTTTCGGGTCTACACCCAGCGACTGATCGCCCTATTCGGACTCGATTTCTCTACGGCTTCCCTATTCGGTTAACCTTGCCACTGAATGTAAGTCGCTGACCCATTATACAAAAGGTACGCAGTCACCCCTTACGAGGCTCCTACTTTTTGTAAGCACGCGGTTTCAGGATCTATTTCACTCCCCTCCCGGGGTTCTTTTCGCCTTTCCCTCACGGTACTAGTTCACTATCGGTCAATGATGAGTATTTAGCCTTGGAGGATGGTCCCCCCATATTCAGACAGGATTTCTCGTGTCCCGCCCTACTTGTCGTTAGCTCAGTACCACACAGGTCATTTCACGTACGGGGCTATCACCCGCTATGGCCAGCCTTTCCAAGCTGTTCCGTTATGTCTTGTGCTATCACTAACAGGCTTCTCCGATTTCGCTCGCCACTACTTTCGGAATCTCGGTTGATGTCTTTTCCTCGAGCTACTGAGATGTTTCAGTTCACCCGGTTCGCCTCGCATAGCTATGTATTCACTATGCGATACCTTTCGGTGGGTTTCCCCATTCGGAAATCTCCGGATCAAAGCTAATTTGCCAGCTCCCCGAAGCTTATCGCAGGCTATCACGTCCTTCGTCGCCTATCATTGCCAAGGCATCCACCACGTGCTCTTATTCACTTGACCCTATAACTTTGAACTCTCCTTGTGGAGATCCAAAATCGTTTCAAGGAATTGCCAGGTCTTTCACCTGGCGCGTTATGCCGTTACATTCAAAATTCGATTTGACTCGAAATTGAAGTTTCTTTTGACGCAATCAAAAATTCTATGTTGCTGATGGCACGGTCTGCACTAAACCTTTACGAATGTGCAGTTTCCATCAGC
>NZ_QAJK01000209.1 GCF_003852515.1 Variovorax sp. KBW07 | reverse complement strand
TGGTGTACCGCTGATCAACGACCACTCTGATGACGCTCACGCGGATGGTGTGCTCTGCGCAGCGAAATAAAGGAGGAGCGAAGCGGGGGACATTCGCGGAGCAGAGCACACCGTCGGCGTGGGCGTCGCCCTGAATGACCAGAGTGAACAATCGCCCTAAACGTCAGAAGTCGAACTTGGCCGACAACTCGAAGGTCCGCCGAGGCGCAAGGAGTACCTGGCTGGTAGCGCGCCCTGCCCACGTGGCGTAGAGCTTGTCGGTCAGGTTGCGTACGCGGAAAGTCAGTAGCGCATTTTTCAGGCGGTAGCTCACGGCCGCGTCCATCGTCGTGTAGCCGTTGATGCGGATCTGGTTGGCGTTGTCCGTGAACATGTGGCCCGTGCGGTTCAGGGACGCAAAGTACTCGAACTTCGAGCCGTCGGGCCGGTAGGTCGCGAAGATGTTGGCCACACGCTCGGGCACGTTCGGTGGCGTCTTGCCCACGCGCGAGACGTTGCCCGCTTCGATCAGGTTGTCGAAGCGCGCATCCAGTGCCGCGAGGTTGCCCGCCAGCGTCCACTCGCGCGTTGGCCGCCAGACCGTCGACAACTCGATGCCGCGCGACGACTGGCGTCCGTTGTTCACCGTGTTGGCTGCGTTGTTCGGATCGCGCGAGAGCACGTTGTCCAGCTCGATCTTGTAGGCCGCCGCCGTCCACTCCAGGTTTGCTTCGGGAAGGCTTTGCTTGAAGCCCACCTCGGCCTGCTTGCCGCGCGACATCGGGAATGCCGCGTTCGACGCCGACAGCAGGAACAGCGAGTTCACCGGCAGCGTGGCGTTGGTGTATTGCGCATACACGCTCGACTGCGGCGTGATGTCGTACACCGCGCCGAGCCGGCCCGAGGTCGAGCGGTAGCTGGTGCCGAAGCGCGTGTACGTTCCCAGGTTCAGGTCGGTGATGCTGCGCTCCACCTCGGAGCGGTCATGGCGCAGGCCTCCGACCAGCGTGAGGTTGCGGACCGGCTTGAGCGCGTCTTCCACGAAGACCGACGTCACCTTCACGTTCGACGTCGTGTTGGTGCGGTTGCCGCCGCCCACGCTCAGTGCCGGGTTGTCGTCGAAGAAGCCCACGTAGGGGTTGAACACCGACACGCGCAGCGCGTTCGCCGTGCTGGCACTGCCGTTCGAAAAGCGGCGCTGGCTGCCGAAGCGGGTTTCGCTGTATTCGCCGCCGACCACGAAGCGGTTGTCCATGCCGGCCAGCGTGCCCTTGTGGGTGGCGTCGAAGCGGTTGATCCAGAAATCCTGGTCGTGCGTGATCATCGTCTGGTCGCGCCCGATGTTCGCCGGCCGCTCGAAGGCCGCGAACTCCGAGTTGCGGAACATGCGGTTCGACTTGTTGGCCGAGAACTCGTTGCGCCACGACCAGCCGCCATCGAGCTTGCCCGTCAGGCGCGCGCGCAGCCAGTAGGTTTCCGACGAGTTGTCGTCGTCGAGCACGTTGTAGTTGATGTGCGTCATGCGCCGGTCGATCACGCGGCCGTCGGGCGTGCTCACCACGCCGGTGGGCTGCGTGGCAAAGCTGCGCGGCACCAGCGGCGTGCCCCAGTAGGCCTGGTTGTTGTCGCGCAGGTAGTCGAAGGCCAGGTCGAGCTTGACCGAGCCGCCGAAGTCGACCATCAGCCCGCTGGTGAAGTGATCGATGCGCTCGCCGTTGCGGTCGATGGTGCCGACCTTGCTGTCGTTGCGGCTGTAGTCCAGCCGGTAGGCGCTGGCATCGCCGAGGGCGCCGCCGAAGCCGAAAGCCGCGCGCGTGGAGCCGTAGCTGCCGTAGGAGAGCAAGGCCTCCTTGTGCGGGTTGTCGCGGTCGGGCCGCTTGGTCACGAAGTTGACGACACCGCCGATCGCGCCCTCGCCGTCGAGCACCGACGCCGGGCCCTTCAGCACTTCGATGCGATCGTAGTTCCAGGTGTCCTGCACCCGGTTGACCACGCCCGCGCCGGAGGTGCGCACGCCGTCGTACAGGTACATGATGCTGGTGAAGCCGCGCGTGGACAGCGTGGTCGGCGACGACGGCGGGCCACCGCCCGACAGGCCGGCCATGCCGCGCAGCGCCTCGCTGAAGGTGCGCGCGCCGCGCTGCTGGATGGTGTCTTGCGAGAGTATTTCGACCGAGGCCGGCGTCTCGCGCACCGAGAGCCCGAGCCGCGACGCGGTGCCGCTCGACTCTTCGAGGCGCAGGCTGCTGGCGTCGCGGCTGCCTTCGATGGTGACGGTGCCCAGCTCGGCGTTGTTGCTGTTGGCCTGGTGTTGTTGCTGCTGCTGCGCGAACGAAGGCTGGAAGACGGTGGCGGCGGCCAGCGCCATGGCCGTGCGGATGAACGGAGTCATTGGATTGCTTCGGTTGAGAAAAAAACGGGGCGCTCAGGCGACGGAAAAGCGGCGCAGCCGCCACGCGGCCACGCCGAACAGCAGCAGGCTCGGCAGCAGCAGTTGCAGCACGGCCAGTGCAGCCTGGCTGCGCACGAGGCCGGCAGGCTCTTCCTGCCACGCGAAGGCGGGAATGCGGTCGAAATCGGCCGGCGTGAGCGCGTCGCGCGCGTCGATGCGCGGAAAGAAGAAGGCCTTCCACGCCTCGTGGTGCGCCACGGTCTGCGCATCGAAGCGCGCATGGCGCCGCGCGCCGGTGCCGGCCAGCGCGGTCATGCCTTCGTAGGCCACGGCCGCCGGCGACACCGCGCCGAAGCGGCCCAGCAGCACCTGTTGGCGGGCCTGCTGCGCATCGAAGCGGTCGAGCTCGGGCCGGATGGCTTCGTCGACTTCGCGCTCGATGGCATACATGGCCAGCGCGCGGCCGGCAATTTCGATCTTGCCGTCGCGCGGCAGGAGAATCGCGCCACGGCCCACGTGCTGGTAGTCGGCGCTCAGCAGGTCGGCGTGCCGCTTCATGGCCTCGGCCGTGACCACGCGCTGGCGCGTGGCCAGCTCGGTGCGCGAAGGCGCGGGGCTGGCCTGCGTGACGGCAAGGTTCAACAGCACCGGCGCCACCAGCACCAGCAGCACCCATGCAATGACCAGCACCATCGCGTTGGTCGCCGACGAGGCGCCGAAGGCGTTCACCGCCACCACCAGCGCAAACCAGAACAACGCATACGCGCCCACCAGCAGCGCCCACCAGAGCGTGGCACCGCCGACGTCGCCCGACGCCGCGACCCAGCCGGCCTGCCGCGCGACCAGCAACACCGCCACCGGCAGCAGCACCGCCGGGCCCAGCAGCACCGCGGCGCGCACCGACAGCTTGCCCGCGAGCAGCGTGCGCAGGCGCAGCGGTTGCGACAGCAGCAGGCGCAAGGTGCCGTTCTCGCGCTCGGCCGACAGCAGGTTGTAGCTGAGCGCGAAGATCAGCAGCGGCAGCAGGTAGACGATGACGAAGGCCAGGTCGAAGTGCCCGCTCATCAGGTGCCACGGGCTCTCGATGTCGCTCGGATTCATGAACACCACGCGGCTCCGGTTCGTGACCTCGTACTGGCTCGGGAACAGGTCGCTCTGCCCCAGCGCCACGGGCCCGAGCGGTGCGGTCGGCAGCAATGCATGCTGCCCGCCGTAGCTGCTGGCCATGCGCGACGGGTCGGCCGGGTTCTGGAAGGGCGTGGGCTGCGCGGTGCCCGCAAGAATGGCTTCGAGCTGCACGCGCTGCTCGGCACGGGTGTCGCGGTCGGCCTTGGCAACGGCCGCCTGCGCGCGGTCGCGGTGCGCGGTCTGCAGCAGGCCGTTGCCCAGGGCGTAGGCCACCAGCAGCAGGAACAGGGCGCCGACGATCCAGAGGCCGCGCTCGGCCAGCATCAGCCGGCACTCTTGCCGCATCACCGCAAGCAGGCGGCGGCCCTGCGAGGGCTGGGGTGGGACGTTCATGGAGGACGCTGCCGGGGTGGTGGTGGTCGTGGTCATGCCGGCCCTCTCACAGCGCACGCTGGCGCACGGTGGCAAAAGCCGCGAAGGCGGCAGCCAGCAGCAGCGCCACGCACAGCACGGCGAGGCTGCGCACCTGGTGCAGCAGCGCCCATCCCGCATGCGGCGGCTGGTAGTCGAACGGCGGCACGGTGGCCCACAGCTCGCTCGGCGCCTGGTAGGCAAAGTGCCGGTCGCCCAGCGGATCGGCATGCGCCACGAGGTCTTTGCTCATCAGGTCCTGGATCTCGCGGCGATGGTTCTCGGCCTCGGTCGTGAAGCTGCGGTGGTGCGCGAAGTCGGTGCCGGCCATGCCCATCGAGAAGCTGCGTATCGCAAGAATGGGCAGCAGCAGGCCGCTCCATTCCTGCACCGCCTGCTGCCGCTCCCAGGTGTCCCAGAGGCGGCCGTAGTGGCGGTCGTACACGGCATACGACGACTGGTCGTCGAGCCGCAGCGCCAGGCCCCATTTCGACAACGGCACGTCGCGCCCCCAGCGCTCGGTGGTGCCGAAGTTCTTCTGCCAGACCGCATCGGACACGGCCTTGCGCTCGGCATTCAGTGCCTGGTCGAACTCCAGCCGCGTGGGGCTGGGAAACCAGGCACGCGACAGCTCCGACAACACACGCGGCGCCATCACGGCCTGGCCGATCCACAAGGCCAGCAGCACGGTGATGGCCATGCGCGAGGTGGACGACGCGGCCGAGACGCCGAGCACCAGGAATATGAAGATGCCGAGGTACACGGCATAGCCGAAAGCCCACGCGCCCAGCCGCAGCAATGCATCGAGGCGCTCGCCCGGCCCCGCGCCGAATGCGACGGCGAGGGTCGCGACGATGGCAGCCGGCACCAGCAGCACGGCCAGGGAGGCCACCAGCGCGAGTGCCTTGCCGCCCAGCAGCCGCAGCGGCGGCACGCCGAGGCTCAGGGTCTGCCGCAAGATGCCTTGCTCGCGCTCGCCGGCGAAGGCATTGAAGCCGAGCACGATGACGAGCAGGGGTCCGAGCACCTGCAAGATCCAGCCGACGGAGAGGTTGCCGAAGCGCTGCAGGCCGGTCGCGTCTTGCGCGGCGTTGAACTTGACTTCGCTCTGGCGGTGCGCCTGCAACCAGACGGTGCTGCCGATGTACGGATTGATGCCGGGGTCCATCATGGCAAGCGCGGCCTCGGGCTTGAAGGCATGCATTCCCTGGTGGGCGGCGTCGTGCGGATGGCGTTTGTCCTGCTTGAGCCAGTCGCGATAGTCCATGGCCTGCGCGGCATTCTGTTCGGCACGCGCATCGCGCTGGTGAGCCCAGCCGACTGCGAGTGCGGTGAGCAGCAGAACGAGCACGAGGCCACCGGCCCAGTAGAGGCGCCCGTCGCGCAGGCGTTCCAAAAATTCGCGTCTTGCGATCCAGTTCAGGGACATGTCAGGGGTCCGTTTTTGCGTTGTGCTTTTGTTCGAGGCGTGCGTTTGGGAGCGGGTGCGGGTGCGGGTGCATTCGGGGTGCGTGCGAATGACACCGGGTACT
>NZ_QAJK01000021.1:1450-7732 GCF_003852515.1 Variovorax sp. KBW07 | reverse complement strand
CAGTCGCACGCACCCCGGACAGCTGCGCCAAGAACAAGAACACAAGCACTCCGCAAGACAACGCGCGGCAAAGAACTGACATGCCCAATCCAGCCGGCGCTCACAGCCTGCTCCAGCTCATCTGGCTCGCCTCCCCCGCACTCCCGGTAGGCGGCTTCTCGTACTCCGAAGGCGTCGAGGCCGCCGTCGAATGGGCCGGCATCGACTCGGAATCGAAAGCCGCCGAATGGCTCGCCGACCAGTTGCACCTCAGCTTCGCGCGCGGCGACCTCGCCCTGGTCGCGCAAGCCATCGCGGCCTGGCGCGCGAACGACAGCCAGCGTGTCCGCGAACTCAACGAATGGGTCATGGTCACGCGCGAGTCGGCCGAGTTTTTCCTGCAGACCGAACAGATGGGCCGCTCCTTCGTCGAGTGGCTCAAGCTGCACCACGCCGACACTGCCGAAGTTTTTGCGAGCCTGCCCGCCACCTACCCCGTGGCCTTTGCCTTTGCCGTCAGCCGCACCGGCGCCACCGTGCACGATGGCTGCCTGGCCTTCGCCTTCGGCTGGGCCGAGAACATGGTTGCCGCCGCCGTCAAGGCCGTGCCGCTGGGCCAGAGCGCGGGCCAGCGCATCCTCGGGCAGTTGGCGCATCAGATTCCCGCCGCCGTGACCCGCGCCATGGAACTCACCGACGACGAGCGCCAGGCCTTCGCGCCCCTGCTGGCAGTGTTGTCGGCGCGCCATGAAACACAATATTCCCGCCTCTTCCGAAGCTAGCTGACTGAACCGGACACTCGCCACCCCATGACCTCCGCCCTGCACCACATTCCCCGTCGCACCAAGAAACTGCCCCCGCTGCGCGTGGGCATCGGCGGCCCCGTCGGCTCGGGCAAGACCACACTGCTCGAAATGCTCTGCAAGGCGATGCGCGACAAGTACGACCTGGTCGCCATCACCAACGACATCTACACCAAGGAAGACCAGCGCCTGCTGACGGTCGCCGGCGCACTGCCGGCCGAACGCATCATGGGGGTCGAGACCGGCGGCTGCCCGCACACGGCGATCCGCGAAGACGCGTCGATCAACCTCGAAGCCATCGACCGCATGCTCGAAGACTTTCCCGACGCCGACATCGTGTTCGTCGAGTCGGGCGGCGACAACCTCGCGGCCACCTTCAGCCCCGAACTGTCCGACCTGACGATCTACGTGATCGACGTGGCGGCCGGCGAAAAAATTCCGCGCAAGGGCGGCCCCGGCATCACCAAGAGCGACCTGTTCGTCATCAACAAGACCGACCTGGCGCCCTACGTGGGCGCCAACCTCGACGTGATGGAACAGGACACGCAGCGCATGCGACGCCAGCGCCCCTACGTGATGACCAACCTCAAGACCCACACCGGCGTGGCCGAGGTGGTGGCGTTCATCGAGCAGCGGGGCATGCTCACCGCCGGCTGAGCGGCAGGCAAAAAACAAGCACGCCGGCCGCGTGCCCGGCCGGCCTCAGGGCAGGCCGAGATAGATGCGCAGGTCGTCCTTGAGCGTGCCCGCGGAAGCCACCGCCGTGCGCAGCCGGGCCTCGCTCACGCCGAACCATTTCGTCCAGTAGTCGACCTCCTGCAGGTCGGTGACATCGATCCGCTGGTCGTCCTGCGGAATGCGGATCTCGCTGTCGTCGGGCATCGTCGTCTCCAGATGGGTAGGTGGGTGGATGGGCAGTTGATCGAATGGAAAGCGGAGCGAAGTTTCCGCAACCGCCGTCCCCCGCCGGCCAGACGCCGCCCGATTGATTTGCAGGACAACGCCCACGTCCCGCCGACGCCATCCCCAAGCCACGCCATGAGGTGGCCGCCGACACGCAGTCGGCCAATTTCCCGGCGCTGTCCTGCACGCGTATTCGCAATCTCCATGATTGAATTCGAGCCATTCGATTTTTTCAATCCAACACAGTGGAGAAGCGCAATGGAGACGACGGAGCCGAACACTCGCAGGCTTCTGAGCATCGGGGTCCCCGGGCTGAACAACGTGCTCGGCGGAGGCCTGGAGCCCAACCGCCTCTACCTCGTCGAGGGCACGCCCGGCGCCGGCAAGACGACGATCGCGCTGCAGTTCCTGCTCGAAGGGGCGCGCCTGGGCGAGTCGGTGCTGTACGTGACGCTGTCCGAAACCGAGACCGAGCTGGGCGGGGTTGCCGCCTCGCACGGCTGGGACATCTCGCCCATCCACATGCGCGAGATGCTGCCCACGCAGGACACCCTGCAGCCGGAGGAGCAGTACACCATGTTCCATCCGTCCGAGGTCGAGCTGAGCGAAACCACGCTGCGCATCCTCAGTGACGTGGAAACGCTCAAGCCCTCGCGCATCGTCTTCGATTCGCTGTCCGAGCTGCGGCTGCTGTCGGGCACCTCGCTGCGCTATCGCCGGCAGATTCTGGCGCTCAAGCAGTTCTTCGCGGGCCGCCAGTGCACCGTGCTGCTGCTCGACGACATGACCGCCACCGAGCACGACCTGCAGGTGCAGAGCATCGCGCACGCGGTGCTGCGACTGGAGCAGTCCAACTCCGACTACGGGGCGGCACGCCGGCGGCTGCTGGTGGTCAAGTACCGCGGGCAGTCTTTCCGTGGCGGCTACCACGACTACCGGATCAATCGCGGCGGCCTGCAGGTCTTTCCGCGGCTGGTGGCCGCCGAGCACGTCAACGGCGCTTCGCAGGCCAGGCTGCCCAGCGGCATCAAGGCGCTCGACGCGCTGCTGGGCGGCGGGCTCGAAAAGGGCACCAGCACGCTCTTCGTGGGCGCGCCGGGCACCGGCAAGTCGTCGGTGGCGGTGCAGTTCGCCATTGCCGCGGCGCAGCGCGGCGAATGCGCCGCGCTGTTCATCTTCGACGAGAGCATCAACACGCTGCGCTCGCGCTGCACGGGCCTGGGCATGGACCTCGAAACCCACCTGAAGTCGGGCCGCATCCGCATCAAGCAGGTCGACCCCGCCGAGCTCTCGCCGGGCGAACTGGTGCACGAAATCCGCGTGGCGGTGACCGAGCACAAGGCGGCGGTCATCGTCATCGACAGCCTGAACGGCTACCTCAACGCCATGCCCGACGAGCGCTTCCTGATCGTGCAACTGCACGAGCTGCTCACCTACCTGGGGCAGTCGGGCGTGGCCACGCTGCTGGTGGGCGCGCAGCACGGGCTGATCGGCATGCAGATGCAGACGCCGGTCGATGCAAGCTACCTGGCCGATGCCGTGGTGCTGCTGCGCTACTTCGAATCGGAAGGCGAAGTGCGGCAGGCCATCTCGGTGCTCAAGAAGCGCGGCGGCTCGCACGAGCGTTCGATCCGGGCCTTCTCGATGGACCACGGGGGCCTGAAAGTCGGCGAGCCGCTGCGCCACTTCCGGGGCATCCTGACCGGCGTGCCGGTGCCGATCGACGGCGTATCGGCGATGCCTCCGTGACGGTTGCCACCACCGCCGCTCCGGACGACCTGCAGTTGCGCGTTCTGCTGAGAACGGCAACCACGAAAGACGCCGTCATGTCCACCGCGGTGCTCGCGCGCTCGGGCATCGAGACGCAGGTGTGCGCGTCCCTGCATGAACTGGTGCACGAGATGCGGCAGGGCGCGGGTGCCTTGCTGGTCTCCGAAGAAATGCTGTCGGGCAGCGGTGCCGCCGAGCTCGCCGATGCGGTGTCGGTGCAGCCACCGTGGTCCGACCTGCCGGTGCTGATCCTGGCGCGGCAGGGCGCCGACTCCCGCGCCATCGCCACCGCGATGGAAGGCATGGCCAACGTCACGGTGCTGGAGCGGCCGATCCGCGTGGCCTCTCTCGTGAGCGCACTGCGCAGCGCGTTGCGCGCGCGGCGCCGGCAGTACGAACTGCGCAAGATCCTCGAAGACCTGAGCGAAGCCGACAAGCGCAAGACCGAATTCCTGGCCACGCTGGCGCACGAGCTTCGCAACCCGATGGCGCCGCTGAGCACCGCCCTGGCGATCCTCACGCGCAAGACGCTGACCCCGGAAGCAGCCCTGCCCTACTACCAGCTCATGGGCCGCCAGGTCGAGCACATGGTGCGGCTGGTCAACGACCTGATGGAGGTGTCGCGCATCACGCGCGGCAAGATCGAACTGCAGCTGGGCGAGCTCGCGCTGAACGAGGTGATCCGCGGCGCGGTCGAGCTGAGCCGGCCGCTGGTGGACGCCGGCAGGCACACCCTTGCCGTGCACGTGCCCGAGGTGTCCGAAGCCGTGGAAGGCGACAGCGTGCGGCTCACGCAGGTGTTCTCCAACCTGCTGAACAACGCGGCCAAGTACACGCCCGAAGGCGGGCGCATCGACGTCTTCGTCGAGCGCGACGACGGCCATGCGGTGGTGCGCATCAGGGACAGCGGCACGGGCATTCCGGCCGACATGCTCGGCGCCATCTTCGACATGTTCGTGCAGGTCAGCGGCACCGCCCGGGCCGCGCAGGGCGGGCTGGGCATCGGCCTCACGCTGGTAAAAAGCCTGGTGGAACTGCATGGCGGCACGATCAAAGCCGCCAGCGAAGGATCGAACCGGGGCAGCGAATTCACCGTGCGGCTCCCGCTGCTCGACCACGGCCTGCGGGCCGACGCGCACACCAGGACATCGCAGGAAACCATCGCCGCGCGGCACCGCATCCTGGTGGTCGACGACAACCGCGACGCGGCGGAATCCTTGGCCGCGCTGCTCGACCTGCTGGGTGCGCAAACGGCCGTGGCCTTCAGCGGGGCCGATGCGCTGAACAAGGCCGAGGCGTTCCAGCCCTCGCTGGGCATTTTGGACATCGGCATGCCGGGCATGGACGGCTGCGAACTGGCGCGCCGGTTTCGCGCCCACCCGAAGCTCTACGGCATGGGGTTGATCGCGCTCACCGGCTGGGGCCAGCCCGACGACCGCCTGCGCATTGCGCGGGCCGGCTTCGACCACCATCTGCTGAAGCCGGTCGACCTGGACGAACTGTCGGCCGCGCTGCAGAAGCTGGCGCAACGCGGCCTCGCCTGATCCGGCCCGCCTCGACCCGAGGCGGCCGGCGGGGGCGCGCCTTCAGAGCTCGCTGCCGTCCCGCAGTTGCCGCGCCTTGTAGACCAGCCGCACGCTGGCGCGGCGCGGGTCGCTCACCTGCTGCACGTACACGTCGGTGTCGTTGCTCACCCAGGCGGCATAGGCGTTGCCCGGATCGCGCGACGCCAGCTCGTTGCCGAACACGCCGCGGCCCCATTGCACGATGGCCGCGAAAGCCGCCGCGCCGCTGTCGGGCAGCGCCTGCGCGGTGGCCACGTACTCGACGCGCCGAAGCTCCGAGGCGGCAAAGAAGAAGGTCGGCTCGAAGGCCAGCCCCGCCATTTCGACCGGCGCCGCGCGCCAGCTGCCCAGCAGGCCGCCGGACAGGCGCTGCGGCCGCTGCACGCGCTGCGCCGCGGGCAGCGCGGCATGAAGCTCGTCGGCCGTCATGCCGAGCCGCACGCCCGGCGGCAGGGCTTGCGCATGCAGCGCACCGGCGGCAAGAAGGGCGGCACCCGTGGCAAGGGCCCGCAGAAGGTTGTTCAGGGAGGGAATGAATCGCACGTGAGGCATCGGTAGGAAAGGCGGCGGCACCGTGGGACCGGGAGTATCACCCGGAGTTCCACGGCGGCGCCACCGCCCTTCTTCCTGCCGCCCCGGCGCACTTTTCAGCTTGCCGGCTTCTTTCTCAGTGCGACTGCATCTGCCCGAAGCGACCGCTGCCGAAGTCCTTCATGGCCTGCACGATCTCGTCGCGCGTGTTCATCACGAACGGCCCGTGCCCGACGATGGGTTCGTCGATGGGCTCGCCGCTCAGCAGCAGCACCACGGCGTCTTTGTTCGCTTCCAGCGTCAGCGCATCGCCGGCACGGTCGAGCAGCACCATCTGCGCGTCGCGCGCCACCTCGTCGCCGTTCACCATCACCGTGCCGCGCAGCACCACGATGGCGGCCACGCGGCCTTCGGGCACTGGCAGCGTCACGCTCGCGCCCTGGTTCAGGCGCACGTCCCACACGTCGATGGGCGTGAAGGTGCGGGCCGGTCCCTTGTGGCCGAGGTAGTCGCCCGCGATCACGCGGACGCGCCCTGCACCATCGCCGAGTTCCACCGAGGGAATCTGCGCGTCGGTGATGCCCTGGTAGCCCGGCGCGGCCATCTTGTCCCGGGCGGGCAGGTTGACCCACAGCTGGACCATCTCGAGCTCGCCGCCGTCGCGGGTGAACGCGTCGGAATGAAACTCTTCATGCAGGATGCCCGCGCCCGCGGTCATCCATTGCACGTCG
>NZ_QAJK01000021.1:0-1409 GCF_003852515.1 Variovorax sp. KBW07 | reverse complement strand
TCGAAGCCGCGGTGCGGGTGCTGGCCCACGCCGCGCGGCTGCACGGTGGGCTCGAACTTCGCCGGGCCCGCGTAGTCGAGCAGCAGGAACGGGCTGGTGTGGCGGCCCAGCGTGTCGTAGCTGAACAGCGAGCGCACGGGAAACCCGTCGCCCACCCAGTGCGGGCGCGGTGCGCTGTAGGTGCCGAGGATCTTCTTCATGGGGTGCTCCTTCTGTGGGCCCTCCCAACGCGGGAAAGCCATGTACAGAGAATGCGGCCGCAACGATGGTTTGGGTAGATGCCAGAATTCGCCTTCATCGTTCCACCCACTGGACAATCAACGGCACGGAGGCTGGCCAACCATGCGCGACCTGAACGATCTCTACTTCTACGCCCAGGTGGTCGACCACGGCGGCTTCGCCCCCGCCGGCCGGGCGCTGGGGGTGCCCAAGTCGAGCCTGAGCCGGCGCATCGCGCTGCTCGAAGAACGGCTGGGCGTGCGGCTCATCCAGCGCTCCACGCGCCGCTTCATCGTCACCGACATCGGGCGCCAGTACTACGGGCATTGCGTCGCCATGCTGGTCGAGGCCGATGCCGCGCAAGAGGCCATCGACCGCATCCACGCCGACCCGCAGGGGCTGGTGCGGCTGGCCTGCCCGTCGGCGCTGGTGTACTACCAGGTCGGTGAAATGATCGCGAAGTTCATGACCGAGTGCCCGCGCGTGACGGTGCACATGGACAGCACCAACCGCCGCGTCGACGTGATCCGCGAGGGCTTCGACCTTGCGCTGCGCGTGCGCTTTCCGCCACTGGAAGACACCGACCTCGTGATGAAGGTGCTGGGCCGGAGCGCCCAGCGGCTGGTCGCTCACCCCCGCCTGCTCGAAGGCCTGGCGCCGCCCGCCGGCCCGGCGGACCTGGGCACGCTGCCCAGCCTCGACCTCGGCCCTTCGCAACCCCAGCACACATGGAGCCTCGAAGGCCCCGACGGCGCCACCGCCGAAGTGCGCCACCAGCCCCGACTGGTGACCGACGACATGGTCGCGCTGCGCCTTGCCGCGCTGCAGGGCGTGGGTGTCGCCAAGCTGCCCAGCATGATGGTCCATGAAGACCTGAAGGCCGGCCGCCTGGTCGACGTGCTGCCGCAATGGGCGCCGCGCGCCGGCATCGTCCATGCGGTGTTCCCGTCGCGCCGCGGACTGCTGCCCTCGGTGCGCAAGCTGGTCGACTTCCTGGCCGCGGAGTTCGAGGCGCTGGAAGCCTAGGAAGCCGCAAGGCAGCGAGACAGGAAGCCGCCCGCTCAGTCTTCCACGAACGCTTCTTCGCGCTTGGCCTTCACCGAAGGCAGCAACACCACGATCAGCAGCAGCGCGGCGGCCGCCAGCAGGCCGGCCGACAGCGGCCGCGACACGAACACGCTCCAGTCGCC
>NZ_QAJK01000208.1 GCF_003852515.1 Variovorax sp. KBW07 | reverse complement strand
GCGGAGCAGAGCACACCGTCGGCGTGAGCGCCGCCCTGAACGACGCCCCTAAAGCAAGACGCAGCGCAAGGAATCGAAAGAGCGAGGCCTCAGCCCGGCGACGCAATCAACGCAAGCGCATCGGCAATCGACTGGCTGTCTTCCGGACGCACCAGCTTCGCGACCTGTTGCCCATCGCGCATGAACACCAGCGTGGGCCACAGCCGCACGTTGAACGATCGCCCCAGCGGACGTCCGCTTCCGTCTTCCACCTTGATGCGCGGAATGTCCGGGTACTTCGCAAACGCCTCCGCAATGTTCGGCTGCGCCGCCTTGCAGATTCCGCACCAGTTGGTGCCGAACTCCACCACCGCCGGGCCCTTCAGGGCATCGATCTCGGTGCGGTCGGGTTGCTCGGTCTTGTACTCGGACGTCATGAGGCTGGCTCCTGGTTGCTTGTGTTGCGATGCGGTCACCGACCGCCTCGCGTCATTGCACCAGAAACTCAGGCCGCCTGCAGGCGGTAGCCCGATAGCAGCGCGGGCAATTCGGCCATGTCGCTGAACACCTGCACCGCGCCCGCGGCCCGCAGCGGTCCGGGGCCGCTGTGGCCCGATTCGCCGGTGCTGTAGCCGAACACCGTGGCACCCGCGGCCACGCCGGCCATTGCGCCGGTGACCGTGTCTTCGACGATGGCGCAACGGCGCGGATCGACGCCCAGCGCTTCGGCGGCGGCCAGGTACACATCGGGGTGCGGCTTGGAGCGGGGCATTTCGTGGCCGCTGAAGATGCGGCCCTGGAAGCACTCGAGCAGGCCGACCTTGGCCAGTTGCAGCTCGACCTTGTGGCGGTCGGCGCCCGAGGCGCAAGCGATGCGGCCCTTCAGCCTGGCATAGATCTCGCGGATGGCGGCGGGTGCGTTGGGAATCGCGACCAGGTCGCGCTCCAGCGCCTCGTTGCGGCGCGCGCGAAAGGCCTTGAGCCATTCGTCGGTGATGGCCACGCCCGTCTTGGATTCGATGAGCGCGCTCTCGTCCTTCACGGCCTTGCCGGTGAAGGTGTTCATCGATTCTTCGGTGGTCAGGTGCCAGCCGAGTTCGCCGAGCATCTCGGCAAGCACGCGGTTGGTGATGGGCTCTGAATCGACGAGAACGCCGTCGCAGTCGAACAGGACCGCGGCGAAAGGAAATGGGGTCATTGCACTGGAAAGATGGGGGGAGGTTCGAGCGAAGTCCCCCATGGTAGCAATGACCCCGGCGCCGCAGGGGCGCAGGGGCGCCCGCTCAGGAAACCGAGCGGATCGGGATGTACATCTCGCCGCCGCCGGCCATGAACTCCTTCGACTTTTCCTCCATGCCCACCGTCACGGCCGCGGCCTCGGCCACGCCCTTCTTTGCGGCGTACTCGCGCACTTCCTGCGTGATCTTCATCGAGCAGAACTTGGGGCCGCACATCGAACAGAAATGCGCCACCTTGCTCGAATCCTTGGGCAGCGTCTCGTCGTGGAATTCACGCGCCGTGTCGGGGTCCAGGCCCAGGTTGAACTGGTCTTGCCAGCGGAACTCGAAGCGTGCCTTGCTCAATGCATCGTCGCGCGAACGCGCGCCCGGGTGGCCCTTGGCCACGTCGGCCGCGTGCGCGGCGATCTTGTAGGCAATGATCCCCTGCTTCACGTCGTCGCGGTCGGGCAGGCCCAGGTGTTCCTTGGGCGTGACGTAGCAGAGCATCGCGGTGCCGGCCCAGCCGATCATCGCGGCGCCGATGGCGCTGGAGATGTGGTCGTAGCCCGGCGCGATGTCGATGGTCAGCGGGCCCAGTGTGTAGAACGGCGCCTCGTGGCAATGCTTGAGCTGCTCGTCCATGTTGGCCTGGATCATGTGCATCGGCACGTGGCCGGGGCCTTCGATCATGGTCTGCACGTCGTGCTTCCACGCCACTTGCGTGAGCTCGCCCAGCGTACGCAGCTCGGCAAACTGCGCCTCGTCGTTGGCATCGGCGCCCGATCCGGGGCGCAGGCCGTCGCCGAGCGAGAAGCTCACGTCGTAGGCCTTCATGATGTCGCAGATGTCCTCGAAGCGCTCGTAGAGAAAGCTCTCCTTGTGGTGCGCGATGCACCACTTGGCCATGATCGATCCGCCGCGCGAGACGATGCCCGTCATGCGGTCGGCCGTGAGGTGAATGAACGGCAGGCGCACGCCGGCGTGGATGGTGAAGTAGTCGATGCCCTGCTCGGCCTGCTCGATCAGCGTGTCGCGGAAGATCTCCCAGGTCAGGTCTTCGGCCACGCCGCCCACCTTTTCCAGCGCCTGGTAGATGGGCACGGTGCCGATGGGCACGGGGCTGTTGCGCACGATCCAGTCGCGCGTGGTGTGGATGTTCTTGCCGGTCGACAAGTCCATCACGTTGTCGGCGCCCCAGCGAATGGCCCACACCAGCTTTTCGACTTCTTCCTCGATGCTCGAGGTGACGGCCGAGTTGCCGATGTTGGCGTTGATCTTCACCTTGAAGTTGCGGCCGATGGCCATCGGCTCCACTTCAGGATGGTTGATGTTGGCCGGGATGATCGCGCGGCCGCGTGCCACCTCGTCGCGCACGAACTCCGGCGTGATGATGCGCGGAATGCTGGCACCCATGGGGTTGCCGGCCACGCGCTTGGCGCGCTCCTCGTTGGCCAGGTATTCGGCCATCCACTCGCGCTTGCCGTTCTCGCGCAGGGCCACGTATTCCATCTCGGGCGTGACGATGCCGCGGCGTGCGTAGTGCATCTGCGTGACGTTGCCGCCCGACTTGGCGCGGCGCGGCGTGCGCTGCAGGGCCGAGGCGCCAGCGCGCAGCTCGGCAAGGCGCTGGGCATCATGGTCGTGGGCATGCTTCAGGCCTTCGTCCAGCGCCTGGTGCGAGCGACCTTCGTAACTTTCCGTGTCATTGCGCTCGGCGATCCAGGCGTCGCGCACGCCGGGCAGGCCGCGGCGCACGTCGATGTCGACCTTGGCGTCGGTGTACGGGCCCGAGGTGTCGTAGAGCGACACGGTTTCGCCGTTGGTCAGCAGCACGTCGCGCACCGGCACGTTCAGGTCGGGCCGGCTGCCTGGAATCAGGCACTTGTGGGACGCGGGAAAGGGCTCTCGCGTGAGCGAAAGCAAGGCGGTGAATTTATCGGGGGCATTCATGCGGGGCACTCCTTGTTGAGGGAAAGGGTGCTCCGCAATCGCTCGGTGGGCCTTCGGGCCGTCACGGAAGATGGGTGACGAACGGACCGAAGCCAGGGAGTGCAGCTCTTCTTACGCCGGTATGACCCGGATCAAGTTCGCGGGTCGGCTGCTTTGCCATCTCAGCACACCACATGTGTGCACCCCGGAGCGGGGCCGATTGTGCGAGCCCCGGCCCGGCGCGTCAACCCGCGGGTTGTTGCAAGTCGCCTTCGAGGTAGTACCAGCGCTCGCCTTCGCGCACGAAACGGCTGCGCTCGTGCAGGCGGGTGGCCGTGCCGGTGCTGCTGCGCTGGCGGGCGACGAACTCGACCTCGGCGTGGTCGGCATCGAGCACGGAGCGCGAGCGGATGTCGAGCCCCAGCCATTTGACGCCCGGCTCGAACTCGATGGAGGCCGGCCGTCTCGATGCGTGCCAGCTGGCGAGCAGGTATTCGCCCCGCTCCAGCACGAAGGCCGAATAGCGCGAGCGCATCAGCGATTCGGCGTCGGGCGCCGGCGTGTTCTCGAAATCGTCGAGGTAGCGGCCACAGCAAAGGGCGTAGCCGATGGGCTTGTCGCGGCGGTCGGTGCGGCCGCAGGGGCAAGGTCCGGTGGTGGGATCGATGGCGCTCATGAAGACCGCTATTGGAACACCTCGCGGGCAAGGCGCCGATGGGACAAGCCCGGAGCCCCCGGACATTCACCCTTGGCGCGGCGCTTGCTAAACCTTAGCCTTACTCCGGGATGCGAAAACAAGCGAGGCGGCGATGTACCTGACAGGCTCCGAACAGCACGCGCTGCGCGGCGTTTTCACGCTGCTGGCGCAAGACGAGCGCAACGAACGCGAGATTCGCGAACGCCTGGGCTGGGCGCTGCTCGACCTGCTGCATGCGGACCAGTTCGCCTCTTTCGTGTGGAACACCGAAAGCCGCAGTTTCGGCGCGCGCGTGGCGCTGAACATGGACCCGGCCAACCTCGACCGCTATGCGCAGTGGCACCAGCACCACGACCCCATCACCTTCGTGTTGCAGTCGCACCGCCGCGCCACGCGCGTGACCGACGTGATGCCGCAGCGCGCGCTGATGCGCACCCCGTTCTTTACCGACTTTCTCTCGCGCGACGGCCTGCACTGGGGCATGAACCTGCATGCCTTCGAAGGCGAGCGCGCGCTGGGCGACCTGCGCATCTGGCGCCGCAAGGGGCGCGGCGATTTCGGCGACCACGAGAAGGCGCTGCTCGACCTGATCGAGCCGGCCTTCGCGGGAGCGCTCCAGCGGGCACAGCGCGCGGCGACGGCGCCGGCGCTGCCCGCCCCTCGCGGCGGACAGGAAGCCGCCTGGGCCTTGCTGAGCGCACGCGAGCAGGAGGTGGCCCGCTGCGTGCGCGAAGGGCTGACCGACAAGGAGATCGCGCGGCGCATGGCGGTGGGCGTGCCCACGGTGCGCACCTACCTGCGGCGCATCTTCGACAAGCTGGGCATCGAGCGCCGCTCGGCGCTGGCGGGCTGGGGCACGCCGGCCCGCTGATCGATCACTTTCACTTCGGCGCCGGCAAACGGCCGAGCACGCCTTCGATCGCCAGGCCCACGGCCAGCAACCGGCGGTCGCTGCCCGCGGGGCCGTCCAGCTCCAGCCCCACGGGCAAGCCGCTGGTCGCGCCCAGGCCCGAAGGCAACTGCACGCCCGGAATGCCTGCGTTGCTGCCCGGGTCGGTGTTCTGGATCAGCGCACCGAAGTTCTCCGGGCTGCTGGCTTCAGGCGCCGCCACCAGCGCCACGCGCGGCACCGTGGGGAACACCAGCGCGTCGAGCTTGTTGCCGGCGAAGGTGTCGCGGTAGAGCTTCTGCAACGCGGGCCGCGCCACGCGCATGGCGTTGTCGTAGACCGGCTTGGCATCGACCACGCCATTCGGCGCGGGCAGCTTGCGCGGGATCACGAAGGCATCGAAAGTGCCCTTCACGTCGGGGCTGGCGATGCCGGCCGCCAGCTGCGCGATGCCGACGCCGGTGCGGTACTTCGCAAGGTACGCCACCATGTCGTCGTGCGCTTCGTAGAGCGCCAGGGGAAAGCCGATGGCGCCGTTCAGTTCCATCAGCTTCGGCATGTCCACGTCCACCAGCGTGACGCCTGCGGCGCGCAGCCTGGCCAGCGCGGCATCGGTGGCGGCGCGCGTGTCCGCATCGAGGTTCTCGTAGAAGGCCGGCACCACGCCGAGCCGCACGCGCTTCAGGTCGGCGGGCTTCAGGGCCGCGCCACCGGCGATCACGCGGTCGAGCAGCGCCACGTCGGCCATCGACTGTGCCATCGGCCCGGCGGTGTCGCGCGTGTGAGAGATCGGCGCAATGCCCTGCTGCGAATAGCGCCCCATGGTGGGCCGCAACGACGCGCAGCCATTGAAGGCGCAGGGGATGCGCACCGAGCCGCCGGTGTCGGTGCCCAGCGCGGCCGGCGCCATGCGCGCACCGAGCGCGGCGCCGTTGCCTGACGACGAGCCGCCTGCGATGCGGCTCGCGTCGTAGGCATTGCGCACGCCGACGTCGGGGCCGGTCTTGAACGCGGGGTTCCAGCCCGTCACGCCGAAGGCCAGCTCGTGCATGTTCGACTTGCCGAGCACGACGGCACCGGCCGCGCGCAATCTGGCGACCACCGGTGCGTCGGCGGCGGGCACGAAGCCCTTGAGCGCGGGCGTGCCGGCCGTCGCGGGCAGGCCCTTGACCTGGATGTTGTCCTTGATGAGCACCGGCAGGCCCGCGAGCGGCTTGCAGGCACCGCCGCGCTTGCGCGATGCATCGGCCGCGCGCGCCGCCTTCAGCGCGCCCGCTTCATCGAGCACGATGAGCGCGTTGAGGTTCGCCCTGGCCTTGGCTTGCGCGATGTAGGCCGTCACCAGCTGCTCGCTGGTCAGCGTGCCGGCGCAGAGCTGCTGCACGGCCTCACTGGCGGTCAGCTTGGCGATGTCGGGTGCGGCGGGCTGCGTTTGCGCTTGTGCGGATGCGCCGATGGCACCTAGGCACAACAGGGCCACGGCGAGGGGAACGGGTCTGGAAAAAAAGGACATGGCAAGGACCTCCGACGAAGAGATCGCCATGCTGCGCCGCCGGCCGTGTCCTGTCTGTCATCGAAACCGATGACACGAAAGAAGAAGCAGAAGAAGAACGACGCCCCTACTGGAACATCACCCACTCGGGCCGCATGTTGAAGCGCACCGGGAGAATGCTCACGCCCAGGCCGCTGGTCACGTACATGCGCTTGCCCTTGTGGGCAATCCAGCCGTAGGCCCATTCACGCGGCGCGGCGCCGGGCACCAGCAGCGCGCCATAGCCCGGCACGCTGACCTGCCCGCCGTGCGTGTGCGAGGCCACCACCAGCCCCTCTGTGCGCGGCATGGTCGCGAAGCTGAAGGGGTCGTGCATCATCACCAGCGTGGCGGCGCCCTTCGGCACGCCGGCCAGGGCCTTGTCGGGCTGCGAATGGCCCGTCGAATGGTCGCCGATGCCGACCACCCAGAGGTCATGGCCGGGCAGGCGCACCGAGGCGTTTTCCAGCACATGGATGCCCTGCGCAGACAGGGCCTTGGCCGTGCGCTCGCCGTCGTGCCACCAGTCGTGGTTGCCCAGCACGGCGTACACGCCCTGCGGTGCCTTGAGGCGGCCGAGCACGGCGGCCATTTCCTCGATGCTCAAGGCTTCGTCGTCGCCCGAGCCTGCGAGGAAGTCACCCGGCAGCAGGATCACATCGGGCTGCGCCGCGTTGATCTGGTCGACAATGCCCGCGGCCCGGTCGACGCTGGTGATGCGCCATGCCGACCGCGTGGTGAGGTGCCAGTCGCCCGCGACGGCGACCTTCAGGCCCGCGGGCGCGGTCCACGTGGCCGAGCCCAACGGCTCGGCGCGTGCCGCCACCCAGCGCGGCTCGATGACGACCGCCCAGGCCGCCAAGGCGAGCAACAGGACCGCCGCGACGGTCCGCACCCGCGGGAACCGGCGGTGCGTGCCGCTCACGCCAGCGCGCGCTGGATCAGGAGCTTCTGGATGTCCGACGTGCCTTCGTAGATCTGGCACACGCGCACGTCGCGGTAGATGCGCTCCAGCGGAAAGTCGTTCACGTAGCCGTAGCCGCCCAGCGTCTGGATGGCGGCGCTGCACACGCGCTCGGCCATTTCGCTGGCGAACAGCTTGGCCATGGCCGCTTCCTTCAGGCAGGGCCGGCCGGCATCGCGCAGGCTCGCTGCGTGCCAGATCAACTGGCGCGCGGCTTCGAGTTGCGTCGCGCATTCGGCCAGCCGAAAGCCCACGGCCTGCTGGTCGAAGATGGCGCCGCCGAAAGCCTGGCGTTCCTTGGCATAGGCCAGTGCCACGTCGAAGGCGCTGCGCGCCATGCCCACGCTCTGTGCGGCAATGCCGATGCGGCCGCCCTCGAGCGCGCCGAGCGCGATCTTGTAGCCCTCGCCTTCGGCACCGATCAGGTTTTCGGCCGGGATGCGGCAGTTGTCGAAGTTGATCTGCGCGGTGTCGCTGCTGTGCTGGCCCAGCTTGTCTTCCAGCCGCGTGGCTGCATAGCCGGGCGCGTCGGTCGGCACGATGAAAGCGCTCATGCCGCGCTTGCCCGCGCCCTTGTCGGTGACCGCGATGACGATGGCCACCTGTCCGTTCTTGCCGCTGGTGATGAACTGCTTCACGCCATCGATCACGTAGCCGTCGCCGTCCTTGCGCGCGGTGGTGCGCAGGCTCGATGCATCGCTGCCGGCCTGCGGCTCGGTGAGGCAGAAGGCGCCGAGCATATGGCCCTGCGCCAGCGGCTCGAGCCATTTCTTTTTCTGCTGCGCGTTGCCGTAGCGCATGAGGATCGCGTTGACCGGGCAGTTGGTCACGCTGATCGCGGTGCTGGTGCCGCCGTCGCCGGCCGCGATTTCTTCCAGCACCAGCGCGAGCGTGAGGTAGTCCAGGCCCGCGCCGCCATGCTCCTCGGGCACGCAGATGCCATAGGCACCCAGCGCCGCGAGGCCCTGATGCGCCTCCTTCGGAAAGCTGTGCTCGCGGTCCCACTTGGGGGCGTTGGGCCACAACTCGGCTTGCGAAAAATCGCGCACCGCGTCGCGGATGGCTTCCTGGTCGGCTGTGAGCAGCATGGCGTGTCTCCTGTCTCTTTTCTTTGTGTTTACTTGCCTGCGCCGAGGTCCATGATCAGGCGCGCGGCCATGTACAGGCGGCGCGGAATGGCACTGATGTCCACGTACTCGGCCTTGTCGCTGTGGTAGCCGAAGCCCGGCAGGCCCAGGCTTTCGATCACGGGCTTGCCCGACAGTGCGGCATAGGCCGCGTCGGTGCCGCCGCCGGTGCGCTCTTCCACGCCCAGCGTGCCGCCGGCTTCCTTGTAGAAAGCCACGGCCTTGTCGACCAGCTTCTTGCCGCCTTCGCCGGCATTGAAGGCCGGGCGGCCGCGCGTGACGAGCACCTTGACGTCGGCATCGGGCAGCTTCTTTTGCTGCGCGCGTTCCTCCAGCGTCTTCATGGCGGCGTCGAAGTCTTCGTTGCGCGCATAGCGCACGTCGGCGTTCAGCGTGGCGCTGGCGGGAATGATGTTCGACACGTTGCCGGCCTTGGCAATGGTCCAGTTGAAGCGCAGGTTCTTTGCCTTGTCGTCGATGCTCATGGTGCGCAACACCAGGTCGGACGCTTCGACCAGCGCGTTCACGCCCAACTCGGGCGCGGCGCCCGCATGCGATGCCTTGCCGGTGATGTTGACCTGCACGTAGGCAATGCCCGAAGTGCCGAGCGAGAGCTTTTCGTCGCCGGCGCTGGTGGGCTCGAACGAGAGAACGTAGTCGGCCAGCTTGGCTTCTTCCTGGATCAGGTCGCGCGATCCGAAGGAGCCTTTTTCTTCGTCGGTATTGAACAGCACGGTGATGGTGCCGTAGTCGCGAACGCCGTAGTCTTTCAGCAGCTTGAGCGTGTGCAGGATGACGGCGTTGCCACCCTTGTCGTCGGCAATGCCGGGGCCGTAGGCCTTGTCGCCTTCGATCTTGAACGGCGCCTTGGCCAGCGTGCCCTTCAGGTACACGGTGTCCATGTGCGCCATCAGCAGCAGGTTCTTGCCGCCGCGGCCCTTGATCTTGCCCACGATGTTGTCGCCCACCACGATGCCGGCCGACTTGCTGCGCGTGACGGTGAAGCCCAGGCTCTTGAGTTCGCCTTCGAGGTACGCGCCCGCGGCGGCAATGCCTTCGGCGTCACCGGTGCCGGTTTCGATGTTGACGAGCTTTTCGAGCGTCTTAATCACCGCGGGCTGCTCGTCGGTGGCAGCCTGGAACAGCACGTTGTCGCGCTTCTGCGCCCAGCTGGCGGCGGGTGCCAGGAAGGCGGTGGCCAGCAAGGCGCTGATTGCGGTAACGGCGGTACGGTGGATGGATGGGCGCATGAAATCTCCTGCTCTACGCATTGTTTTGAGTGTCTGTCGGAATGAAAAAGCCGGTGAGCGCCCTTTCTTCGGGCGCTCCCAGCGGTTGCTCTTATAACAATTCGAGTGCCACGGCGGTGCCTTCGCCGCCGCCGATGCACAGCGTGGCCACGCCGCGCTTCTTGCCGCGCGCCTTCAGCGCATGAATGAGCGTGACCATGATGCGCGCGCCGCTCGCGCCGATGGGGTGGCCCAGCGCGCAGGCGCCGCCATTCACGTTGACGATGTCATGCGACACGTCGAGCTCGTGCATCAGCGCCATCGGCACCACGGCAAAGGCTTCGTTCACTTCCCAGAGGTCGACGTCCTTGACGGTCCAGCCGGTCTTCTTGAACAGCTTGGCGACGGCGCCAACCGGCGCGGTGGAGAACCACTCGGGCTGCTGCGCGTGCGTGGCATGGCCGACGATGCGGGCGATGGGCTTGGCGCCGATCTTCTTGGCGTGCGACTCGGTCATCATGACCAGCGCGGCCGCGCCGTCGTTGATCGACGAGCTCGATGCGGCGGTGATGGTGCCGTTTTCCTTCTTGAACGCGGGCTTGAGCGTCGGGATCTTGTCGAGCTTGACCTTGCCCGGGCCTTCGTCGATGGAGACCACGGTGTCGCCATTGCGGCCCTTCACGGTGACGGGCACGATCTCTTCCTTGAACGCACCCGATTCGGTGGCGGCCTTGGCACGCTGCACGCTGGCAATGGCAAAGGCGTCCTGCTGCTCGCGGGTGAACTTGTACTTGGCCGCGCAGTCTTCACCGAAGGTGCCCATGGAGCGGCCCGGCTGGTAGGCGTCTTCGAGGCCGTCGAGCATCATGTGGTCGAAGATGCGGTCGTGGCCCATGCGGTAGCCGCCGCGGCCCTTGAGCATCAAGTAGGGCGCGTTGGTCATGCTTTCCATGCCGCCCGCCACGATCACGTCGTGCGTGCCGGCCAGCAGCAGGTCGTGCGCGAGCATCGCGGCCTTCATGGCCGAGCCGCACATCTTGCTGAGCGTGACGGCGCCCGCGCTGTCGGGCAGGCCACCCTTGTAGGCCGCCTGGCGCGCCGGCGCCTGGCCCTGGCCAGCCATCAGGCAGTTGCCGAACAGCACTTCGCCCACGCTGTCCGGCGCAATGCCGGCGCGCTCGACGGCGGCCTTGATGGCGGCACCGCCCAGGTCGTGCGCGGAGAGGGAAGAAAAGTCGCCTTGAAAGCCACCCATGGGGGTGCGGGCGGCGCCGACGATGACGATGGATTCGGACATGGTGGTCTCCTTCTGGAATGTGAAAGCAAAAAGCGTTGACGTTGAAGCAGTCGACCGCGGCGCGTGCCGCGGCCAGTGTCAGAAATGCGTCGCGTGCCCCTCGTGCTGGAAGCGCTGCGACTCTTCGTACGGGAACACATCGAGCATCTGCCCTGCCTGGATGCGTTCCTTGTGGTGCTGCCAGAAGGCAGCGTCGAGCAGGTCGGCGTGGTGCGCCATGAAGGCTTCGCGCACGTCCTTGTTGCCGAGCAGGAAGGGCTCGAAGGTTTCGGGAAACACGTCCTTCGGGCCGACCGAATACCAGACCTCGCCGCTCATTTCATCTTCTTCGTTGCGCGGCGTGGGCACCTTGCGAAACTTGCAGTCGGTGATGTATTCGATCTCGTCGTAGTCGTAGAACACCACCTTGCCGCCGCGCGTGACGCCGAAGTTCTTCCACAGCATGTCGCCGGGAAAGATGTTGGCGGCGACCATGTCCTTGATGGCGTTGCCGTACTCGACCACCGCGTGTTCGAGCTGGTCTTTCGCGCGCCTGGCATGGGCCGGGCTCTCGGGGTGCGCCAACGTGTCGAAGGCTTCCTGCAGGTAGATGTTGAGCGGGATCATGCGGCGCTCGATGTAGACGTGCTTGACCACGACTTCCATTTCCCCGTTGCCGTCGCGGTCGCCGATCTCCAGCTGGCTGGGCGCGAACTTCTTGATTTCCTCGATGAGTTCGGGCTCGAAGCGGTCGAGCGGAAAACCCACGTCGCTGTACTCCAGCGTGTCGGCCATGCGGCCCACGCGGTCGTGCTGCTTCACGAGCATGTACTTGCCCTTGATCTGCTCGCGCGTGGTGTCTTTCTGCGGCGGATAGAAGTCCTTGATGACCTTGAACACGAACGGAAACGACGGCAGGTCGAACACCAGCATGACCATGCCCTTGATGCCGGGCGCAATGCGGAAGCGGTCGCTCGAGTAGTTCAGGTGCGAGAGAAAGTCGCGGTAGAACAGCGTCTTGCCCTGCTTGGCCAGGCCCAGCGCGTTGTAGATCTCGGCGCGCGGCTTGCGCGGCATGAGCGAGCGCAAGAACTGCACGCAGGCCGAGGGCACTTCCATGTCGACCATGAAGTAGGCGCGCGCAAAGCTGAACAGCATCTGCAGGTCGTCTTCGCCGAACAACGCGGCATCGATGTAGAACTTGCCGTGGCTGTCGTGCAGGATGGGCAGCGAGAACGGAATCTCGGTGAAGCCGTTCAGGATGCGGCCCACCACATAGGCGCCCTTGTTGCGAAAGAACAGCCCCGACAGCACCTGCAGCTGGAAGTTGGCGCGCAGCTTGACCTGGTGGAAGCGGCTCAGGATGACGTTCGCCACGCGCTCGGCATCGCGCCGCTTGTTGGCATAGCTGCCCTGCAACGCGAAGTCGTCGAGCATCTGCTCGAGCGTGTCGGCCAGCGTATCGGGCGCCGGGTAGTACGGGCGATAGGTGGGCGCGCCGCGCGGCTCGATGTACTCGGTGCTGATGGCCGGGCGAACGAAGATGAAGTCGTTCTGGAAGTAGGCCCGGTGCAGTATCTTGGTGGTGACCGAGTTGAAGAAGCTCTCGGCCAGCTCGGGCTGGTGGTGGTCCACCAGGAGGCCGATGAAGTGCAGCTTGACCTGGTGCCACACGTCCATCGGCTGGTCGCCGGCCCTGAACTCTTTTTCGAGCCGGGCCACGGCCTCGTTCACGCGCAGGTCGTAGAACTCGATGCGCTCGCGCTGCGCCCGCTGCTGGCCGTGCCAGTCGGCGGTTTCGAAACGATGCTTGGCGCGGGCCGATTCGGCGCGGAACAACCGGTAGTGCCGGTTGAATCCATCGATCATCGCCTTGGCGATGTCGTAGGCCAGCGGCGAATCGAGGCGCTGCGGGAACATGGGCCCGGCCGGGTTACTTCGCCGCGTCTTCGGAACGTTCGGTGCCGTCCGCGCCTGCCTGCGCGGAGGGAGACAGGCCCAGCGGCTTGCTCCATTTGTAGCGGATGCGCTGCACCGCGGCCTTGTAGATGGCGTCGAGCGGCTTGTCGCCATCGACGTTCAGGCCAAGGTCTTGCAGCAGGCCGTCGTGCACGCCGAAAGTCCAGCCGTGGATGCGGACCTTCTGGCCGCGGCCCCAGGCATCGACCATGACGGTGCTGACGGCCACGTTGACCACCTGCTCGGCCACGTTGAGCTCGCACAGGGCATCGACACGCACGTCTTCGGGCAGGCTGTCGAGCATCACGCTGTGGCGGTCGCGCACGTCCTGGATGTGGCGGATCCAGTTGTCGGCCAGGCCGATGCGCTTGCCGCTGAGCGCGGCCTTGACGCCGGCGCAGCCGTAGTGGCCGACCACCATGATGTGCTCGACCTTCAGGTGCTCCACCGCGAACTGGATGGCGGAGAGCGCATTGAGGTCGGAATGCACCACGATGTTGGCAACGTTGCGGTGCACGAACACTTCACCAGGCTCCAGGCCGGTGATCTGGTTGGCGGGCACGCGGCTGTCGGAACAGCCGATCCACATGTAACGCGGCGTCTGCTGCTTGACGAGGCCGGTAAAGAAACCAGGCCGGTCGCGCTCCATCTGTGCTGACCAGGCACGGTTGTGGGCAAAGAGGTCATCGAGGTTGTCGGACATAGGAACCTATTGTCGGTGAGTCGTGTTCCGGGAGCGGTCTAGAACGGGTTGAAGCGCGGTGAAGCAGGTTGAAACGGGTTTCAGGCCGCCTTGGCAGCCTTCTGGGCACGTGCCAGCGTGGCGCGGCCCTTTTTTTCGTGAGCGCGCACTTCCGCGATATTGGCCTGCAATTCGGCCAGTTGCGCCTCCAGCTGCGCCCGGTGCGCGCCCAGCACGCCCAGGAACTTCTGCAACTGCGGCACCGTGTCCTGAGGGCTGTCGTACATGTCGAGGATGTCTTTCGCCTCGGTCAGGCTCAGGCCGAGGCGCTTGGCGCGCAGCGTGAGCGTCAGGCGCGCCCGGTCGCGCGCGCTGTAGATGCGCTGCAGGCCGGCCCGCTCGGGCGCGAGCAGGCCCATGTCCTCGTAGAAGCGGATGGCCCGCGTCGTGAGGTCGAACTCCTTCGCGAGCTGGCTGATGGTGAAGGTCTGCGTGGACATGGGGCGGCGGGGCCGGTTCGGTTCGGAAGCGGTCAGGAGGGGGCGTTACGGGGGCGACAGCAGGTTCTTGCCGCGCTCCCTACAATGATGCCATCCACACATGACGTTTACGTAAACGTCAATCTTACATGAACCTCCTCGAACGCGAACTCCACTACCCCCTGGGCGACACCCTGCCCGAGCCCAGCACCGCACTGGAGGTGGCACCCGGCGTCCGCTGGATACGCATGCGGCTGCCCTTTGCGCTGGACCACATCAACCTCTGGCTGCTGCGCGACACCCTGGGCGGTGTCGACGGCTGGACAGTGGTCGACTGCTGCATTGCCCGCGACGAAGCGCGCGCGCAATGGGAGCAGGTGTTCGAGACGCAGCTGCAGGGCCTGCCCATCCTGCGCGTGATCGTCACCCACATGCACCCCGACCACATCGGCCTGGCCGACTGGCTTTGCAAGCGCTGGAACGCGCCGCTGTGGATCAGCTCGACCGACTACCACGTGGCGCGCGTGCTGAGCACCGCCGGCGACACGCTGGCGGGCGGCGAGCAGGCGGCGAAGTTCTTTGCCTCGCACGGCATGACCGACCCCGAGGCCGTGGGCAAGATCCGCGCGCGCACCAACTACTACGCCAACATGGTGCCCTCGGTGCCCGACAGCTACGTGCGCATGCTCGACGGCGACACGGTGATGATCGGCGGCCGCGCCTGGCGATGCATCAGCGGCTACGGCCATGCGCCGGAACACATCTCGCTGTACTGCGACGAGTCGAAGCTGCTGCTGGGCGGCGACATGATGCTGCCGCGCATCTCGACCAACGTGAGCGTGCACGCGGGCGAGCCCGAGGCCAATTCGCTGCGGCTGTTCCTGGACAGCATCGACAAGTTCAAGGCGCTGCCGGCCGACACGCTGGGCCTGCCCTCGCATGGCAAGCCGTTCACCGGCATCCACCGCCGCGTCGACCAGTTGCAGGAGCACCACCGCGACCGGCTGGCCGAGTTGCTCGAAGCCTGCACGGCGCGCCCGCTGAGCGCGGCCGAGGGCCTGCCGATCCTGTTCAAGCGCGAACTCGACCTGCACCAGATCACCTTCGCGATGGGCGAGACCGTGGCCCACCTGCACCTGCTGTGGTTCTCGGGCCAGGTGAAGCGCGAACTGGGCAAGGACGGCATCTACCGCTTCGGCGCCAAGTCGGGCACGGCCTGAAAAACCTGCCGCCGGCCATTTAGACTCGCCGGATGGACACGCTGGCTGAGCTGCGCGCGGGCCGGCTGGCAGGCGCAAAACGAATCGATCTCTCGTGCGGACTCACCGAGTTTCCGCCCGAGGTGTTCGCGCTTTCCGATTCACTCGAAACACTGAACCTCTCGGGCAATGCGCTGAGCACCTTGCCCGACGACCTGCACCGGCTGCACAAGCTGCGCGTGCTGTTCTGCTCGGACAACCGCTTCACCGAGTTGCCCGCATCCATCGGCCAGTGCCACGGGCTCGACATCGTCGGCTTCAAGGCCAACCAGATTCGCAGCGTGCCGGCCGAGGCGCTGCCGCCCTCGCTGCGCTGGCTGATCCTTACGGACAACCAGATCGAGCAACTGCCCGACACGCTGGGCCGGTGCACGCGAATGCAGAAGCTGATGCTGGCGGGCAACCGCCTGCGCACGCTGCCGCGCACGGTGGCCGCCTGCCGGCAGCTGGAGCTGCTGCGCATTTCCGCCAACCGCTTCGACGCCCTGCCCGAATGGCTGCTTTCGTTGCCGCGGCTGTCGTGGCTCGCGGCCGCGGGCAACCCCTTCGACACGCAGGCCGAAGATGCGGCGATCACCGCGCAGTCGGTGCCGCACATCGACTGGCGTGAACTGACGCTCGGCAAGAAGCTGGGCGAAGGCGCCTCGGGCGTGATTTACCAGGCGGCGCTGGGTGCGGCGCAACAGCAGCAGGTTGCGGTGAAGCTGTTCAAGGGCGCGGTCACCAGCGACGGCTGGCCGCACAGCGAAATGGCCGCCTGCATCGCGGCCGGCGAACACCCCACGCTGATTGCCGCGCAGAGCCGCATCGACGGCCACCCCGAGGGCACCGAAGGCCTGGTGATGGCGCTGGTCGATCCTTCTTTCATCACCCTCGCGGGGCCGCCGAGCCTGGCGTCGTGCACGCGCGACGTGTACGCGGGCGACGCGCGTTGGTCTTCCGGCGTGGCATTGCGCATTGCACGCGACATCGCCTCGGCCGTGCAGCACCTGCACGCGCAAGGCATTGTTCATGGCGACCTGTACGCGCACAACATCCTGTGGAATGCGCAAGGCGGCGGCCGGCTCGGCGATTTCGGCGCCGCCTGGATGACCCGCTCGCTCGATGCAGCGCAGGCTCTGGCGTTGCAGCGCCTTGAGATGCGCGCCTTCGGCTGCCTGCTCGAAGAACTGCTCGAGCGCTGCAGCGATGCGCCACCACCCACCGTGGTGGCACTGAAAGACAGCTGCATGCAACCCGACGTGTCTGCACGCCCCTCGTCCGGCGAAGCACTGTCACTGCTGCAGCGCGAAAGCACGCAATGAAGCCTCCCCGGCTGCCGCTGCCCACGCGCGACGGCGTCGGTCCGAGTTGCGTGGGGCTTGCGCACGGCCCCTGGCCCACCATCGCCGAGTTCCTGGTCGAACGCTTTCCGGCCATCACGCGCGAGGCCTGGCTCGAACGCATTGCGGCCGGCGACGTGATCGACGAGCACCACGTGCCCGTGACCGTGCAGCGCCGCTATGAATCGCCGCTGCGCGTCTACTACTACCGCACGCTCGATGCCGAGGTGACCATCCCCTTCGAAGAGCAGGTGCTGTTCCAGGACGACCAGTTGGTGGTCGTCGACAAGCCCCCTTTTCTGCCCGTCACGCCCACCGGCAAGTACCTGCAGCAAAGCCTGCTGGTGCGGCTCAAGCGCAAGCTGAAGCTCGACGACCTGGTGCCGCTGCACCGCATCGACCGCAGCACGTCGGGGCTGGTGCTGTTTTCGGTGCGGCCCGAAACGCGCGGCGCCTACCAGGCGATGTTTCCCCAGCGGCGCATCGCCAAGCACTACGAAGCCGTGGTGCCGTGGCAAGACGGCGTGTCGTCGGTGCCCGAGGTCTACCGCAGCCGGCTGGTCGACGACGAACATTTCATGCGCGTGAAGGAAGAGCCGGGCGAGCCCAATTCGGAGACCCGCATCGTGGTGCGGGAGGCACGTGGCGGCCAGGCGCTGCTGCAGCTCTCGCCGGTCACGGGCCGCAAGCACCAGCTGCGCGTGCACTGCATGGCGCTGGGCATGCCGATCGTGAACGACCCGATCTACCCGGTGCTGATGCCCGAGAACACCGACGACTTCGACAAGCCGCTGCAACTGCTGGCCAAGTCGGTGGCTTTTCTCGACCCCGTGACCGGCGACCTGCGCAATTTCACGAGCCCCCGCAGCCTGTCGCTGGCGCCAAGGTGACGCAGCGCGGACGCGCCGCGCACTAAGCTCGTTTCCTGGAATTTTTTCTGATTCAGGAGACACCCGCACCATGGACACCACCCAACTCTTCTCGCTGAAGGGCCGCAGCGCCTTGATCACCGGCGGCTCGCGCGGCATCGGCCGCATGATCGCCGAAGGCTTCCTGGCGCAGGGCGCGCGCGTGTACATCTCGGCACGCAAGGCCGCGGCCTGCGACCAGACCGCAAAGGAGCTGTCGGCCTTCGGCCACTGCGTGTCGCTGCCGGCCGATGTGTCCACGGTAGAGGGCGCGCAGGCGCTGGTCGATGCCTACGCCAAGCACGAAGGCGCGCTCGACATCCTCGTCAACAACGCTGGCGCGGCCTGGGGTGCGCCCTACGAGGAGTTTCCGGAAAGCGGCTGGGACAAGGTGGTCGACCTGAACCTGAAGACGCCCTTCTTCCTGACGAAGGCCCTCACGCCGATGCTCAAGAAGGCCGCGACCGACCACCTGGCGAAGGTCATCAACATCGCGTCGATCGACGGCATCTCGGTGAACCCGCAGGAAACGTATTCGTATGCGGCCAGCAAGGCCGGGCTGATCCAGCTGACCCGGCGCATGGCGCTGCGCCTGGCGCAAGACCGCATCGTGGTGAGCGCGATCGCGCCCGGCGCGTTTGCCTCGGACATGAACAAGGACGCGCGCGACCACGGCGACGAGGTCAAGGGCCGCATTCCGGCCGGGCGCATCGGCGTGCCGGAAGACATGGCCGGCGCAGCCATCTACCTGGCGTCGCGCGCCGGCGACTACGTGATGGGCTCGACGCTGGTGGTCGACGGCGGCGTCACGCACGCGCGCTGACTACGACCAGCGGGGGACGGCTTCGTCCTTCAGCTTCTGCCGGAGCAGGTCGTAGTCGGGCACCACGCTCTCGACGGTTTCCCAGAAGCGGTGCGAGTGGTCCATCACGCGCAGGTGGGCCAGTTCGTGGGCGACCACATAGTCGATGACCGGCAGCCCGAAATGGATCAGGCGCCAGTTGAGGCGGATCGACCCGTCCGCGCTGGCGCTGCCCCAGCGGGTGGCCGCATTCGACAGCGACAGCTTCTGCCAGCGCACGCCGAGCCGCGGCGCGAAGTGATCGAGCCGCTCGATGAACAGGCGCCGCGCCTGCCGCATGAGCCAGGCCTGCGCGGCATCGCGGATCTGCGAGGGCTCGGCGTTCTGCGCCACCGCCAGCCTCAAGGTGCGCGGACCGTTGCCGTCCACGGCCGCATCGAGCGTGCCGCCGACGCTGGCAAAGCCGTGCTTGGGGTCGAGCTGGATCACGACCGGCTCGCCCATGAAGGGAAACTCCGCGCCGTCTTTCCATTCGATGCGCGTGGCCTCGACGCGCGCATGGCGCTGCTGTGTTTCGGTGAGCTTGCGCAGGATCCAGTCGGCCTTCTCGCGGATCGCGGCATCGACGTCGCGCAGCGCCACCCAGCGCGGCGCACGCACCGACAGGCCTTCGGCACCGACCAGGAAGCCGATGGTCTTGCGCTTGCCGCGCTTGAATTCGTAGGCCACGCGCGCAGAGCCCAGCACCACTTCGCGCGAGGCCTGGGGGTGCACGAAGTTCGCCAGCGTCAGGGTGTCGGACAGCGGGACGGCCGGCGGCGCGGCCACCGCGTCCTTGTCGTCTTCTGCCACCACGGGCACGGGCGCTGGCGGCAACAAGCCCGGCGCAGCGGGTGGCGCAACCAGCTTGGGTTTCTTCACCCGCCGCGGCGGCGCGGGCGGCTGCTGGGCGAGCTCGCTCCCCAGCCCCTCGAACAGGTCCATGGTGAACTGCAGCAGCCCCCGCATGACGGATTCTTCTTTTTTCAGTGCGCGTCCGACGATGGCGATGACGACGCCGGCAGAACCTGAGGCTGTTGCTGCTGCGGCGGGCTGTCGGTGTAGGCCTCGGGGTCGAGGCGGCGCATCTCGGCTTCGATCCACGCCTCGACCTCGCGCATCAGCTCGTCGGGCTTGCGGCCCACGCTGGGAATTGCCGGGCCGATGGACACATCGACCACGCCCGGACGCTTGATGAAAGCCTTGCGCGGCCACACCTTGGCCGAGGTGACGGCAATCGGGATCACCGGCACACCCGTCTCGCAGGCGAGCCGCGTGCCGCCGCTCTTGTAAGTGCCCTTCTGTCCGCGCGGAATGCGCGTGCCCTCGGGGAACATGATGATCCAGATGCCCTGCGCGAGCAGCTTGCGGCCCTGGTTGACCACCTTGTTGAAGGCCTGCGCGCGCTGGCTGCGGTCGATGTGGATCATGTCCAGCCGTGCCATTGCCCAGCCGAAGAACGGCACGTAGATCAGTTCCTTCTTGAACACGTAGGCCAGCGGGTGCGGCATCAGCGTGGGCATCAGGAAAGTCTCGAGCGTGGACTGGTGCTTCACCAGCAGCACCGCGCCGGCCAGCGTGTCGGTCGGCAGGTTTTCCATGCCCGTCACGCGGGTCTTGATGCCCAGCAGCACGCGCGCGCCGCCGATGGCCCAGCTGAGCCACCGCTCGGCCATCCAGTAGAGCGGAATGCCGCGCTTCCAGAGCGAGCTGACGCACATGATGATGCCCCAGGGCACGACGGTGACGAGCATCCACAGGGCATGGAGAACGGAACGGAAAAACGCCATCAGACAGCTACCTGCAGTGCAGCCTGTGCTTCGCGCACAAGCAAGAAGTCGACAAAGGCGGCGAGGCTCTCGTGAACCATCGTGTTCGCCGGATATTCGGGTGGCAGCGGATCGACGCCGCGGCAGGCCGCGCCCATGCCCGTGAGCAGCAGGTGCGGCTCGCAGCCGGCGGCCGCGCCGGCCTGCAGGTCGCGCAGGCTGTCGCCGGCCGTGGGAACGCCCTTCAGATCGATGCCGTAGCGGTCGCCGATCTGCAGGAACAGGCCCGACTTCGGCTTGCGGCAGTCGCAGTCTTCGTCGGGGCTGTGCGGGCAATAGAACACCGCATCGATCTTGCCGCCCACCGCCGCGAGCATCTTGTGCATCTTGGCGTGCATGGCATTGAGCGACGCCATGTCGAACAGGCCGCGGCCCAGGCCCGACTGGTTGGACGCGATCACCACGTGCCAGCCCGCATGGTTGAGCCGCGCCACCGCTTCGAGCGCACCGGGCAGCGGCGTCCACTCGATGTCGCTCTTGACGAAGTCTTCGCGGTGCACGTTGATCGTGCCGTTGCGGTCGAGGATGACGAGTTTCATGGCGGTGCCACCCATGGTGAGGTTGCCTGGAAGATCAGACGGCCAGCCGCTCGAGCTGCGCCACGCGGTTCATCGCGGCGTGCAGCGACATCAGCAGTCCCAGGCGGTTGAGCCGCAGGTCGGCTTGCTCGGCATTGACCATCACGTCGGTGAAGAAGGCATCGACTGGTTCGCGCAGCACGGCCAGCGTCTGCAGCGAGGCGGTGTAGTCGCCGGCTTCGAACTGCGCGTTGGCTGCGGGCACGACCTGCGCCATGGCCGCGTGCAACGCCTTTTCGGCGGGCTCCTGCAGCAGCAGCGCGCTCACGTGCGCGTCGGCCTCGGGCGCCTTCTTGAGGATGTTGCCGATGCGCTTGTTGGCGGCGGCCAGCGCGGCGGCGGCGGGCAACGCGGCAAAGGCGCGCACGGCGGCCAGCAACTTGGGCACTTCGCCCAGGCGCTGCGGGCGCGGGGCCAGCACGGCATCGACTTCCTGGGCGCTGGCGCCCTGCTCGCGCAGGCTGCCGGCGAGGCGGTCGAGAATGAAGTCCTGCAGCTCGACGGTGGCCTTGCTGCTCTCGAAGCCGGCGATGTCCTTGAACTGCGCGGCGGCGTCCTGCAGCAGCGCATCGAGCCCCAGCGGCAGGTCTTTTTCGGTGAGCATGCGGATCACGCCCAGCGCATGGCGGCGCAGCGCGAACGGGTCGCGGTCGCCGGTGGGCAGGTTGCCGATGCCGAACATGCCGACCAGCGTTTCGAGCTTGTCGGCCAGCGCGACCACGAGGCCGACGGTGTTGCGCGGCAGTTCGTCGCCGGCAAAGCGCGGCTTGTAGTGGTCTTCGATGGCGTCGGCCACTGCAGCGTCGAGGCCGTCGTGCAGCGCGTAGTAGCGGCCCATGGTGCCCTGCAGCTCGGGGAACTCGCCGACCATGTCGGTCACGAGGTCGGCCTTGGCCAGCTGGGCAGCTTGCGTTGCCTGTGCGGCGAGCGTCGCGCCGGTCGAGTTGTCGAGCTTTTCCGCAATGCCGCGCGCAATGTGCATCACGCGCTGGACGCGCTCGCCCTGCGTGCCGAGCTTGTTGTGATAGACCACCTTGCCAAGCGATTCGACGCGCGAGGCCAGCGATTTCTTGCGGTCCTGGTCGAAGAAGAACTTGGCGTCGGCCAGGCGCGGGCGCACGACGCGCTCGTTGCCTTCGATCACCGCGCTGGCATCGTCGGGGCTGATGTTGCTGACGACGAGGAAGTTGTGGGTGAGCTTGTTCGACGCGTCGAGCAGCGGAAAGTATTTCTGGTTGGCCTTCATCGTGAGGATGAGGCACTCCTGCGGCACTTCGAGAAACTCGCGCTCGAAGCTGCAGATCAGCACGTTGGGGCGTTCGACCAGCGCGGTCACTTCGTCGAGCAGCGCGTCGTCGTGGATGGGCACGGCACCGCCGCCGACCTTGATGGCCGCGGCCGCCAGCTGGCGGGCGATTTCGGCGCGGCGGGCCTCGAAGCTCGCGATGACGGCGCCGTCTTCCTGCAGTTGCAGCGCGTAGCTGTTGGCATCGCGCAGCACGACGGGATCGACGGCCGCCTCGAAGCGGTGGCCGTGCGTCTCGCGGCCGGCCTTCAGGCCCAGCGCCTCGATGGCCACCACGGCGTCGCCATGCAGCGCGACGAGGCCGTGCGCGGGGCGCACGAAGCTCACGCTGCTCCAGCCGGGCAGCTCGCTGCCTTCTTCGAGCTGGTAGCTCATGACCTTGGGAATCGGCAGCTTGGCAATGGCTTCGGCCAGCGCCTTCTGCAGGCCTTCGGCCAGCGTGGCGCCCTTGGCGGTGCTTTCGTAGAACAGGGCTTCGGCCTTGCCATCCATGGCGCGCTTGAGGCCGGGCACGGCCGAGGCGTCGGCACCGAGCGCGCCCAGGCGCTTGAGCAGCGCGGGCGTGGGCTGGCCCGAGGCATCGAGCCCCACGGCGACGGGCATGAGCTTTTGCGACACGGCCTTGTCGGCGGCGCGCTCGGCCACGTGCGTGAGGTGCGCGGCCAGGCGGCGCGGCGACGCATAGGCGGTGAGCACGGCACCCGCCTCGGCGAGCCCCTGCGCCACCAGCTGGTCGCGCAGCACGCCGGCAAAGGCGTCACCGAGCTTCTTCAAAGCCTTGGGCGGCAATTCCTCGACAAACAGTTCGACAAGAAGGCTGGCAGACGACATGGCTCAGAGGGATAGGACGAAAACTGCGCCGCGGGCGGCGCCGGTCACGGGCACGCAGCAATGCGGCACCGTGGAAGGGAAGAATTGAAAGGGGCTCATGCGGCGACGGCCCCGTTGTTGTTGCTGTTGCGCCGGTCGGCGGCACGGCGCGCCACGAGCGCGAGCACCGCGACCACCATCAGCGGCGCCCAGACGGTGAGCATCTCGTTGAGCAGCACCGCCGCGCCGCGTGGCGAGAAGAAGCGCTTGAGCGCGATGGGCGACACCTCGATGGGCCGCCACGGGCTGAAATGGCGCACGTCGCTGAACGGCCAGAAAAAGGCGATGCCGATGCCGCCGTTGGTCAGCATGTCCAGCAGCGGATGCGACACGGTGCACAGAGAAATCCAGGCCCAGCCGACCGCACGGCGCATGCCCCATCGCGGCGCGAGCCACCAGCCGGAAAGGCCGAGCACCAGCGCGAACAGCAAGGTGTGCGTGAAACCGCGGTGGCCGCCCATGCCGCCGTAGGCAATGCCGAGCTTGAAGGCCAGCCCGTCGAAGTCCGGCACGATGGACGCGAGCATGCCTGCCAGCAACGCCGACACCGGCACGCGCCGCGTGCCCAGCGCAATGGCTGCGCAGACGGGAACGGCGACGTGGGTGAAGATGGTCGGCATGGCAGGCGTGCGGCATGGCGCAGGTCAGGCGGCGGCCTTCTTCGGCGGCATCTGCGCAACCCATTCGCGCGGCGCCATCGGAAAGCCCAGGCGCTCTCGGCTCTCGTAGTAGCTTTGCGCCACGCTGCGCGCGAGGTTGCGGATGCGGCCGATGTAGGCGGCGCGCTCGGTCACGCTGATCGCGCCGCGCGCGTCCAGCAGGTTGAAGCTGTGCGCGGCCTTGAGCACCTGCTCGTAGGCCGGCAGCGCGAGCTGCTCGGTCATGAGGTGCTTGGCCTGCTTTTCGTGCGCGTTGAAGGCGGTGAACAGGAACTCGGCGTCGCTGTGCTCGAAGTTGTAGGTCGACTGCTCGACCTCGTTCTGCTTGTAGACGTCGCCGTAGCTCAGGCCATCGGTCCAGGTCAGGTTGTAGACGTTGTCCACGCCCTGCAGGTACATGGCCAGGCGCTCCAGGCCGTAGGTGATTTCGCCGGTGATGGGCTTGCAGTCGATGCCGCCGACCTGCTGGAAGTAGGTGAACTGGGTCACTTCCATGCCGTTGAGCCAAACCTCCCAGCCCAGGCCCCAGGCGCCGAGCGTGGGGTTTTCCCAATCGTCTTCGACGAAGCGGATGTCGTTCTTCTTCAGGTCGAAGCCCAGGGCTTCGAGGCTGCCGAGGTACAGCTCCAGGATGTTGCTGGGCGCCGGCTTCAGCACCACCTGGTACTGGTAGTAGTGCTGCAGGCGGTTGGGGTTCTCGCCGTAGCGGCCGTCCTTGGGGCGGCGGCTGGGCTGCACGTAGGCGGCTTTCCAGGGTTCCGGGCCGAGCGCCCGCAGGAAGGTGGCGGTGTGCGAGGTGCCCGCGCCCACTTCCATGTCGTACGGTTGCAGCAGCGCGCAGCCCTTGTCGGCCCAGTACGACTGCAGTTTGAGAATGATTTGCTGGAAGGTCAACATGAAGCTGGCTCGCCGGCGTGGCCGGACATTGGACAGTAGCGCGGCGATGCGCCGCGAAAGCGGACGATTTTACGGTCGGAGGGCAACTCTCCCACAGCCGGCCGGGATGTTGGCCTCTCGCGCGGCCCGCAAGGCCGTGCGACAACCACCGACCGGCCGCATGCGGTCCATCTTCCGCCCCTTTGCACCGAGGGTCCACCGCCCCTTTCCAAGCTCGCCGAGTCCGCATTTTTCTGCGATTTCCCCAGCGCCCACAGACATGTCACCGCCCCACATCGGTCCGAACTCCCCGCTTTTCATCGTGCTCAACGCCGGCTCCGGCAGCGAGAGCGCCGCCGAGGCCCGCCGGGTCATCGAGGAAGGCTGCACGGCCGCGGGCCGCCAGCACCGCATCTTCATGGTCGACGGCCCCGGCCGGGTGCAGGCCCTGGCACGCGAGGCGGTAGAGCGCGCCCGCGCCGTGGGCGGGGTGGTGGTGGCCGCCGGCGGCGACGGCACCATCAACGCGGTGGCGCAGGCCACGCTGGGCAGCGGCTGTGCCTTCGGCGTGTTGCCGCAGGGCACCTTCAACTATTTCAGCCGCACCCACGGCATTCCGCGCGACACGGCGCAGGCGCTGCAGGTTTTGCTGAATGAGCAGCCACGGGCCGCGCAGGTCGGGCTGGTCAACGACCGGGTGTTCCTGGTGAACGCCAGCATGGGCCTGTACGCCGAGCTGCTGGAAGAGCGCGAAAGCTACAAGGCGCGCTATGGCCGCAGCCGCTGGATCGCGTTCTTCGCCGGCCTGCTGACGGTGATGCGTGGCCGCCACCGGCACTGGAACCTGCGCATGGCCTGGCGCGGCCAGGAGAAAGACATCCGCACGCCGACGCTGTTCGTCGGCAACAACCCGTTGCAACTGCTGCAGGTCGGCATCGACCATGCCGATGCGCCTGAACAGGGGCAGCTGGCCGCCATTGCGCTGAAGCCGGTCGGGCTGCTCGCCATGCCCGAGTTGCTGGTGCGCGGCGCCCTCGGCCGGCTCGGCGGTGCCGACCGCGTGCTGAGCTTTCCCTTCGAATCGATGACGGTGAAGGCCGGCCGCCTGCACGCGCCACGTCGCGTGAAGGTGGCGACCGACGGCGAGATCGCGTGGACCGACATGCCGCTGCTGTTTCGCGTGTCGCCCGAGCCGCTGTGGCTGGTGCGGCCCGACGTGGCGCCGGAGCTGGAGGCGGCGAAGGAATGAGCGCTTCGTGCCTGCTGCAGATTTCCGACCCGCACTTCGGCACCGAACGGCCCGAGGTGTTGCAGGCGCTCGAACGTTTTGCGCACGCGCTGTCGCCGCGGGTGGTGGTGCTGTCGGGCGACATCACGCAGCGGGCCACGCGCGTGCAGTTCGCGGCGGCGCGCGCTTTTGTCGGCCGGTTGGCGGCATCCGCGGCATCGGCAGCATCCGCGGTACCGCCAACGGTGCTGGCCATTCCGGGTAACCACGACATTCCGCTGTTCCAGCTCGGGGCGCGCTGCTTCTCGCCCTATGGCCGGTACGCGGAGGCTTTCGGCGACGACCTGGAGCCGGTCTCCGAGTCCGCCGAATGGCTGGTCGTTACCGTCAACACGACGCGCTGGTACCGGCACGAAGACGGCGTGGTGTCGCCCGCGCAGGTCGAACGCGTGGCGGCGCGGCTGGCGACAGCCCTGCCCTCGCAGCTGCGCGTGGTGGTGACGCACCAGCCGGTGATGGTCACGCGGCAGGAAGACATGTCGAACCGCCTGCACGGACGCGAGCGGGCGGTGGCGCGATGGTCCGAGGCGGGCGTCGACCTGGTGCTGGGTGGCCACATCCACCTGCCCTATGTGCGCGCGCTGCACGACGCCTTCTCGGGTTGCAAGCGCACCGCATTCGCCGTGCAGGCGGGCACGGCGGTGTCGTCCCGGGTGCGCGCGGGCTTTCCCAATTCGGTGAACGTGGTGCGGCGCGACATGGCCGGCGACGCGCGCGCCTGCCGGGTCGAACGCTGGGACTACGCGGCGGCAAGCAAGTCCTTCGAGTGCGTCAAAGTATTCCCGCTTTCGCTTGCCAGCGGTGCGTCGCCCCCTTAGGGTGCGCCGCATGCCTTTGGAAGCTCCCCCTCTCGTCCCCCTCGTACTTCTTGCCCAACAACTCGGCGCGCATGCGCTCGGTTGGTTTCTCTCGGTCTGGACCGTGTCGGTGCTCGGCGCCGGCGCCATCTGCTGGACGCTGCAGCGCCGCCACTTCAAGGCGCTGGATGCCGAAGAGCCCAGCGAGCCGCGCATCGCCGTCGGGCTGGCCGCGGGTTTCCTGTTGATCCTGGCTGCGGCGAGCCTGTTCGCCTGGATCGCCTCGAACCTGCCGGACGGGCACGCCAGCGCGATGGGCCTGGCCGACCAGGCGCTGGCCGATGCCATCGGCACGCACGTGCCGTGGGCCGCGCTGGTCGCGTTCAGCTGGCTCACCCACCTGGGCGACTTTGCTTTTCTTGCGCCGGTATGCCTTGTCGTCGCGCTGGTGCTGTGGCGCCATGCGCACCATGGGCTGGCATTCGGCTGGGTGCTGGCACTCGGAGGCATCGTGGTGCTGAACCCCGCGCTCAAGCACATCTTTGCGCGGGCCCGTCCGCTGCACAACCACGGGCTGGCTTTCGAGACGAGCTTCAGTTTCCCGAGCGGGCACAGCGCGGGAGCGATCGTGAGCTACGGAATGCTGCTGTACCTGGCGCTTCGCACGCTGCCGGCGCGCTGGCATGTGCCGGCGGCCATGGCGGCCGTGGCCGCCATACTGACCATTGCCTGCAGCCGCATCTTTTTGCAGGTGCACTTTGCAAGCGATGTGGCGGCCGGCCTGCTGACCGGCCTGGCCTGGCTGCTCGTGTGCGTGGGCAGCCTGGAATACGCGCGGCACCGCAAGCGCCGCACCGCGCGCTGACCTGGGATCAATATTCCCAGAAGATGCGCTGCAGTTCCTTCGTGTTGTTGGTCTTCGTGAGAGCCACCATCGCCAGGATGCGCGCCTTCTGCGGGCGCAGGTCGTGCGCCACCACCCAGTCGTACTTGTCGTCGGGCTGCTCGGCGTTGCGGATCACGAAGCCGTCGGGCACGCGCGAGCTGCGAATGACGATCACGCCGTCGGCGCGTGCCTTCTGCAGGTTCGGCACGATGCGGTCGGCCACCGAGCCATTGCCGGTGCCGCCGTGGATCAATGCCTTGGCACCGCTCTTTGCGATGGCGTCGATGGCAATCGACGACACGCCTTCGTAGCCCATGGCGATCTCGACCGGCGGCAGCGCGTTGATGCTGTCGATGTCGAATTCGGAGTTCATGGTGTGGCGCTTGACCGGCGCGCGGAACCAGTAGTTCTTGCCCTCGACCACCATGCCCAGCGGGCCCCACTGGCTGGAGAACGCGCTGGTCTTGATGTTGACGTTCTTGCTGACGTCGCGGCCGCTGTCGATGTTGTCGTTCATCGTTACCAGCACGCCCTTGCCCGCCGCGTCCTTGCTGCCCGCCACGTTCACGGCGTCGTACAGGTTGAGCGCGCCGTCTGCCGACAGCGCGGTGCCCGGACGCATCGAGCCGACCACGACGATCGGCTTGCTGGTGTGCACGGTGAGCGTGAGGAAGTAGGCGGTTTCTTCCAGCGTGTCGGTGCCGTGGGTGATGACGATGCCGTCCACGTCGGCCTGCTTGGACAGCGCCGAGACGCGCTTGGCCAGCGTCAGCAGGTTGTCGTTGGTGAGGCTTTCCGATGCCACCTGAAACACCTGCTCGCCGCGCACGTTGGCAACCTTCGACAGCTCGGGCAGGCCGGCGATCAGCTTCTCGACACCGACCTTGGCGGCCGCGTAGGTGGCGCTGTTGACGGCCGACGCGCCTGCGCCGGCGATGGTGCCGCCGGTGGCAAGGATCACCACATTGGGGAGCCCTTGTGGGGCCTGCTGGGCCTGCGCGAAGGCACTGGCCGCGAGCAGCGCGGCACCGGCCGCAAAGGCGCGGAAACGGGGAGAGAGGTACATGGAAGGCTCCTTGGTTTGAGGACAATTTTTCGGGGCGGCGAGGAAGATACATGAACCGTGCCCGCATGCACTGCCCCGCCATGCCGGCAAGGCATGCGGTCATGCACCGCCAGAATTTTCCGCCGCACGCGCTGCAAGACCTTCTGCAAAACCTTTCTTCTTAACCGGCGCCACGACGCCGCCGATCTCTCCCGATCGCATGACTTTCGGCACTGGTTGCAAGAGCGCCCGCGCCCTACCTTCGCACGCTTCGCCGCGGGGCTGTTCTTTTGCGGCGAAAGCAAACAAGGAGTTGAGGATCATGAAGAAAACAAGATTGCTTTTTGCCGCGATGGTCGCGGCCGTGCTGACCGCTTGCGGCGGCGGAGGTGGAGGCGGCGGCTTCAGCGGCCCACCGCTCGGCTGGGTGCCGTCGCCAGGACCGGGCGCCGGCATCACCGAGCCACCCGCGGAGCCGCCCAAGCAACCGCCGGCCGCTATCACTGCCAGCTACAAGTACCTGACCTTCCAGCAGGACCGCGATCCGGACCACGACACGCCCGAGAAGCGCTTCGACGACTACATCGCGCTGCTGAACCGCGAAGGCGCCGCCGGCTACCGGTACATCGAAGGTTCCGCGGGCGGCAACATCGTGACGCTGCAAGACAAGTTCCTGATGGTGAAGGACACCGAGACCACCTACAGCTACGAATACAAGACCATCGAGATCAATGTCCTGCATGCCGATGTGATGCCTCGCCTGCTGCAACAGATGAAGGACCAGGGCGCGCAAGGCAAGGTCTTCATCCAGTTCCTGGGCCACCTCACCATCACGCCTCCGCCGGACATCAACCCGGTCTTTGCCGTGCTCTACCGCAAGGACGAAGGCGCGTCGACCACCTACGACGTCGAGGCCGCGGACTATCAAGCGGCCGCGGCCGACGTCGTTGCCACGGCGAACGCGCTGGGTGCCAATGGCTTCAGGCCCTGGAGCGTGCAGACGACGGGAGGCCCCTCGACACGGGAGCGCAAGCAGTTCTTCATCAAGGACAACAACAGTGCGGCACGCTACGAGGTGAAGGCGGTGATCAGCCCGCTGAGCGTCGTCGGTGGCGACTTCCCCGACGTCAAGAAGCAGATCCAGGACCAGGGCGCGCTGGGCTATCGGCTGCTGAAGAACCGCTTCATGAACGACGCCAACGGCGACGGCAAGGACTTCTTCCTGTACGTGAAGGACACCACGCAGGCGAGCACCTACGAGTTCGAGTTTCTCGACAACCCCGATGCGCTGTTCGGCCTGCAGGAAGCCAACGCGACGCAAGCCAATGCACAGACCGCCAACGGGCTGCGCTACTTCGGCGAGCCGGACGCACCGGTCTTCTTCCGGTCGCTCAACTGCACGGGCGTGCTGTGCGTGTCGCCCACCAAGGCCGAGCGGACCGAGGAGCTCTGACGCACCGCGGAACTAGGCCTTCGGGTGCTGCTGTCGCCTGGGCAGCAGCCCGGAGCGCGGCATGTCGCGCATGAACGGCGGAATCGACAGTGCCAACAGCAATGCGGCGAGCGGGATCACGCAGACGAAGCCGACGTACTTGAAGCCCAGTGCACCGAGGGCGCCGCCGAGCACGAACATGCCGATCAGCCCGGCGGCCCTTCGCATGCGGCCGTGGTCGTGGCGCACCGCGGAGGCCGCGGGCGCGGCCCGCCCGTTCCAGTAGAACAACTTGCCCAGCTCGATGCCGAGGTCGGTGATGTTGCCGGTCATGTGGGTGGTGCGGATGCTGCCGCCGGAGGTCTTGGAGGCGACCGCGTTCTGCAGGCCCATGATGAACGAGAGCAACAACACGGTGAGCGGCACCGCGAACGGCGTGCCCCATGTCAGCGTCACGGCGCCCATCAGGCCGAAGGGAAACATCAGCGCGGCCTCGAGCAGCAGCGGCAGTGCATAGACGCTGTGCAGATGGTGCTGGCGGCCCCAGTTCACCAGCACCGCGCAGACGGCGGCGCCCGACAGGAACGCCAGCACGGCACCGAGCGCATTGAGCAGCAGCTTCGTGTTGCCCAGCACCAGCCCGTCGGCCAGCTGGGACGCGAAACCGGTCATGTGCGAGGTGTACATGTGGAGCACCAGGAACCCGCCCGCGTTGACCGCGCCGGCATTGAAGGCCAGCAGCAGGCCGAGCGCCCTGTTGGTGGAGGGCGCGCGATGCCGGTTGGTAAGAAAGCGCAATCTGCGCATGGATGAGGCCTGTGGTCCTTGGGGTGCGCTCAGGTATTTCAGCACGGTTTTCTGGTGGGCGCGTGGCCCGTTTCTACCGGTGTTGCATCAAGGTGCCGAGCCCTCTGCCTGCGCAAGGCGGCCCGTCTGGTCGACGCAGTAGGCGAACAGGTCGTCGAGCTCGGTGGACTTGTCGAACACCGCATCGGCACCGAGTTCGGCGGCACGCTGGCGGATTTCGCGGGTGGCGTAGTTGGTCAGTACCACGACCTTCTGGTGCGGTTCCCGGCGGCGGCACCCCGCCAGCACGCCCAGGCCGCTGCCGCTCTTGAGGAAGAGGTCGACGATGGCCAGGTGCCAGGTACCGTCGTGCATCGACAGCCACCGGCTCGCCTCGGCCTGGCTGGCGGAGTGCGCGACCACGCGCACGTCGGCAATTTCGCGCAGCGTCTCGATGAGGTTGTCGCGGATCGTCTCGTTGTCTTCGGCAAGGTAGGTGATAAGTGTGGTCATGGCGGCGCTCCCGGTTGCTGCTTCTGTTGACACCAACACCCGGGCGCCACGGGCGCTGCGATCAACGGACGCGTCCCGGGGTAGGACAAGCGTTCGGCCCCATGACAACAGGGCCGTCTCGCCTACGCGCGGCGCGATTCACGGGTGCTAGAAATTGAAGCTCTCTTCTTCTCTTTCATTCCCTTTCCCTCTTCCACTTACTCAGGAGCACCCACATGGCCACCAAATCCAAGGTACCCGCCGCACCGGTTGCGTCGAAGCGCGACGTCCAGCCCGACCTGCACCAGCAAAGCCACGAGACCCAGCGCTACGGCGAAATCGTGAAGCTGCCGAACGGCCTTTCGGAAAAGACCTGCAAGCAGAGCGTGGCGCTGCTGAACCAGTGCCTGGCCGACACGATCACCTTGCGCGACATGTACAAGAAGCACCACTGGCAAGTGGTGGGACCGACCTTCAACCAATTGCACCTGATGTACGACCAGCACTACGAAGGACAGGTGCTGCTGGTCGACATCGTGGCCGAGCGCATCCAGCTGCTGGGCGGCATCGCGCTGGCCATGGCGGCCGACATTGCCGAGACCACGAAGATCGCGAGGCCTCCGCGCGGACGCGAGCCGGCGGCGGTGCAGCTGCGGCGCCTTGCCGAGGCGCACGAGCAGATCATCATCGCGGCGCGCGAAGCTGCCGAACAGGTCGACAAGGCCGGAGACCCCGGCAGCAACGACGTGTTCGTGAGCAACGTGCTGCGCACCAACGAACTGCAGGTGTGGTTCCTGACCGAGCACCTGGTGGCGGCCTCGCCGGTGGTCGCCTGACGCTGGTGCTCGCATTCCCACGGGCGGAGACGTGACACCCGACCCGACCGCCCCCGTTCTCAATCGCCTGCTGGAAGCGCTGCCGCCCGACGACAGGGCTCGCCTGCTCGAGCGCTGCGAGAGCGTGTCGCTGGTGGCGGGGCAGGTTCTGTACGAGCCGGGCGACGCGATCCGGCACATCCACTTTCCCACCACCGCCTTCGTGTCGCTGGTGTCCACGGCGGACGGCCACGACGGCCTGCAGACAGGCATGGTGGGCAACGAAGGGGCGCTGGGCTACGAGCTCTCGCTGGACGTGCGGAACGCGCCGCTGCGAACCCTGGTGCAAGGCACGGGCCTGGCCTGGCGCCTGACGGCGGAGTCTTTCGAGCTGGAGCTGCTGCAGAGTTCGACGCTGAAGCGTGTGCTCAATCGCTACGTCTGCGTGCTGCTGATGGAGTTCGGCCGCTCGGGGCTGTGCAACCAGTTCCACCAGATCGAAGAGCGCCTGGCACGCTGGCTGCTGACCACGCAAGACTGCGCGCATTCACCGCACCTTGCGCTGACCCACGAAGTGCTGGGCCGCATGCTGGGGGTGCGCCGGGTCGGCATCACCCATGCGGCGACGGCGCTGCACACGCGCGGGTTGATCGACTACCGCCGCGGCGTCATCACCATCACGGACCGTCCGGGGCTGGAGAACGCCGCCTGCGATTGCTACCGGGCGAATCGCAGGAGCTATGCGGACCTGATCGCCTAGCCGCCATTACGGGCCGGAAGGTCGTCAGATCGCGGGTTGCAGGTCGTTCTCGCGCAGCATCACGGGCTCCATCGAACCCTGGGCGAGCCGCCGGCGGACTGCCGCTTCGAGCTCGTCGGCATGCTGCGCATAGGTTGCCATGGGGTCGGCACTTTCTCCGGTTCGATAGTGATAGCGCAAGGCTTCCCTGCCGATGCTGGCGTTGACCGGGCTGCCCTCCACCGTTACCGAGAAGCGGACCGTGCCCGAAGCGTCATGAAAGAAGGGAGCGTCGGACATCGGAGCCTTTGAAGTGATGGGATGCGGAAACCGCGTGGATCACTCTATCGAGCAAGGTATGCAACGTCTGTTCGGTAGCGCACCAACTCGCGGCCTGGGCCTGCCCGTGGCTACAGCCCGTGGACCACCCAGAGACTGTCAGGCGGGGAGCGCAGGCTCAGCGTTGTTTCACCGACCTGGTCGAACCGGTGCTCGTGCCCGTCGATGACGACGGTGCGCATGTTGGTCCAGATGCGGTAGTCGTAGCCATCGCGGGTCGGGGTGACCTGCAGCACGCGGAACACGGGCGGCACGACCACCGAGAGCCGGAGCTGGCTGGTCGCGGTGCGGGCGCCGTAGGTGGACTCGGCCGTGCACAGCATCGGCGCGAGAAAGCATGCGGCCGCCACGGCTACTCGCAAGGCACTGCCTTTGCAACAACGACGGCGCGCGCCGCGATCCGAGAGAGGCCGACCTTGCGCCATGAAACCCGATCCGTCAGAACATGAGGAGCGAGCGCACACCGGCGCCCGATCTCCAGATATCGGCGGAGGCGGGGAAAAGTGAAGGACGGGCCTCTGGGGCCCGCTGGCGTCAGCGCTGGCGGCGGCGCAGCAGGAATGCGGCGGCCACGATGGCCAGCGCCAGTATCCACAGTGGCCACAGGCCGAACGGTGCCACCCAGCGCGCATAGGGCGTGAGCCCGCGCCGGCCTTCGACCGATGCTTCGAGCACGCCGCGCGTGAGCCGTGGCAACTCGTGCGTCACGCGACCTTCGGCGTCGATGACGACCGTGGCGCCGGTGTTGGTGGAGCGCACCATCGGCCGCGCGAATTCGAGTGCGCGCATGCGCGAGATCGACAGGTGCTCGTCGATGGCCACCGAATCGCCGAACCACGCGATGTTGCTCACGTTCAGCAGGATGGTCGGCGCGGTGGCTTCGTCACGGAAGTTCGCGCCGATCTCGTCGCCGAACAAGTCTTCGTAGCAGATGTTCGGCGCGATGCGCTGGCCTTGCCAGATGAAGGGAGCCTGGGCGAGCCCACCACGCTCGAAATCGCCGAGCGGGATGTTCATCATCTGGATGAACCAGCGAAAGCCGGTGGGAATGAATTCGCCGAAAGGCACCAGATGGTGCTTGCTGTACTGGTAGGCCTGCGCGGCGCCAGGCTGGAAGCCGAGTACTGAGTTGCTGTACGTGCCCCGCCCGCCGGATCCGGTCATGGGCAAGCCGACGATGGCGGCCTGCGTGCCCTGGCTGTAGCGCGCCTGGATGGCTTCGAGGTAACCGGCCGGCAGCTGGATCGGCAGCAGCGGCAAGGCCGTTTCAGGCGTCACCACGAGCGATGCCCTGGCATCGCGCAGTTGTTCGCCGTACCAGCGCAGCGCGGTCTCGATGCCGCCGCCGGGAATGAACTTTTCGTCTTGCGGGATGTTGCCCTGCAGGAGCGCGACCTGCAGGTTGCCGCTCGAACCCTTGGCCCCCTGCACGTCGGCGCCGAGCGGCGCGACCAGGTGCGGTACGCCGAGCACCAGCGCGATCAATACCAGTGCCGGTGCGATCTCGATGCGACGGACCGGCCGGTGCAGCGCAACCAGCGCCACGACCAGCGCGGCCGCGGCGCCGATGCCGTAGACACCGACCCACGGGGCCAGCGCGGCCAGTGGCCCCTCGACATGCGCGTAGCCGCCGGCGCCCCATGGGAAGCCCGTGAACCAGCTGCCCCGCACGAGTTCGGCCAGGGTCCAGAGCGCCGTGAAGACGAGCGCGCCCGTCACCCGCCCTTGCGGGCCGCGCACGACGAACCACGCAGCCGCAACGGCGTAGTAGAGCCCCAGCGCTGCGGCCAGCGCCAGCACGGCGATGGCCGCCAGTGGCGCAGGCAACCCGCCGTAGGTGTGCATCGAGATGAAGAGCCACCAGAAGCTGCCGGTGAGCCAGGCGGTCGAGAAGAGCCAGCCATGCAGCCCGGCGCGACGCCAGCCCGCACCCTGGCCGCGCAGGCTGTCGAGCAGCCAGACGAACGCGCCCAGCGACAGCAACTGCAGCCACCACAGGGGCTTGCCGCTTGCGGGCGAAGCCATGGAGACTGCCTGCGCCAGGCCGGCGATGCCGAAGCCCAGCAGGCGGAACAGGTTGGCGGAAGAGAAAGGCGAAACGCGCGCCTTCGCCGCTGCGGGCAGCGGCATCAATCGGCCGCGTCGCCGCCGCGGGCCGGCGACACCTTGAACCAGCGCACCGCGCCGCCCTTGGTGTGCAGCACCACAAAGTCGAAGCCACCCATGGCATGGTGCTCGCCGCGCTTGGGCACGTGGCCCATTTCGTGGGCGATCAGGCCACCGATGGTGTCGAAGTCTTCGCTGAGCTGCTCTTCGTCGAAGGTGATGCCGAAGGCCTCGGCCACGCGCTCGATGGGGGTGTCGCCCGAGACGCGGTAGGTATGGTCGGCCAGGCCGAAGATGTCGCCCTCGTCTTCGGCAATGTCGAATTCGTCTTCGATCTCGCCGACGATCTGCTCGAGCACGTCCTCGATGGTGATGAGGCCGGCCACGCGGCCGAACTCGTCGATGACGATGGCCAGGTGGTTGCGGTTGCCGCGGAATTCGCGCAGCAGGTCATTCAGGCCCTTGCTCTCCGGCACGAAGGTGGCGGGCCGCAACAGTGCACGGATATTCAGGCCCGGCGCGCGCTGCAGCTTGAGCAGGTCCTTCGCGAGCAGGATGCCGATGATGTTTTCTTTTTCGCCCTCGTACACCGGAAAGCGCGAGTGCGCCGTGTCGATGATGAGGTGAAGCAGCGCATCGAAGGGGGCGTCGATGTTGATGACGTCCATGCGCGGCGCCGCGACCATGACGTCGCCGGCGGTCATGTCGGCCATGCGCAGCACGCCTTCGAGCATCACGCGCGACTCGGCGCCGATCACCTCGTTGTCCTCGGCGTCCGCCAGGGTTTCGATCAGCTCGTCGCGCGAGTCGGGACCGGGGTGGATGAATTCGGCTAGCTTCTGGAGAAAGCCGCGCTTGTCTTCCCGTTCTACGGGTGCGCGTTCAGGGTGAGGGTCGGCCACTGCGGGAGGGCGTAGTTGAAGAGAGACAAGGATAACGGATTGCGTGTGACAGGCTCCACCACGCGGCCGGCATAGGCCATCCGGCCTCTCAAGGAGCTGATTTGTTGCGGGCTTCCCGCATGCCGCTGCGCACTTCCTGCACGCTGGCCAGGAAGGCCCAGAACTGCTTGGCGCGGCTCTTCAGGTGGAAGTCGACCGCGGCGTAGTGCTCCAGGGCGATCTCGCTCATGCGGCTGTCGAAGGTGGCGCTGGGCAGTTGCAGATGGGCTTCGGCTTCCGAGCCGCTGCGCACCACGGTGGCGCCGGCGTTGCGGGCGATCTTGAGCATGGCGGCGTTTTCGCTCAGCGCATGGATGAAGAGCATGCCCACGCCTTCGTTGCGGGCGACGACCACGGCGCGCTCGAACAGGCGGGCGCCGTAGCCGCGGCCACGGGCGTGCGCGGAGACCGAAACGCCGAATTCGGCGCAGTCGCTGTGCTGGTCGCCGGGCGCGAAGGCCAGGTGGGCCATCGCGATCAGGTCGAGGCGGCGGTTGTAGATGCCGAACAGTTCATCGCGGTCGAAGTCGAGGCCATCGACGTAGCGCTGGACCTGCTCGTCGGCCGCCGCATAGCCGAAACGCAGATAGCGGTCGTGCGGGGAGAGTTCGAGCAGGTGGCGCGCAATGCGCTCGCGTTCACGGGGACCGATCGAGCGGATCGGCACCATGACGGGCTGGGGCGCGGGTGTGGCGCGTGGCTGGGTCTCAACCATCGGCGCTTTCAGGAAAGAGCCAAGGCCGAGAGACGCTTTGAGAAGGGTCTTGGCGGTAAGCATGGCTCAAATGTAAGGGTTTTCCCTTAATCAACAAGCCTGCAGGGGTACTTCCAAGACACATTCGTGACCCAATACCAGAGCCCGTGGCGCCCGCGCAACCAGTTTGTGGCTAAACAGGCACAGCTGTTGTGGCCTTGACACGGTCCAGCACGAAGCTGGTCTTGCAGTCTTCCACGCTGGGGTGCTTGAGCAGGGTGTCCATGATGAAGCGGCTGTAGTGCGCCATGTCGGCCACCACGACGCGCAGCAGGTAGTCCATGTCGCCGGTGAGCGCGGCGCATTCGACCACCTCGGGCCATGTCTGCACGCTGGCGCGGAACAGGTCCATGGGGTTGCGCTTGTGGCTCTCGGTGTGCTTTTCGAGCCGCACGTTGAGGTACGCGGTCAGTCCCAGGCCGATGGCTTCCGGCTGGACAAGGGCGACGTAGCGGTCGATGACGCGGCTTTCTTCTAGCCGCTTGACCCGCCGCAGCACGGCACTGGGCGACAGGCTGACCTGCTCCGCCAACTGATCGTAAGTGGCGCGCCCATCTGCTTGCAGCGTGCGCAGAATGAGTCTATCAATCTTGTCCAGTGCTTCCATTTCTCTATTTTTGCAGTTTTACTGCGTGAAGGCCACCTTCAGCGCCCGGGAACGCTGAAAACTTGAGAAGCGTTCACCCTACAGTTCAGCACCGGCCGATTTCGCGCCCTATTCATCGATATTCCCCACCCTTTCGGAGACCGCACATGAGCCACGCCGACGCACCCGCCTTCACGCCCTGGGACAACCCCATGGGCACCGATGGCTTCGAATTCATCGAATACGCGGCACCCGATCCGGTCGCCATGGGCAAGGTGTTCGAGCGCATGGGCTTCACGGCCGTGGCCAAGCACCGCCACAAGAACGTGCTGCTGTACCGCCAGGGCACGATCAACTTCATCCTGAATGCGGAGCCCGACTCCTTCGCGCAGAAGTTCGCGCGCGAGCACGGCCCGAGCGTGTGCGCCATCGCCTTCCGCGTGCAAGACGCCAAGCAGGCCTACGAGCGCGCCACGTCGCTCGGCGCCTGGGGTTTTGCCGACAAGGCCGGCCCCGGCGAGCTGAACATTCCCGCCATCAAGGGCATCGGCGACAGCCTGATCTACCTGGTGGACCGCTGGCCCGGCAAGAACGGTGCGAAGCCCGGCGACATCGGCAACATCGGTTTCTACGACGTCGACTTCGAGGCCTTGCCCGGCATTGCACCGGAGCAGGCGCTTTCGCCGTTCGGCAACGGCCTGACCTACATCGACCACCTGACGCACAACGTGTACCGCGGCCGCATGAACGTCTGGGCCGGCTTCTACGAAAAGCTCTTCAACTTCCGCGAGATCAAGTACTTCGACATCGAAGGCCAGGTGACGGGCGTGAAGAGCAAGGCCATGACGAGCCCGTGCGGCAAGATCCGCATCCCGATCAACGAAGAGGGCAAGGAACAAGCCGGCCAGATCCAGGAGTACCTGGACATGTACAAGGGCGAAGGCATCCAGCACATCGCCATGGGTTCGGACGACCTGTACGCGACCGTCGACGCGCTGCGCGCCAAGGGCGTGACGCTGCTCGACACCATCGACACGTACTACGAACTGGTGGACAAGCGCATTCCGGAGCACGGCGAGAGCGTTGCCGAATTGCAGAAGCGCAAGATCCTGATCGACGGCAAGAAGGACGCCCTTCTGCTGCAGATCTTCAGCGAGAACCAGCTCGGCCCGATCTTCTTCGAGTTCATCCAGCGCAAGGGCGACGACGGCTTCGGCAACGGCAACTTCAAGGCGCTGTTCGAGAGCATCGAGCTCGACCAGATGCGCCGTGGCGTGCTGAGCGCCGCAAAATAAGGGCCTCTTCACTGCTCCAGGAGCCCGGCATGCGCAGCACGTCTTCGATCGGACTGACCTTCATCGCGGCGGCTGCCGCCGTTCTTGCGGGTTGCGCCATGCCACCATCGACGCCGGCAGCGGCGGCGGTGGGTGGCTCGCACCTGGATTCGGTGCAGAAGGCCGCGGTGCTGCGCATCTGCACCCCGGGCGACTACAAGCCCTTCAGCTTCCAGAAAACCGACGCCTCCTTCGAAGGCATCGATGTCGACCTCATGACGAGCTTCAGCGCCAGCCTTGGCGCGAAGCCTGAATGGGTCAAGACCACCTGGGCCAACCTGCTGCCCGACCTGGCCGCCCGCAAATGCGACATTGCCGTGGGCGGCGTGTCGGTCACCACCGACCGGCAAAAGCGCGCCTTCTTCAGCGCGCCCTACATGGTCAACGGCAAGACGCCTATTGCGCGCTGCGCCGACGTGGCCAAGTACCAGAGCGTTGCAGCCATCGACAAGCCGTCGACCCGCGTGATCTTCAATCCGGGCGGCAGCAACGAGCGCTTTGCGCGCACCAATTTCAAACAGGCCAAGCTCACGCTGCACGGCGAGAACGTGACGATCTTCGATGAGATCCTTGCCAATCGCGCCGACGTGTTCGTGACCGAAGCGGCCGAGGCCATCACGCAGCAGAAGCTCAAGCCGGGCCTGTGCGCCGTCAACCCCGACAAGCCGTTGCAGTACGGCGAAATGGCCTGGATGCTGCCGCGCGACGACGTGGCCTTCAAGTCGTATGTCGACCAATGGCTGCACCTGCAGCAGGCCGGCGGCGACTTCCAGCGCGTGATGGACCGCTGGCTCAAATAACCCGAGAGATACCCCATGGACACCCCCGCTGTTGCCGCTCCTGCCGTCACCCCCGCCGTGTACGGCGCCTCGGACCGCCCGCCCCGCGGCGACTACTCGCGCGGCGGCACGGTGCTGGGCGACTACACCTGCCCGCAGGACTGGGCCAGCTACACGGCGGCCGACCACGACACCTACAAGCGCCTCTATGAACGCCAGGCCGCGCAGTTGCCGGGGCTGGCCTGCGACGCCTTCATCAAGGCGCTGCCGTCGCTGGGGGTGAAAGACCGCATTCCGCGCTTCGACGAGATCAATGACCGGCTGCATCGTGCGACGGGCTGGGAGATCGTGGCGGTGCCGGGGCTCATTCCTGAACTGCCCTTTTTTACGCTGCTGGCCAACCGCAAGTTTCCGGTGACGGACTGGATCCGCAAGCCGGAAGAGTTCGACTACATCGTCGAGCCGGACGTGTTCCACGACCTGTTCGGCCACGTGCCGATGCTGTTCGACCCGACCTTCGCCGACTATGTGCAGCGCTATGGCGCGGGCGGCATCAAGGCGCATGAGCTGGGCGCCGGCGAAAAACTGTCGCGCCTGTATTGGTACACGGTGGAATTCGGGTTGATTCGCCAGCCGGATGGCCTGCGCGCCTATGGCGCCGGCATTCTCAGCTCGGTGGGCGAGCTCAAGCACGCGGTGCTCAGCGACGAGCCGCGCCGGCTGCCGCTTGACCTGCTGCGCGCCATGCGCACGCGCTACAAGATCGACACCTACCAGAGCAACTACTTCGTGATCGAGAGCTTTGCGCAGCTCTTCGAACTCACCGCGCCCGACTTCACCCCGCTGTACGAGTCGCTGAAAGTGGCGAACGACATCGAGGCCGGGGTGCTGCTCGCGGGCGAGACCGGCAAGGCCTGAGCCTTTTGCCCGCCCCGCCGATGGCCGCGCGGCTATCGCGCGTGCGACAGCGCACGACCGCCCCCTAGGACAAGCCCGCTGGCGGCGGAGGCACTCTGCCTCCCACAATCCGCGCCAAAGGAGCTTGCATGCCAACATCCGCGCGACAAAACTACCCGGCTGGCGTACCGCACGAGATTCATCCCGAGCAGTACCGGTCTTTGCCCCATATGTTCGAGGAGGCCTTCGGTCGCTACAAGGACCGGCCCTTCTCTGTATGCATGGAGCGCTGGATGTCTTACGGCGAGCTCGACGAGCTGTCGAAGGCCATGGGTGCCTGGCTGCAGTCGCGCGGACTCGAGCCGGGCGCGCGCGTGGCGATCATGCTGCCGAACATTCCGCAGTTCGCGGTCACCATGTGCGGCGTGCTTCGCGCGGGCTACACCTGCGTCAACGTCAATCCGCTGTACACGGCGCGCGAGCTGGAGCATCAGCTGAAGGACTCGGGCGCAACGGCCATCGTCATTCTTGAAAACTTCGCGGCAACGCTAGAGAAGGTCATCGAACGCACGCCGGTGAAGCACGTGGTCATGACCTCGATGGGCGATCTGCTGGGTGGGCTGTATGGCGCGTGGATCACGCTGGCCGTGCGTCACCTGGCGAAGATCGTGCCCCCGTACAAGCTGCCGCTGACCGATGGCCGCACGGTGACGCCGTTCACCGAAGCCATTGCCGAAGGACGCGGGCGCACGCTGAGGCCAGACCAGAGCACGCTCGATTCGGTCGCGTTCCTGCAGTACACCGGCGGCACGACCGGGCTGTCGAAAGGCGCCGTGCTGACCCATCGCAACATCGTGGCGGCGACCCTGCAGGCCGAGGCCTGGTTCACACCAGCACTGGCGCGTGCCGGGGATCTGGCGAAAGTCAACAGCATCGCGGCCTTGCCGCTGTATCACATCTTCGCGCTCACGCTGTGCCTGTTGGTGATCCGCCAGGGCTCGCACATGACGCTGATTCCGAACCCGCGGGACTTCAACAAGTTCATCGCAGTGCTGAAGAAGCGGCCCTTCCACATGCTGCCGGCAGTGAACACCTTGTTCAACGCGCTGCTGATGCACCCTGATTTCAAGTCGATCGATTTCTCGACGCTTTTCGTTTCGCAGGCCGGCGGCATGGCCGCGTCGGAAGGCACGGCGCGCCGATGGTTCGAGGCCACCGGCTGCCCGATGATCGAAGGCTGGGGCATGAGCGAAACCTGCGCCATCGGAACCAACAATCCTGTGTCGAATACCGAGTTCACCGGCACCATCGGATTGCCGCTGCCGAGCATCGAGATCGCGATCAAGGACGACGACGGAAACTCGATGCCTGTCGGTGAACGCGGCGAGCTCTGCATCAAGGGCCCGAACGTGATGACGGGCTACTACAACCAGCCAGCCGAGACCGCTGCTGCGTTCACTCCCGATGGCTTCATGCGCACCGGCGACATCGCCGTGATGCAGGAAGACGGCTACAGCCGCATCGTCGATCGCAAGAAGGACATGATTCTGGTGAGCGGCTTCAACGTGTTTCCGAACGAGCTGGAGAACGTGATTTCGCTGTGCCCGGGTGTCGTCGAATGCGCGGCCATCGGTGTGGCGGATGAGAAGCAGGGTGAAGCCATCAAGGTGTTCGTCGTTCGCAAAGACCCGGCGCTGACCGAAGAGGCCGTGCTCCAGTACTGCAACGCCCAGCTGACCGGCTACAAGCGGCCGAAGCACATCGAGTTTCGGGATTCGCTGCCGAAGACCAACGTCGGGAAGATCCTTCGACGCGAGCTTCGCTCCAGCGCGAGCGGCGCCTGAATGAGCCACGCCTCGGCGAGCGCCGGGCTGCCGGCGAATGTCGTTGTGTTCGAGCGCGGGTGGCTGTCTTCGAACAACGTTCTTTTCGTTGGTGGCGATGAGACGGCCGTGGTCGACACCGGGTATGTCACGCATGCCGAGCAGACCGTCGCGCTGGTCGAGTCCGTGCTGGGCACGCGACCGCTTGATCGCATCCTGAATACGCATCTTCACAGCGACCACTGCGGGGGAAATGCGGCTCTGCAGCAGCGGTACTTAGCTGTTCGAACGGACGTTCCGCCTGGCGAAGCTGCACTGGTGGAGCGTTGGGATGAGCAGGGACTGAGTTTTCTCGCGACGGGTCAGAGCTGCCCGCGGTTTCGGTTGACCGGATTGCTGCAGCCTGGGACGGAATGCTTGCTTGGCGGTCAGCCGTGGGAAGTGCATGCAGCGCCTGGTCACGACCCTCACTCGGTCATTCTGTTTGATGCGGCATCGCGCACGCTGATTTCTGCGGATGCGCTGTGGGAGAACGGCTTTGGTATCGCATTTCCTGAGCTAGCTGGCGAGCCATCGTTCGGGGAAGTAGCGGCAACTCTCGATCTGATCGAAATGCTGGATCCTTTGCGAGTGATCCCGGGGCACGGCGCTGTTTTTGATGATGTCGGAAAAGCCTTGGCCGTTGCTCGACGACGTCTCGATGGGTTACAGCGTGATCCTGTGAAGCATGCTCGTCACGCTTTCAAGGTGCTGGTGAAGTTCAAGCTGTTGGAGGTGCACTCCATTACTCACGAAGATTGGGCTGCGTGGCTGCGAGACACCCCCTATCTGGAGAGAATCCGCTTGCGATTCTTTGGCGATGTCGAGCTAGGTCAGTTGACCGACGACGTTCTTGCAGAGCTGCTTGCCTCAGGAGCG
>NZ_QAJK01000207.1:2122-4049 GCF_003852515.1 Variovorax sp. KBW07 | reverse complement strand
GCGTCGCCCTGAACAACGCCCTGAACGGCAGCCCCGAACGAACGCTCAGGGCACGTTGGTAAAGCTGGCGTTGCCGAGCCCCGTGCCGATGGTCAACACGCCCCAGTGCCGCACGTCGCGCATGAAGGGCAACTCGCTCAGTCCCTGTACCACTGCGTCGTTGTGCATCAGTACCAGCGTCGGGCCCGAGCCCATCATCGGCATGCGGCGCCATACAGCGCTCGGCAAGTGGAAGGCCGTGCTCTCCCAGTCGCCTGGCAGGTTCTGCGCACCACGCGCTATCGAGCCGTCCTGGCGTATCAGGCCTGGGCAACCGATGCCGATGAAAGGCGCGAGCCGGATCTTCTTTTTCTCGCTGTACACCACCATGTCTTCCAGCATGTCGGCAATGTGCTCGACCATGCTGCCGCGGTTCGGGTCGTCGTCGGCGTGGCGCCACTTTTCGCGGCGGATCACCTTGGCCAGCGAGAAATCGGGAGCCTTGCGATGCCGCGTCTTCACGATGCCGCAACGCACGTTGGTGCCGCCGATGTCCACCGCCAGGATTGCGTCGTGCTTCTTCAGCATGGCCGGCGGCGTGAGGTGCACCCAGCCGATCAGGCCGCCGTCGTCGACGTTGTGCGACAGGCGGGCGAGCTGCACGTGCACGCCCATCTCTTCGAGGATGGCGCCGGCCTGCAGGATCGCGCGCTCGCCCACGTCGCTCTCCGGGAATCCGCCGCCGACCACGATGCGCTGCACTTTCTGCCACGAGGGTTGGCGCGTAAAGCGCTGGATCACGAAGGCCAGTTCCTCGGCAAATTCCTCGATGGCGCCGTGCATCATGTCGGCCGCTTCGGAGGCCTTGCTCTCCTGCAGCACGCGGTCGAGTTCCTTCTTGCTGAGGTCGCGCGAATGCGAAAGGCCCAGCGGGTCCTTGCCGCCGGTCTTGCGGCGGCGCTTGCGCCAGCGTTCGAGCAGTTCCCTGAACGCCGTCTGGCTGGCCTGGTCGCCGACAAAGCCGTCCTTGTCACGCAACTGCAGGCTGTAGCCGTCGACCAGCAGGCCGGGCAACTCGCGCAGCCCGTGGACGTCGGGGCCGGGCAGCTCGCTCCTGGCGGGCTCCGGCGGCTTGGAAGCGGTGGATCTGGACTTGGGCTCGGGCTTGGAGGGCTTGGACTTCATGAGGACCGACTATGGGCCGTTGCACGCCCCCGGCGCATCGGCTCCACCCACCATGGCGTGTAGGAGAGACGGACGGATGTGGCCGGCGATCAGGCGGTGGGCAACGACGCCACCAGCCGAGCGGCCAGCGCATTCGACTCACGCCGCGTGACCGCGTGCACTTCGAGTTCGAGCGGAAATCCCCGGGGCAACTCGGCCCAGGCAACGCCCGACGGCGCCAGCCGCTTCAACCCCGACTGCACGATGGCAAGCCCCAGCCCGCAGGCCACCAGTTCGAGCGCGGTCGAAGGCTCCGCGGCCTCGTGGCGAATGTCGGGCTTGAAACCTGTGCGCTCGCAGGCCGCGAGCATCTGCGCACGCCCCTCCGGCGCGGCTTGGCGGGGAAGAAAAATGAAGTGCTCGCCGTTCAACGCCTTGGCGCCGGCACGCCGGCCCGAAGCCAGNNGCGTGGTCCGCGGGAACGGCCAGCAGATAGGGCTCACGGGCCACGCGCCGGCTGGCAAGGCCGCCTGACGACGACGGCGGCGGCCTGTGCGTGAAACCGATGTCGATGTCTCCACGGCCCAGCGCCTCGAACTGCGCCGCGGACCGCGCGGCCTGCAGCTGGACCTCCACCTGCGGGGACTGCCGCTTCAGCGCGCGCAAGGCCTTGCGCAGCACGCCGGCATGAGCCGCGCTTTCGACATGGCCGATGGCGATGCTTCCGGCCTGGCCTGTCGCCTCGTCGCGCACGCGCGCTTCCAGCCGCGCTGAAGCCGACAGC
>NZ_QAJK01000207.1:1004-2057 GCF_003852515.1 Variovorax sp. KBW07 | reverse complement strand
GCCGAGCCGGGCTTCGAGCGCAATGACCTGCCGGCTGAGCGGCGACTGGGAAATGTGCAGGCGCTCGGAAGCACGCGCGATGCTTTCCGATTCAGCCACGGCCACGAAATAGTGAAGCTGCTGCAAGTCGAGCATTGAGACCTTTCAGGTCCGTTTTCATTCCGTAACGGACGTGGACGAGCATAGACCGAAGCGGAATCATCGGGCCATCGACAACAACTGCTCCCTGCAGGAGAAACGACATGGCACTCACCCGATTCGGATTCATCGTCACCGGCGCCGGGCTCGATCCGTCGCGCGACCGCTGCGTGCTGGAGTCCGGCGCCTTCAGGATGGTGGCCATCGGCGTGCCCACAGCCGCCGAAGGGCCGGCGGCCGCACGCGCCCTGCTGGCCGAAGGCGTGCAGCTCATCGAGCTTTGCGGCGGCTTCGGGCCCGCCGGCACGGCGGCCGTGCTTTCGGCCATCGGCGGCGCGGTGCCCGTGGGCTCGGTGGGCTACGGGCCGGAGTCGACAGACGCCATGGCGCGGCTCTTCGCCACCTGAGGCCGGTAGCAGGCGGCGGGTGGCCGGGGCCGGCGCATGTCTATACACTGCCCCCGATGCAAACGCACCGCCGCTTCCTCTGGCGCGCCATCCTGCTCTTCTCGTTGGTCTGGCTCGGTGTCACGGCATCCGCGCAGGCCGCCGACGAGACGCTGCGCGTGGGCTCCAAGCGCTTCACCGAGTCGTACATCCTGGCCGAGCTGCTGGCGCAGACCGCGGCGCCGCACACCGCGTCGCCGCCCGTGGTGCGCCAAGGGCTGGGCAACACGGCCATCGTGTACGAGGCGCTGCGCTCGGGCGCCATCGACCTGTATGCCGAATACACCGGCACCATCGCGCTCGAAATCCTCAAGGGCTCGCCGGCGGAAACGCGCGAGGCCATGAATGCCGCGCTCGCGCCGATGGGCCTGGGCGTGGCCATTCCGCTGGGCTTCAACGACGGCTATGCGCTGGCGGTGCGCGCGGCCGACGCCGACCGGCTCGGCCTGCGCACGCTGAGCGACCTGGC
>NZ_QAJK01000207.1:0-910 GCF_003852515.1 Variovorax sp. KBW07 | reverse complement strand
CCACCGACGCGAAGATCGACCACCTCGGCCTGCGCGTGCTGGAAGACGACAAGAAGTACTTTCCGCGTTACGACGCGGTGGTGCTCTACAAGCTCGACCTGCCGGCGCGGCTGCCCAAGGCATGGGCCGCATTGCAGGCGCTCGAAGGCAAGGTCGACGAGCACGCGATGATCGCGATGAATGCGCGCGCCGAATTGCAGAGCGTGCCCTTCGACGTGATTGCGCGCGACTTCATCGCCAGCACGAAGAAAGACGGCAAGGCGCAACCGCCCGACACGAAACGCGGCTTTGTCGCCAAGCTGTTCGGCCCCGACCTCTGGCAGCTGGCGCGCCAGCACCTGCTGCTGGTGGCGGTGTCCGTCGGCGTCGCCATTCTGATCGGCGTGCCGCTCGCGATTCTTGTGTTCCCGCATGTGCGGCTGCGAGCGCTGGTGCTCGGCTTTGCGGGCGTGCTGCAGACCGTGCCGTCGCTGGCGCTGCTGGCCGTGCTGATCTCGATGCTCGGCGCCATCGGCGCACTGCCGGCGCTGATCGCGCTCACGCTGTATTCGCTGCTGCCGATCATGCGCAACACGGTGACCGGCCTGAGCGAAGTGCCGAACGGCCTGAGGCTTGCCGGCACCGCGCTCGGCATGACGCCGCCGCAGAGCCTTCAGCTGGTGCTGCTGCCGCTGGCGCTGCCCACGCTGCTGGCGGGCGTGCGCACGGCCACGGCCATTGCCATCGGCACCGCGACCATCGCGGCCTTCATCGGGGCCGGCGGATTCGGCGAGCGCATCGTGACGGGGCTGGCGCTCAACGACCGCGAGCTGCTGCTGGCAGGCGCGCTGCCGGCCGCGGCCATGGCGCTGTTGAGCGAGGGCGTTTTCGAGCTCGTGGAATACCTGATGCGCCGCCGCCGGCGCGCCCC
>NZ_QAJK01000206.1 GCF_003852515.1 Variovorax sp. KBW07 | reverse complement strand
GCAAGCAAAGGTGGACTTCATTGCGCATCCGGTCACCCAGCCCCTGCGCCCCGCGCCGGTGCACGCCAAGCCACAAACGGGCGGCCTGCAGTCCGCACTGGTGGTGGGCCCTGAAGGCCAGAACATCTGGACCGACGAACTGGGCCGCATCAAGGTTCAGTTTCACTGGGACCGCATCGGCCAGAAAAACCAGCACAGCACCTGCTGGCTGCGTGTGAGTTCACCGTGGGCCGGCAACCAGCTGGGCGGCATTCATCTGCCCCGCATCGGGCAGGAAGTGATCGTCGATTTCTTTGGCGGCGACCCTGATCTGCCGATTTGCACGGGGCGGGTTCACAACCAGTTGAACCTGCCGCCCTGGGCCTTGCCCAACCAATCGGCGCTCTCGGGCTTTCGCAGCCGTGAACTCACCAAGGAAGGCGGAAACAGTGCCCCGGGCCGCTCCAACCACGTGGTGCTCGACGATACGGAAGGCAAGATCCAGGCGCAGCTCAAGAGCGATCACCAGCACAGTTCGCTGAGCCTGGGCCACATCACGCGCATCGAAGACAACGCCGGGCGCAAGGACCTGCGGGGCCAGGGCTTCGAGTTGCGAACCGATGGGCACGGGGCCATTCGCGCGAAAGACGGATTGCTCATCACGACGGAAGCGCGGGGCAACGCGGCCAGGCACGTCAAGGATCTCGGTGAAACGTTGACGCGCCTCACCCAGGCCCGTGAGCAGCATGAGAACCTCGCCGATGCCGCCCAGACGGCCCGGGCGCAGGACACCGGCACCGACCAGAGCGACGTTGCTGCTGCCCTGAAATCACAGAACGAGGACATCGCCGGGCTCACGCAAGGGAGCGACAAGGAAAGCGACTTCCCCGAGTTGAGCGCCCCTCATCTGGTGCTGGCCAGTCCCGTCGGCATCGAAACCACCACGCCCGGCAGCACGCACATGGCGAGCGGCGCGCACATTGCACTGACGAGCGCCGGGCACACCAGCCTGAGCGCAGGCGCCAGCCTGTTGGCGAGCGTGAAGGGCGCGATCCGGTTGTTCGCCTACAAGGCCGGCATGCGCCTGATCGCGGCCCAAGCCGACATCGAAATCCAGGCGCTGGAGAAAAACCTCAAGCTGCTCGCCAAGCTCGACATCACTCTGACCGCGAATCGCATCGAGATCACTGCGAAGGAAGAAGTCATTGTCAATGGCGGCGGCAGCTTCAGCCATTGGAAGGCACAGGGCATCACGCATGGAACCACGGGCGCCTGGGTCGAGCATGCCACCACGCATTCGCTGATCGGCCCCAAAAACCTGCCCTTGCCGGCATTCAAGTTTCCCGAGACGGTCTGCAAGGAATGCCTGCTCAAGGCCTTGGCGGCGGCTTCGCCAATGGGACGTCGCTGATGAACCGTATTTATCTGCAAGACCCTTTGCCGGCCGGCAAGATTCAATCCATCGTGGACTGGCATCACCGAATTGCCTCTCAAGCGCCTGGCGACACGGTATGGATCGTCACGGACGGAGCGATCCTTGGCGCGGAGGCGTTAGGGCACCTGCGAGCCAGCTACGGCGCTCCCGTTCGCGCGTTCGACAACTCTGCATTGGCCGAATACGAAGAGCTTGGCCTGCTGCTGTGGCCCCTGTCCCGTGCGATAGAGAAAGACTCGATGGAGGCATTGCGCACCGTCATGTCGGGAAAGCCGGGCCTGAGCTTCATACGCACAAGCAATTCGCTTGCATTCCTGAGCCACACGCTGGCCTGGCTGACCGGCGTGGTCGCTGAAGACGGCTTGCCGCTCTACCTTCGCATAGGCGACACCCGCGTACTGCCCAGCGTGATCCATCACCTGCACCCCGAGCAACATGCCGTCGTGCAGGGAGCTGTCAAGGAGTGGATGTGGTTCGACAGAGACTCCGGCGTTTACATCGCACGATCGGACGATGGCCCCGCCTCGCCCGTGCCCGAGAAGGCGTGCTGCATCGATGACGCCCAATACGCGGGGCTGCTCGAAGACGCCGGGATCGACGTGCTGCATGTAGAAATGCGCCGCGTGCTTCCCGACACCGTTGACCCCCGCCCTTCGGACGAACTCCATGCATGGCTGGGCAATTGCATTCAGCGCGCCCAAGCAGTGGGACTGGTTCGACTGACGGATCAAGTGGTCTTTGCGACGATGGCGCTGGATTTGCCGGACAACTTTGAAGCGCTGGACGGGTTGAAACAAACCTGGCTCGACGTGCGCTCGGGAACGTCCAGCCTGGGCGACCGCATCGAACGCTGGGGCGACGGCGAGTGGAGCGCCATCGAGCGTTTTCGGCGAGCCGAGGCTGCGCGCCTTGCCAGCGAGCGCTTCGCCATCGCGCTTCGAAGAGTCAACTGATGCGCCCGCGCTTGCGCCATTCACCCCGTCCGGCGAACAGACAGCGGCACAACGCCTGGCTCGTACACATCCACGCACAGGCATCTCCATGAAATTCTTCGCGACTCGGCCCTCAGCGGCGAGATGGTTGTCACGGCTGCTTGTGACATGCCTGCTTCTGGTCGGCGCCAGCGGCTGCGAGCCGAATCCACCCAAGCCACCCGAGCCTTCGATCATGGGCATCACGGGCTACAACTACACCAACGAAGGGGTGCAGGAGTACTACGTCAATGGCAAGCGAGGCTCCAATCTCCCGGCCTATGGCGGCGGAGGCTCTGTCTCATGCTGCTTGTCGTTGCCAGTGCTGTGGAACCACGAGCTAAGCGTCGAGGTGAGCTGGATCACAGGGCACTGGACAGTGCCAATCGAAAAAATTCAGGCGATGGGCACCAAAGAGGCGATTGAGTGTTGCCTTGACCGCCGCGCGCTGACCAAGACTGTCCCTATCGAACGCTACGGCAAAGAGGGGGGAGACGTGCAGGTGTTCTTCCTGCCGAACGACGAACTCCAGGTATGGGTTTACGACGCCGGACCGCAGAACCCCGGTCATCCATCGCATCGGGGCTATCCCCGGAAACCAGACACCCAAAACTAGAACACGGCAAGGGAGAGTCCAGGAATGTCGATTGATCTATTTGCGCGATGGCTGCTACGAGCAGCAGTCGCCTGCCTTCTGCTTGCAGGAACGAGTGGCTGCACGCCAGATTCCCCGAAAACACCAGAACCCATGACCCTGGGCATCACGGGCTACAACTACACCAACGAAGGGGTGCAGGAGTACTACGTCAACGACAAGCGCGGCTCCAATCTCCCGGCGTATGGCGGCGGAGGCTCTGTCTCTTGCTGCGTATCGCTGCCGGTTCAGTGGAGCCGCGAGTTAAGCGTCGAGGTGAGCTGGATTACGGGACATTGGACAGTGCCAATCGAAAAGATTCAGGCGATGAGCATCAAAGAGGCGATTGAGTGCTGCCTTGATCGTCGCGCGCTGACCAAGACTGTTCCCATTGAGCCTTACGCCAAAGACGGTGGTCGACTGCAAGTTTTCTTCTTGCCGAACGACGAACTCCAGGTGTGGCTCTACGACGCCGGGCCACAGAACCCCGGTCATCCATCGCATCGGGGCTATCCCGAAAAACCAGATGCCACGAATTGAGAACATCACCAGGGAGACGCAAGCAATGACGAAACAGCCATATGTGCGATGGCTACTGCGGATGGCGGCTGCCTCCGTTCTTCTCGCAGCTGTGAGCGGCTGTGAACCCAAGGCGCCAAAGCCGCCAGAACCCATGGCCTCGGGCATCACGGGCTACAACTACACGCGTGAAGGCGTGCAGGAGTACTACGTCAACGGGAACCGCGGCTCCAACCTTCCGCCGTACGGTGGTGGAGGCGCGCTTTCGTGTTGCGTCGCGTTGCCTGCTGAATGGGCTCCTGGATTGACTGTCGATGTTGACTGGACGATTGGTCACTACACACAGCCTTGGGAGAAGCGCAAGGAAATGACTCTGGCCGAGGAGAACAAGTGTTGTTGGTCAGAACGCACGCTTCGAAGGGCTGTACCCGTCGAACGCTACGGAAAGGAAGGAGGGCGACTGCAAGTGTTCTTCCTGCCGAACGACGAATTGCAAGTATGGGTCTACGACGCCGGCCCACAGAACCCCGGTCATCCATCGCACCGGGGCTATCCCGAGGAGCCGGAAATCAAGCGCTGAAAACGAACAGGAAGACTCAAGCAATGTCAGTTCAACCCATCCCCCCTGCACTCCCCGGCGATCGTCGCCTGAGTCTCAAGGAACAGATCCAGCGCGCGGCTGCCACCAGTTGCATTGAGCGCGGCGACAAGACCTCGCTTTGCGCGTCGATGCTCCATGTGGGTATTTTTTTTGATGGAACCAACAACAACAAGAAACGCGATCAACTGGAAGTCTTGCAAAAAACCAATGGCGATTTCAATCAGTGCAGCCATAGCAACGTGGTCGTTTTGCACGACGCCTTCAAGGAGGATCCCAAGAACGGCTATCGCCGGATCTATGTTCCGGGTGTTGGTACGCCCTTCGATGAAATCGGCGAAAAAACCGAAACACCCGATGGCAAGGCCAAGGCCACCGGCGGAGACGCACGGATAAATTGGGCCCTTATTCAGTTGGTCAACGCCATGCACGCCACCATTCATGAAGACAAGTTGCTGATCAGCGATCCAGAAGCCAAACGGCTCGCAACCAAGCAGCCGTTGCACGTCGATGGAAGCACAGGCTCCAATATGCCCGGCAAACGTTTGTACTTCGTCGGCAGCGCAACCGGACTGAACGCAGAGCAAGGCGGCAAGCTGGGGGAACTGAAAAAGGCCTTGCAAGGTAGGCCTCCGAAGAAGCTCGTGCAAGTCAACCTCTCGGTGTTCGGATTTTCTCGTGGGGCGGCGCAGGCGCGCGCATTCTGCCACTTCCTGCACCACATTCTTCTGGAGGAAAAGAACGGCGGCCATACGCTGGCGGGCGTTCCGTTTCGCATTCAGTTCCTGGGACTGTTCGATTCGGTCGCCTCTGTCGGACTGGCCGACAGCTCCCCCTTCTGGCGAGGTCTTGGAGGGTGGGCCAACGGCACGCTGGACATCGTGCCCAGCGTGGAGCGCACGGTGCATCTGTGTGCGGCGCATGAGATACGCATCAACTTCCCGCTATCGACGGGACGCAAGAGCGACAACAGATACCCGGCCAACTGCATCGAGAAGGTATACCCAGGCGCGCACTCGAATGTTGGTGGCGGCTACGACCCGGGTTGCCAAGGCAAGGCCGCGGGCTCGCGCGCCAAGTTGCTCTCCCAGATGCCGCTGCTCGACATGTACCACGAGGCACGCAATAGCGCTGTGCCACTTCTAGGCATCGCACAACTCAAGGCACTAGGTGCTGCGGGGATAGCCGTCGCCAACGATCTGGACAGGGATGACAAGTGTGCCGACCTCTTCAACGCCTACCGCGAATGGGCAGCCCGCAGCCCAGTGTCTGGCGGCATCGAAGCAGCGCAGCACAGCCACATGCAACTGTATTGGCGCTGGCGGCTCCTGCACGCGGGCAATGTGGCGAAGCTTCCGAGCTACCAGCAGGCCAGCGAACAGGATCGCATCGACATGCTTGAAAGCGACGCCGACTTCTCATCCGACATGGCCGCGGCACTGTGGCAAGAAAAAAAGCAAACCGATCTCCAGCGCGCGGAACGATCGGCTACCGGAATCTCCAGTCTCTCCGATGCGCAGGTCGACTTCTTGCGCATCCATGCGGAGTTCACGAAGAACGCCTCCGCAAGCAAGGTGCCGCCTGCCATCGACCACTTCTTCGACCAGATGGTGCACGACTCGCACGCCTCCTTCTACATGGTCGGGCCTGTCACGAGTTTCGACCGGAAAGAGAAGATCAAGCAGATCCAGCAAAAGGTCGAAGCCAACCGGCGGTTCATCGCGCGCGTGAAGCTGACGAGCGAAGCCCTTATCCTGCCCCCGGGTCAAGCTCACCTGCCGATGCCACCCATGGACGAAACGCGATCGTTGTCGGAAATGGAACGGCGGATATGGGAGCACCAGAAAACGCACCCGGGGGAATTTCCGCTGCTTTCCGACGCCGATCGTGAACAACTGCTGGCGATGGAAGACGTCATCACCAGCGGCGCCGTGCGCCTTGTGACCAACAAGACGCGACGGGAGCTGGGCGGCCACGTGCGCTACCGGCGCGTGTTCGACAAGAGCTGAACGCGTCGCGCCCCGGAGCCGCCAGGTTCTCTTTCAGGTGCGCACTGCGCACCGCCCTCAGCCCCGCGCCTCGATCATCTTCCACCCGTTCCCCGACGGATCCCGGAACCCCGCGTCCACCGTGCCGAAGCGGGCCACGGGCTCCTGCGTGAACTCCACACCCCGGGCACTCATCTGCGCATGGGCGGCATGGCAGTCGGCCACGCTCAGCACCAGCGGCGGCATCGCGCCCTTGGCCACGATCGCGCTCAACGTCTGCGCCGTCGCGGCATCGAGTACCGGCGGCCCGGGCGTGAACAGGCCCAGTTGGAATGACGGCTGTTCGGGATGCTGCACCGTGAGCCAGCGGTACGTGCCGTTGCGCACGTCCGTGTGGACACGAAACCCGAGCTTGTCGACATAGAAGGCTAGCGCTTCGTCCTGGTCGCGAACGTACAGACCCACCACTTGAACACCTTGACTCATAAAGACTCCTTGTTGTGTGGCCTGTTTATATCGGCGGCCTCCCGGCGCCGCTTCTCCGAAACTGCTGTGACCAGGTCTGGCCTCTGCGCCGCGCCCAAAATGCACAGGGGCACACGGCCGGGCTCGCCGACTTCGGCCCTTGCGCGCGCACGGCTCGCGCTCGGGCTCTCGCCGGTGATGTCTCGGAAGGTGCGCCCGAATGTCCCCAGGCTCTCCCAGCCCGTGTGAAACGCAATCTCGGTGATGGGCAGGTCGGTGTCGCGCAGCAGTGCCGTCGCCCGCTCGATGCGCAGCGTCAGCAGGTACCGGTGCGGCGGAACACCGAAGGCGTCCTTGAACGAACGGGCGAAGTGGGCCTCGGAAACACCACTCACGTCCGCCAGCCGATGAACGGGCCAGTCTTCCGACGAAGCCGCGTCCATCCGGTCCTTGGCGCGCAGCAGGCGGCGCAGCAGCGCCGGGTCCTGCGGGCGCGGGAGATCGCCGCTCATGCGGCCTCCAACCGTCCGATGCACAGCATTGGCACCGCCCGACTCAGATCATCGCCAGCGCGGTCTTGCGGCGCGGCGGTGGATGCAGGCGGTCCAGCTCGGCCAGTGTGGCTGCATCGAGCTTCAGCTCGGCGGCCGCCAGGTTCTCTTTCAGGTGCGCGCTGCGCACCGCCTTCGGAATCGCGACGACACCGGGCCGCGCCATCACCGCGGCCAACGCAAGTTGGGCTGCCGTCACGCCAAGCTGCCCCGCCAGTTTTGCCAGCCCCACGTCTTGCGCCAGCGCGCCTTGGTCGATGGGGCTGTAGGCCATCAACGGCATGCCGCGTTCGCGCAGCCACGGCAGCAGGCCGAACTCCGGGCCGCGCTCTCCCAGCGACAGGTACACCTGGTTGGCCGCGCAGCCGGGGCCATCGCCCGTGACCTGCACCAGCTCTTGCATGTCGTCGGTGTCGAAGTTGCTCACGCCCCAGTGGCCGATGCGTCCCTGCGCCACCAGCGCCTGCATCGCCTCGACCGTATGCGCCAGCGGATGCTCGCCTCGCCAGTGCAGCAGGTACAGGTCGATGGCGTCCAGCCCCAGCCGCTTCAGGCTGCGCTCGCAGGCCTCGCGCGTGCCGCGCCGGCTCGCGTTGTGCGGGTAGACCTTGCTGACGACGAAGAGCTCTTCGCGCCGCACGTCGCCCGCGCGCAGCGCCTCGGCAATGGCCTGGCCCACCACGGTCTCGGCGCCGCCCTCGCCATACATCTCGGCGGTGTCGATGAGCCGGTAGCCCAGGGCGATGGCTTCGCGCACCGCGGCCACCTCGGCTGCACGGCGATCGGCGGCTTCGCCCATGCGCCAGGTACCGAGACCAAGAACCGGCATCTCGCCGCCGGCGGGGAGTGAAAGTGTTCGCATGGCCTCGATGGTACGAGGAACAACGCCCCGAACACACCGTCAGAAATCGTCGCCTTCAGGCCACCGAAAGCGGCAGCCACACCGTCACGAGCAGCCCGCGCCCCTCCCGCGGATCGACGCCCAGTTCGATGCGGCCCTTGTGCTTTTCCAGCACCGCCTTGACGATCGCCAGGCCCAGCCCGCTGCCCGACTGGGTCTGGTCGGGGTTGCGAAAGAACCGGTCGAACACACGCTCGCGCAAGGCGGGCGGAATGCCAGGCCCCTGGTCCGTCACGCGCAGCACCGCCATCTTTGCTTCGCGCGCGATGCGCACGGTCACCGTGCCGCCGTCGGGGCTGTACTTGATGGCGTTCTCCACGAGGTTGCTGATCATCGAGATCAGGCTCTCGCGTTCGCCGAACACGGGCATGGCGCCTTCGGAGGCGAAGTCGAGCACCACGCCGCGCGCATGCGCCAGGACCTCGACCAGCGAAATGCGGTCCCGCACCAGCCCATCGAGCATCAGCAGGGTGGGCAAAGCGTCTTGCGGAATCTCGTCGCTGCGCATCAGCTGCTGCAGTTGGCCCACGAGGCGCGCCGCGCGGTCGTTGCTTCGCAGCAGGTTGGCCATCAGTTCGCGCTGGCCCGCATCGTCGGTCTGCGCCTTCATGGCTTCCACGTTCACTCGCATCGCATCGAGCGGCGTTCGCAGTTCGTTGGCCGCATCGGCGATCAGCCCACGCTCTCGGGCGGCGCGGTCGCGCACGCTGCGCAGCAGTTCGTTGATGCCGTGCACCAGCGGCCGCAGTTCCTTGTGCGGAGGCTCGAAGGACAGCGGCGTCAGGTCGGCCGGGCCGCGCTCGGCCGTCTCCTGCGTCACCTGGCGCCAGGGCCGCAGCGCCAGCCACACCGACAGCCACGCCGGGAAGACCAGGAACGGCAGGCCGATCATCAGCGGCAACAGGTAGTAGGTGCGGTTCTCGATGGTGAAGTTGAAGCGCAATATCTTCGGCTCGGCCAGCATCACGCGGGTGTCCAGGACCGGCGAGGACATGGTGCGCGCGCGCCATGCGCGGTCACCGAGCCTTATGGTCTCGACGCGGCCCGGCACCGAGTTCTTCATCACCGGCACGCCCGCGTTGGAGTTGTAGATGAGCACGCCTTCCTGCCACACCTGCATGATGGGCGCCTTGTCCGACTCGGAACTCAGGTCGCCCGAGGTCTCGAGCAAGGCCAGGTCGAGGGAGCGCAGTGTCTCCTGCTGCCGGTCGGGCGAGTCCGCCAGGTTCTGCGCGGTCTTCAGGATGACGCCGAAAACCTTGTCGTAGCGCACCAGCTCCGGCACCGCGTTGGAGTCGTACACGAAGAGCCCGATCAGCGCCACCCACAGCAGCGTGACCCCGGCAAGCTGCGCGAGCAACAGCCGCCGCACCAGCGAAGGCTGGAGCCAGCGCTTCCACCGCCGCGCGAACGCCTGCGTCAGCGCCACCACCACCGCACGCTGTTTTTTGGGCACGTGCCTGGGCCGGGAGGGGGCGTTCGTCTCGACAAGCAGGGCATTCATGGGTCTCCGGGCGACCGGCCCCGGTTGCAGCGGGGCAAGGGGGCAAGGGGGCAAGGGGTCGCGAGCGCGTCGAGTATCCGGCACGGTCGTCGCCGGAATTCAGAAAACCTTCATGAACCGGGCGGCTTGGCGGCCGCAAGCGGGAGCAAAAGCGGACGCACAGCCTTCTGATTATTAGAAGTCGAAGGCACTTTCGTGACACTCGAACAGCGGATGCCTCAGGGAAAGAACCGCGCCGCGCCTTCTGATTTTGTCAACACTGAGTGGGTGCCAACCCCGAGCCAACGCCCCACCCCTGCTCCTAGAATTTTTCGATGGTCCTGCGTCACGAGCGCCGGCACCCCATCGAAACGATTTTGGAACAGGTTGAGTCAATGCAGAAAAAGCACAGGATTGCCGTCATTCCCGGAGACGGCATCGGCGTCGAGGTCATGCCCGAAGGGCTGCGCGTTCTCGACGCGGTCGGTCGCCGCTTCGGCATCGACTTTTCGTACGACCACTTCGACTGGGGCTCCGACCACTACGTGCGCACCGGCCTGATGATGCCGGCCGACTGGGCCGACAAGATCCAGGGCCACGACGCCATTTATTTCGGCGCGGTGGGCGACCCCGCCAAGGTGCCCGACCACATCGCCGTGTGGGGCCTGCTGATCAAGATCCGCCGCGACTTCGACCAGTACGTCAACCTGCGCCCCGTACGCCTCATGCCCGGCGTGCCCGGCCCGCTGGCGCACCGAAAGCCCGGCGACATCGACTTCCTGGTGGTGCGCGAGAACACCGAAGGCGAATACACCTCGGTGGGCGGACGCTTGTTCGAAGGCACGCCGCGCGAAATGGCAATCCAGGAGGCCGTGTTCACCCGCACCGGCGTGGACCGCATCATCGACTACGCGTTCCAACTCGCCAGCCGCCGCAAGCGCAAGAACCTGGTGGCCGCCACCAAGTCGAACGGCATCTCGATCACCATGCCCTACTGGGACGAGCGCCTGGCCGAGATCGCCACGCGCTACCCCGACGTGGCGACGAGCAAGTACCACATCGACATCTTGTGCGCGCACTTCGTGCAGCACCCGGACTGGTTCGACGTGGTGGTGGCGTCGAACCTGTTCGGCGACATCCTGTCGGACCTGGGCCCGGCCTGCACGGGCACGATCGGCATCGCCCCGTCGGCCAACCTGAATCCGGAGCGCAAGTTCCCGTCGCTGTTCGAACCCGTGCACGGCTCGGCGCCGGACATCGCGGGCAAGGGCATCGCGAACCCGATCGGCCAGATCTGGTCGGCGGCGCTGATGCTGGACCACCTGGGGAACAACGACCCTGTGTATGCGCAGGCCTCGGCGGCGGTGATCTCGGCCATCGAAACGGTACTGAGCGAAGGTCCACGGACGCGCGACATGGGCGGTACGGCCTCGACCGTGGACGTGGGGCGCGCCATCGCTGACTGCATCTCGGCATGACGCCTTGCTCTTCGGTCGGTCGTCGTGGTTTTTGCGCTGCCGTTCTTCAGAGCGGTGCCCGCGCTCGCGCCGACGGTGTGCTCTGCTCCGCGAATGTCCCCCGCTTCGCTCCTCCTTTATTTCGCTGCGCGGAGCACCCGATGCCAGTCGCACGAGGGCGCTGCTCTCGCATTGGCCGATCAACGACCGCTCTGAAGGCGCTCGCGCCGATGGTGTGCTCTGCGC
>NZ_QAJK01000205.1 GCF_003852515.1 Variovorax sp. KBW07 | reverse complement strand
GCCCTGAATGAACGAAACAGCGGCGCGCAGCCCTACGCCATCATCCAAGCGCCATATCCAAAGGCCAGAAAGCCCAGCCCCACGATCACAAGGATGCTGCGGAACTCGAACTCCATCGCCGGCGGCAGGCTCTGTACGACGAAGTGCAGCAACGCCCCCGCACCGATGGTCATGAAGCCCGCGCCGAACTGCTTCATCGGGTTCGGGTCGGGATAGAAGAACACGAGCGCAAAGCCCGCCAGAAACACCACGTTGGCCACCACCGTGCCGCGCGTGCGCCAACGTTGTTGCGCTGGCGTGGGTTCGCGCACCACCCGGCGCCCGTCCTGGTGGCGACCCTCCTTGATCGCCATGCCCGTGAAGAACAGGCCGAACATCGTCGGGAATCCACCGAAGATGCCGAGGCCCCACACGATGCCCCACATGTTCTGGAAGTCGGCCACCAGTGCCTGTGTGGGGTCGGCCTTGCTGTAGCGCACCTCCACCGCATCGCCCCACTCCTTGCCCGACAGGCCACCGCCCAGCCCCTTGACGCGGCGCTTCTGCCCGTCGGACGCGGTGTATTCGACGATGGGTGCGCGCGACGTCGTCGTGCGGCCGTTGCTGTCCTTGCCGCGCTCTTCCACGATCTCGACCAGGCTGCCCTGCACGCTCACCGTGCCGGCAATCGACTGGCAGCGGTGCCAGCCGACGGTGGCGGCGCCATACAGGCCGGCGCAGCCGATCAGCAGTGCACCGACACCGACGCCCCAGAAAAAGGTCTTGAGCCATCCGACGAGCCCGCCAATGGCTGGCCCGGCCAGCAGCGAGAGGCCGAAGACGATCAGTGCGTGGGTGGCGGCTTCGTCGTCCATGGCGCGCTTCCTTTCGGCATGCGGCGCTGGTTGTTGGCTTGCTTGCTGCTTCAGCCGGGGAGCGGCCGCCGTACGCTCAGCGGCGCGGGCGTTGACCGTTGCTGGTCTTCATGCCCATGTTGGTCTTCTGGCGGTCGATGCGCTCCTGCCTGCGCCTGTCTTCCCGCTCCATGACCTTTCGCTTGGTGTAGCCCGACGAATCGGCCCATGCCCACCACGCGAGGGCCAGTGCAAAAGGCGTCAGCACGATCCACCAGCTCCAGCCGGCGACCATGCTCACTTCGAAGTACTTGAGGCCGATGCCAAGCAGGCCCAATGCCAGAAACCACATCGCGAATCCCTCAGGGTTGTATTGCGCGCATCCGGGCGCCTGTCCACGGCGCTACCTACAATCGCGTTGCATCGAATGTAACCCAGCCCTTACGAAATAAATCCCCATGAAAAGAGTCTTGTTGTCGGTCGTCCTGGGCCTCGGCGTCGCGGCCCCCGCCTTCGCCGACCTCGCCCTGGCCACGTCGAAGAATTGCATGAGCTGCCACGCGGTCGAGCGCAAGGTGCTCGGGCCTTCGTTCAAGGACGTGGCCGCGAAATACAAGGACGACAAGGGTGCCGTGGACACGCTCGCCAGCAAGATCATGAAGGGCGGCTCCGGCGTGTGGGGACCGGTGCCGATGCCGGCGAACAACCAGGTCAGCGAAGCGGATGCGAAGAAGCTGGCGGCCTGGGTGCTGTCGACGAAGTAAGAAACACAGAGACAGCAGCGGCAGCGTTCAGTCAGCAACCCGCCGCTTCGTCCCTCTCAACCCTGCGGGTTGATGTCCACCGGCAGCGGCCGGCGCTCGATGCGGTCTTCCAGCTGGCCGATGTGCGCGGCCACGGTGTTGTCGGTCTGGTCCGAGCGCAGCCGGACCGCATTTTCAAGCTGGTCCATGCGCGCCAGCAGGGCCGTGTGGCGGTCGGCGTTGTGGCCCATGTGCTTGTTCTCTTGCGCTTCAAGAAAACTGCGCAGCTCGGTGAAGCGCGAGGCTTCGGCCTTGTCGGCCAGGTCGCGCTGGACCTGCATTTCCTTGGTGTGGCGCTTGGTGTCGAGCAGCACCGAGCTGTGCAGGTACAGCACATAGACCAGGAAGAAGGCCGCGAGCACCACGGTGAGCCCCAGCATGATCAGCCCCAGCGGCGCCGAGACGGTCATGAAGCCCAGCCACACGTCGGTGGGGGCCGACAGCGTCCCCCAGTTCAATGCCGCGAGCGCTGCGATCAGCAGCACGATGACAAAAAGAAAAGCGGATCTCACGCCCATTGGAGGCCTCCTTCGGAAAGATCGAACACATCGAAAACGCCCGCGCACGTCAAGGCGCGCGGTGACTCCGATGGTTTTACCTCAGCCCAAGGGCCCGTCCGGCGCTGCCGGACGGATAAACGGCCACGTCCTACAGGCGTTCTGACAACTGTTCCAGGATTGCCGGATTTTCCAGCGTCGAGGTGTCCTGCGTGATCGCCTCGCCCTTGGCGATGCTGCGCAACAGGCGCCGCATGATCTTGCCGCTGCGCGTCTTGGGCAGGTTGTCGCCGAAGCGGATGTCCTTGGGCTTGGCGATGGGGCCGATTTCCTTGGCGACCCAGGCGCGCAGTTCGTTGGCGATCTGCTTGGCCTCTTCGCCGGTCGGGCGGGCACGCTTCAACACGACGAAGGCGCACACCGCCTCGCCCGTCACGTCATCGGGGCGGCCCACCACCGCGGCTTCGGCCACGAGGTCGGTCTTGGAGACCAGCGCCGATTCGATTTCCATCGTGCCCAGGCGGTGGCCCGACACGTTCAGCACGTCGTCGATGCGGCCCGTGATGCGGAAGTAGCCACGGTCTTCGCTGCGCACCGCGCCGTCGCCGGCCAGGTAGATGGTGCCGCCCATTTCTTCGGGGAAGTAGCTCTTCTTGAAGCGCTCGGGGTCGTTCCAGATGGTGCGGATCATCGAGGGCCACGGGCGCTTGATGACCAGCATGCCGCCCGAGCCGTTGGGCAGGTCCTTGCCGGTCTCGTCGACGATGGCGGCCATGATGCCCGGCAGCGGCAAGGTGCACGAACCCGGCACCAGCGGCGTGGCGCCCGGCAGCGGGGTGATGACGTGGCCGCCAGTCTCGGTCTGCCAGAAGGTGTCGACGATCGGGCAGCGCTCGTGGCCGATGTTCCGGTGGTACCACATCCACGCCTCGGGGTTGATCGGCTCGCCGACCGAACCGAGGATGCGCAGGCTCGACAGGTCCCAGTTCTTCGGATGCACTTTTTCGTCGCCTTCGGCCGCCTTGATGAGCGAGCGGATGGCGGTGGGCGCGGTGTAGAACACCGACACCTTGTGCTTCTCGATCATCTGCCAGAAGCGGCCCGCATGGGGGAAGGTCGGGATGCCTTCGAACACCACCTGCGTGGCACCGGCCGCGAGCGGGCCGTAGGCGACGTAGGTGTGGCCGGTGATCCAGCCGATGTCGGCCGTGCACCAGAACACGTCTTCGGGGCGCGAGTCGAAGGTCCAGTCCATCGTGAGCTTGGCCCACAGCAGGTAGCCGCCGGTGGCGTGCTGCACGCCCTTGGGCTTGCCGGTGGAGCCCGAGGTGTAGAGGATGAACAGCGGGTGCTCGGCGTTCACCGGCACGGGCGGGCAATCGGTGCTCTGGCCCTTGAGCGCTTCGGCAAAAGTCTTGTCGCGGCCTTCGACGCGGGCCCATGCGGTGGGCGTGCGCTCGTACACGAACACGGTCTTGATCGACTCGCAGCCGCCGAGCGCGATGCCGTCGTCGACGATGGCTTTCAGCGGCAGTTCCTTGCCGCCGCGCAACTGGTAGTTGGCCGTAATGACCGCCACCGCGCCAGCGTCGATGATGCGTTCCTGCAGCGCCTTGGCCGAGAAGCCGCCGAACACCACGCTGTGGGTGGCGCCGATGCGCGCGCAGGCCTGCATGGCAATGACGCCTTCGACCGTCATGGGCATGTAGATGATGACGCGGTCGCCCTTCTTGATGCCCGCGGCCTTGAGCGCGTTGGCAAACTGGCTCACGCGGCCGAGCAACTCTTTGTAGCTGACGTTGGTGACGGTGCCGTCATCGGCCTCGAAGACGATGGCGGTCTTGTTCTCGACCGGGGTGCCGATGTGCTTGTCCAGGCAGTTGGCGCTGGCATTGAGCTCGCCGTCGCCGAACCACTCGTAGAACGGGGCCTTCGACTCGTCCAGGGTCCTGGTGAACGGCTTGGTCCACTGGAGGTTGCCCTTGGCCAGCCGGGTCCAGAACCCTTCGAAGTCCTGTTCGGCTTCCCTGCATAGCGCGTCGTAGGCGGCCATGCTGGGAATTCGGGCGCCTTCGGTGGCGCGGGCGTCGGGCGGGAACACACGGTTCTCGACCAGGACGGATTCAATATTCTTCGATGCGCTGCTCATTCTCTTGTCTCCTGGATGGATGCGGCCGTAATGTCGGCGGGCCCACTTACGGGTCACTGACGGCCCGATGTTAGTTCGCGGGGTTATCACGAGTCCGACACGGGGACACCCCTAGAATCGCCCGACTTTCACAACCAGCCTGCCGATGTCCGCTCCCGACCCTTTCGACCCGTTGAACCCGCCCCCCCGCCGGAGCTTGCCGATGGGGCCGTTGCCCAAGCTGATCTTCGCCAGCCGCTGGCTGCAATTGCCGCTGTACCTGGGCCTGATCGTTGCGCAGGCGGTGTACGTGGTTCACTTCCTGGTGGAGTTGCTGCATTTGGTGGAAGCCGCATTCGGCAGCCAGACCGCGCTGCAGGCGCTGATCACCAGCATCGGCTACAAGACGACCGCGCCGGTGGGCTCGCTCAACGAAACGGTGATCATGCTGGTGGTGCTGGCGCTGATCGACGTGGTGATGATCTCGAACCTGCTGATCATGGTGATCGTGGGCGGCTACGAAACTTTCGTGAGTCGCATGAACCTGGAAGGCCATCGCGACCAACCAGAGTGGCTGAGCCACGTGAATGCGTCGGTGCTGAAGGTAAAGCTGGCCACGGCCATCATCGGCATCAGCTCGATTCACCTGCTGAAGACGTTCATCAACGCGGACAACTACACGGACCGCGTGCTGATCGCGCAGACGGTGATCCACATCACCTTCCTGTTCTCGGCCATTGCGATTGCCTACACGGACAAGCTGATGACGGCCAACGCATCGCAGGGCGGCGCGCCTCACTGAGCTTGGTTCGGGAGCGGGTGCGGGCGCGGGAGCATTCTTTGGTGTGTGCGACTGACACCGGGTGCTCCCCTCCGCGAATGTCCCCCGCTTCGCTCCTCCTTTATTTCGCTGCGGGGAGCACCCGATCCCATTCGCACGAGGGCGCTGCGCTTGTGCCGTTCGACCAACCAGTGCTCTGAGCCGCTCGCGCC
>NZ_QAJK01000204.1 GCF_003852515.1 Variovorax sp. KBW07 | reverse complement strand
GGCCCGAGCGTGACCACGGCCGGCATCGATGCCGGTGGCAAGCCGATCACCAATGTAGGTGCGGGAACGAACGATACGGATGCCGCCAATGTGGCGCAGGTGAAGGCGGCGGAGGCCAAGGCCGGAAACGCCGTGCAGTACGACAAGAACGCGGACGGTACGCCAGGCAAGAGCGGCGTGACGCTGGGCGGGCTCAATGCCGACGGCACACCGGCAACGGCACCCGTGAAGCTGGCCAATGTGGCTGACGGCAACGTGGCTGCGGGTTCGAAGGACGCAGTCAACGGCGGCCAGTTGAACACCACGAACCAGAACGTCACCAACCTGGG
>NZ_QAJK01000203.1 GCF_003852515.1 Variovorax sp. KBW07 | reverse complement strand
TCGCACGCGCCCTGAATGAACCCGCACCCGCACCCGCTCCAAAACAGCGGCCCCAAGAACAAGAGCGCCCAGAAACAGCAGCAGCAACGGCGCGATGACACGCCATGTTTTCAACTCTAATAAGAGGGCTGCGTCACCGCGCCGCGAAAACCTCTGAACTCCAGTCGCCTGCCTTGAACACTCTTCCTCCTGACCTCTCCCGCTTCGACGCCGCCATCGTCGACCTCGACGGCACCATGGTCGACACGCTCGGTGATTTCGCCGCGTCGCTCAACCGCATGCTCGACGACCTCTCGCTGCCCCACGTCGCACCCGCCGCCATCGAAGTGATGGTCGGCAAGGGCTCCGAGCACTTGATTCTTTCGGCGCTCGCGCACGTCATGACGCCCGCCGGCACCACACCCACCCCCACCGCCGCCGAAGCCGCCGCGCTGAAGGCCAGGGCCGAGGCGCTGTTCGACAAGGCCTGGGTGCGCTACCAGCATCACTACCTGGCCATCAACGGCCAGCATTCCGCCGTGTACCCGGGCGTCATCGACGGGCTCGAGGCCCTGCGTGCGCGCGGCCTGCGGCTGGCGTGCCTTACCAACAAGCCGACCTCGTTCGCCAAGCCGCTGCTGGCCGCGAAAGGGCTCGATGGGTTTTTCGAGATGGTGTTCGGCGGCGATGCCTTCGAGCGCAAGAAGCCCGATCCGCTGCCGCTGCTGAAGACCTGCGAAGCGCTCGGCACCGTGCCGGCGCGCACGCTGATGGTCGGCGATTCGAGCAACGACGCGCGCGCCGCGCGCGCGGCGGGCTGTCCGGTGGTGCTGGTCAGCTATGGCTACAACCACGGCGAGCCGGTGCGCGGCGTGGACGCGGATGGCTTCGTGGATTCGCTCGCCGAGCTATCGGCGACGGCGGCCTGAGAAAAGAAAAAAGGAGAAGAGGAAGAAGCGCGAACGAGGAAGGACAAGCGCGCGCTTGCCGCCTTCCGCTTCTACTGCTTGCCCAGCAGCGCGTCCTTCAGTTTCCAGTCGGCCGGATTCGGGCCGAGCCAGATGCGCAGCAGCGCATTGAAGAAGGCCGGCTCCTTCACCGGATCGGGCTGCGCCACGCCGCGCACGGTAATGACGGTGCCGGTGCCCGGCAGCCAGTCGATGGTGAAGGTGTCGCCGGTCTTCAACTGCTTCTGGTCCGCGAACATCTGGCCCATGCGCAGCAGCCCGGGGATCAGGTTGACCATCTCGCTCTTGGGCGAGTTCTCTTCCACGCCCTTGGTGAAGAGCTTGCCGAGTTCGTTGGCGTCGATGTCGCGCAGCATCGTGATGGCCACGCGCTTGGGGCCCGGCGCGGCCAGGGCCTCTTCGGTGGTGGAGACCTTCTTGCCCACGTACAGGCCGGCCGTGTAGACCTTGAAGATGGCCTTGTAGCGAACGCCCGCGCCGTTGAGCTGCAGGGCGGTGCCGCGCAAATCCATGCGGTCTTCGAGCTTGACGCCAGCCACGTCGACCTGCGCGGCAGAGGCGCCGAGCGCCGCGGTGGCAAGGCAGGCCATGGCGGCCAGCCGGGACAGCCGGGGGAGTCGCGAGAAGGGCGAAAGCAGGGAGAACACGGTCGGGAGCGAGAGTGCGAGCAAGTGAGCCTCCTGGAATTTGCGAACGGTCGTGCGAATGTATCTTTTTGTTTTACGGCGCGGCCTTCGGGGGAACCCTGAAGCCAGGGCAAGTCGCGCTCTATTGCACGCTCGGGCGTTTTCGTGGGCTAAACTCGGCTTTCCATGTTCGTTCATCACATCAATCAAACAGGTGAAGGCAGCCGGGGAGCCTGGCCCTGGCGTCGCCATACATCGCCGACTGTTTGATTGCACGGCGCCTGCCGTGCGCCCGCGGTTCCGAGTCGACACGCATACTTCGACGCCGGACCCACCCGTGAATGACCTTGCCACCGGCCAGCCAAAGCAGCGCCGGGTGGCAATTGGAGAACGAATCCGTGATCACCGAACTTGAATTCAAGAGCCTCAGCGCCCAGGGCTACAACCGTATTCCCCTGATGGCCGAGGCCTTTGCCGACCTCGAAACGCCCCTTTCCCTGTACCTCAAGCTGGCCCACTCGCAGGGCGGCGGCAAGCACAGCTTCCTGCTCGAATCGGTGGTGGGTGGCGAGCGCTTCGGGCGCTACAGCTTCATCGGCTTGCCGGCGCGCACGCTGCTCCGCGCCACCGGCTTCGGTGCCGACGCCAGGACCGAAGTGGTGACCGATGGCCAGGTGGTCGAAACCGTCATCGGCAATCCGCTGGACTTTGTGGCGGCCTACCAGAAGCGCTTCAAGGTCGCGCTACGGCCTGGCCTGCCGCGCTTTTGCGGCGGCCTGGCCGGCTACTTCGGCTACGACACGGTGCGCCACATCGAGCGCAAGCTCGAAAAGAGCTGCCCGCCCGACACGCTGGGCTGCCCCGACATCCTGTTGCTGCAGTGCGAAGAGCTGGCCGTCATCGACAACCTTTCGGGCAAGCTCTACCTGATCGTCTATGCCGATCCGAAGCAGCCCGAAGCCTATGCCGCCGGCAAGCGCCGCTTGCGCGAGCTGAAGGAAAAGCTCAAGTACTCGGTGAGCGCGCCCATCGTGAAGCCCACGCAGGCGCATCCGCCCGAGCGCAGCTTTGCAAAAGCCGACTACATCGCGGCCGTGGAGCGGGCCAAGGAAATGATCGCCGCTGGCGACTTCATGCAGGTGCAGGTGGGCCAGCGCATCAGCAAGCGCTACACCGAGTCGCCGCTGTCGCTGTACCGCGCGCTGCGTTCGCTGAACCCCTCGCCCTACATGTACTACTACCACTTGGGCGATTTCCATGTGGTGGGCGCGTCGCCCGAGATCCTGGTGCGCCAGGAGAACACGGGCGATGGCGAACAGAAGATCACCATCCGTCCGCTGGCCGGCACGCGTCCGCGCGGTGCGTCGCTCGAACTCGACAAGGCCGCGGAAGAAGAACTCATCAACGACCCGAAGGAGCGCGCCGAGCACGTCATGCTGATCGACCTCGCGCGCAACGACATCGGGCGCATCGCCAAGACCGGCACCGTGAAGGTGACCGAGGCCTTCGCGGTGGAACGCTACAGCCACGTGATGCACATCGTGAGCAACGTCGAAGGCACGCTGAAAGACGGCATGACCGCCATCGACGTGCTGAAGGCCACGTTCCCGGCCGGCACGCTGACCGGCGCGCCCAAGGTGCACGCGATGGAACTCATCGACCAGTTGGAGCCCACCAAGCGCGGCCTCTACGGCGGCGCCTGCGGCTACATCAGCTACGCGGGCGACATGGACGTGGCCATCGCGATCCGTACCGGCATCGTGAAAGACCAGATGCTGCACGTGCAGGCCGCAGCCGGCGTGGTCGCCGACTCGGTGCCTGAGCTGGAATGGAAAGAAACAGAGGCCAAGGCGCGCGCACTCCTGCGTGCCGCCGAACTGGTCGAGGAAGGCCTGGAATGAGCACCGCACCGGATATTCAAAACGACTTTTCGCACGAGATCATCGGCGCCGCCGTCGAGGTGCAACGCGTGCTCGGCACGGGGCTCGACGAGGGCGCTTATGCGGCCGCGCTGGCCATCGAGCTGGCCGAGCGCGAGATCGGCTTCACGCGCGACGTGGCGCTGTCGGCCACCTACAAGGGCCGCTCGCTGGGCGAGGTGTACCGCGCGGGCTTCGTGATCGAGCAGTCGGTCATCGTGGAGCTCAAGGCGGTCGATGTGCTGACCGACCTGCACCGCGCGCAGGTGCTGGCCGCGCTGCGGCTGTCGGGCCTCAAGCTGGGCCTGCTGATCAACTTCAACGTCTTTCCCGTGGTGAAGGGCGTGCACCGGATTGTGAGCAAGCCATGAAGCTGCTGATGATCGACAACTACGACAGCTTCACCTACAACATCGTCCAGTACTTCGGCGAGCTGGGTGCGGATGTGCGGGTGCATCGCAACGACGAGATATCCGTCGAGCAGATCGGTGAACTGATCGCCTCGGGCGTCACGCGGCTGGTGGTGTCGCCGGGGCCGTGCTCGCCGGCGGAAGCGGGCGTGTCGGTGGCGGCCATCGAGGCCTTCGCGGGCAAGCTGCCGATTCTTGGCGTGTGCCTGGGCCACCAGGCCATCGGCGCGGCCTTCGGCGGCAAGATCGTTCGCGCACAGCAACTCATGCATGGCAAGACCAGCGAGATCACGACCACGCGCGAAGGCGTGTTCGCGGGACTGCCCGAAAGGTTCGTCGTCAACCGGTATCACTCGCTCTCGATCGAGCGCGAGAGCTGCCCGAAGGCACTGGCTGTCACTGCCTGGACCGACGATGGCGAGATCATGGGTGTTCGGCACACCGGGTTTGCGCATGACGTGCGCATCGAAGGCGTGCAGTTCCACCCCGAATCCATCCTGACGGAGCACGGCCACGCCATGCTCAAGAACTTCCTGGACTGACCCACCATGACCGATCGCACCTCCATCGTTGATCTGCGCAGCGACACCGTCACGCAACCCACGCCCGCGATGCGCGAGGCCATGATGGCGGCGCCGCTGGGCGACGACGTCTTCGGCACCGACCCGAGCGTGAACGCGCTGCAAGAGAAGATTGCCGCGCTGCTGGGCTTCGAGGCCGCGCTGTTCGTGCCCACCGGCACGCAGAGCAACCTGTGCGCCATCCTGTCGCATTGCGGCCGTGGCGACGAATACATCGTGGGCCAGCAGGCGCACTGCTACCGCTGGGAAGGCGGCGGCGCCGCGGTGTTCGGCAGCGTGCAGCCGCAGCCGCTCGACCATGCGTCCGACGGCACGTTGCCGCTCGCGCAGATCGAAGCGGCCATCAAGCCCGACGACGCGCACTTCGCGCGCACGCGGCTGCTGGCGCTGGAGAACACGCTGGGCGGCAAGCTGCTGCCGTTCGAGTACGTGCAGGCTGCGACGGAACTGGCAAAGCGCAAGGGCCTGCAACGGCATCTGGACGGTGCGCGTCTCTTCAATGCCGCCACGGCGCAGGCTGCGCAGAACAAGCGCAGCGACATTCGCGCCGAAGCCCGCCGCATTGCGCAATGCTTCGACAGCGTGTCGGTCTGCTTCAGCAAGGGCCTGGGCGCGCCCATCGGCTCGGCGCTGGTCGGGTCGCGCGAGTTCATCGCGCGGGCGCATCGCGTTCGCAAGATGGCGGGCGGCGGCATGCGTCAGGCAGGCCTGCTGGCGGCTGCGGCTTCGCATGCGCTGGACCACCACGTCGACCGCCTGGCAGACGACCATGCACTGGCCCGGCGCCTGGCGCAAGGGCTCGAAGGCATCGAAGGCCTGACGGTCGAGGCGCCGCACACGAACATCGTGTTCGCCGACCTCACGGGTGCGGCGCAGTCGCGTTCGTCGGAACTGATTGCGAGCCTCAACAGCCAGGGCATTCTCGCGACGGGGCTGTATCGCCTGCGGTTCGTGACGCACCTCGATGTGGATGCGGCCGGCGTCGATCGCGCCGTGGCCGCGATTCGCGCGTTCTTCAAATCCTGAACCCGGCGAGGACGCGATGCCCGATCTTCCCCATCTGCTCGCCTTCATCGCCGCCGGCTGGCTGCTGAACCTCACGCCGGGGCCCGACGTGCTCTACATCGTGACGAACTCGCTGCGCTCCGGCGTGCGCGCCGGCATCGTCGCCGGGCTCGGCATCACCGCCGGTTGCTTCGTTCACATCTTCGCGGCGGCGGTCGGCGTGGGCACGTTGATGGCAACGTCGGCGGCGGCCTTCACGGTGCTCAAGTACATCGGCGCGGCCTATCTGCTCTACCTTGGCGTGCGCATGGTGCTGTCTCGCGCGGCGCCGCCCACGGACCTGGGCAAGGCCGCTGCCGCGGTGAGCGGAGAGCGCGGGCTCAAGGCGATCTTCCTTGGCGGCTTCTGGACGAATGTGCTCAACCCCAAGGTGGCGTTGTTCTTCCTGGCTTTCGTGCCGCAGTTCATTGCCCCCGGCGCCGACGACAAGGCCCTGTACTTCGTGCTGCTGGGCGTGCTATTCAACCTCAATGCGATCCCCGTCAACGTGGGCTGGGCCCTGGCCGCGGGCTGGATGGCGCGCCGCGGCGCCGTGCAGAAGGGCATGCACTGGCTGGACCGCGTGGCCGGCGTCCTGTTCATCGGCTTCGGCCTCAAGCTTGCGTTCACCGACGCGCCGGCCGTTCGCGTCGGCCACTGACATCTACCGAGGAGACTCCCCATGATCACCCCCCAGGAAGCGCTGCAGCGCACCATCGAGCACCGCGAAGTCTTCCACGACGAGATGCTGCACATCGTGCGGCTCATCATGAGCGGCGAGTGCACGCCCGTGATGATGGCCGCGCTGATCACCGGCCTGCGCGTGAAGAAGGAAACCATCGGCGAGATCACCGCCGCCGCGCAGGTGATGCGCGAGGTGTCGACCAAGGTGCCGGTCAAGGACACGACGAATCTCGTGGACATCGTCGGCACCGGCGGCGATGGCTCGCACACCTTCAACATCTCGACCTGCTCGATGTTCGTCGCGGCCGCGGCGGGCGCCAAGGTCAGCAAGCATGGCGGGCGCAGCGTGTCGAGCAAATCGGGCAGTGCCGACGTGCTGGAGGCGCTGGGCGTGAACATCAACCTCAACCCGGAGCAGATCGCGCGCTCCATCGAGGCGTGCGGCATCGGCTTCATGTTCGCGCCAAACCACCATCCGGCCATGAAGAACGTGGCACCGGTGCGCAAGGAACTGGGCATCAAGACCATCTTCAACATCCTGGGGCCGCTGACCAACCCGGCGGGCGCGCCGAACATCCTGATGGGCGTGTTCCACGCCGACCTGGTGGGCATTCAGGTGCGCGCGCTGCAGCGGCTGGGCACCGAGCACGCGATGGTTGTCTATGGCCGCGACGGCATGGACGAAATCTCGCTCGGCGCCGCCACCATGGTGGGCGAACTGAAAGACGGCGAGATCCGCGAATACGAACTGCACCCGGAGGACTTCGGCTTTGCCATGTCGAGCAACCGCGCGCTGCGCGTGGAAACGCCCGAGCAGTCGAAGGCGATGCTGCTGGGCGTGCTCGACAATCAGGCCGGCCCCGCGCTCGACATCGTGCTGCTCAACGCCGGTGCCGCGCTGTATGCGGCGAACGTGGTCGATTCGGTGGCGGCCGGCGTGGAGCGCTCGCGCGCCGCCGTGGCCTCGGGCGCGGCGAAAGCCAAGCTGGCGGAACTGGTCAAGGCCTCCACGACCGTCTGAGTCCGCAACACATCGAAAGCAGAACAAGCCATGTCAGACATCCTCGACAAGATCGTCGCCGTCAAGCGCCAGGAAGTGGCCGCCGCGCTGAAGCGCACGCCGCTCGACGCCATTCGTTTCGACGCCGAAAGCCGCGTGCTGACGCGTGATTTCGAAGCCGCATTGCGCGCCAAGATCGCAGCCGGCCAGGCCGCCGTGATCGCCGAAGTCAAGAAGGCCAGCCCGAGCAAGGGCGTGCTGCGCGAAGACTTCATTCCGGCCGACATTGCGCAGAGCTACGCCGAAGGCAACGGCACCATCAGCGCGGCCTGCCTCTCGGTGCTGACCGACAAGCAGTTCTTCCAGGGCAGCGTCGACTACCTGAAGCAGGCCCGCGCCTCGTGCGACCTGCCGGTGCTGCGCAAGGATTTCATCGTCGATGCGTACCAGGTGTACGAGTCGCGCGCGATGGGCGCCGATGCAATCTTGCTGATTGCCGCGTGCCTGGACGATGCGCAAATGAAAGACTACGAAGCGATTGCGCGCGGGCTCGGCATGTCGGTGCTGGTGGAGGTGCACGACGCGGCCGAACTCGACCGCGCGTTGAAGCTCAAGACGGCGCTGATCGGCGTCAACAACCGCAACCTGCGCAATTTCGAGGTGTCGATCCAGGCCACCATCGATCTGCTGCCCAGGTTGCCGGCCGACCGGCTGCCGGTGACCGAATCGGGCATTGCCACGCGCGAAGACGTCGCCACGCTGCGTGCGGCGGGCGTCAGTGCATTCCTGGTCGGCGAAGCGTTCATGCGTGCCAAGGAACCCGGCGAGGCCCTCGCTGCGTTGTTCCAATGAGCCCGCCCGACCATCTGTCGAGCAGCGATCCCGCCGACTGGCCGGTGGCGCCGGGCTGGCAGCCGCTGGTCGATGAATTCTTTGCCGGGGCCGTCGGGCAGAAGCTGCTGGGTTTTCTGCGCGAGCGCCTCGATGCCGGTGCGGTGATCTTTCCGCCGCAGCCGTTGCGCGCGCTGGAACTGACGCCGCCCGAAGACGTGCGCGTGGTGATCCTGGGCCAGGACCCGTACCACGGGCGCGGCCAGGCCGAGGGGCTGGCGTTCTCGGTGGCGCCCGGCGTGGCGCTGCCGCCGTCGCTTCGCAACATCTTCAAGGAGTTGCAACGCGACCTGGGCACGGCGCCACCGCCGTTTCCGAACCCGGGCGGCAGCCTGGTGAAGTGGGCAACCCATGGCGTGCTGCTGCTCAACACCTGCCTGACGGTCGAGGAGGCCCAGCCGGCCAGCCATGCGGGCCGGGGCTGGGAAGTGCTGACGGATGCCGTCATTCGCCATGTTTCGGCCGGCGAGAAGCCTGTTGTTTTTATGCTATGGGGTTCGCATGCGCAGAGTAAGCGTGCGTTGATCGACGTTGGGCACCATAAGGTGCTGATGTCGAATCATCCGTCGCCGCTTTCGGCGTTGCGCCCGCCCGTGCCGTTCATTGGCTGCGGACATTTCGGCGAAGCGCGTGCGTGGCGGGAGGCGCAGCAATCGCAGGGGTGAACTTTGGGCAATAATCGTGGGCTTGGCCTCGAGGCAGTTTCTCCGCATCTTCTTGATGCTGGGGTTTCTGAGTAGTCACAAAATCGTGCTATATTTCGAGGTTCGCCGGAGAGGTGGCCGAGTGGTTAATGGCAGCAGACTGTAAATCTGCCCTCTTACGAGTACGCTGGTTCGAATCCAGCCCTCTCCACCAGCGATGAATTTGGTTTCTAAGAGCGATTGGATCTAGCGCTTTGGGTGCCTTGAAGTGCCCCCGATGCGGGAGTAGTTCAATGGTAGAACCCCAGCCTTCCAAGCTGATGACGCGGGTTCGATTCCCGTCTCCCGCTCCAGAGACCCGGTTCGGCGCCGGAATGCGATTTGGTTAGACAAAAGCCCTTTTGGCTCAGTGGTAGAGCACTCCCTTGGTAAGGGAGAGGTCGCGGGTCCGATTCCCGCAAAGGGCACCAGTTTTTGGGGGTTGCAACGGCAGCATTGCAACCCATCTGCATACGTTGAAATCGTTTTTTTCGGAGTCGAAAAATGGCAAAAGGTAAAT
>NZ_QAJK01000202.1 GCF_003852515.1 Variovorax sp. KBW07 | reverse complement strand
CCCGAATGAACCCGAACCCGACCCCGAACCCGCTCCCGCTCCAGACAACAGCGCCAAGCAACGAATGCCCGATATGAGAATCTTCAAAGCCCCAAAGATGACCAGCGTAGACAGCAACGCGGTGGTGCAAGAAGCCCGCTCGCTGATTGCGAAAACGCTCGACCAGCCCGCACGCCGTGCCTTTCTGCAGCGCTCGTTGACGCTCGGCGGACTGTCGCTTCTTACCGGCTGCAGCATCAGCGACGACAGCCACGTCGAAGCCGCGCTCTCGAAGATCTCGCGCTTCAACGACAAGGTGCAAGGCCTCATCTTCAGCCCCACGCAATTGGCCCCCACCTACCCCGAGTCGATGATCACCCGGCCCTTTCCGTTCAATGCCTTCTACGGCGAGGACGAGGTTCGCGAAGTCGACGAGGCCAGCTACAAGCTCGAAGTGACCGGCATGGTCGCCGACAAGCGCAGCTGGACCTTGCCCGAGCTGCGCGCCATGCCGCAGCACGACCAGGTGACCCGGCACATCTGCGTCGAAGGCTGGAGCGCCATCGGCAAATGGGGCGGCGTGCGCTTCAGCGACTTTTTGCATCGCATCGGCGCCGACACCACCGCCAAGTACGTCGGCTTCAAGTGCGCCGACGACTACTACACCAGCATCGACATGCCCACCGCCCTGCACCCGCAGACGCTGCTCACCCTCACCTACGACGACGAGCCCTTGCCGCCCAAGTACGGCTTTCCCATGAAGCTGCGCATGCCCACCAAGCTTGGCTACAAGAACCCGAAGCACATCAAGGCGATGTTCGTCACCAACACCTATTCCGGTGGCTACTGGGAAGACCAGGGCTACAACTGGTTCGGAGGGAGCTGAGTCGCAGTTCAAGCGACCCAGCTGCCAATGAAAGCGCGAGGCCGTGTTCCCTGGAACCGCGCCATCTTGAAAAATGAAACCTCAACTGGAAGATTCCAAATGAACAAGCTCACCGCAACCCTGCTCGCAACCTGCATGGCCTTTGCCGGCGCCTCGGCCTTTGCCGCCGACGACATGGCGAAAGACGGCATGGCCAAGGACTCGATGTCCAAGGACGGCATGAAGAAAGACTCGATGGCGAAGGACGCCATGTCCAAGGATGGGATGAAGAAAGATTCCATGGCCAAGGATTCCATGTCGAAGGACGGCATGAAGAAAGACAGCATGTCCAAGGACGCCATGGGCAAGGACGAGATGAAGAAGTAAGTAAGAAAAGAAAAGAAGGCCAGCGGACGCGGCATTGACGGCCGGTGCATTCGGCGGCAATGTCGCGTCCATCGGCAACGGCGACTCCCCCTTTTTCTCAAGGACTTCCCATGAAATCCCTCGCACTCACCGCCGGCACGCTCGCTGCCGCGGCCCTGGTCTGGTACGCGGTGCCCTCGTTCGCCGAAATGGCCCGCCGCGTGCCGGCACCCGTGGCCGACCTGGTGGCCCCACCGACCGCGAAAACCGAAACCGCCGTGTTTGCCGGTGGCTGCTTCTGGGGTGTGCAAGGCGTGTTCCAGCGCGTCAAGGGCGTGAGCAACGCCGTGTCGGGCTATGCCGGCGGCGACGCAAAAACCGCGCGCTACGACGAAGTCGGCTCGGGCCGCACCGGCCATGCCGAAGCCGTGCGCATCACCTACGACCCGCAGCAGGTCAGCTACGGCAAGCTGCTGCAGATCTACTTCTCGGTGGCGCACGACCCCACCGAACTCAACCGCCAGGGGCCGGACACGGGCACGCAATACCGCTCCACGGTGTTCGCCGAAAACGCCGACCAGGCACGCATTGCCAAGGACTACATCGCGCAGCTCAACCAGGGCAAGGCCTTCGGCAAGCCGCTGGCCACCACCATCGAGATGTCCAGGCCCTTCTATGCGGCCGAGGACTACCACCAGGACTACCTGACGCTGCACCCGAGCCAGCCCTACATCGCGATCAACGACATGCCGAAGATCGACGACCTGAAGAAGCTGTTCCCCGAGAGCTACAAGGCCACGCCGTCGCTGGTGCGCGCGGCCAAGGCCGGCTGACCGGTTGATCGGCTGCTCAGTCGGCCGGCCGGGTCAGAGCAGCCTGGCCCGCTTCGCCTGCTCGGTCAGCTCCGCACGGAAGGCCGGGTGGGCAATGGCAATCAGCTCCTGTGCCCGCTGCTTCGCGGACTTGCCGCGCAACTGCGCCACGCCGTATTCGGTCACCACGTAGTTGATGTCGTTCTTGCTCGTGCTCACGTGGGTGCCGGGCGAGAGCGACGGCACGATGCGCGAGATGGTGTCGCCCTTGGCCGTCGAGGGCAGCACGATGAAGGCCTTGCCGCCACGCGAGCGATTGGCCGCGCGCACGAAGTCCGATTGCCCGCCGGTGCCCGAGTACGGCGCATGCCCCAGGCTCTCGGAGCCGCACTGGCCCAGCAGGTCGATCTGCATGGTCGCGTTGATGGCGATGAGGTTGTCGTTGAGCCCCGCCAGTGCGGGGTCGTTGGTGAAATTGACCGGATGCATCTCCAGCCCGGGGTTGCGGTCCATGAAGCGGTACAGCTTGCTCGACCCCAGCGCGAAGGTGGCGATCGAACGGCCCGGCAGGTAGTTCTTGCGGCGGTTGGTAACGGCGCCGCTTTCCACCAGCGTGAGAATGCCGTCGCCGATCATCTCGGTGTGAATGCCCAGGTCGTGCTTGCCCGTGAGCTGCATCACCACCGCATCGGGAATGCCGCCGTAGCCGATCTGCAGCGTGGAGCCATCGTCGATCAGGCCGGCCACGTGCTTGCCGATGGCTTCCTGCACGGGGCCGATTTTCGGCAGCCCGACTTCCATGACCGGCGCCTCGCTCTCGACCAGCGCGGCCACCTGCGAAATGTGCACGTGGCAGTTGCCACAGGCAAAGGGCACGTTGGGGTTGACCTCCAGCACCACAGCGCGCGCCTTGGCAATCGCGGCCATGGTGTAGTCGGCGCCCAGGCTCACGGCAAAGTAGCCGTGCGCGTCCATGGGCGACGCCATGCTGAACACCACCTCGGCCGGGATCTGCCCGCGCTCGATCTGCGCGGGAATCTCCGAGAAGTAGTTGGGAATGAAGTCGATCCAGCCCTCCTGCCCGCCCGCGCGCGTGGCACCGCCGAAGAACAGCGCGACATGGCGCACGTGCTCCACGGTCTCTGGGTCGATGTAGGCGTACTTGCGCATCGCAAGAATCTGCGCGACCTTCACGTCGCGAAAATCGCGGCGCTGTTCCGACAACGCCGTCAGCAGCGAAGGCGGCTCGCCGACGCCGGTCGGCACGATGATCAGGTCGCCGTTGCGCACCAGGCGCACGGCATCGGCGGCGGCCACGCGCTTTTGCGCGTACAGGTCTTGAATCGTCATGAAGCTCGTCTTGTCTCTCGTTGTTTGAATGGATTGTTGACCGTTGTTCAACGCTGTTTCAGCGCTGTTCAGCGCGGTGCGTCTTTCTGCGCGTCGTACTCGCCACGGCGCGCAGCCCGGTTGCAGCGGGTGCGAAACACCAGTGCCTGCTGGGCCACCGCGACGTTGGCGGCATCGCCCTTCCAGGCATCGAGCGCCGGCTGCTGCACCGCGCGCGAAAAAGAAAACGTCAGGGGCCATGGCAGGCGCGACTTGAACCGGGTGTTCATCGCAGCCAGCCGGGCCGATGCCAGCTGGGCCGATTGCCCGCCCGACAAGAACGCCACGCCCGCCACCGCCGCGGGCACCGTGCGCAGCAAGCAGGCGACCGTGGCATCGGCCACGGCCTCGACCGAATCCTGAACCGGGCTGCCCTGCCCCGGCAGCACCATGTTCGGCTTGAGCAGCATGCCTTCCAGCAGCACGCCTTGCGCGCTCAGTTGCGCGAACACCTCGCGCAAAACCTCCTCGGTCACTTGCGCGCACCGGGCCAGCGAATGGCTGCCGTCCATCAGCACTTCGGGCTCGACGATGGGGACCACGCCCGCCTCCTGGCACAGGGCCGCATAGCGCGCGAGCGCATGGGCGTTGACGTCGATGCAGGCACGGCTGGGCAGGCCGTCGCCGATGGCGATCACGCCGCGCCACTTCGCGAAGCGGGCGCCCATGCCGGCGTATTCGGCGAGCCGTTCGCGCAGTCCGTCCAGGCCCTCGGTAACGGTCTCGCCGGGGTGGCCGGCCAGCGGCTTCGCACCCGTGTCGACCTTGATGCCGGGGATGATGCCGGCGTCGGCCAGCACCTTCGCGAACGGAACGCCGGCGTGGGTCTTCTGCCGGATAGTCTCGTCGAAAAGGATGGCGCCGCCGATGCTGTCGCCCAGCCCCGGGGCGGTGGCGATCAGTTCGCGCCAGTCGCGCCGCGCGCCCTCGGTCTGCGGGATGCCGAGCGCCGCAAAGCGCTTGTTGCAGGTGGCGTTGCTCTCGTCCATCGCGAGCAAGCCCTTGTCGCCGGCGACCAGCGCCCGGGCGGTATCGATCAACGTCTGTGCAGTCATGGAGCGTGACACCTCTCTGCCGGGGATCGTACGCCCTCCCCCTGACCGCGACTAGATCACGTTCTTCTCCAGCAGCGGCCGGCCCTCGATGATTCGCGCGAACGACACCGGCGAGAGATCGAGGCTGCGGTACTCGCCGAAGCGGATCAGCTCGGCCACACCGCGCCCGGCCGCCGGGCACTGCTGCAACCCGTGCCCGGAGAAGCCGTTGGCAAAGAACAGGTTGTCGCAGTCCGGGTGCAAGCCGAGGATCGCGTTGTGGTCGAACACGTTCATCTCGTAGTAGCCGGCCCAGGCGCCGGTCATGCGGATGGCCTCGAAGGCGGGCACGCGTTCGGCCAGCGCGGGCCAGATGAGGTCGTCGAAGGCGCCGTATTCGACTTCGAGCGGCGCGTCGTCGGGGTCCCGGTCTTCGGGCGGCGCAAAGCCGCAGATGAACTGGCGGCCCTCGGGGCGCAGCCAGATGCCCGAGGTGTCGATCACCAGCGGGCAGCCCGGCAACGTGTCGGGGCACGAGAAGCTGAACACGCTGCGGCGGCGGCCATGCACCGGCAGTTCGATGCCGGCCCATTCGGCCACTTTCGCGGCCCATGCGCCGGCGGCATTGACCACCACGTCGGCGGCCAGTGTTTCGCCGCTGTCGAGCTGCACGCCGGTCACGGTGCGGCCCTTGCGTTGCAGGCCGGTCGCGTGCGCCTGCACGTACCGCGCGCCCTGCGATGCGGCCTTCTTGCGAAAGGCCTGCAGCAGGCTGTAGCCGTCGTACCAGCCCTCGCCCGAAAGGCCCAGCGACGCGAGCGCGACGCCTTCGGTCGACAGCCATGGAAAGCGCACCTTCAGTTCATCGGGCGTCATCAGCGCCACGTCGACCGCGTGCGCCTTCTGCATTGCGTGGTTCTCGCGCAGCACGTCCACGCCGGCGGGCGACGCCAGGTACAGGTAGCCGGGCTCGACCAGCCCGATGTCGGGCACGTCGTCGCCCACGCGCAGCGTCTCGCCGAGCCTTCGAAAGAAGTCGATGCCGTAGAGCGACATCTCGATGTTGATGGCGGTCGAGAACTGCTGGCGGATCGAGCTGGCCGACAGGGCCGACGACGCCTGCTTGTAAGAAAAATCGCGTTCGACCACCGTGACCTCGAAGGGCTCGAAGGGCTCCCCATGCGGGTCCCGGGTCAGGAAGTAGGCGATGGCGGAGCCGATGGCGCCGCCGCCGATGATCACCACTCGACGCATGAATTGCCTTCCTTGCTGTTGCTGCCTTGCCTCATCGCTGCTTGCCTCATCGCTGCTTCTCGTAAGCCAGTTGCGCCGCCGCCAGGTCCCACAGCGCATGGCCCACCGTCTTGACCAGCACCGGCCCGTGTCGTGCCGCGGGCGCGGCCGTCGCGAAGGCCTGCACGGTGGACCAGTCGATGCCCGCCTGGAGCAGGTCGCCCGCTTCGGTGCGCGCGCCCTCCAGCGTATCCACAAACACGGCACAGCGCCGCACGAGTTCGGGCGGCACCTCGGCCATGTCGGCGCGGTAGGCGCCGACGGCGATCACGGTGGCGTCGGGCCGCACCTGCGCCGGCACGACAGGCATCGGGGAATTGGTGGTGGCGACGATCACATCGGCCTCTTCGGAGACGGCCGCCGTGTCGGCGATGGCACTGGCATCGACGCCGAGCGTGCGCATGTGTCGGGCCAGTGGCTCGGCATGCGCGAGCGAGCGCGCGTGAATCCATATCCGTCGCACACCCGCGACCTCCGCAAAAGCTTCGGCATGCGCCCGCGCCTGCACGCCGGCGCCGATGAGCAGCACGCGGCTTGCGGCGCCGCGCCCTGCCCTGGCCATGCCGGCCAGCGACAACGCGGCGGTGCGGCGCGCGGTCAGCACGTTGCCGTCCATCGAAAGCAGCCGCACGCCCGTCGCGGCATCCATCAGCGTCACTTCGCCCTGCACCACCGGCAAGCCGATCGCCGCATTGCCGGCATGCACCGTCACTGTCTTGAGCGCGGCAAAACGCGGGTCGCAGGCGGGCATGAGCAGCAACACGCCGCCGTCCGAAAGCGGCACCGAGGTGCGGGGCGACGCGTGCGCCTCGCCCAGGCGCTCACGCTCGAACATCCGCAGCAGCGCTTCAACCAGCGCACCGTAGGGCAGCGCCGCGGCGGTTTCCGCCGCGTCCAGGGTTCGCATGCGCGCGGCTGCGTCAGGAGCCTGCAACGCGCACGCGCTTGCCGTCCTTGTAGGTGAAGACGGTGAAGTCCGGCTTCCGCAGGTTGCCCTTGGCATCGAAGCTGATGCGGCCGGTCACGCCGTCGAACGTCACCTTGCGCATGGCCGGCAGGTAGGCCGCGGGCTCGACCGAGTTGGCCGCGCGCATGCCCTCGGCCAGCGCCATCATGGCGTCGTAGAGGTATGGCGCATAGGTGAGCACCTCGACGCCGTAGCGGGCCTTGTAGCGCTGCTCGAACTCGGCCCCCTTCGGCGTCTTCTCCAGTTCCTTGCCGCCGCGCGTGCAGTACAGCAGGCCGTCGACCGCGCCGCCGCTGATCTTGGCGACCTCGTTGGTGCACAGCCCGTCGGTGCCCAGCAGCTTGGCCGTGATGCCGAGCTGCTTCATCTGCCGCGCGATCAGGCCGCCCTGCGCGTCCATGCCGCCGTAGAACACCACGTCGGGCTGCTTGCTCTTGATGGTGGTCAGGATGGCCATGAAGTCGGTGGCCTTGTCGCTGCCGTATTCCTGCGCCACGATGTTGCCGCCCAGCGCCTTCACGCCGCGCGTGAACACCTCGGCGGCGCCCTGGCCGTAGGCCGTGCGGTCGTCGATGACCGCGATGTTCTTCGCCTTCAGGTCCTTCACCGTGAAGTTGGCGATGGCAACGCCCACGTCGTCGTCGCTGGCCAGGATGCGAAAGACGTTGTCGTAGCCCTGTTTGGTGAAGGTCGGGTTGGTGGCGGTGGACACGTCGGGCAGGCCCGCGCGGCTGTAGACCGCCGAGGCCGGAATGGCCGCGCCCGAATTGAAGTGGCCCAGCATGCCCTTCACGCCCATGTCGGCCAGCTTGTTGGCCACCACCATCGCCTGCTTGGGGTCCGCCTGGTCGTCTTCGGACTGCAGCACGAACTTGATCTTCTTGCCGCCGATCACAAGGCCCTGTTTGTTCAGGTCTTCGACCGCGAGCCGCGCGCCGTTGTCGTTGTCCTTGCCCCAGTGGGCCGCGCCACCGGTGAGCGGGCCGGCGTGGCCGATGGTGACGGTCTGCTCGGCCTGAGCCTGTTGCGCCCACGCGGCGGCGGGCAGGCTCAGGACCGAAGCGAGCGCAATGCCCACAACATGGGGGGCGGCGCGCCGGTTGCACGAAACAATCATCGGAAGTCTCCTCGTATCGTTGGCAGGGGTCGGCACGCAGAATAGAGTCGTGACCGCATGCGGAACAAACGCTAAATACTCACAACGTTGTGCGGGCCCGGAAGGAAGCCGGCGCCCGGCCACGACGCTTTCGGAACGGGCACGGCAGGTGCTTCGACAAGAAGACAGAGACGACAGGCAGTGAATCGATGAGAAAAGACATTCCCAACCTGGGCGCGCTCCAGGCCTTCGAGGCTTCGGCGCGGCTGGGCAGCTTCACGCGGGCCGCGACCGAGCTGGCGCTGACGCAAAGCGCGGTCGGACGGCAGGTGGCCATGCTCGAGCAGCGGCTCGGCGTGCCGCTGTTCTCGCGCGTGCGCCGGCGGCTGACGCTCACCGAGGTCGGGCGCGAGTACGCGGCGCGCATCCGCCGGCACCTGGACCAGATTCGCCGCGACACGCTCGAGATCAGCGCCGGCCATGAGATGGGCTACGTGCTGGAGCTGGCCGTGGTGCCCACCTTTGCCACGCAATGGCTGATTCCGCGGCTGCCCGAGTTCAGCCAGCTGCATCCGAACATCACCGTGAACCTGTCGGCGCGCTCGCAGCCCTTCTCCTTCCAGGAAAACGCGTACGACGCGGCCATCTATTTCGGCGACCAGTTCTGGCCCAACACCCGCGGCGGGCTGATCTTTGCCGAGGGCGAGATGGTGCCGGTGTGCAGCCCCGCGTTTCGCGATGCCAACGGCCCGTGGGACGAAGCCGGCTTCGAGCGTTGCCGCCATCTGCACCTGAGCACGCGCGCCCACGCCTGGCGCGACTGGTATGCGCAACAGGGCTGGGACTACACGGTGCATGCCTCGCGCGGGCCGCGCTACGAGCTGTTCACGATGGTGGTGGCGGCCACCGCCGCCGGCATGGGCATCGGCCTGGCGCCGCGCATTCTCATCGCGCACGAACTGCGCGCCGGCGAACTGGTGATTCCGGTCGACCGGCACCTCGATGTGCGGCAGGGCTACTACTTCGCCTACCCCGAAGGCCGGCCGGCCTCCGGGGCGCTGGAGCACTTCAAGAAATGGGTGCTCGGGCTGACGCCCGCCTAGAGCGGGCCTGCATCGCCGGCCTAGACGGGGTTCGGGTTGCGCTCCAGGAAGCCCTGCTGGTGCCAGTACGGGTAGGCCCGTGTCGTGGTGCTGGCGGCGTCGAGTTCGGCGACCTGCGCCGGCGTGAGGTTCCAGCCCACCGCGCCCAGGTTCTGCCGCAGTTGCGCCTCGTCGCGCGCCCCCACCACCACGCTCGACACCGTCGGGCGTTGCAGCAGCCAGTTCAGTGCCACCTGCGGCACGGTCTTGCCCGTTTCGGCACCGATCTTTTCCAGCGCGTCGACCACGCGGAACAGCAGCTCGTCGGGCACCGGCGGGCCCATGTCGGCCGTCGCGTGCAGGCGGCTGTTGGCCGGCAGCGGCTGGCCGCGGCGTATCTTGCCCGTGAGGCGGCCCCAGCCCAGCGGGCTCCAGACCACGGCACCCACGCCCTGGTCCTGCGCCAGCGGCATCAGCTCCCATTCGTAGTCGCGGCCCACCAGCGAATAATAGGCCTGGTGCGCCACGTAGCGCGCATAGCCATGGCGCTCGGCCACCGCCAGCGACTTCATCAAGTGCCAGCCCGAAAAGTTCGACGCGCCCACATAGCGCAGCTTGCCCGCGCGCACGAGGTCGTCGAGCGTGGACAGCGTTTCTTCGACCGGCGTGCTCGCGTCGAAGCCGTGCAGCTGGAACAGGTCGATGTAGTCGGTGCCCAGTCGCTTGAGCGCCGCATCGACCGCCTGCACCAGATGATGGCGCGACGACCCCACGTCGTTCGGCCCTTCGCCGCTGCGGAAGGTGGCCTTGGTCGAGATGATGAGCTGGTCGCGCGGCCGGCCCTTGATGGCTTCGCCCAGCACCGATTCGGCCGCGCCCGCCGAGTAGATGTCGGCGCTGTCGAACATGTTCACGCCGGCGTCGATGCAGATGTCGATGAGCTTGCGCGCCTCGGCCACGTCGGTGCTGCCCCAGGCGCTGAAGAACTCGCCCTTGCCGCCGAACGTGCCGGTGCCAAAACTCAACACGGGGACCTTGAGGCCCGATTTACCCAGGTGACGGTATTCCAAAGTGCTACTCCTTCAAGCTGACGAACAAGACAAGAAAACAGGAAGACGGGTGCGGGCGGGCAGACAGGTCGGCCCATCGCCGCGGGCCATTGTTGGCCGTGGCGTGGAACCCCGCTGGCGAGCGGGCTTTACCGTCAAGCCAATAAGTAACATCGACCGATGCAGATTCTTCTTGAAAGCCCCAACCAACCCGACGTGATCCGGCTCATCGACGAGCTGGATGCATACCAGAAACCGCTCTATCCGCCCGAGAGCCATCACGGCATCGACATTGCGGCACTGTCCGCCGCGAACGTGCTGTTCGCTGTGGCGCGCAACGAAGAAGGCCATGCCATCGGCTGCGGCGCCATCGTCGTGGGGCCCGAGTTCGGCGAGCTGAAGCGCATGTTCGTGCGGCCCGGAAATCGGGGTCAAGGCATCGCGATGAAGTTGCTGGGGTTTCTTGAAGACCAGGCAGCAGCAAAAGGCTGCAAGACATTCATGCTGGAGACGGGGCCGAGCCAGCCCGAAGCGCTGTCGCTTTATGCACGTGCGGGGTACGAACTTCGCGGACCTTTCGGGAGCTACGGGCCGGATCCGTTCAGTGTGTTCATGGAGAAAGGCGTGGGGCGGAACGCGCTCGCGTGAAGTCATTGCCCGTTGGGCTTTTAGCGCTGCTGTTCTGGTTCATTCAGAGCGACGCCCACGCCGACGGCG
>NZ_QAJK01000201.1 GCF_003852515.1 Variovorax sp. KBW07 | reverse complement strand
AGGGCATCGGGTGCTTCCCGCAGCGAAATAAAGGAGGAGCGAAGCGGGGGACATTCGCGGAGGGAAGTACCCGGTGTCAGTCGCACGCGCCCTGAATGACCCCGCACCCGCACCCGAACCCGAGCCCAAAGCAGGTCAGCGCTTCTTCTCGGCGCCAAGCGCCCGCTCCAGCAGCCACAGCATCGCAGCCCGGACTTCGCCAACATCCGCCCCCGCATCGATCTCCAACGCCGCGCGATCAAAGGCAGCAGAGAGCAGCCGGCCCAGCGCGTCGAGCGACACCTCCCCCTTGCCCATGCCTGCACGTGACAGGCCCTCGCGCAACGAGCTTGCCGACGTCGCGTCGTCCATCGCCATGATCTCCGCCAGCCCCAGTACCGCCGGCCCGTCGATCAGCAGCAGCCGCGTGCGCCCCGGCACCCTCATGGCATTCAGGTACGCCTCGCTGCCGTCGAGCAACGCCCTGCGCGGCGTCAACTGGTCGGGCGTGGCTGCCTCGATGTCGGCCGTCACCGCTTGCGCCTCCCGCAACAGCACCTGACGGAACAGGTCGCGCTTGTCGGTGAAGTGGTGGTACAGCGCCCCGCGGGTGATGCCCGCCGCCACCGCGATGTCGGGGGTGGACGTGTCGGCGTAGCCCTTGGTGACGAACAGCGCGCGGGCCGCCTCGATCAGCGCCAGGCGGGTGGTTTCGGTGCGTTCGCGGTTGGTGCGTGTCGGGGCTTTGGCCATGACCCTAATTTACATGCAGCCTGTTTGTGGATTACGATGTAATTTACATGCAGTCTGTATGTTTTATCTGAAAGGACCCTCACCATGAAAGTGACGAGCTACTACCCCGTGGTCATGACCAACGACGTCGCCGCGACCGCCGGCTTCTACCAGCAGCACTTCGGTTTCTCGGCGCTGTTCACCAGCGATTGGTACGTGCATCTGCAACTCGAAGGCAACGCGGCGGTGAACCTTGCCGTGCTCGACGGGCGGCACGAAACCATTCCGGCGCCGGCGCGTGGCCAGGTGGCGGGCGGGCTGCTGCTGAACTTCGAGGTGGACGATCCCGATGCGGTGCATGACCGGCTGAAGGCGGCCGGCCTGCCGATCCTGCTGCCGCTGCGCGACGAGGCCTTTGGCCAGCGCCACTTCATTACCAGCGACCCGAATGGCGTACTCATCGACATCATCAAGCCGATCCCGCCGAGCGCGGAGTTCGCCGCGCAGTACGAGGCGAGCGCGCTGCCGACCTGAAAGGCCGGCCAGCCGATCGACAGGTCAGGCGCGCAGGGCTTCGTCTTCTTCGAGTCCGTCGCCCAGGAAGCCGCCGCTCTGGTGCGCCCACAGGCGCGCATACAGGCCGCCTTGCGCCATCAGCGTGCGGTGGTCGCCTTCTTCGACCACGCGGCCTTCGTCGAGCACGATGAGCCGGTCCATCGCCGCGATGGTCGACAGCCGGTGCGCGATGGCGATCACGGTCTTGCCTTCCATCAGCGTGTACAGGCTCTGCTGGATCGCGGCCTCGACCTCGGAGTCGAGCGCGCTGGTGGCTTCGTCGAGCAGAAGAATCGGCGCGTCTTTCAGCATCACGCGCGCAATGGCCACGCGCTGGCGCTGGCCGCCCGAGAGCTTCACGCCGCGCTCGCCCACATGCGCCTCGTAGCCGCGCCGGCCGCTGGCATCACCCAGCGTCTGGATGAACTCGTGCGCCTCGGCGCGTCGCGCCGCCGCCTCGATCTGTTCGAGCGTGGCGTCGGGCCGGCCGTAGGCCACGTTGTCGGCCACCGAGCGGTGCATCAGCGAGGTGTCCTGCGTGACCATGCCGATGTGGCTGCGCAGCGAGTCCTGCGTGACGTGGGCAATGTCTTGCCCGTCGATCAGGATGCGGCCGCTTTCCAGGTCATGAAAGCGCAGCAGCAGGTTCACCAGCGTCGACTTGCCGGCGCCCGAGCGGCCGACCAGGCCGATCTTCTCGCCCGGCCTGACCGTGAGGTTCAGGTCTTCGATGACGCGGCGGCCCGCGTCGGCGTAGCGGAAGCTCGCATGCTCGAAGCGCACTTCGCCGCGCGGCACGTCGAGCACCGTGGCATCGGGCGCGTCGAGCACGGTGCGCGGGCGCGACAGCGTCTTCATGCCGTCCTGCACCGTGCCGATGTTCTCGAACAGGCTGGTCATTTCCCACATGATCCAGTGCGACATGCCCTGCAGCCGCAATGCCATGGCGGTGGCGGCCGCCACCGCGCCCACGCCGACCACGCCGTTCGACCACAGCCACAGCGCCATGCCGGCCATGCCCGCGGTCAGGCCCATGCTGAGCGTGTGGTTGACGATTTCGAACGCGCTCACCAGCCGCATCTGGCCGTAGCCGGTGTGCATGAACTCGCGCATGGCGTCGCGCGCAAAGCCGGCTTCGCGCTGCGTGTGCGAGAACAGCTTGACGGTCGCGATGTTGGTGTAGGCGTCGGTCACGCGGCCGGTCATGAGCGCACGCGCATCGGCCTGCGCCTTGCCGACCTTGCCCAGCCGCGGCACGAAGTAGATGAGGGCGCCGATGTACAGCACCAGCCAGATCACGAAGGGCCACACCAGCTGCGCGTCGAGCACGCCCACCAGGATGATCATGGTGGCCACGTACACGCCCATCGCCACCAGCACGTCGGCCAGCACGAACACGGTTTCGCGCACGGCCAGCGCGGTCTGCATCACCTTGGCGGTAATGCGGCCGGCAAACTCGTCCTGGTAGAAGGCCATGCTCTGGCCCAGCATCAGCCGGTGAAAGTTCCAGCGCAGGCGCATCGGCAGGTTCACCGCCAGCGTCTGGTGCTTGACGATGGTCTGCAGCGCCACCACGCCGATGCTGATCACCAGAAACGCGGCCAGCCACAGCAGCGTGTCGCCGCGATCCGCCCACAGGCGCGAGGGCACCTGCCCGCCGAGCCAGTCGACGATGCGCCCGAGAATCGCGAACAGCGCGGCCTCGAAGATCGACATGACGGCGGTCAGCACCGCCATCGCGGCGATCTTGCCGCGCACGCCGTGCGTGCAGGCCCAGAGAAAAGCGAAGAAGCCTTGGGGCGGCAGCGCGGGTTCGGCGGCGGGGTAGGGGGAAAGTAGTTTTTCGAAGAAGCGGAACAAGGCGAGAGGTCTCCCAGATAGCTCGCAACTTTAGCCGCGCATGCATGACCTTGCCCCGAAAGGGTGCGCTCTTAATGCTTGCGAGGCTTCTCTTCAGCGGGCGCCGGGCGGGCTGCGGACTTTGGTTGCAAGCCGCCCAGCCGTTCGCTCAGGAAGTCGATGAAAGTACGCAGCTTGGGCGACATGTATTGCCGGCTCGTGTACACCGCGAACAGCGTGACGGGCGGCGAATCGAAGTCGGGCAGCAGCCGCACCAGCCTGCCTTGCGCAAGGTCGTCGTCGATCAGCCACAGCGGCATGAAGGCGATGCCCATGCCGGCGTGCACCGCATGCAGCGTGAGCGTGGTGTCGTCCGAGCGCATGGCCGGCGTGAGGCGCAGCGGAAACATGCGCCCGCCCGGTCCCTTGAGCGCCAGGTTCTCCAGGTTCACGTAGCTCGGCACGATGGCGCCGAAGCGCGCCAGGTCGGCGGGCAGCGCGGGGTCGCCGCCCACGCGTGCCAGGTACGCCGGCGTGCCCGCCAGGTAGAAGGGCACGCGGCACAGCGGACGGGCGATCAATGCGGACGACAGCTCCTGCGTGGCGCGCAGCGCGATGTCGTAGCCGTCTGCCGCCAGGTCGACCTTGCGGTTTTCCAGGTGCATGTCGACCAGCACCTCGGGGTAGCGCTCGCGGTAGTCGGCCAGCACGCGCGCAAACCGCGGCGTGGCACACCAGACCGGCGCGCTCACCTTGAGCTGGCCGCGCGGCGTTTCGCTGGTCTGGCCGATGGCGGCCTCGGCCGCGTCGAGCAGGTCGAGCGCGCGGCGGCTTTGTTCGTACCAGGCGGTGCCTGCCTCGGTCAGGCTCAGGTGCCGGCTCGAGCGGTGCAGCAGCCGCGCGCCCAGCGATTTTTCGAGTTGGGCCACATGCTTGCTGGCCATCGGCGGCGACATGCCCAGGCGCCCGGCCGCCGCCACGAAGCTGCCGGCCTCCACGACTTCGCGAAACACGCGCAGGCTGGTCATGCGGTCCATGGAGCGTCCTTGAAGATTTCTTGAGAGGAACTGATTCCATGCATCCTAGCCTGTCGATTTCCTGGGAGGAAATGTCTACAGTCGATGCAACGCTTTCAAGAAGGAGCATCGACTTGACCCACGACAACACGAACGGCACCGCGGCATCCCGCCTGCCGACCTACTTCATCTCGCACGGCGGCGGCCCCTGGCCCTGGATGAAGAAAGAAATGGGGCCGACCTACGACCAGCTCGCCGCCTCGCTGGCCGACATGCCGCGCCAGATCGGCCGCACGCCCAGCGCCATCCTGATGGTGTCGGCGCATTGGGAGGCTCCCGCCTTCACGGTGCAGGGCAACCCGAAGCCGCCCATGATTTATGACTACGGCGGCTTTCCCGCCCACACCTACGAGGTGCACTACGACTCGCCAGGCTCCCCGGAACTCGCGCAGCGCGTGCAAGCACTGATAGCCGCCGCTGGCCTGCCGGTGCAGATCGACCCCGAGCGCGGCTACGACCACGGCATGTTTTCCCCCATGGCCGCGATGTACCCGAACGCCGACGTGCCGGTGGTGCAACTGTCGTTGCGGCGCGGGCTCGACCCGGCCGAGCACCTGGCGCTGGGCCGCGCATTGGCACCGTTGCGCGACGAGAACGTGCTGATCGTGGGCAGTGGCCTGAGCTATCACAACCTGCGCAATTTTGGGCCGCAGGCGCATGGCGTATCGAAAGCATTCGACGACTGGCTGGGCGAAGCAGTGGTGCGAGACGTGGCCAGCGAGCGCAGCGAACAGCTGCTGAACTGGGCGGCCGCACCGTCGGCCCGGATGGCGCATCCTCGTGAAGAACACCTGATTCCGTTGATGGTGGCGGTAGGCGCGGCCGAAGCCGACGCCGGCGAGCGCGTGTACCACGAGGACTCGTTCATGGGCGGGCTCGTGGTGTCCAGCTATCGCTTCGGGGCTGTTTGAGAGCCCGTTGTCGCTCTCGGTCAGTTCAGTTCGTTCAGGGCGCCGCCCACGCCGACGGTGTGCTCTGCTCCGCGAATGTCCCCCGCTTCGCTCCTCCTTTATTTCGCTGCGCGGAGCACCCGATGCCAGTCGCACGAGGGCGCTGCTCTCGCATTGGCCGATCAACGACCGCTCTGAAGGCGCTCGCGCCGATGGTGTGCTCTGCGC
>NZ_QAJK01000200.1 GCF_003852515.1 Variovorax sp. KBW07 | reverse complement strand
GACATTCGCGGAGCAGGGCACACCGTCGGCGCGGGCGAGCCCTGAACAACGAACGCCAAACACAGCGCGGCGAGCAGAAAGACAACTAACAGCCGATAGAGGCAAGAAACAAGCGCGCTTCATCCTAGGCAACCTTCGCCAGGCTGTCCGGCGCACCGAGCAGCATCTCGAAGTCCACACGACGCAGTTCCAGACCGGCCCTGGCCTGGGCACCGATACGGACCAGCGCCTGTTCCTGGCGGTTCGGCGTGGCGCTCACGTGAACCGTCACGTCCGACAACCGCGGCTCGTAGCGCAACACCGCCTCGCGCAACGCCGCCGCTACCTGTTGGCAATCGGAGGCGTTTTGCGTGCTCAGTGCGCTCAGGTCCGGAATGCCGTACTCCAGCACCGTCGTGCCGCCTTGCGCGTAGTCCGACGGGGACAGCGACGAGCGTGTGTTGAACAGCCGCCGCAACTCCCGGCCTATCGACTCCTGCAGCGACGCCATCGTTTCCAGGTGCGCGCCCGTGCCGTGCCCGGCCGGCGCCGACGACAGCCGGTCGAACAGCGGAACGACTCCTCCTTTGGCGAGTTCGGACACGATCAACGGGCGCCGGATGCCTGCATCAGCTGGTCGAGTTCGTCGACAGGTTCCACATGAACGGCGCAATGCCTTCCTGGCCGCCGGCTTCCTTCTGCTTCGTGTAGTCCAGCTCGATCTTGGCGTAGTTCAGCGACAACGACTCCGACGGAGGTTCGCCGCCGCTCGACAGCGACAGGCCGCTCAGGATCACGTCGGTCAGCGTCACCACGATCAGGTCCAGCAGCACACCCTTGTCTTCGCGCGTGAACGTGATGACCGACTTGCCTTCGAACACCTCGGCCTGCGCCAGCTTCTGCAGCAGCTGCGGCGTGGCCGAATCGCTGATGCGCGACAGCGTGATTTCGGAAAAATGCGGCGTGTCCGTGGTGCGGGTCTGGTTGCTGGTGCCGGTGGTCACGCTGATGCCGCCCCCGAACTGGAAGCTCAGCACTTCAAGGGAGTCTTCGTGTCCCTTGACCTGGGTTTGCCCCTTGACGCCGTTCAGCTTGAGATAGATGGCCATGATGGAAAGGTTCTTTCGTTTTGTCTGTCCGCGCCTGCTGGCGCGGAGGAATGCGATGGATGGATCGATTGATCGATGGAGGGATGAATGCGGCGCGCGAGTGCGTGACTGTTCGCGCGCCGCCGGGTCAGGCTCGGGCTCAGGCGGCCGCGGCGGCCGGCAGGTCCGCCACCAGGCGGATCGAGGCCGAGAGCTCTTCGAGCTGGAAGTGCGGCTTCAGGAAAGCGATGGCGCGGTACGAGCCCGGCTTGCCCGGCACTTCGGTCACGTCCACGCGCGCCTGGCTCAGCGGGTACTTGGCCTTCAGCGCCTGCGGTGCCGACGGGCTCACCAGCACGTAGTTGGCGACCCAGTTGTTCAGGTGCTTCTGCAGGTCGGCCTGCGTCTGGAAGCTGCCGATCTTGTCGCGCACGATCACCTTCAGGTAGTGCGCGAAACGCGAGGCCGCCAGGATGTAGGGCAGGCGCGCCGAGATGGCCGCGTTGGCGTTGGCGGCATCCTTGTCGTACACCTTGGGCTTGTTCACGGTCTGGCCGCCGAAGAAGGTGGCGGTGTTCGAGCCCTTCGAGTTGACGATGGCAATGAAGCCCAGGTCACTCAGTTCCTTTTCGCGGCGGTCGGTGATGGTCACTTCCGTCGGTGGCTTCAGCGCGATGTCGCCTTCGTCGGTCTTGTAGGCATGGGCCACGAGGCCGTCGACCTTGCCGCCGCCTTCGACGCCGCGAATGGCCGTGGTCCAGCCGTAGACCGAATGCGCCTGCGTGATGCGCAGGCCGAGCTGGTAGGCGGCATTGGCCCAGAGGTACTTGCCGTGGTCGGTGCCGTCCACGTCTTCCTCGTAGTTGAAGTTCTCCACCGGAATGGTCTTGGCGCCGTAGGGCAGGCGGGCGGCGTAGCTGGGCAGCACCAGCGACACGTAGCGCGAGTCTTCCGATTCGCGGAAGCTGCGCCAGGCGGTGAGCTCGGCGCTTTCGAAGGTCTTGGACAGGTCGCGCGGAATGCCGAGTTCGGTGAACGACTTGAAGTCGAACAGGCCGGGCGCGGCCGCGGCAATGAAGGGCGCATGCGCGGCGGCGGCCACGCGGGAGATGCGCTCCAGCAGCGCGATGTCTTGCGGATGGCGGCCGAAGTAGTAGTCGCCGATCAGCAGCGAATAGGGGTGGCCGCCGTAGGTGCCGTATTCCTCTTCGTAGATTTTCTTGAAGAGCACGCTGGTGTCGTGGTCGACCGCCGTTTCCAGGTCCTTGAGCAGGTCCTTCTTGCTCACGTTGAGCAGGCGCAGCTTGAGGTTGGTGCCGGTCTCGGTGCCGAACACCAGGTCGCGCAGGCCGCGCCACGAGCCTTCGAGCGCCTGGAACTCGGGCGCATGCAGGATCGCGTTGAGCTGGTCGGTGAGGAGCCGGTCGATTTCTGCCACGCGCTCGTTGATGAGCGTGACCACGCCCTTGTCGGGGCTGGTCTTCATGCCTTCGTCGAGGATCTGCGAGGCCAACTGGCCGATCAGCTTCCTCGCGTAGGGGCCCTGCGAAGGCTCGGTCACCATGTTGCCTTCGTAGACGATCTTGTCGAGCAAGCCGAGCTCGCTGTGCGTCGTGACGGTTGCCGCGCCGCCGGCTTCGGCGGCTTTGGATTTGTTGTTGGCCATCTGAATCACCATTCAAAAGAGGTCGGGTGCGCCTGCGGGGCGGCAGCCGACAGGAGGTTGGTTAGGCTGCCGGGGCTTCGGCCTCGGGGGACGGGTGGGGCTCCGCGCCGGCGTTGCCGGCCTGCGGGGCTTGCTGCGAAGCCGCGGCCGTGCCGCCGGCCTGCGCCTTGGCCTGGCTCTGCACGGTCTTGAGGTCTTCGCTGTTCTGCACCACGCGCTCGAGCAGGTCGTCGAGTTCGTCGTTGCCGTCGAGCTTGGCGAGCAGGTCGCGCAGCTGCTGGCGGGCTTCGAGCAGCTTGGCCAGGCGGGGCACCTGGCGCACGATCGATTCAGGGTGGAAGTCGCCGAAATCCTTGAAGCCCAGTTCGATCTTCAGGTTGCCTTCGCCCTTCAGGGTGTCGGGCACCGAGAGGTCGAGGCGGGGGGAGATGTTGCCCAGCACTTCGTCGAAGTTGTCGCGATCGACCTCGACGAAGCGGCGCTCCTTGAGCTTGGGCAGCGGCTGCACCGGTTGCCCCGAAAGATCGGCCAGCAGGCCGACGACCAGCGGGAGCTCCTTCTTTTCGACAGCGTCCCCGATCTCGACGTCGTACGTGATCTGGACGCGTGGCGGGCGGTTGCGCCCCACCCATTTTTGCAAGCTGTTCGACATGGTTCGCTCTCAGAAAAGGTTGAGTTGACAAAGAAAAAATGCGGCGGCCCTTGGCCCGCTTCGCGCCGGCGGCGTACTGCCGGTGGCCGGTGAACTCCCGATCGCGGCGTCGGAGGGGGTGAAGATACAAATCGACATACCTGCTCACAATCCCCGAAAACAGGTAACAAGTCACACGACCGCGAGAAATGCGCAGCGGCTACTTGGTTACATGGAAAACTTCTGGTAACGGTCTGAGCGAGGCGATGCTAGTCAGGCGGCCGACGCCGCGCATCGGACTAAAGTCCAATGACAACGGGGGGTGGCGAGGCCTATTTCGCGCGCGTTGGCGCGCGCGTCAATTCGATGGCGAGGGGCCGTCCGGCGGGGCTTCAGCGCCTTGGCACCGAGATGGCGCGCCTCGTCATTCCCCTGTAAATCCGCACCAAAACGGTGGTTTCATGCGCCGAATTGGTTATCCAATCCGGCAAAATGCACGATTCGCATAAGGTTATGCACCGTTTTGGAAGAAGGATTTGGAATGAAGCACGCATCCGTCGGGGGTTTCCTGGCACATGTCGCACAACGCAACCCCGGACAGCCCGAGTACCTGCAGGCCGTGACCGAAGTGATGGAAAGCCTCTGGCCGTACATCGAGCAGCACCCGAAATACGTGGCCCACAGCCTGTTGGAACGCCTGGTGGAGCCCGAGCGCGTGATCATGTTCCGCGTGTCCTGGGTGGACGACCATGGCGAAGTGCAGGTCAACCGTGGCTTTCGCATCCAGCACAGCCTAGCCATCGGGCCGTACAAGGGGGGCATGCGTTTTCATCCGTCGGTCAACCTGTCGATCCTCAAGTTCCTGGCGTTCGAGCAGACCTTCAAGAATGCGCTGACCACGCTGCCGATGGGCGGCGGCAAGGGCGGTGCCGACTTCGACCCGAAGGGCAAGAGCCAGGGCGAAGTGATGCGCTTCTGCCAGGCCTTCGTGAGCGAGTTGTTCCGCCACATCGGCTCCGACACCGACGTGCCCGCGGGCGACGTGGGCGTGGGCGGCCGTGAAGTCGGCTTCATGGCCGGCATGGTGAAGAAGCTCACCAACCGTGCCGACTGCGTGTTCACCGGCAAGGGCCTGAGCTTCGGCGGTTCGCTGATCCGCCCCGAGGCCACCGGCTACGGCAACGTCTACTTTGCGCAGGAAATGCTCAAGCGCAAGGGCCGCAGCTTCGACGGCCTGCGCGTGAGCGTGTCGGGCGCGGGCAATGTGGCGCAGTACACCATCGAGAAGGCAATGGCGCTGGGCGCCAAGGTGGTCACCGTGTCCGATTCCAGTGGCACCGTGGTCGACGAAGACGGCTTCACCACCGAGAAGCTGGCCGTGCTGATGGATGTGAAGAACCACCTCTACGGCCGCGTGAGCGACTACGCCGAACGCACGGGCACGCGCTTCGTGGCCGGCGCGACGCCGTGGCACGTGCCGGTCGACGTGGCGCTGCCGAGCGCCACGCAGAACGAGCTCAACGAGGAAGACGCGCGCACGCTGGTGAAGAACGGCGTGGTCTGCGTGGCCGAGGGCGCGAACATGCCCTCGACCATGGAGGCCGTGAAGGTGCTCGAAGGCAACGGCGTGCTGTATGCGCCCGGCAAGGCGAGCAATGCGGGCGGCGTGGCGACCTCGGGGCTCGAAATGAGCCAGAACGCGGCGCGCCTGTCATGGACGCGCGACGAGGTCGATGGGCGCCTGCTGCAGATCATGCAGGGCATCCACGAGTCCTGCCTGCACTACGGTGCACGCAAGGACGGCAGCGTGAGCTACGTCGATGGCGCGAACATCGCGGGCTTCGTGCGCGTGGCCGACGCGATGCTGGCGCAAGGCGTGGTCTGAGGCCGCTTGCCCGAGCGGATCGAGCGAGTCGAACGAATCGGGCGAGCGTTCAGGTCAGAGTTCGATGAACGCCGAGGTGGCCTTGTTCAAGGCCAGTTTTCCCTTGGCCGTGATCGACTCGACCTGGGCCAGCTGGCGTATCGCGCGCGCGTCGGGCGTGCGGTCCGACGGCGGAATGAATGCGGTCACCAGCTCGGCCGCACGCAGCACGCGCAGCCTGTCGATGTCTGCGGGCGTGTGGACGACGTATGGCAATTTCTGCTCGGAGAGCACCCGAAGAAATTCCATGGACATGGTCCGTCTCCTTGTCTTGATGGCGGTTCGGACATTGTGCGCACAAACAATTAGCGCTGCCTAATCCCTGCGGCGCGCATGCCTTTCGCGGCGTGTACCGAAGTGTTCTTTCCGTGTACTTGAATCAGCGAAGGTGCCGGTTTGTTTCCGGCTTTTTTCGAATTTCTTCGAATTTTTTCTGGCCGTGCCGCGCTAGTTGCGGGCCTGAACCGGCCACGCCGTGGTGTCGGGCATCAGGATGTGCCAGAGCACCGGGTCGATGCCTTCGAAGGTCGCGCGATAGCGGTCCGAGCGGCGGTCTTCACCGGTCACGTCGCGGATCACGATGCCATCGATGCGGCCCGGGTGCGCGCGCATCACCTGCGCATAGATTTCGGGGTCGGCCTCGCCCGAGTCGCCCACCAGCACGAAGCGGCGCTGCGGAAATTCGGTGAACAGCCGCTGGATCACGCCGAGCTTGTGCGCGCGCGAATCTTCGTCGCCGGGCACCAGCGTGCGCCATGTGGTGCTTTCGCGCAGGTGCATGCTGCCGGCTGGAAAGTCGGCGCCGCGAATGAAATCGGAGAGCGCGGGATACAGCTGGATCGGGCTGGACGACAGGTAGTGAAAGCGCGTGCCGGGCGTCTTTGCCAGCGTGCGGTAGTACGCCGCCATGCCGGGCGTGGCCTCGAAGCGGCGCGCGAAAGTGTTGAGCAGCATCTCGCGCCGGTCGCGCACCTGCGTGCGCTTGATGGTGTCGTCGATGTCCGAAATGATCGACGTGCCTTGCGCGGGCACGATCAGCGCCTGGCCCCTGAAGCGGTGCAGCAGTTCGCCGGGGCCGGTGACGCCGTGGAACTGCTGCCACTGTTGCGACCCTTGCGAGGTCGCCGCGCGCGGCGCGTCGATCACCACGCGCAGGTTGCTGCGGCCGTCCTTGCCCGAGGGCGGCATCGCGATGCGCGTCGGCACGCCGTCGAAGTCGACGTCGATCAGCTTGCCTTCTTCGGACTCGGCATGGAACAGCGCGGTGCGCTGGTTGAAGCGCAGCCGCGAGGCGGGCGACAGCTTCTTCAGGTTCAGGCCGAGGTAGCGCGCAAAGGCGGTGTTAAGGCCCCAGCGGTGCTCGCGCTCGAAGATCCATGCATGGATGTCGACTTCGAGCCGGCCGTCGGGCGTGGGCCGCGCGGTGCCGGTCATGAAGAGCGCTTCTTCATCGGGCTCGAGTGGCTTTGCCGCATGCAGCGCCTGCAGCGGCGCCAGGCCGGCGAGCAGCGCCGCACCCGCCACCAGCGACCGGCGCCGCAGCGCCGGGAGTGGCAAGGGGCGCGTGCCGTCGCTCATGAAGCCTTGCCGGCGCCGATGCGTTCGTAGGTCACGAAGCTGAAGGGCAGGCCTTCCTTGGCCGAGACATGCGCTTCGCGCTGTGTCTCGCGCCATGCGGCGGCGGCGAGCGTCGGTGCATGCGCGTCGCCTTCGTAGTCGCGCGCGATTTCAGTGACCACCGCGCGCTGCGCGAAGGGCTCGGCTTCGGCATAGATCTGCGCGCCGCCGATCACCCACACCTCGCCGGCCTGGTGTTGCTCGCACAGCGACAGCGCCTCTTGCAGGCTGCCCACGTGCTGCGCGCCATCGGCACGCCAGTCGGCCTGCCGCGTGACCACAATGTTCTGGCGGCCCGGCAGCGGACGAAAGCGCGGCGGCAGCGAATCCCAGGTCTTGCGGCCCATGACCACCGGAGCGCCGGCGGTCTGCTGCTTGAAGTGCGCCATGTCCTCCGGCAGGTGCCAGGGGATGGTGTTGTTGGCACCGATCACGCCGTTGGCGGCGCGAGCGAAGATGAGGTTGATGCGGGGCGTGGTGCTCATTCCGCTCACACCGCCACCGGCGCCTTGATCGGATCGCCGTGCCTGTAGTCGATCACTTCGAAGTCGTCGTACTGGTAGTCGAAGATCGACGCCGGCTTGCGCTTGATGCTCAGCGTGGGGTAGGGGTAGGGCGTGCGGCTCAGTTGCAGCGCCACCTGCTCGGCGTGGTTGCTGTAGATGTGGCAGTCGCCGCCGGTCCAGATGAAGTCGCCGACGTCGAGGTCGCACTGCTGCGCCACCATGTGCGTGAGCAGCGCGTAGCTGGCGATGTTGAAGGGCACGCCGAGAAAGATGTCGGCGCTGCGCTGGTAGAGCTGGCAGCTCAGTTTGCCGCGCCCGCCTTCGGTTTGTGCCGGCGCCACGTAGAACTGGAAGAAGGCGTGGCAGGGCATGAGCGCCATCTTCGACAGCTCGGCCACGTTCCATGCGCTGACGATGATGCGGCGCGAGTCGGGGTTGGTCTTCAGCGTCTTGATGACGTCGGAAATCTGGTCGATATGGCCGCCGTCGGGCGTGGGCCAGCTGCGCCACTGCACGCCGTACACCGGGCCTAGGTCGCCGTCTTCGCGCGCCCATTCGTCCCAGATGGTGACGCCGCGTTCCTTGAGCCAGTTGTTGTTGCTGGAGCCGGTCAGGAACCACAGCAGTTCCTGGATGATGGACTTGAGGTGCACCTTCTTCGTGGTCACCAGCGGAAAGCCTTCGTTCAGGTCGAAGCGCATCTGGTGGCCGAACACGCTCTTGGTGCCGGTGCCGGTGCGGTCGCTCTTCTGCACGCCGTGGGTGTCCACGTGGCGCATGAAGTCTTCGTATTGGGAGCGGACGGGGCGGGAGGGCGTGGAAGTCATGGGAGGAGGGGGTCTCTGGCGGGCCGGGGCCGGGTGTTTCGAATTTTAAGTGCCTGGGCTTAGCATGGCGGACATGAGCCAAGACCACCCCACGAACGGCCACGGACACACGCACGATCACGGCCACGACCACGACCACGGCCACGAGCACAGCGAACTCGGCGAGATGGACCTGCGCGTGCGCGCCCTCGAAAGCGTGCTGACGCAAAAGGGCTACATCGACCCTGCCGCGCTCGACACGCTGATCGACACCTACCAGACCCGCATCGGCCCGCGCAACGGCGCGCGCGTGGTGGCGCGGGCCTGGGTCGATGCGGCCTTTCGCGAATGGCTGCTGGCCGACGCCACCGCGGCCATTGCCTCGCTGGGCTACACCGGCCGGCAGGGCGAGCACATGGTGGCGGTGGCGAACACCGACACGCAGCATCACATGGTGGTCTGCACCCTGTGCAGTTGCTACCCCTGGCCGGTGCTGGGCCTGCCGCCCACCTGGTACAAGAGCGCGCCCTACCGCTCGCGCGTGGTGCGCGACCCGCGCGGCGTGCTGGCCGATTTCGGCGTGACCTTGCCCCAGGCCACGCACATCCGCGTCTGGGACTCGACCGCCGAAGTGCGCTACCTCGTGATTCCGCAGCGCCCGCCCGGCACCGATGACCTGACCGAAGACGAGCTGGCCGCGCTGGTGTCGCGTGATTCGATGATCGGCACGCGGCTGGTCGAGGCGCCGGTCAGGGAGGAGAGTCCCGCATGAGCGGCAACCACTACGCCACCAAGGCCGACCTGGGCGGCCAGCCGGGCTTCGGACCTGTCACGCCCGAGCCCGAAGGCGAGCTGTTCCACGGCGCGTGGGAGCCGCGCGCATTGGCGCTCACGCTGGCCATGGGCGCGACCGGCTCATGGAACATCGATGCGAGCCGCGCCGTGCGCGAAACGCTGCCCGACTACCGCGACCTGAGCTACTACCAGATATGGCTCAGCGCGCTCGAGCAGTTGATGCTGCAGCGCGGGCAGGTTTTTCCGGACGAGCTCGCGTCCGGCGAAATGCGCCACGCCGCCGCCCCCGTCGCCCGCGTGCTGCAGGCCGCGAACGTGCCGGCCGTGTTGGCCAAGGGCTCGTCGACCGAACGCCCCGCGCCAGGCCCCGCGCGTTTTGCATTGGGCCAGCCTGTGCGCATGCACCTGGGCAAGGTCGACCACCACACGCGGCTGCCCGGCTATGTGCAGGGCAAACGCGGCGTGATTGCGCATCTGCACGGCGCGCATGTCTTCGCCGATACCAATGCACAGGGGCTGGGTGAGCAGCCGCAGTGGCTGTACACGGTGGTCTTCGACGAAGCGGAGCTGTGGGGCAACGACGCACCGCGCCAGAACGTGTCGGTGTCGGTCGATGCATGGGAAAGCTATCTGGAGGCGGTCGCGTGAAGGGCGAAAGCAGCGGCAGCAGCGACAGCAGCGACAACAATGCGCACCGCATGCCGTTGGTGCCCGGCATGCCCCGGGAGGCCGACGGACCGGTGTTCAACGCTCCCTGGGAAGCGCAGGCCTTTGCGATGACGCTGGCGCTGCACGAAGGCGGCCTGTTCACGTGGCCCGAATGGGCCGAAGCCTTGGCCGCGCAGATCGCCGCCGCTCAGGCCGCGGGGGACCCGGACACTGGCGAGACGTACTACCGTCATTGGCTGGCCGCGCTGGAGCACCTGGTAGCGCACAAGGGCGCGAGCTCCGGCGAAGAACTCGCCCGATACCGTCACGCGTGGGACCAGGCGGCTGACCGTACGCCGCATGGGCAGCCTATTGAGCTTCGCGGCGAGGACTTTTCTTAGGCGCTTGTTTCGTGGTGCGTTCAGGGCGACGCTCACGCCGACGGTGTGCTCTGCTCCGCGAATGTCCCCCGCTTCGCTCCTCCTTTATTTCGCTGCGCAGAGCACACCATCCGCGTGAGCGTCATCAGAGTGGTCGTTGATCAGCGGTACACCA
>NZ_QAJK01000020.1 GCF_003852515.1 Variovorax sp. KBW07 | reverse complement strand
GGAAGCACCCGGTGTCCTGTGTACGCGCCCCGAACAAAAGGAACCCTGAAATGACCGACTTCCTGCAAGACGAAACCCGGATCGCCCCACCCCGCACAGTCCGCATCGATTTCGACGACGGCTCCTTCGCCCTGCGCTCGCCAATGGCGCTCAAGCCGTACGCACGCTGCATAGGCGAATGGCTAGAACGCTGGGCACGCGAAACCCCCGACGCACTGGCCTTCGCGGAGCGTGACGACAGCTGCGAAGGTTGGCGCAAGCTCGACTACCGCGCACTGCGCCAGGCCGTCGGTGCGGTGGCTCAAAGCCTGCTCGACCTGAACCTGCCCGCGGGCAAGCCAGTCGTGATCCTCTCGGACAACGCCATCGACCACGCCGTGCTGATGCTCGCCACCATGCACATCGGCCGCACCGCCTGTTCGCTGTCCAGCGCCTACTCGCGCATGGCAAAAGATCCGTCGCGGCTGCACGGCATGCTGCAGGCACTGCAGCCGGGGCTGGTCTATGCATCGGATGCGAAGGTGTATGGCGCTTCGCTCGTCGGCAGCGGCATCGAGGCCGTCACCGTGTTCAGCCGCAACGCCGATGCACACCCCGGCGCGCTGGCCTTCGACCAGTTGCTGGCAGCGAAGGAAACGCCCGCCGTCATGCAGGCCTTCGCGGCCGTGCTGCCCGACACGCATGCCAAGTACCTGCTGACCTCCGGCTCCACCGGCAAGCCCAAGGTGGTGATCAACACGCACCGCATGCTGTGCGCCAACCAGCAGATGATGGCGCAGACGTGGCGCTTTCTTTCGCGGGAAAAGCCGGTGCTGGTCGACTGGCTGCCGTGGAGCCACACCTTCGGCGCCAACCACAACCTGCACATGGTGCTGTGCCATGGCGGCGCGCTCTACATCGACGAGGGCCGGCCCGCGCCGGGCCTGATCGAGAAGACGGTGCGCAACCTGCGCGAGGTCAAGCCCACGCTGCTGTTCAACGTGCCGCGCGGCTTCGACATGCTGCTGCCCTTTCTCGAAGCCGACGACGCGCTGGCCACCGAGGTGTTCTCGCGGCTGCGGCTGGCCTTCTATGCGGCAGCGGCGCTCGCGCCCTCCACGTGGCAACGGCTCGAAGCGGTGGCGCGGCGCGTGCGGCCGGCGCGGCCGCTGTGGCTCACCACGTCGTGGGGCGCGACCGAGACGTCGCCCGCCATCACCTCCGCGCACTGGAAGCTCGAGGGCGCCGGTTGCATCGGGGCGCCGCTGCCGGGGCTGGAACTGAAGTTCGTGCCCAACGGCGAAAAGCTGGAGATGCGCGTCAAGGGCGTGTCGGTGTTTCCGGGCTACCGCGACGCACCGCGAGAAACCGCCGAGGCCTTCGACGAAGAAGGCTACTACCGCATCGGCGATGCCGGCTTTCTGGCCAACCCGGCGCAGCCCACGCACGGCGTGATCTTCAACGGCCGCGTGGCCGAAGACTTCAAGCTGTCGACCGGCACCTGGGTGTCGGTGGGCACGCTGCGCGTGAAGCTGGTGTCGCTACTGGCGCCGCACGTGCAGGACGTGGTGCTGACCGGCCACGACCGCGACGAGATCGGCATGCTGGTGTTCGCCAGCCCGCAAGGCGCCGCGCTGTCGCCCGAGGCAATGAGCGAGCGCATCGCCGGGGTGTTGCGCGCGCTGCGCGACGAAGGCGCGGGTTCGTCGCAGTGCCCGGCCTGCGCGCTGGTGCTGGCCGAGCCGCCCAGCCTGGACGCGGGCGAAATCACCGACAAGGGCTACATCAACCAGCGTGCGGTGCTGACGCGGCGCGCGGCCGAGGTGGCGCGGCTGCATGCGCGTGCGGCCGAAGATGCGCAGGTGGTGCGCCTGCGCTGAAGCGCGTCAGGCAACAGCCGGCAACAGCGACTCGCGTCTACGATGGCCATGAACGACCAACCATGTAATTTTTCCTCGAAAGGACTTCCACATGGCAACGCAATACGTGACGTACGACGTCGACCGCACGGTCTGCACCATCACGCTGAACCGGCCCGACAAGCGCAATGCGGTCGATGGCGTGGTGGCGGCAGGACTGCGCGAGGCCTTCGAGCGCTTCGAGGCCGATGACGCGCTGCGCGTGGCGGTGCTGACCGGCGCGGGCGGCCACTTCTGCGCCGGCGCCGACCTGGCCGCCGTGGGCGACCCCGCGCGCCGCAACGAACTCGACCCCGAAGGCGGCGGCAGCGGGCCGATGGGGCCGACGCGCATGGCACTGTCGAAGCCATTGATTGCGGCGGTGAACGGCTATGCGGTGGCGGGCGGGCTCGAACTCGCGCTGCTGGCCGACCTGCGCGTGGCCGACGACGACGCCGTGCTCGGCGTGTTCTGCCGCCGCTGGGGCGTGCCGCTGATCGACGGCGGCACGGTGCGCCTGCCGCGCATCGTGGGCATGGGCCGCGCGCTCGACATGATCCTCACGGGCCGGCCGGTCAGCGCCGCCGAAGCGCTGGCGATGGGCCTGGTCAACCGCGTCACGCCGCCCGGCGGCGCGCTCGCGGCCGCGCAGGAACTGGCCCGGCAGATCGCCGCGTTCCCGCAGCAATGCATGCTGGCCGACCGCAACTCCGCCTACGGCCAGTGGGACCTGCCGCTGGCCGAGGCGCTGCGCCGCGAGGGTGCGCAGGGCGTGCCGATCGTCTTTTCCGAAGGCCAGGGCGGTGCCGCGCGCTTTGCCGACGGCGCCGGGCGCCACGGCGAATTCAAGCGCTGAACCCGTAAGCCGCTTCGCGAAAGCTCGCGCGACTCACGAAGGTCGGTCAGGCCCCTCGCCGCCGCAGCGCGGTGCGCAGTGCCTTCGCGAAACGCGGGTCGGCCATGGCGCCCACGTTGAAGCGCGACCAGCGCGACACCTGCGTCGAGTCGACGCTGAAGATGCGCCCCGGCGCCATCACGATCTTGCGTGGCAGCAGCTCGCGGGCGAAGGCCAGCGAGTCGTCCACGCCGGGCAGCGCGGCCCAGATGTAGAGCGACTGCGGGCTGCGCGCGAAGACCTCGGCATCCACTGTGTCGAACAGCTTCAGCGCATTGCGCGTGGCTTCGCCGAGCCGGTTCTGCAGGCGGTTGAGGTGCCGCTGGTAGTGCCCCTCGCTGAGGATCACGTCGACCGTGCGCTCGCAGTACTCGGAGCTGCTCACGTGGATCAGCGCCTTCAGGTCCGCGAGGTCGCTCGCCAGGTCGGCACCGCAGGCAATGAAGCCCACGCGCAACGCGGCCGAGAACGACTTCGAGAAGCTGCCGATGTAGATGGTGCGCTCCAGCTGGTCCAGCGCCGAGAGCCGCGGCAAGGCCGTGGGCTTGAAGTCGGCCAGCGGGTCGTTCTCGACGATCAGCAGGTCGTACTTCTGCGCCAGCTGCAGCACGCGGAAAGCCTTGGCCGGCGAGATGTCGGAGCCCGTCGGGTTGTGCGCCAGCGACTGCGTGAAGAACAGGCGCGGGCGCTCGGCAATCAGCAACTGCTCCAGCACGTCGAGGTCGGGCCCGTCGGCCAGGCGCGGCACGGCCAGCATCTGCGCGCCCGCGAGCTTGAGCTTGCCGAACAGCGGGTAGTAGCCGGGGTCGTCCACCAGCACCTTGCCACCGGGCGGCACGAAGTAGCGGATGACGATGTCCATGGCCTCGTTGGCGCCGTGCGTCAGCACGATCTGCCGCGGCTCGGCGCCGATGCCGAAGTCGGCCAGCTTGCGCACCAGGTGGTCGCGCAGCGGCGCATAGCCGAAACGGCTGCCGTAGCGGAACAGCGCGCCCAGCCCGGTGCGCACCACCTTCGGGTGGTACTTGTCCAGGCGCACGTCGGCCAGCCATTCGACCGGCGGAAAACCGTCGCCCACGGCAATGGCGTCGGGCTGCGTCTTCAGCTGCTCGCGCATGAGCCACACGATGTCCATGGCGCGGCCGAGGCTGCCGGCGTCTTCTTCCGCCGGCCGGGCCGCCTGCTTCTGCGGCAGCACGAAGTAGCCCGAGCCGCGGCGCGGCTCCACCAGCCCGCGCGAGACCAGCAGCTCGAACGCGGCCACGACGGTGTTCTTGGCGTAGTGGTGGAGTTGCGCGAGCTCGCGCAGCGAAGGCAACTTGTCGCCGGCCTTGTAGGCGCCGCTGGCGATCTGGCGCGCGAGGGTGTCTGCGAGCGAATCTGCGATGGAAGTCATGGGCGCCGACTGTGACACAGCGCCCCGCTTTTGCGTGCCACTGTCCGCACTGTCCCGACAAACTGTGCCTTCCGCCGGCGGTACAGCCGACCTAAATTGCCCGCTCCCGAATTCATCTTCCGAAGAGACAAGCAACGATGGTCGCCGACTCCCGCATTCCCAATTTCCGCGCGCTCACGCCCGCCCAACGCTTTGCCCACATCGCGCAGGCCGCATCGCTCACCGACGACGAAGTGGCGCTGCTCGCGCAACCCGGCGCGCTGAGCGTGGACCGCGCCAACGGCATGGTCGAGAACGTGATCGGCACCTTCGAGCTGCCGCTGGGCGTGGCCGGCAACTTCACCGTGAACGGCCGCGACTACCTGGTGCCGATGGCGGTGGAAGAACCGTCGGTGGTGGCCGCCGCCTCCTTCATGGCCAAGCTGGCGCGCGAAGGCGGCGGCTTCGAGGCATCGAGCACCGGGCCGCTGATGCGTGCGCAGGTGCAGCTGATCGGCATCACCGACCCGTACGGCGCGCGGCTCGCATTGATGCGTGCGCGCGACGAGATCCTGGCCGTGGCGAACAGCCGCGACAAGGTGCTGATCGGCCTGGGTGGCGGCTGCCGCGACATCGAGGTGCACGTGTTCGGCGACACGCCGCGCGGCGCGATGGTGGTGATGCACCTGATCGTCGACGTGCGCGACGCCATGGGTGCGAACACCGTCAACACCATGGCCGAGGCGGTGTCGCCGCTGGTCGAAAAGCTCACGGGCGGCACGGTGCGCCTGCGCATCCTGTCGAACCTGGCGGACCTGCGGCTGGCCCGCGCCCGCGTGCGCCTTGCACCGTCCGTGCTGGCGACACGCGAGCGCAGCGGCGAAGAAGTGGTCGAGGGCGTGATCGACGCGTACACCTTCGCGGCCATCGACCCCTACCGCGCGGCCACGCACAACAAGGGCATCATGAACGGCGTCGATCCGGTGATCGTCGCGACCGGCAACGACTGGCGCGCGGTCGAAGCCGGCGCGCACGCGTATGCCTGCCGCGGCGGGCGCTACACCTCGCTCACCACCTGGGAGAAAGACAACACCGGCGCGCTCGTCGGCACCATCGAGATGCCGATGCCGGTGGGCCTGGTCGGCGGCGCGACGAAGACGCATCCGCTCGCACGGCTCGCCTTGAAGATCCTCGACGTGAAGTCGGCGCAGGAGCTCGGCGAAGTCGCCGTGGCCGTGGGCCTGGCGCAGAACCTCGGTGCGTTGCGCGCGCTCGCCACCGAAGGCATCCAGCGCGGCCACATGGCGCTGCATGCCCGCAACATCGCGCTGGTCGCGGGCGCCACGGGCGACGAGATCGACAGCATCGCAAAGCAGATGGCTGCGGAGCACGACGTGCGCACCGACCGCGCCGTGGCGCTGCTCGGAGCGTTGCGCAAGAAGTAGGCACACCAGAAACCAAGCGGGAGAACCCCGCGCAACGGACCGCGGCCGATACCGCGGCGGCCGCACGCGCGGCCGTCACACAACCACAGACGGAGACACACGACAAATGAACGCAGACAGTGCAACGCCCGCCCGCTGGCGGCTGGTGGAGATATGGGGCGACACGGCCGACCTGGGGCATCTCGCCTGGTCGATCGTCATCGGCGTGGCGGTGAGCCTTGCGGGCTACCTCGTGGCGAGCCGCGTGCTTGCCAGCGTCGTGAGCACGCCGGAGCTGGCACGTGCCTACGCCATGCTCGCGGGCCTCGGCGGCTGCGTCGTCTCGGGAGTGATCTGCGCGAAGCTCTTCGCGCCGAAGCGCGAGGTGGTCGAAGGCACCGACCCCGATCCGCGCTGGCGCGAGGAAGTGCTGGCCGAGCTGGCCGGCGAGCACGGCGACCTGGGCTCGGTGGCCGACCTGCCGCCATCGGTGGTGCGCGAGATGAAGGAGCTTGAAATCTACGACCTGTTCGCGTCGCACAAGCCCCGCGCTCGCGCCTCGGGCAGCACCGAAGGAGCCGCACCATGATCGAAGCCGCCCTGTTCAACCAGATCCTTGTCGCCACCGGCATGGGCCTTGTCGGCGCCATCGTGTTCGCGGCCATCGGCCTCGTCTCGGGCACCGACGAAACCACCACGCTCGCGCCGCTCACCCTGCTGGTGGTGCTGCTCGGCGTGCCGCCCGAAGGCGTGTTCACCTTCTTCCTGGCGGCGGCCGTGGCCAAGCACATGACGCACGCGGTGCCCACCGCGCTGCTCGGCATTCCGGGCGACACCATGGCCACGCCGCTGCTGCAGGACGCCAACGTGCTGCGCAACCTGGGCGTGCCGCACATCGCGCTGCGCAAGATGGTGTCGGGCGCGATCATCGCGGCCTTCATCGCGGTGCCGCTGGCCGTGCTGTTCGCGGTGCTGCTGGCACCGTACGGCGCGGCCATCACCAAGGCGGCGCCGTGGATCTTCGTGGTCGCGGCGGTGGCCATTGCCTACTTCTCGAGCGGGCGCTGGGCCTCGGTGGCCACGCTGGTGCCGTTCGTGATGGTGATCGTGGCGCTGCAGGCGCTCACCGGCAAGTACGGCGTGAAGCTCAGCATCAGCTACTTCCTGGGCATTGCCATCGGGCCGCTGGTGGCCGACTTGTTCTCGGTGATCTCGCCTGCGGCGCGTGCACGCATGAAGCGCGACAAGGTTCGCACCTTCTCGCTCGCGCCCGACGTGAAGGGCTGGACGGGCTACTTTCCGAACCCGTTCAAGGTGCTCGACCGCACGCAGGTGAAGTGGACCTTCGCGACCGCCACGATCTCCAGCGCCACCTTCGTCTTCAGCCCGGTCGCGATGACGGTGGTGCTGGGCGAGCTGGTGGGCTCGCGCATCAAGCATGCGTACCACCGGCTGACGACGACGCTGGCCGCGCGCAATGGCGTGACCGAGGCAACGTACATCGCCGAAGCGCTGATCCCGCTGATCGCCATCGGCCTGCCGTTGAGCCCGGTGGCAGCCGGCCCGGCGGCACCGCTGTTCAATGCACCGCCGGTGTTCACCATCGATTCAGCAACGGGCCAGACGCACAACCTGCACAACCTGCTGAACCACTGGGAGTTTTTGGGCTACGGAATGCTGGCGGTGGTGCTGGCTGCGTTGGTGGCCTACCCGTTCACGATGAACTTCGCGCGCCGCGCAGCGCTGTTCGTGTCGCGCAAGGTGAGCCACGAAGCGATCATCGCGACGTTCGTGGGGTTGATCGTGGTGATCAGCGTGTGGGAAGGCCAACTGCTGGGGCTGCTCGTGATCCTGACGATGGGGTTGCTCGGCGGGCTGCTGTCGCGCGCCATCGGGTTCAACACCGGGGTTCAGTTCATGGGGTACTACACGGCTGTGTTGACCGTGCCTGCTGTGATCAAGGCGTTTTCGTAGTTTTGCCTTCGCTGGATCTGCCGCTCGGAACGCTGCTGTTCAGGGCGACGCCCACGCCGACGGTGTGCTCTGCTCCGCGAATGTCCCCCGCTTCGCTCCTCCTTTATTTCGCTGCGCAGAGCACACCATCCGCGTGAGCGTCATCAGAGTGGTCGTTGATCAGCGGTACACCA
>NZ_QAJK01000002.1 GCF_003852515.1 Variovorax sp. KBW07 | reverse complement strand
GCGTGGGCGTCGCCCTGAATGCAACTGAACGGCAAGCACCACAACGCCAGACAGAACGTCAGTAGTGAGGCGGCAGTTCGTCCCGAAGATTACGGGCAGCCCCGTCTTGCCCCGCGTTCTGGCTCTGCTGGCGGAGATGCGCAACCTGCTGGACCAGGCTGTCGATCTGTTGTTGCTGGCGGTAGATCGTCATGTTCAGCTGGTCCAGCAGATCTTCGGCGTAGCTCGACTTGATTTCGAGCTCGGTCACGCGCTCCGCGAGTTCGTTCGGTTGGTTTTCCATGCCGCTATTGGACAGGAAGACCGGCCTCGCTTTTGTGACGTTCCGCTTCGTCCCCTTCGTCCCCTTCAGCGCCTGACCCGTGCTTCCAGCAGATCGCCCATGCCGATGCGCTTCGCGAATTCGATGCGCACGCGCTCCGACACCTCGGCGGCACCGTCGGCCACGGCCTGCGGGTCGGCATTGTCCGGGGTCAGCGCCGACAGCCGCTCGCCGATCTGGTCCATCACGCCGTCGTGGGGGCAAGCGGCGCATCGAGCATCAGCGGCTTGGCAAAGGCCGCGTGCCCCCATCCCAGCCTTCCCCCGGGAGGGGAAGGAGCAAGACGCCCTTTCAACAGGTCGGCGACTCCAACGCCACCTCGCCCGCCTCGGCCTGCGCCTCTCCCCGCAAGAACGCGAACACCACCAGCGCCGTCAACACCGTCACGCCCGCCAGTACGCACAGCAGCGTTCCGAACGCCGCGCCATACGCATGCAGCAGCGCCGCGCGGTCCATGCCCGGCAACAGGGCCAGCGCCTGCGACAGGTCGCCCGTCGTCACGCGCTGCGCCGCCTGCGATGCGGCCGGAAAAACACGCCCCAGTTGCAGCGCCACCAGCGCCGTCAATCCCGCCCCCACCAGCGCCAGCGCAATCCCCTCCCCCGCCACCCGCACGGTGTTGAAGATGCCCGACGCCATGCCCGCGCGCTCGCGCGGCACCACGCTCACGGCCAGCCCGTCCATCAAGCCCCAAGGCAAGCCGATGCCCGCGCCGATCAACAAGAGTGCCCACACGATGTCGTGCAGCGGCGCGCCCGGCGCGCAGCGGCTGAGCCAGAACAAACCCGCCGCGCACACCAGCAGCCCCACGGCCGAGATCGCGCCCGCCGAGTAGCGGTGCGCGAGCCACGCCGCCAGCGTCGGCACCACGAGGATTGGCCCCGACAGCGCGAACATGAAGCTGCCCGCCTCCAGCGCGCTGCGCCCTTCGAGCCCGATGAAGCGGATCGGCAGCAGCACCAGCAGCACGACGAAGCCGTAGGCGGGCGCGGCAGCCAGCAGTTGCACGCCCACGAAGCGGGGAAAGCGGAACAGCGACAGGTCGAGCATCGGATGCGCCACGCGCCGCTCGATGGCGATGAAGGCCGCGCCCGTCAACGCCGCACCCGCCAGCGCACCGATCACCCACGGGCTGGCCCAGCCGCTGTCGGGCGCCTGCAGCACGCCCAGCGTCAACAGGCTCAGCGCGGCGGTAAAGCTCAACGTGCCCGGCATGTCGAGGCCCATGGCATTCGGGTTGCGCGACTCGCGCATGCTCACCGAGGCGATGCACAGCGCCACGAGGCTGATAGCGCCGGGGCTGAGCATCACGGCCTGCCAGCCGAAGGTTTCGGCGAGCCAGCCCGAGAGAATCGCGCCGCACGACAGGCCCACGCCGAACGAGGTGCCGATCAGGCTGAAGGCCCGCGTGCGCGCCGCGCCGTCGAACACCTGCGCCAGCGCCGCCGTGCCAGCCGCGAACGCCGCCGCCGACCCCAGCCCCTGCAACGCACGCGCCAGGTCGAACGAGACGATGCCGTGCGCCAGCGTCAGCAGCGAACTGCTCAGCGCCACCACCGCCAGGCCCAGCAGGAAGACGCGCTTGCGCCCATAGGCATCGGCCAGCGCACCGGCCGCCATCAGCGTCGCGCCGAAGCTCAGCATGAACGCGTTGGTCACCCAGTTCAGCTGCACCGGGCTGCCGCCCAGCGCGTCGCGGATCGCAGGGAGCACCACCGCCGGCCCCGTGAAGCTCAGCGGCATGCCCAGCGCCGCAAGGCACACGGCGGCCAGCAGCCAGTTCTTGTTGGAAGACGAAGACATCGGGGAAAAGCTTTCACGCAGAAGGGAGAAACAAAGCGGGCCAGTGAAGGCGGCCGGGCGTGAAGAGAAGATAGAAAGGAATCAATGGAATGAAAATGGCGCCATTGATCCTCAGACTGCCAACCCAGGGTTGGCAATCGAGCGACTCGCTCCCCTTCTCGCATTCACTCATCCATCCATGGACAGCTTCAGCGGACTCGAATCTTTCGTGCGGGCGGCCGACCTGCTCAGCTTTGCCAAGGCCGGCCGGCTGCTCGGCATTTCGGCGTCGGCCGTCGGCAAGAACGTGGCCCGGCTCGAGCAGCAGCTCGGCCTGCGGCTCTTCAACCGCACCACGCGGCATGTGCGGCTGACCGAAGAAGGCGCGATGTTCCACGAGCGTTGCCGCCGCATCCTCGATGAACTGGACGATGCGCGCGCTATGATGCAAGACGCCGTCGCAGCGCCGCGCGGCCGCCTGCGCGTGAGCCTGCCGACCATCGGATACCGCTTCCTGCTGCCGATGCTGCCGGCCTTCAAGGCGCGCTACCCGGAGATCGAACTCGACCTGGATTTCAACGACCGGCTGGTCGACGTGATCGCCGAAGGCGTCGACGTGGCCATCCGCAGCGGCGAACTGGGCGACTCGCAACTGGTGGCGCGCCGGCTCGGCCCGTTCTGCTTCGTGCTCGTGGCTTCGCCGGACTACCTTGCGCGCCATGGCGTGCCGCAGGTTCCGGCCGACCTGGCGCAGCACAGCTGCCTGCGCTACAAGTTCGTGACCGGCGGAAAGATCGAAGACTGGGACCTGCCCGGCCTGCCCACGCGACTGCCGCCCGGCCTGTTGTGCAACAACATGGAAGCCATGCTCGGCGCGGCCGTGGCCGGCCTCGGCGTGGCCTACATGCCCGACTTCCTGGCGCGCGATTCACTGCACCGCGGCGAGCTGCAGCGCGTGCTGGCCGCGCACCTGGTGCGCAAGGGACAGTTCTCGGCGCTGTGGTCGTCGAGCCGGCAACTGTCGCCGAAGGTGCGGGCCTTCGTGGACTTCGCGGCGGAGCACATGTTCAAGGACGAGGATGCGGCGCCGTCACCCTAACAACGCGAAGGACTGAATTCAGACCATAATAAGTCTGACTCAAAACAACGCCAGGGTGAACTCCATGAATTTCTCCACGCAAGTCAAACCCATCAGCTATCTGAAGAGCCATGCCGCAGACATCGTGAAGAGCCTCGCCGAATCCCGCGAGCCCCTGGTCATTACCCAGAACGGCGAAGCCAAACTCGTAGTGATGGATGTCCGCTCCTACGAAGAGCACGAGGCCACGCTGGCCCTTCTCAAGGTCCTTGCGCTCGGCAACCGAGAAATCGAACAAGGCCAGTTTCGGGCCGCAACCGACGTATTCGCCGAGTTGGACAAAGAAGACACGCAATGAAGGTTGTGTTCCTGCGGTCTGCCGAAACTGACCTGAAGGACCTGCGGCGCTACATCATCAAGAACTTCGGTGCGATCGCCTGGACGAGCAGCTACAGCAAGATCAAGGATTGCGTTGGGATGATCGAAGCCAACCCCAAGGCAGGCCGGATTCCCGAAGAACTCGAAGACCTGAACACAACCCAGTATCGGCAGGTCATCGCAGGCATGAATCGCATCATCTATGAAGTGCGGGTGGACGCCGCCTACATCCATCTTGTCTGCGATGCACGAAGAGACCTGAAAAGCCTGCTCATGCGGCGCCTGGTCGGCGCCGTCTGAGTCAGGCAGATCAGGTGGTCCGTCTTTACGCAGCCTGAGTGAGTTCGCCGTCCGCGTGTTCGTTCACGGCGTTGGCCGGCGTCTCGACCGGGTTGACGCTCTCCACGACCACTGGCTTCACCGTTTCGGGCATCACGGAAACCACTGCTTCAGCGGGAGCAGGAGCGGCAATCGGTGCGGGCGGGACAACAGCAGCAACGACAGGTGCCGCTTCATCGGCAGGCTTCGCGTTCTCCACGACCGCTGGCTTCGCAGGCTCCTGCTTCACAGCCACCGGCGCTGCAACCGGTGCGGCAACTGCGGTCGGTGCAGCCTCCACGACAGCCGCCACCTCCACAGCCTTGACCGGCTTGGCGGGCTTCGCCGTCGCCTCCGTAGCAGCTGCAGGCTTCGCAGCCGCCGTCTTCCCAAACTCCGCCTTCACCGCCACGGCTTTCACAGGCTCGGGCTTCACCACCGCCGGCTCGCTTACGCCCCGGCTCAAGGCCAGCGCGGCTTTCAGCGGGAACAGCGTGCGCTCGTCGCCCTCCGCTGCGTTGCTCACCGTGGTGCCCCGGACCTGGTCGAGGCTGGCGGTGCGCACCGCATCGACCCGGTGCGTCGGCACCATGAAGGGCGAGTGCGTGGTGTAGACGATCTGGTTGCCGAAGTCTTTTTCGAAGTGCGCCAGCAGATCGGCCTGCGAGTGCGGATGCAGGTGCAGCCCCGGCTCGTCGAGCAGCAGGATGGCGTCTTCGGCGCGGCCGCCCTTGGTGTCCGCAAAAAACGCGACGTAGAACGAGAAGAACCACTGGAACCCGCGGCTGCGCTCGTCGAGGTTCACCTCGACCTCGTACGCGTCGTTGGGGTCCGACACCAGGGTGTCGAGATGAGGCCCGTCGAGGTTGAAGCGAACCTTGAGCGGCCGGTCTTTCCAGAGCCGACGGATCTCGGCCGTCACCACCGAACCGGCGCGGTTGACGAGCTGGTGGCGCGTGGCCTGGTCGTTCTTTTCCAGCAGGTCCTGCAGTTGCTGCAGGTCGAGCCCCGCGGCCTTGCACAGCTTCTCGAAGCTCTGCTGTCCGGGCGTCGCCTGGCCCCAGCCCTTGCGCACGAGGTGGTCGGCAATGTTCTGGCGGCCGGGCAGCGACGGGTACTCGTCGACGTAGATGAACGTCGGCAGTTTTTCGATGACCCAGGCACGCGCCTGGTCGAGCGCCGGCTTGTCGTTGGCAATGGCCAGCGAGAGCTCTTCGAGTTCGACCAGCATCTGCTCCTGCTTGTCGCTGAGCTCGGCCCCCGCGACGGCCAGCGCCTTGCGCAGGGCCTGCGTGGCCTTGACGGCACCGGCCGACCACTTGATGAAGTCGGGGCTGGCGATCATGGCGGCGTCGAAGGCATCGGCCTCCTGCTCCAGCAATGCCTTTGCTTCTTCGGCAACCTTTTCGGCGGCGGCCTTGACGGCGGGCACGATCTTGCGGACCTTGCCCTTGATGTCGCTCACGTCGATCGACAGGTCGGCCAGTCCTTCGAACCCGGCCGTGCGAACGGTGTCGTAGCCCCGGCTCGCGGTGACGTGGCGAACGCCGGTCGCGCGCGGAAAAATGGCGGCCAGCGCGGCGCGTTCGCTTTCGTCGAGGGCCCAGCGCGTGTGCACGACGGGCGTGTCGCCCGTGCACTCTTCCAGGCGCCGGTGCCTGGGGAAGTCCTTGATGGGGCTGAGAGGGGCCAGCCCTTCCGTCGGGTTCAGGCTGTGAAGCGCACGCAGCAGGTTCGATTTGCCGCTGTCATTTCGACCGAGGATCGCCGTGATCTGCGAGGAATCGATGGAGCCGCTGTCGTTGATCGAGCGAAAGTTGGTGATCTGGAATGACGCCAAGCGCATGTAGGGGGGTTCTCTTCGAATGAATGCAGGGTCGGGGAATGTATTGCATTCCCCGGCCTTTTCTCGCTCGATCCCGCCCGCGCCGGAAGAAAAAAATAATTACTCGGCTGCGCGGCGCAACGTATCGACCACCGGCCGGCGCAGCACGTCGCGCAAGCCCCACCAGCCCGCGCCCAGCGCCAGCACCGCGCCGGCAAGCGCGCCCGCCACCGGCACGATCGGCGAGGCGGTCCACGTGAACTCGAACACATAGCGCGCCAACGCCCAGCCGATCACCGAGGCCACGATGCTCGCCAGGAAACCGGCGAGCAGCCCCACGCCGACCAGCTCGGCGCGCTGCACCTGGCGCAGCAGGCTGGCGCGCGCCCCCACGGCGCGCATGACCGCGAACTCGCGCGCCCGCTCTTCGCGCGTGGCCGTGACCGCGGCGAACAGCACCACCAGCCCCGCCGCCAGCGTGAAGCCGAACAGGAACTCGACCGCGCGAATCACCTGGTCGAGCACGCGCTGCACCTGGTTGATGGTCGCGCTCATGTCGACGTTGGTCACGTTCGGGTAGCTGCGCACCAGCGCGTTGTCGAAGCCCTTGGTCTCGGGCGCGCGGAAGGCGCCCATGTAGGTGACGGGCACGTCGGGCAGCGACGCCACCGTGTACATGACGAAGAAGTTGGCATGCAGCGAGCCCCAGTCGACCTTGCGCAGCGAGGTGATGCGCGCGTCGTTCTGCATGCCGCCAATGTCGAAGCGCAGGGTGTCGCCGAGCTTCAGGCCCAGCGTTTCGGCCAGCCCTTCTTCCACGCTCACCTCGCCCGCCGCGCCGGACTTCCATGCGCCGGAGGTGATGCTGTTGTGCTCGGGCGCCTGGGTGGCGTTGCTCAGGTTGAACTCGCGGTCGACCAGCCGCTTGGCGCGGTCTTCGGCGTAGTCGTCGGGCGTGACGGGCTTGTCGTTGATGGCGACCAGCCGGCCGCGGATCATCGGATACCAGTCGAACTTGCCCACGCCGGCATCGCGCAGCGACTTCTGGAACGCATCGCTCTGGTCGGGCATGACGTTGATGACGAAGCGGTTGGGCGCATCGGGCGGCGTGGCCTTGCGCCAGCTGGCGACGAGGTCGGTGCGCAGCAGCACCAGCAGCACCAATGCGAGCAGGCCGACCGCGAGCGCGCTGACCTGCACCACGGCATAGGCGGGCCGCGCGGAAATCTGCCGCGTGGCCAGCACCAGCCAGCGCGGCGCGGTCGTTTCATTGACGCTGCGGCGCAGCACCTTCACCGCCAGCCAGCTCAGCAAGGCGAACACCGCCACGGCGCCCGCGAAGCCGCCGACCGCGATCAGGCCCAGCTTGATGTCGCTGCTGGCCGCCATGAGCAGGGCCGCGAAGCCCGCCACGCCGATGCCGAGCACGGCTAGCGACGCGGGCTTGAGCCCGCCCACGTCGCGCCGGATCACGCGCAGCGGCGGCACGCGCGCCAGCTGCAGCACCGGCGGCAGGCCGAAGGCGAACAGCAGCGTGAGCCCCATGCCCAGCCCGAAGGCCACGGGCCACAGCGTGGCGGCCGGCAGCGCGGTTTCGACCAGCCCGGCCAGCAGCAGCACGAAGACGTAGTGCACGGCGAAGCCGATGGCCACGCCCAATGCGCTGGCCACGAGGCCGATCACCGCGAACTCGAAGGCGTAGGCCATCGCGATGGTGCGCTGGCTCTGGCCGAGCACGCGCAGCATCGCGCAGTCGTCGAGGTGGCTGGCGGCAAAGCCGCGCGCGGCCAGCGCCACGGCCACGGCCGACAGCAGCGCCGCCAGCAGCGCGACCAGGCTCAGGAATTTCTCGGCGCGGTCCAGCGTCTGGCGCATCTCGGGCCGGCCGCCTTCGAACGAATCGAGCCGCACACCGCGCAGTTCGCCCTTCTTGATGGTGGCCTCGGACCAGTCGGTGAAGCGCTTCACGGCGGCATCGGCCCCCGCCACCGCAAAGCGATAGCCCACGCGGCTGGCCGGCTGCACCAGCGCCGTCCGGGCCACGTCGGCCTGGTTGAGCATCACGCGCGGCGAGAAGCTCATGAAGCCCGCGCCCCGGTCGGGCTCGAGCGTGATCACGCGGCCGACGCGCAGGCTGGTGTCGCCCAGAAGCAGCGCGTCGCCCACGGTGAGCCCGAGCGAGTCGAGCAGCGAGGCATCGACCCACACCTCGCCCGGTGGCGGAATGTCGCGCGTGACGACGCCCGGCCCGTCGAGGGTGGCGGAGGTCTGCAGGCTGCCGCGCAGCGGGTAGCCGGCGGTCACGGCCTTCAACGCCACCAGCTTGCTGGCGCCGCCCTTGGCGTCCTCGGCACGCGCCATGGTCGGAAAGCCGTAGGTGCCGGTGCCCTCCAGGCCCATTGACTTCGCTTGCGCCACGAAGGCTTCGGGCGTCGGGTTGTCGCTGACGATGACGGCGTCGCCGCCCAGCAGTTGCCGCGCATCGCGCTGCAGGCCACCCTGCAGCCGGTCGGCAAAGAAGCCGACGGCCGTGAGCGCGGCCACGGCCAGCAACACGGCAACGATCAACAGGCGCAACTCGCCGGCGCGCAGATCGCGCCAGAGCGTGCGCCAACCCAGGCGGAGGGAGGCATTCATGGCGCGAACGATAGCCGACGCCTAAGGGCACGGCCGGTTTCAAGGGTTATTGCGCCCTCGCGGCCCTTGATCGCAGCCGCCTGCTGTCGCATGATGCGACAAACGTCTCCCGATTGTTGCAAACCGGGCATGCCCGGCCAGCGCAGCAAGACGGCGCAAGAAAAACAGCCCGTTGTCAGACCGTCCTTCCCCCAAGGAGTCTCGATGCCACGATGCCAGCGCCTGCAAACCATGGGCCTCTGCCTTGCCCTGGGTGTGCTCCTGAGCGCCTGCGATCCCAAGCCGACCACCTCGGGCACCACCAGCGCACCGGCCGCGGGCACGACCCCCTCCGGCGCCAGCCCAAGCGGCATCAAGCCCGCCGCTTCCGGCGACCCGGTCGAATCTTCCTCTGCCCACAAAGGCCCCTCCGAAGGCGGCGCGGCCATCGGCGGCATGAGCGGCCAGGGCGGCGCCTCGTCCGGTGGCGCACCCGCGCCGAGCGGTGGTGACGGCACGGCGCCCAAATAAGAAAAAAGCAAAAAAGAGCGCACGCAGAGCGACCGGCCCGGTTCAAGTTTTCCTTCTCCACGTTCCCACGCAAAACAGAAGAAGACCACGATGAAACAACCCAACTCAGCTGTGCAGGAGGTGATGTCATGGACATAAGCCGCCGGCAATTCTTCCGCGTCAGCAGCGCCGGGCTGGTCGGCTCCAGCATCGTGGCGCTCGGCTTCTCGCCGACCGCCGCGCTGGCCGAGGCCCGCAACTTCAAGCTCGCGCGCACCACCGAGACCCGCAACACCTGCCCGTACTGCTCGGTGGGCTGCGGGATCATCATGTACAGCCTGGGCGACAAGGCCAAGAACGTGGTGTCCGACATCCTCCACATCGAGGGCGATGCCGACCACCCCGTGAACCGCGGCACGCTGTGCCCCAAGGGCGCCGGCCTGCTCGACTTCGTGCACAGCCCCAACCGCCTGAAGTACCCCGAGGTGCGCGAGGCGGGCAGCACCGAGTGGAAGCGCATCGGCTGGAACGAGGCGCTCGACCGCATCGCCAAGCTGCTCAAGGCCGACCGCGACGCCAACTTCCAGACCACCAACGCCGACGGCAAGACCGTCAACCGCTGGACCAGCTCGGGCATGCTCTGCGCCTCGGCCTCGTCCAACGAAACCGGATACATCACGCACAAGGCATTCCGCTCGACCGGAATGCTGGTGTTCGACAACCAGGCACGCGTTTGACACGGACCTACGGTGGCCAGTCTGGCCCCGACGTTCGGACGCGGTGCAATGACCAACCATTGGCAGGACATCCAGAACGCGGACGTCGTGCTGATCATGGGCGGCAATGCCGCGGAGGCGCACCCGTGCGGCTTCAAATGGGTCATTGAAGCCAAGAAGCAGAACAAGGCGCGCCTTGTGGTGGTCGACCCGCGCTTCACGCGCTCGGCGGCCGTGGCCGACTACTACGCACCGATACGCGCGGGCTCGGACATCGCCTTCCTGGCCGGGGTGCTCAACTACCTGCTGAGCAACGACAAGATCCAGACCGAGTACGTGCGCAACTACACCAACGCGCCGTTCATCGTCGGGCCCGACTACAAGTTCGAGGACGGCCTGTTCAGCGGCTACAACGCCGAGAAGCGCAACTACGACCCCAAGTCGTGGGGCTACGCGCTCGACGAGGCCGGCATGGCCAAGGTCGACATGACCATGCAGGACCCGCAGTGCGTGCTGCAGGTCATGAAGCGGCACTACGCGCGCTACACGCCCGAGCTGGTGAGCCGCATCACGGGCACGCCGCAGGACAAGTTCCTGAAGGTTTGCGAGTACATCGCGAGCACCAGCGTCCCCGGCCGCACGATGACGGTGATGTACGCGCTGGGCTGGACGCAGCACAGCCAGGGCTCGCAGATGATCCGCACCGGCGCCATCATGCAGTTGCTGCTGGGCAACATCGGCGTACCCGGTGGGGGCATGAACGCGCTGCGCGGCCACAGCAACATCCAGGGCCTGACCGACCTGGGGCTGCTGTCCAACTCGCTGCCCGGCTACATGTCGCTCGCGCGGGACAGCGAGCAGAACCTGCCCGACTACTACAAGACCCGCGCGCTGAAGGCGCTGCGTCCCAACCAGATGAGCTACTGGCAGAACTACCCCAAGTTCTTCGTCAGCATGCAGAAGTCGTGGTGGGGCGACGCGGCCACGGCCGACAACGAGTGGGCCTTCCACTACCTGCCGAAGATCGACAAGCTCTACGACATCCTGCAGGCCTTCGAGCTCATGAACCAGGGCAAGCTCAACGGCTACATCTGCCAGGGCTTCAACCCGGTGGGCTCGTTCCCGGACAAGAAGAAGATCATCGACGGGCTGTCCAAGCTCAAGTTCCTCGTCACCATCGATCCGCTGATCACCGAGACCAGCGAGTTCTGGCGCAACTTCGGCGAGTTCAACGACGTCAAGACCACCGACATCCAGACCACGGTGTTCCGCCTGCCTTCCACCTGCTTCGCGGAAGAAGACGGCTCGCTCACCAACTCCAGCCGCTGGCTGCAGTGGCACTGGAAGGGCGCGGAGCCGCCGGGCGAGGCCAAGGGCGACATCGAGATCGTGGCGGGCATCTTCAACCGCATCCGCCAGGCCTACATCAAAGACGGCGGCGCCTTCCCCGACCCGATCGTCAAGCTGACGTGGCCCTACAAGATTCCGCATTCGCCCTCGGCGCAAGAGCTGGCGATGGAATACAACGGGCGCGCCCTGACCGACCTGCTCGACCCGAAGGACCCGACCAAGCCGCCGCTGGCCAAGGCCGGCGAACAGCTCTCGGGCTTCGGCCTGCTGCGCGACGACGGCTCGACGGCTTCGGGCTGCTGGATCTACAGCGGCGCGTGGACGCAGGCCGGCAACCAGATGGGCCGGCGCGACAACGCCGACCCGTTCGGCATCGGCATGGTGCAGAACTGGGCGTGGGCCTGGCCGGCCAACCGGCGCATTCTGTACAACGGCGCCTCGACCGACCCCGCCACGGGCAAGGCATGGATCGCCCGGCGCAGCCTCATTGCGTGGAACGGCAAGGCCTGGGCCGGCGCCGACGTGCCCGACATCCGGCCCGATGCGAACCCGATGGAAGCCGACGCGGTGCGGCCGTTCATCATGACGGCCGAAGGCGTGGCACGGCTCTTCGCGCCCACCGGCATGGCCGAAGGCCCGCTGCCGGAGCACTACGAGCCCTTCGAGTCGCCGCTGGTCAACAACCTGATGCACCCGAACAACGAGAAGGCGCGCGCCAACCCCGCGGCACGCATCTTCAAGGGCGACCTGGAACGCCTGGGCGTGCCGAAGGACTTTCCGTACGTGGCGACCAGCTACCGGCTCACCGAGCACTTCCACTACTGGACGAAGAACGTGCGCACCTCGGCCATCATCCAGCCGCAGCAGTTCGTCGAGATCGGCGAAGAGCTTGCGAAGGAGAAAGGCATTGCCAACGGCGACACCGTGAAGGTGTGGAGCAAGCGCGGCTTCATCAAGGCCGTGGCGCTGGTCACCAAGCGCATCGTCGGGCTGCAGGTGGATGGGCGCACGGTGCACACGGTGGGGCTGCCGAATCACTGGGGCTTTGTCGGCATTGCAAAGCCGGGGTACCTGGTGAACACGCTGACGCCGTTCGTGGGGGATGCGAACACGCAGACGCCGGAGTACAAGTCGTTCACGGTGAACATCGAGAAGGCATGAGATGAAGCGCAACCCCTTTCTCCATGGCACCGCCCGGACCTGCCCCCTCTCCCGCTTGCGGGAGAGGGTTGGGGTGAGGGCCGACGGCGATGGAATGGCCGATGACGCCTGCGAGGCAGCCTCCCTCACCCTAACCCTCTCCCCGCAAGGGGAGAGGGGACAAGTCGCCAACCGGAGCCGCTGATGTCCTCCCTCCAGACCCTCGACATCGCCGCCCGCTCGGCCACGACCACGCCGTCGCCCGACATCCGCCACCGCCCGCAGGTTCAGGAGGTGGCCAAGCTGATCGACGTCACGACCTGCATCGGCTGCAAGGCCTGCCAGGTGGCGTGCATGCAGTGGAACGACCTGCGCGACGACGTCGGCACCACGCACGGCACCTACGACAACCCGAACGACCTGACGCCCGCCTCCTGGACGGTGATGCGCTTCGCCGAGGTCGAGCCCGAGGCCGGCAAGCTCGAATGGCTGATCCGCAAGGACGGCTGCATGCACTGCGACGACCCCGGCTGCCTGAAGGCCTGCCCCGCGCCGGGCGCCATCGTCAAGTACAGCAACGGCATCGTCGACTTCATCAGCGAGCACTGCGTGGGCTGCGGCAACTGCGTCACCGGCTGCCCGTTCGACGTGCCGCGCATCAGCAAGGCCGACAACAAGGCCTACAAGTGCTCGCTGTGCTCCGACCGCGTGGGCGTAGGCCTGGAGCCGGCCTGCGTGAAGGCCTGCCCCACCGGCGCGCTGCACTTCGGCACCAAGGAAGACATGCACGAGTACGCGTCGGAGCGCATCGTCGACCTGAAGGACCGGGGCTTTGCGAATGCCGGCGTGTACGACCCGGCCGGCGTGGGTGGCACGCACGTCATGTACGTGCTGCAGCATGCCGACCGCCCGGGGCTGTACTCCAACCTGCCGAAAGACCCGCACATCAGCCCGCTGGTGTCGCTGTGGAAGGGCGTGGCCAAGCCGCTTGCCATGGTCGCGATGATCGGCGCGGTGGTCGGCAGCTTCTTCCACTACATGAAGGTCGGGCCGATCGAGGCCAAGGACGACCACCCCGATGCCGACCTCGACGGCAAGCCGGACGACGTGGTGGTCATCGAGGCGCCGCCGACGGCATCCAGGCCCGCCGAACCCGTGCGCGAACAACCCCGCGCCTGAGGAGACTGCGATGACACGCTACTACCTTCGCCGCTACCGCGATGCCACGCGCATGAACCACTGGTTCGTGGCGATCATGTTCTTCGCGGCGGCGCTCTCGGGGCTGGCCTTCTTCCACCCCAGCCTGTTCTTTTTGAGCACGCTGTTCGGCGGCGGGCCGTGGACGCGCATCCTGCATCCCTTCATGGGCGTGCTGATGGTGCTGGGCTTCGTGTTTTTGTTCTTCACGATGTGGCGCGAGAACATCCTCGACCGCGGCGACCGCGAGTGGATAAAGAGCGCGCCGAAGATGCTCAAGGGCGACAAGTCGAGCATGCCGCCGGTAGGCAAATACAACGCCGGGCAGAAGCTGGTGTTCTGGGCCTTCGGCATCAGCCTGCTGCTGTTGCTGGTGACCGGCTTCATGTTCTGGAGCCCGTGGTTCGTCGGCTTCTTCCCGATTCTTTTGCGGCGCATCGCGGTGGTCGTGCATTCGGTCTCGGCCGTGGTGCTGATTCTTTCGGTCATCACGCACATCTACGCCGCGATCTGGGTCAAGGGCACGCTGCGCGCCATGACGCGCGGCACCGTCACCGAAGGCTGGGCCAAACTGAACCACCCACTCTGGCATCGCAAAATGACGCGCGGAGAGTGAGAGCGAAATATGTTGCGTTTTCAGCGCATGCACGATGTGTAAGCGAGCGGCCATACCCGCCTTGGCCGAGTGTTGGCTCTCTAGCTAGCCCGCGGACTGGACTGCGATTGGCGGCCATTACCGGTCGTTCGAAATCGAGCGCTGAACTTCCGTTTCAGACTGATTGCCGCCGTTGGCGTTCACGGTGCGGACGTCTACTCCCGAAAGCGGCTGGACGTTGACGCGATTGGGTGTGAAGCGGACGGTCGAAGAATAAAAGGGAAAGCCGCGAACCGCGGTCGTAGGTAAGATCAGTAACTTGAGGCACTAAGCGCTTTGCTGAATAGAGGACACCTGCGGCGTGTTCCATAGAGAAAAATGCATGAAAACAGCGGCCAAAAAGATTCGTGCCAATTACTTCTCGGACGAACTCGGCGTGGAGGAGTTTCATCGATCGTTCGTAAAGCTGCTGGCGCAAATGCAAAAGGACGCATCTTCGAAGTACTTGCGTCCTGAGAACACGCATCGATTTAAGCATGGGGGGCAGTGGGCCCATCCAGCTGCTCCCAATTTACTGCCAGGGGAAATGAACGCGCATTCTGCCCAGACGGAAGTGTCGTTTGACAAGATCGTCAATCACGATCTCACTGTCATCGACCAAGTCTTCAGCGAGCTTGTGGAAGGCTTGGAACGGCAGTTCGCATCGATGGTGTATTCCACTGTTTCAGCTGCGGCGGAAGCGGTCGGAAATACTGTGGATGCGAAGGCGGCAGGCTCCCCCTACGAAGCATTTGTCAAGATGCTGGAGAAAATACAGTTTTCATCAGACAAGTTTGGCAATGTGACCCTGCCAACAGTCCATCTAGGGCCAGAAGCTTTCAAAGCACTGCAAAAGTCAGCCGCCGAGGCGTCGCCCGAGGCTCATCAGCGAGTTGAAGCGATCAAAGCCGGCAAGACAGCGGAAGCCTTAGAGCGCGAAGTAGAACGCAAGGCGCGCTTCGTCTGCTACGGAGAAGTCAAGTGAGAGTGCTGTTCGCCATCGGGTGCGACTCCTATGATCACGCCAACTTACTACAAGGAGCTGAGAGGGACGCTCGGCGCGTCTATGACTTGCTGATTCAGCCAGACGTCGGCGGATACGATTCTTTTCGCTCTCGTCTTCTGCTCTCTCCGGCCTATAGCGATGTCCGTGAGGCACTTCGAGAAGCCCTGTTCAACGAGCCACAACCAGAGACGTTCACATTCTTTTTCGCTGGGCACGGAAGCGTGTCAGCTGGCGCCTTTTACATGTGGCTTCGGGACTCGAATGCGAAAGGGCTGTCGATGTCGGCGCTTTCGTTAGCCGATATGTTCCGCAGCATCAACGAAGCTGCGCCGCTTCAAAGCAATATCATTATTGACGCTTGTGAAAGCGGTGGGCTCATTGAGGACTTAGGAGCGCTGCTAAAGCCTGGGCTGCTAGGAAATGTCGGCTCACCAGGACTCACGCTTTTGGCGACAGCTGCTCAGAACGAAGGGGCAGGCGAAAGTCCTGCCGGCGGCGTCGGAACTCTAGCATTGCTGGAATGCATCGAAGGCCAAGATTTCGTACAAGATCACAAGGGAACGTTGGACTTGGTCGAGATTGGAATGCGGATATCGCAGCGCCTTCGGGAAAGTGGTCAGAGTCCGGTCGTCTGGGGCTTAAATCTTTTCGGTCCATCGGGTTTCTGTAGGAACCCGCGATATGGTACTGACCCTGCGATGCAACTGCGACAGGCTTTGCAAGCGTGGCCATCAGGAAGTAACAACGTCATTCGACAGAATTACGATGCGCTCTGGGCAGCCTACTCGGCTGCGGGAAGTGTCTGGGATCCAGGGAAATTCTCCGCGGTTGTGCGCGAAGTGCTCGCACCTTCGTCGACAGAGCCAGAGGTACTTGCCACAGTGGCCGAACGCTTGGCACTAACTTTTAGTCAGAGAGCACTTCAAGCCCGCGACCCCTTCAGAAATGTTGAAATCTTGGCGACCTTGGCGGTGGCCTTGCTTTCCTCAGCAAACCATCATTGCGTCGCCGAAGCTGCACAGCGCCTACTCGACCGAACGTGCACGGCGCTACTGGATGCCACATCGGCATTGCTAGAGCATCTGGAAGCAGACAAGTACGCACTTTTGTCCGACCGAGGGGCGGTCCTCAGTGAGTTTCATGAGCTCCCACTTCGCCTCACCAGGGTGCTTGGGTGGGCGGCCGCATCGCCTTTTTTCTGTAGCGACGAAGAGCAGCGCAACCGAGCGGAAGCACTCTTTACGAGAGTAGCTGGCCTTATCTTGAAATACTACGCAGGCTCATTGATTGCACTTAATGAGGTACAAGCCTCAGGCCTGTGCATCGCGCTGTCAACATGCGCCAAACTAGGACTGCGTGAAGAAGGCGAACTGTTAGCAGGTTTGCTGTTCAACTCCTTGATTCAATGCGAAGCCAGAATCGCGCGAGACGATTTGCCGCGCGACAGAGCCCTGGAATACCTGCTCGCGCGGCGCAGTAACGACTTCTCCGACTTTGGGGACGCAGTCGCGCGTCCTATCGAATTGCTCACGGTGTTGCTCAAGGCTGCAGGCTTATTTGAGCTTGAGGCCATCTTTGACGAAAGCTTGTGGAAGATCGACGGAGTTGCTTTCAGTGCCTACCGTCCTGCGAGCTATATGGACTATGGCTCGTCAATGATGGAGGGCGGTGAGAACTTAGTCTGGACGATTGGCTTTGACGTTTTCAGAACGTCAGATTTTGTCGCTAGCTGGCCCCCGGCGAGGACCATGCCGCAAAGTTCCCTTGTTGCCTCTCTGGCTTTGGCGGCATCACTTCTGTACCCAGACCGCCAAGCCTGGTTCCTTTTCGAGTCATGAGCAGCCAACCCAATGATCCTTTTGCCTCTCTCTGCGATACAACCGTTGGAGCCGTGGCTGAAGACCAGTCGCGATCGCCGACCCATTTGAGTACGAAGGCGGTTTCAAGGTACGAAGCCGTCGTGCATGCGGAGCGTCTGCTTTCCGAGAGACCGCTGCTTTCACAAAGGGCGTTGAGCAGTCAGATCTACGGCAATCTCTGACTGCCTGCTTTCGCTGCAAAGCAGAAGCTCCAAACACCATAGGGCTTCCAAGCTGCCTCTGCGCTGCCAGTTATGCGAAAGCAGCTCATCAATGCGACTGTTCAACTGCATGGACAGACGGTACAAGTTTTCAGAGGCAAGCAGGCGGCCCCATGTGAGGTGCTTGGCAAACCCATCGACGGCTCCGAAGCCCGGAATCCGCTCGTGAGCTGGCGTCCACGTCAGCCCCACCCGGGCTTCCCACGCATCACAAACCGACCGAACCGCTGTAGAGTCGCCTGAATGAGCAGTTCCACCGGTACTCCGCCACCGATCCGGACCACGCGCGTTCTCGATCCCGAGCAGATCGCCATGCAGGCCGGGCGGCAGATGCCGTTCCTGCGCCTGCCGGTGCGTGCGGCGGTGTTCTCCGACCGGCAGCTGCGGCTGCGCCAGCTCGCGGCCTCGCACCCGATGCGCGAGTACCTGATCTTCATCGCCGACCTCGCGCAGGCGCAGCACCAGGTGCTGCAGGACTACCCCGTCGTCGCGCTGCCCGAATCCGAAGCGCTCGAAGCCGCAGCGAAGGTGCTCAAGCCGCCGATGCCCGCTTTCGGCTGGACGCGTGATGCAGTGTGGCGCACGGAGCTGCAGCGGCTGCTCGGCCTGTTCCGTGTGCACCTGCCTGAAGGCGCCGCGCGCGACACGCTCGACCGCGTACTCGCAGCCGACGACGCCTGGATCGACCAGCAGGCCGACCTGCTCTCGCGCCGCATCATGTTTGGGCTTGACCTGGCTGCGGCCCCGCTGATCGCAGCCGGCCTGCAGGCCTACTGGACGCAACTGGTGCTGCAAGTGGCCGAACGCCACGGCGAGAACATCTACGGCCGCACCGACCCCGGCAACGAGTGCCCCTGCTGCGGCAGCGCACCCACCGCGAGCATCACGCGCATCGGCGCCGACGAAGCGGGCTTTCGTTACCTGCACTGCTCGCTGTGCAGCACCGAGTGGCACTACGTGCGCATCAAGTGCACGCACTGCGAAAGCACCAAGGGCATTCACTTCGAATCGCTCACGCCGCAGCCCGGCATCGATCTGCCCGCGACCGGCGCGCGCGAAGGCGCAGTCAAGGCCGAGTGCTGCGACAGCTGCGGCCACTACCTCAAGCAGATCGCGATGGAGAAAGACCCCGAGGTCGAGCCCGTGGCCGATGACCTGGCCAGCGTCACGCTCGACCTGCTGGTGTCCGAAGCCGGCCACCAGCGCAGCGGCCACAACCTGATGCTGCTCTTCGGCGATCCAGAAGAGATTCCAGACGACGGCGGAGGCGGCTGATGGCGACGCCGAAAGAGTCCGTGGTCCACGGCTCGACGGCAAGGCCCCAGGATCTGCCTTCTGTCGATCAACTGCTGCGCGCCGATACGCCGCGCGCCCTGCTGGCCGAGCACGGCCACACCCTTGTCGTGAGCGAGGCGCGGGCATTGCTCGAAGGGCTTCGCGCCCGCGCCGTTGCCGGCGAGCTGCCTGCCGCCGAAGTCCAGCCAGAGGCGCTGGCCGAAGCACTCGCCATCCGCATACAACTCCGCCTTGCACCGCGCATGCGCGCCGTGCTCAACCTCACCGGCACCGTCATCCACACCAACCTCGGCCGCGCGCTGCTGGCCGATGCGGCACTGCAGCGGCTGCTGGCGGTAATGACCTCGCCCAACAACCTCGAATACGACCTGGCCACCGGCAGCCGCGGCGACCGCGATTCGCTGGTCGAAGACCTGCTGTGCACCATCACCGGTGCCGAAGCCGCGACGGTGGTCAACAACAACGCGGCCGCCGTGCTGTTGACCATCGCTGCCCTGGCGCGCGAGCGCGAAGTCATCGTCTCGCGCGGCGAGCTGGTCGAGATCGGCGGCGCCTTTCGCATGCCCGACGTGATGGCCAGCGCCGGCGCGCGCATGGTCGAGGTCGGCACCACCAACCGCACGCATCCGCAGGACTACGAGCGCGCCATCAACGCACAGACCGCGCTCGTGATGAAGGTGCACACCAGCAACTACGCGGTGCAGGGCTTCACCGCCGCGGTCGACGAGGCCACGCTCGCCGGCATCGCGCATGCGCGCGGCGTTCCGCTGGCCACCGACCTGGGCAGCGGCTCGCTGGTCGACCTTGCGCACTACGGCCTGCCGCGCGAACCGCTGCCGCAGGAGATGCTCGCGGCCGGCTGCGACGTGGTCACCTTCTCGGGCGACAAGCTGCTGGGTGGCCCGCAGGCCGGCCTCATCGTCGGCAGCAAGGAGGCCGTGGGCCGCATCCGCAAGTTCCCGATGAAGCGCGCGCTGCGCATGAGCAAGCTGCCGCTGGCCGCGCTCGAAGCCACGCTGTCGCTGTACCTGCGGCCCGAAAGGCTCGCCCAGGACCTGCCGACGCTGCGCCTGCTCACGAGGCCCGCCGATGCAATCCGCGAGATGGCCGAGGCATTGCAACCCGCCGTGCAGGCCGCCGTATCGCCGCGCTTCACCGTCGAGGTGGTGCCGCTGCTCGGGCAGATCGGCTCGGGCTCGCTGCCGGTCGAACGCCTGCCTTCCGCCGGCCTTGCGCTCTCGCCGGCGGGCACCTCGAAGAAAGGCCTCGGCACCGCGCTCGATGCACTCGCCACCGCATTGCGCAACCTGCCGTTGCCGGTGATCGGACGCATCGCGGAAGACCGCCTGCTGCTCGACCTGCGCTGCCTGGAAGACAGCGCGCCTTTCGTTGCACAGTTGCCCTTGCTGAAGGAGCATCTGTCGTGACGGTAGCCCGCATTCCTCCCTCCCCTTCCGGGGGAGGGCCGGGGTGGGGGCACGACGGCGTTCGATCCAGCGCGACGCCTCATAGACGGCCTGCCCCCATCCCATCCTTCCCCCAAAGGGGGAAGGAGCAAGACCACGCGCCATGATCATCGGCACCGCAGGCCACATCGACCACGGCAAGACCTCGCTGGTTCGCGCGCTCACCGGCGTCGACACCGACCGTCTGCCCGAAGAAAAGCGGCGCGGCATTTCCATCGAGCTCGGCTATGCCTACCTGCACGCGCCCGATGGCGTGTCGCTCGGCTTTGTCGACGTGCCGGGGCACGAGCGCCTGCTGCACACCATGCTGGCCGGCGCCACCGGCATCGACCACGCCTTGCTGGTGGTGGCGGCGGACGACGGTGTGATGCCGCAGACGCGCGAGCACCTGGCTGTGGTCGCGCTGCTGGGGGTGCGTGCGGCCACGGTAGCCATCACCAAGATCGACCGCATCGACGCGGCCACGCGCGCGACGCGGCTCGACGAAGTGCGCGCGGAAATCGACGCCCTGCTTGCGCCCACCCCGCTGGCCCATGCGCCGGTGCTCGCGGTGTCCGCCACCACGGGCGAGGGCATCGACGCGCTGCGCACGCGGCTGCTCGACGTGGCACGCGAGGCGCACGCGCGCGAAGACGACCTGGCCTTCCGTCTCGCGGTGGACCGCGCCTTCACGCTGGCGGGTGTCGGCACCGTCGTGACCGGCACCGTCTTCAGCGGCACGGTGCGCATCGGCGACGAACTGCGGCTCGTGCCCGGCGAGCGCACGGTGCGGGTGCGCGGCATTCATGCGCAGAACCAGCAGGCCGAGTCCGCGCATGCGGGTCAACGCTGCGCGCTGGCGCTGGCCGGCGTGACCAAGGACGAAGTGCATCGCGGCGACTGGGCGTGCACCCCGGCCATCGCGCTGGCGACGGCGCGCATCGACGTGCTGCTCACGCTGTGGCCCGACGAAGCCAGGCCCCTGCGCTCGGGCGCGACGGTGCACGCGCACCTGGGCGCCAGCGACGTGATGGCGTCGGTGGCCCTGCTCGACCGCGATGCGCTCGCGCCCGGCGAAACCGCGCTGGCCCAACTGGTGCTGCGCGACGGGGTCGGCGCATGGCATGGCGACCGCGGCGTGCTGCGCGACGCCTCTGCCACCCGCACCGTGGCGGGCGTGCGCGTGCTCGACCCCTTCGCACCCGTGCGCTACCGGCGCACGCCCGAGCGGCTGCGCACGCTGTCGGCCTGGGCCATCGACGACCGCACCGCGCGCGTGGCGGCGCTGCTGCACAACGCACCGCTCGGCATCGACACGGCGCGGCTGGCCTGTGCGCAGTCGCTGGCGAACGAAGCCGCGCTGGCGCTGCCCGGCGATGCGGTGCGCATCGCGCACACCGCCATCGCGCGGCAGCATCTCGACGCATTGGAAACGCAGATCGCCGAGCGGCTGGCCGACTTCCATCGCGCGGCGCCCGACGAGGTCGGCCCCGATGCACGCCGCCTGAAGCGGCTGGCCGGCCCGCGCACCGACGATGCGTTGTGGCGCCATGCACTCGATGCGCTGGCCGCGCGCGGCGCGCTGGTGCGCAGCGGCACGTGGCTGCACCTGCCGGACCATGCGGCGCGCCTGAACGAAGCCGAGCAGAAGCTCGCGCAAAAGCTGCTGCCCAGGCTGGCCGACGGCGGCTTCGATCCGCCGTGGGTGCGCGACCTGGCAAAGGACTGCGCGGCCAGCGAGCCGATGGTGCGGCAGACCCTGGCGAGCCTCGCACGGCAAGGCCAGGCCTTCCAGGTGGTGAAGGACTTGTACTATCCGCTGGCGACCATCGAGCAGTTGGCCGGCCTTGTGCGCGATTGCATCGCCGGGCCGGAAGGCTTGCAGGCCGCGAGCTTTCGGGATGCGACCGGGTTGGGGCGCAAGCGCGCGATCCAGTTGCTGGAATTTTTCGATCGTGTGGGCTACACGCGGCGCGTGAAAGACACGCACCTGCTGCGGCCCGATACGTCGCTGTTCGGGGCCAGCCCGTGAACAGCGCTCATGGGAGGGGATCGTCCCTGGTGGGGCGGCTGGGCTTCAAACCCAGTGGGTGGCGCCAGTCGTCGCCGGGAAGGTTCGACTCCTTCCCCCTTCCGCCGCTTTTGCCGTTGCTTTTGTCTTTGTCTTGCTCCTTCCCCTTCCGGGGGAAGGCTGGGATGGGGGCAAGCGGCGCTTGCAATACGGCCGCGCCTGATCGAATGCCGCCTGCCCCCACCCCGGCCCTCCCCCGGGAGGGGAGGGAGAAATACGGGGGATCAGGGCAGGACGCGCAGCGCGGGCTTTCCGGCCTCGACGCGGCCGACTACCGCCGCTTGCGCAAAGCCTTCCTTCCGGAAAATCTCCAGCACCGCATCGACCGCCTCGGGCGCGCAGCTCACGAGCAAGCCGCCCGAAGTCTGCGGATCGCTCAGCAGGTTCTGCGCCGTGGCCGGCAGGCCGCCTGCCAGTTCCACATCGGCCCCATACCCCGCCCAGTTGCGGCCGGATGCACCTGTGACGAAACCCTCGGCAGCCATCGCTTCCACGTTGTCGAGCAACGGCACCTTCGACCATTCGACGACAGCCGTGAGCTTGGCCCCACGCGCCAGCTCCAGCGTATGACCGGCCAGCCCGAAACCCGTCACGTCGGTCAGCGCATGCACGCCGTCGAGCGCCGACAGCGCGATGCCGGGCGTGTTGAGCTTCGTTGCGTTGGCGATCAGCTGGCGGTAACCGGCCTCGGACAATTGCTCCTTCTTGAGCGCCGCCGACAGCACACCCACACCCAGCGGCTTGCCCAGCACCAGCACGTCGCCGGCCTTTGCATCGGCGTTGCGCCGCACGCGGTCGGGGTGCACCAGGCCCATCGCGACGAGGCCGTAGATGGGCTCGACCGAATCGATGGTGTGGCCGCCCGCGATCGGGATGCCGGCGGCGCGGCACACGTCCTGCCCGCCGCGCACGATCTCGGCGATCACTTCCACGGGCAACTGGTTGATCGGCATGGCGACCAGCGCCAGCGCCATGATCGGACGGCCGCCCATGGCGTACACGTCGCTGATGGCGTTGGTGGCCGCGATGCGCCCGAACTCGTAGGGGTCGTCCACGATGGGCATGAAGAAGTCGGTGGTGGCAATGAGCGCCTGCTCGTCGTTGAGCCTGTAGACTGCCGCGTCGTCGGCGGTCTCGATGCCGACCATGAGTTCGGGCGGGATCATTCCCCCCGCGTGGTTCTTGAGAATCTGCGAGAGCACACCCGGCGCGATCTTGCAGCCGCAGCCGCCCCCGTGCGAGAAGCTGGTAAGCCGCAGCGGCGCCAGCGGATTCAAAAGCTTCTTGGAAGATGCGGCATCGGTCATGGCGGCGGCTCGGTCGAATGAAACAAGCCGCGATTATCGAAGCCACCGGCGCCTGGCGCCCACGCACTTGAACACACCCCTTTTTTTGACCCCAGCCCACAGGCACATCCACAGGCACACCCCATGAACAAATTGTCCCGACTGGCGCTTGCGCTGACCCTTTCCCTCACGGCCTTCGGCGCCTTTGCCCAAGGCGTGCTGCGTGTTTCGGCCATTCCCGACGAGGCGCCCACCGAACTGCAACGCAAGTTCACGCCGCTGGGCGACTACCTGAAGAAGGAAACCGGCATGGACGTGCAGTTCACGCCCGTGACCGACTACGCCGCCGTGGTCGAAGGCCTGGCCACCCACAAGATCGACATGGCCTGGCTCGGCGGCTTCACCTTCGTGCAGGCGCGCATCCGCACCAACGGCGGCGCGGTGCCGATCGTGCAGCGCGCGGAAGACGAGGTGTTCACCAGCAAGTTCATCGTGCCCATCGACAGCACCGCCAAGACGCTGGCCGACCTGAAGGGCAAGACCTTTGCCTTCGGCGCGCCCTCTTCCACCTCGGGCAGCCTGATGCCGCGCTACTTCCTGCTGCAGGCCGGCATCAACCCCGAGAAAGACTTCAAGACGGTCGCGTTCTCGGGCGCGCACGACGCCACGGTGGCCTTCGTGGCCGCGTCGCGTGCCGAAGCGGGCGTGCTCAACGCCTCGGTGTGGGACAAGCTGGTCGAATCGAAGAACCCGAATGCCGCCAAGGTGCGCGTGCTCGCGACCACGCCGACCTACTACGACTACAACTGGACGGTGCGCCCCGGCATGGACCCGGCGCTGCAGAAGAAGCTGACCGATGCGTTCCTGAAGCTCGACCCGGCCAACCCGGCGCACAAGGAAATCATGGCGCTGCAACGCGCGAGCAAGTTCATTCCGACGAAGTCGTCGAACTATGACGGAATCGAGACGGCGGGCAAGTCGGCGGGCCTGATCAAGTGACGAGCCTGCGCGCGTGAGCTTTTCCCTCGACGCCGTCGGCGTGGTCCACCCCAACGGCCAGCGCGCGCTGGCCGGGGTGACGCTGTCCGCGCGTGACGGCGAGCGCATTGCCGTCATCGGTCCCTCGGGCGCCGGCAAGACCACGCTGTTGCGTGTGCTCGGCGCCGCGCTGCGGCCCGGCGAAGGCGAGGTGCAGGCACTCGGTGCGAAGCCATGGCAACTGCCGGCCGGCGCGCTGAAGAAACTGCGCGCGCGCATCGGCACGGTGCACCAGGCGCCGCCGATCGCGCCGCGCCTGCGCGTGGTCACGGCCGTGCTGGCGGGCCGGCTGGGCGAGTGGTCGGCGGCACGCGCGCTGGGCTCGCTTTTCTACCCATCGGACATTGCCGGCGCACACGAGGTGCTGTCGCGGCTGGCCCTGGAAGACCGCCTGTTCGACCGCTGCGACCGCCTCTCCGGCGGCCAGTTGCAGCGCGTGGGCATCGCACGCGCGCTGTACCAGCGCCCCGCCTTGCTGCTGGCCGACGAACCCGTGTCCGCGCTCGACCCGACGCTGGCCGACGCGGCCGTGGGCCAGCTGGTCGCGCAGAGCGAATCGACCGGCGCCACGCTGGTGGCCTCGCTGCATGCGGTGGACCTGGCGCTGCGCTGGTTTCCGCGCATCGTCGGCATGCGCAACGGGCAGGTGATGTTCGACCTGCCCGCCACGCAGGTCACGGCCGCGATGCTCGACACACTCTATGCCAGCGAAGGCGGCGTGGCCACACAGGGGCCACAACAACAGAGCATTGGTGTCGGCGCCGGTGTTGCAACGGAGCCGCCTTTCCAGCGGCCGGACTGCCCTTGACCGACACCCCGGTTCCCCGCGCGCGCACACGCACCGCCGTCGCGCAACGCGACCCGCAGGCATGGCGCAGGCTGGCCGGCTGGGCCGCCGCGCTGGTCATCGCATGGCCGATGCTGGCGCTGTCGGAGTTCAAGCCATGGGTGCTGTTCGGCAGCGGTAACCTGGCCGTCATCGGCGGCTTTCTCGCGGGCTTCTTTCCCCCCGAAGCTTCGCCCGACTTTCTCGCGTTGCTCGCCAAGGCCACGCTCGAGACATTGGCCATGGCCACGGCGGGCACCGCGCTCGCGCTGTTGATCGGCGCGCCGCTGGCCTTCGTGACGACGCGCGCGCTGTCCATCTCGCGCATCGGCCCGGGGCCCGGCCGCGTGAAGGCCGGCGTGGTGCGGCAGGCCGCGCGCTGGCTGCTGATGGTGCTGCGCGCCATTCCCGAAATCGTGTGGGCGCTGCTGTTCGTGCGCGCGCTCGGCCTGGGCCCGGCAGCAGGCGTGCTGGCGCTGGCCATCACCTACGGCGGCATGCTCGGCAAGGTCTACGCCGAGATACTGGAATCGACCGACACGCGCCCGGCGCGCGCGCTGCTCGAAGGCGGCAGCGGCCGGCTGGCGGCGCTGTGCTACGGCCTGCTGCCGAACACCGCGCAGGAGCTGGCCTCTTACACCGTGTACCGCTGGGAATGCGCGGTGCGCGCCTCGGTGGTGATGGGCTTTGTCGGCGCGGGCGGCCTGGGCCAGCTGATGGACCAGTCGATGAAGATGCTCAACGGCGGCGAGGCCAGCAGCATCCTGCTGGTGTTTCTCGCGCTGGTGCTGCTGGCGGACGTGCTGAGCAACGCGCTGCGAAAGCTGCTGGCATGACGAAGGCCCTGCCCCCGCGTCCCCGCCCCTGCCTGCGCTGCTGGTTCGCGGTGCTGCTGATCGGCGTGGCGGTGGCCGCGAGCTTCGTCTACCTGGGCATCGACTACCGGGCGCTCGGGTCGTCGGAGTCGTTGCGGCTCATGGGCAAGTTCATCGCCGAGTTCTTTCCGCCCGACGTGTCGCCCGACTTCCTTGCAAAGGTGGGCCATGGCGCGTTGCAGACGCTGGCCGTGTCGGCGCTCGGAACCGTGCTGGCGGCCATCGCGGGCGCGGTGTTGGCGCTGCCTGCCTCGGGCCGCGCCGGCGGCCCGCCGCGCCATGCGGCGCGCTTCGTCCTCAACTTCCTGCGCAGCGTGCCCGAGCTGGTCTGGGCCGCGCTGATGGTGCTGGCCGCCGGCATCGGCCCGTTCGCGGGCGCGCTGGCGCTGTCGCTGCACACCACCGGCGTGCTGGGCCGGCTGTTCGCCGAAGCCCTGGAAAACGCGCCGCGCGAGCCCGAGCACGCGCTGACGCTGGCCGGCGCCGGTCCCGTTGCCGCCTTCAGCTACGCCAGCCTGCCGATCGTGCTGCCGCAGTGGGTGGCGTACACGCTCTACCGCTGGGAAATGAACATCCGCATGGCCGCCGTGCTGGGCTTCGTGGGCGGCGGCGGGCTGGGGCAGCTGCTGTACTTCCACCTGTCGATCTTCCAGCAGCAGCAGGCGATGAGCGTGCTGATCGCGATGTTCGTGCTGGTGACCTTCGTGGACTTTGCGAGTGCTCGCTTGCGAAAGGGACTTGGCCCGGCCTATGCCTGACCGGCTGCCCGACAATCGGGGCATGAGGTTTCCTACGCCATGAGCCACCGCCAACCCGTGCGGGTGGCCGACCGCCACGCCTTCGACACGCTGATCGACGCCCGTTCGCCGGCCGAGTTCGCGCTCGACCACATTCCCGGCGCCATCAACTGCCCGGTGCTCGACGACGAAGAGCGCCGCATCGTCGGCACCGTCTACGTGCAGACCGGCGCCTTCGAAGCGCGGCGCATCGGTGGCGCCATGGTGGCCGCCAACATCGCGCGGCATCTGCGCGACACGCTGGCCGACCGCCCCGAGAACTGGAAGCCGCTGGTCTATTGCTGGCGCGGCGGCATGCGCAGCGGCTCGATGGTGACGTGGCTGCGGCTCGTCGGCTGGGACGCACAGCAGCTCGCCGGCGGCTACAAGAGCTTCAGACGCCACGTCATTTCGCAGATCGACGCGCTGACCCCGCAGCTCGACCTGCGCGTGATCTGCGGTGCCACCGGCAGCGCCAAGACGCGCGTGCTGCACGCGCTGGCCGAGCGCGGCGCGCAGGTGCTCGACCTGGAAGATTTCGCCAACCACAAGGGCTCGCTGCTCGGTTCGCTGCCGGGCGTGCCGCAGCCGTCGCAAAAGCACTTCGAGACGCGCATTGCCACCGTGCTCGAAGCCATCGACCTGAAGCGCCCGCTGTATGTCGAGGGCGAAAGCGTGCGCATCGGGCGGCTGTCGCTGCCCCTGTCGCTGGTGGCCCGCATGCGCGCCGCGCCGTGCATCGAGGTGGCGGCCACACCCGAGGCGCGGCTGACCTACCTGCTGCGCGACTACGCCTACCTGGGCGACGACCGCGAGGCGCTGGCCGACAAGATGGGCGTGCTGAAGGAAATGCAGGGCAAGGAAACGGTGACGCGCTGGCAGCAATGGGCGCGCGAAGCCGACCTGCCCCACCTGTTCGCCGAGCTGATGGCGCTGCACTACGACCCGCACTACGAGAAGTCGCAGGAGCTGCACTTCAAGGCATGGCGCCAGCGCCAGAGCGTGGCCGCCACTGACCTGTCGGATCAGGGCATCGAGGCTGTGGCGGATGCGGTGCTGGCGCTCGACGGGCGCGACAGCCCGTCGGCATAGAGCACGCCGCGCGGCGCGCGGCACAAGCCCCAGAAGCGCAGCCCGCTCAGTTCGGCCATGCGCACGCCCATCGAGGTCGGCGCCGAGATGGTCGCCATGGCCGCGATGCCCAGGCGCGCGCATTTGCGCACCAGCTCGTGGCTGCCACGGCTGGACATCAGCACGAAGCCGGGTTCGCCGAGGCGTCCCGCCCGCGCCAGCTTGCCCAGCAGCTTGTCGAGCGCGTTGTGGCGGCCCACGTCTTCCATCACGTCGGTCAGTTCGCCATCGACCGTGGCCCATGCGGCCGCATGGATCGCGCCGGCTTCGGCGTTGAGCACCTGGCGCGCGGGCAGTGCCGCGAAGGCGCGCAGCACGGTGGCCAGGTCGACGCGCTCGATCCAGTCGCGCCGGGGCACGCGCTGCGGCGTGAGGTCGAGGCCGGCAAAGCTCTCGACACCGCACACGCCGCAACCGGTGCGGCCCGCGAGGCTGCGGCGCCGGTCTTTCAGGCGCTCGAAGCTGCGGGTGGAAATTTCGAGCTGCACCTCGACGCCGGGCATGCCTTCGGGCAGGCCCGCGTCGGTGGCATCGATGGCCCGCACCTCGATGCCGCGGCAGTCGGCGGCGGTGTCGAGAATGCCTTCGCTCAATGCAAAGCCCAGCGCGAAGGCCTCCAGGTCTTGCGGCGTGGCCATCATCACGGCGTGCGAGACGCCGTTGAAGACCAGCGCCACCGGCACCTCGGCCGCCAGTGTGTCGCCGCGCACCACGCCTTCGGGCGCGACGCCGCGTTCGCCGAACACGCGCACGGCGTGCTGCGAAAGCGATGGCAGGGTTTCTTCGGAATCGACGGTATCTGGAGACGTGGACATGGTGGCTCCGCTTGGCCGGGCCATTCTCCGCTCAGCGGGCGTTTTCGTCAGCGGGCAGGGTCGAGGCAATCTCGCGCCCCGCGTCGGTGAGATGCGCCACCCAGCGGTCGTCCAGCTGCACCACGCGCACCCAGCCGGGGCCGCGCACGCCACCAATGGCGGCATCGCCCATCAGCGTGAGCTGGCGCATCACCACGCTGGCGCCCTGCCCGAGCCGCTTGCCCAGGCGCGGCAACGACATGCCGCCATCGCCCGGCGCTTCGGCCAGCGCGCGCAGGATGGCCGCCGAAAACGAGTCCGCGTCGAAGGAGGCCGAGGTCATGCCGCCACGGCGTCGGCGTCCACCGGCGCATCGGCCACCGGCGCCACATGCAGCGACAGCACCACGGGAATGGACTTGGACGTCGGCGTGCCCGCGTTCTCGGCCACCGACGACAGCGGCACCAGCGGATTGGTCTCGGGGTAGTAGGCCGCGAGGTTGCCGCGAGGGATGTCGTAGGCCACCAGCTTGAAGCGGTCGGCACGGCGTTCCTGGCCATCGCTCCACACGGTCTGGATGTCGACCCAGTCGCCGTCCTTCATGCCCAGCGCGCGGATGTCTTCCTTGTGGATGAACACCACGCGGCGCTGGCCGAACACGCCGCGGTAGCGGTCGTCCATGCCGTAGATGGTGGTGTTGTACTGGTCGTGCGAACGCGTGGTGAGCAGCGTGAAGACGATGGTGTCGCCCTTCTTCGCGAAGCGCGCGCGGGCACGGTGCGAATGGGTGTCCAGCGGCACGGCATGCGTGAAGAACACGGCCTTCTTCGATGCCGTGGCCCACACGCGCTCGCTCGCCGTGTTGCGCAGGCGAAAGCCGCCCGGGTGCGCCACGCGAACGTTGAAGTCCTTGAAGTCGTCGAACACGGCTTCGATCTTGTCGCGGATGCGCGCGTAGTCCTCGACCAGCCACAGCCACGGCGTGTTGCTGCGCGCGCCGATGGTGGCGGCCGCGAGCCGCGCCACGATGGCCGGCTCGGACAGCAGCAACTCCGACGCGGGCGGGTTGATGCCCATCGAGATGTGGACCATGCTCATCGAGTCTTCCACCGTCACGCCCTGCGGGCCGCCGGCCTGCATGTCGATCTCGGTGCGGCCCAGGCACGGAAGAATGAGCGCCTCGCGCCCGTGCACGATGTGGCTGCGGTTGAGCTTGGTGGTCACGTGCACCGTCAGGTCGCACTGCCGCAGGCCTTTCCAGGTCTGGTAGGTGTCGGGCGTGGCGGCCGCGAAGTTGCCGCCGAGCGCAAAGAACACCTTGCCCTTGCCGTCGAGCATCAGCTGGATGGCCTCGACCGTGTCCACGCCGTTCTTGCGCGGCGGCTCAAAGCCGAACACCTTCTGCAGCCGGTCGAGCAGCGCCACCGGCGGCTTCTCCCAGATGCCCATGGTGCGGTCGCCCTGCACGTTGCTGTGGCCACGCACCGGGCAGGCGCCCGCGCCTTCGCGGCCCATGTGGCCGCACAGCATGAGCCAGTTCAAGATCATCTGGATGGTCGCCACCGAATGCTGGTGCTGCGTGATGCCCATGCCCCAGCAGGCGATGACGTTCCTGGCGCCCAGGTACACCTCGGCCGCGGCGCGGATCTGCTCCCGCGCAAGGCCCGACTCCTGCACCAGCACGTCCCACGACTCGGCGCGCAAATCGTCGGCCAGCGTTTCGAAACCGGTGGTGTGCGTGGCGATGAAGGCGTGGTCGAGCACCGAGGCCTCGCCGCGCGCCACGGCCGCGTCTTCGCGCTCGATGACGTGCTTCATCATGCCCTTGACGGCAGAGAAGTCGCCGCCCACGCGCAGCTGGAAGTAGTGCGTGCTGATGGGCGTGGAGCCCATCGTCGCCATCTCCAGCTTGTCCTGCGGATCGGCAAAGCGCTCCAGCCCGCGCTCGCGCAGCGGGTTGAAGCTCACGATGCGCGCGCCGCGCTTCGATGCCGCGCGCAGCTCGCCGAGCATGCGCGGATGGTTGGTGCCGGGGTTCTGGCCGAAGATGAAGATGGCGTCGGCCTTCTCGAAATCTTCCAGCGTGACCGTGCCCTTGCCCACGCCGATCTGCGGGCGCATGCCACTGCCACTGGGCTCGTGGCACATGTTCGAGCAGTCGGGAAAATTGTTGGTGCCGTACTCGCGCACGAACAGCTGGTACAGAAAGGCGGCTTCGTTGCTCGCACGGCCCGAGGTGTAGAACATGGCCTGGTTCGCATCGGGCAGCGCGTTCAGGTGGCGCGCGACGAGCGCAAAGGCGTCGTCCCATTCGATGGGCACGTACTTGTCGCTGGCCGCGTCGTAGACCATCGGATGCGTGAGCCGGCCCTGGTCTTCGAGCCAGAAATCGCTTTGCGCGGCCAGCTCGGCCACCGTGTGCCTGGCGAACAGCTCGGGCCCGGCGCGGCGCGCGGTGGCCTCGGCGGCCACGGCCTTGACGCCGTTCTCGCAGAACTCGAAGGTCGACGCATGGTTGCGGTCGGGCCAGGCGCAGCCGGGGCAGTCGAAGCCGTCGGGCTGGTTGGCCGAGAGCAGCGTTTTCGCGCCCTTGATGGGAATGTCCTGCCGCAGCAGCGCATGGGTAACGCTGCGCAGCGCGCCCCAGCCGCCGGCGGGGCCCTTGTAAAACTCGATCTTCTGCTCGCTCATGGCGGCAGTGTTCGCCTGTGGGCGGCCGGCGTCAAATTGGATTGGCACATGCCGCGATTCAAAATGGAAATGAAGGCGCGTCCGTCGCCCTGACGGCCTTCGCCGATTCGAGTCTGGCCTTGAGGCGATGCACCATTTCGCCTGCATCGACGTACTCGCCGCTACGGCGCGCATCAGCCAAAGATGCCAGGCCACGCGCCACGAATTCGGGCTCGACGCGCACGGAGGGGATGGTGGCAATTTTCATCGCCAAACTGTATCGCCTATGCGATACAAAAGCCGTCAGCCGCGCGCGTCCTGCATCAGCAACCCACGCAGCTTGCTGCGCAGCGGCGTGTCTTCGACTTCCTGTACACCCGCGATGTCGCGCAGCGCGAAGTCGCGGCTCTCGGCGTTGTGCAGGTCGATCTCACGCACCACCTGGCCGCTGCTGTAGACGAAGGCCACGTCGGCCAGGGCCAGCACGTCTTCGATGTCGTGCGTGATCATCAAGACCGGAATGCCCCATTGCCTGCGCACCTGCGCCAGCTCGTTGCGCAGCTCGGCGCGCAGCATGGGGTTGAGGGCAGCAAAGGGCTCGTCGAGCAGCAGCACCTGCGGCTCGCAGGCCAGCGCGCGCGCCAGCGCCACGCGCTGCTGCTGGCCGCCCGACAGTTTCTGCGGCCGGCTGTCGGCCAGCGCGGCAAGGCCGAAGCTTTCGAGCAGGGCCTGCACGCGCTCGGCATCCTTGGCGGGCAGGCCGCGGCGGTGCCAGGCAGTGAGCCCGAACGACACGTTCTGGCGCACCGTGAGGTGCGGAAACAGCGCGTAGTTCTGGAACAGGTAGCCGATGCGGCGCGCCGGCGCAGGCACGTCGATGCGCCGTGCCGCGTCGTACAGCGTGCGGCCGTCCAGCCGCACATGGCCGGCGGACGGCTGCAGCAGACCGGCAATGGCCTGCAAGGTGAGCGACTTGCCCGCGCCCGAGGGGCCGTAGAGCGCGGCAAAGGGAACGTCGGTCTGAAAGCGCACGGCCAGGTCGAAGCGCCGGGCTCCGTCCTTCACCGTGAGCTGCAGATCGACGTCGATCATGGCTTGCCGAAACCGTAGCGGGTGAGCACTTCCTGCGCGGCGGGCGTCGACAGGAACGAAATGAAGTCGCCGGCCAGCGCCTTCTGCTTGCTGTCGGCCACCACGGCGATGGGGTAGGTCACGGGCGTGTGGCCGGTGGGGGTGAACGCGATCTTCACCTTGTCGCCGGCCACGGCCGCGTCGGTGCGGTAGACGAAGCCGGCCTCGACCTCGCCACGGCTCACGTAGTCGAGCACCTGCCGCACGCTGTCGGCCTGCACGAACTTGGGCTCGAGCGCAGTCCAGAGGTTGGCGCCATCGAGCACCTGCTTGGTGTAGCGGCCGACCGGCACGGTGGCGATCTTGCCGATGGCAATTTTCTTGACGCCGGCGCCGCCCAAGTCCTGCAGCGTCTTCACGCCGACGGCATCTTTCGAGGGCTCGATCAGCACCAGGCTGTTGGTGACGAAGTCCTTGCGCGTGGCGGTGTCGACCAGCTTCTGCTCGGCGCCGCGGTTCATGGTTTCCTGGTCGGCACTGGCGAACACGTCGACCGGCGCGCCCTGCCCGATCTGCTGCAGCAGCACGCCCGAGGCGGCGAAGTTGAAGCGCACCGTGGCACCCGACTTGGCGGCCTCGAACTTGGGGCCGATTTCCTTGAACGCATCGGTCAGGCTGGCCGCCGCGGACACGGTGATCTGCTGCGCGCTCGCTGCCAGCGGCAGGGCCAGGGCAACGACGAGGGACAAGAGACGGAACGGACGCATGTGCAACTCCTTATAAGAATGAAATCAGCGAAGCGAGAAGAAACGGTTCGACAACACCAGCACGGTGATCGACAGCACCGAAGTCACGATGACCAGCAGCAGCGCGAGGTCGTCGTGGCCGGCCTGCACCGCGTCGTAGATGGCCATCGACAGGGTCTGGGTCTGCTTGGGAATGGAGCCCGCCACCATCAGCGAGGCGCCGAACTCGCCCATGGCCCGCGCGAACGCGAGCAGCGTGCCGGCCAGGATGCCGGGCCAGGCCAGCGGCAAGGTGACGCGCAGGAACACCGAGAACGGCGACTGCCGCAACGTGCTGGCCGCGGCTTCGAGCGAGCGGTCGACATTCGAGAACGCCGCACTGGCCGACTTGAGCACCAGCGGCAGCGCCACCACGGCCGAAGCCACCACGGCGCCGTGCCAGCTGAAGATGATGGTGTAGTCGAGGTGCTCGCGCAGCCATGCGCCCAGCGGGCTGCGGCGCCCGGCCGCCACCAGGATGGCGTAGCCGATGACCGTGGGCGGCAGCACCAGCGGCAGCATGAACACGGCTTCGAGCACGCTGCGGCCGAAGAAACGCTTGCGCGCGAACACCCAGCCCAGCGCCACGCCCACGACCAGCGCCAGCACGGTCGCCACGGCGGCAACCTTGAGCGACAGGACCAGCGGAAACCAGTCGGTCGATGCGATGAGCGAGTTCGTCGTGTTCATGAAAATACGGCGGGATTGTTACACGGTGAGCCCTAAGGTTCTCACGGGGGTGCGCAAACCCATCAGTCTTCATATACTGAGGGATACAGCGTTAGCCAACCCCATGCGCCCCTCCGCCCACGACACCGTTGTTCGCTCGATCTCCGGCAGGCCGGAGCTTCGCCATGCGACGCAGGTGCAGGAGTGGCGCATCGAACAGGCCATGGATGCCGAGGGCTTCGTCATTTCCATCACCGCCCCCGGCGGCGAAAGCCAGTCGTTCTTCGTGGCGCGGACCGACGCCAACGACATCGGCGAAGTGCTGCGCCGCCAGGCGGTGTGCATCGACGGCCCCGACAGCAGGGAGCAGTGACGCGCATGTGGCGGCAAATGACGGGTGCGGAACGCATCCTTGAAGTCCTGCTGACGCGGCGCTCGGTGTCGCCGCGCCGGCTGCAGCAACCCGCCCCCAATACCGACGAACTCGACGCAATTCTGCAGGCCGGCCTGCGCGCGCCCGACCATGGCGGCCTGCATCCCTGGCGCGTGATCGAGTTTCGCCCGCGGAACCGCGAGGCGCTGGCCTGGTGCTTCGAGCAGGAAAAACTGCGGCGCGATCCGCTGGCCAGCCCGACGGACCTGAAACGTTCGCGCGAACACGCCACGCGCGCGCCGCTGCTGCTGGGTTTCGTGGTGTCGCCGCGCGAGCGCAGCAAGGTGCCGGCGCGCGAACAGTGGCTGAGCGCCGGCGCGGCGCTGGGCAACATATTGAGCGCGGCGCACCAGCTGGGCTACGGCGCTATCGTGCTGAGCGGCGAGCGCTGCTACGACGAGACGCTGGCGCGCCAGCTCGGCGTGCTGCCCGGCGAATACCTCGCGGGCTTCATCAGCATGGGCACCATCCAGGAAGCGCCGCCGCAGGCACGCGAAACGCTGTCGCAAAGCGTGTGGTCGTGCTGGCAAGGAGACGCCCTACCGCCTTCACCGGAAGACCCGCCGAGCCAGCCCGGTCGGCCCGGTCAGCCCATCCGGTCGTCGGAGCGGATGCCCGGCAGCTGATCGAGCTTCGCACCGAACCAGCCCACGCGCCCGGTCTCGCGCACGTCGAAGCGCGGCACATAGGGCTTGATGTCGAGCACGGGCGTGCCGTCCATCATGTCGTTGCCGCTGAAGTGCAGCGTCGTGCCTTCGACCGCCGTGAGCTTCACGATCGACAGGCCCAGCCGGTTCGGCCGCGCGGGCGCCCGCGTGGCAAAGACGCCGTGCGAAGCGTTGTCAAGAAACGGCACCACCTCGAGCCGCTCGTGCGCGCACTGGTGCAGGTGGGTGACGAGAATCAGGTAGTCGAAGCCTTCGATATCGCGCAGGCCCGGCGCGAACTCGGGAAACACGTCGAGCCGGCCCGTTTCTTCGGGCGCGCCGGCGGTCTGGATCGGCATGCCGGTGGCTTCGGTGAAGCGGCTGCGCACGATGCCGACGGGGCGGCAGACGACCGGGTCCGCGGCAACAGGAGAAGCAGCAGAAGAAGACGAAGAAGAGGCAGTGGTCATGGCGCGAGCAGGCGCGTCAGCGCGCGGATGTCCGCCGCGGTGGCCAGCTTGGCGGCGTTCTCGATGGCCCGGTAGTGCTTGACGATTTCCTCGCCCACCGGCGTGAGCGCCGTTCCGCCGCCGCGCGAGCCACCGGCTGCGGTGTTCACCGCGGGCGAGGCCAGGGCCTTGTTCATTTCGTCGACCAGCATCCAGGCGCGGCGGTACGACATGCCCAGCAGCCGGGCGGCCGCTGAGATCGAGCCGGTCTCGGCCACGGCTTCGAGCACGGCGATCTTGCCGGGACCGATGGCAATGGTGTCGTCCCGATAGACGCGAAGGCGGAACTGGACTTTGGATTTCATGCCGGTGGTGGTGAAGAGCGGAAACAGCGTTGGCGCGAAGGGTAAACCATCGCGCCGGCCATTGTCCGCCTCCGCCCCGTCTCGCGCTATGTCGGCCTGGGCACGACGGGCGGCCGGCCGGCCTGTCTGCGCCTTTTGGACGCCCCAGGTTCTGACTCCGGGTCGCGAAGCGTTCCCCCAAGCGCACCGCTGTGCAGGCGGATCTGCTCGCCCCACTCCGGCGTCTGCAGGAACGCCACCGCCGCATCGAGCGCGCGCGAATGCCGCACGCCTTCCTGCGTCATGAAGCCGATGGGCGTGCGCACTTCGGGCGCCACCAGCGGCAGCGCTTCCAGTTCGCGGTGGCTGCGCACGGCCGCGACCATGCCGCCCGGCAGCACGCTGCTGACGGTGCCGACGCTCACCGCCAGCGCCAGGGTAAGCACGGAGTTGGTCTCGATGGCCGGCACCGCCGACACACCGGCTTCGCGCAGCGCCTGGTCGACGATGGCGCGGTTGTGCATGTCGGGCGTGAGCAGGCACAGCGGCAACCTGCCTGCGTCGGCCCAGGTGATGGGCTCGCCGATGCGCAGGGTGTCGGTGGACCGCGTCCGCGCGCGGCGCAGCAGGAAGTAATGCTCGATGCTCTGCGGCCACGCCGTGAGCTTGATGCCCGGCAGGTGCATGCGCTCGATGTAGCCAAGGCCAAGGTCGATGGAGAGGCTTTCGAGCCCGGTTTCCAGTTCCTGCGAGCTCATCGACAGCACAGCCGGCACGATGCCGGGGTGCCGCTGGTGCAGCAGCGCGGCAAAGCGCGACAACATGGGTATGGCGGTCGGAACGGCGGCCATGCGAAGGCGCCCATGCGGATCGCCCTCTTCGCTGCGAAGCTCCTGCAGCAGCACTTCGTTGTCGCGCAACATGCGCTGGGCGGTGGCCAGCACGCGCTCGCCTTCGTGCGTGAGGCCGACGTAGACACGGGAACGCTTGACGATCACGACGCCGAATTCGGTCTCGAGCGCTCGCAACGCGTTCGACAAAGCCGGCTGCGTGATGTGGCAGGCCTGCGCCGCACGGCCGAAGTGCTTGTGCTCGCTGAGCGCAACCAGATAGCGCATCGAGGCGAGCAGGTTCATTTGCGCGGCTCCGCCGTTGATTGCTTGTGTTCTTGGCGCTGCTGTTCGGGGCACGTTTGTCCGCGGCGTGTGCACAGGACACCGGGTAGTCCCCTCAGCGAATGTCCCCCGCTTCGCTCCTCCTTTATTTCGCTGCGGGGAGCACCCGGTG
>NZ_QAJK01000199.1 GCF_003852515.1 Variovorax sp. KBW07 | reverse complement strand
GAACGACACCGTGTTCGATCCCTTCGGCACCAACGGCTCGGGCTCCAGCGTGATCAACACGGTGGGCGGAAGCAGTGGCATCGGCAACACCAACTACGCGCGTGCCAGCAACATGGTCGGCTACTTCCTGCCGCCCAACCTTGGCGGCTTCTATGGCCAGGTGCAGTACAGCTTCAACGAGAACACCAAGACCAGCGCGACGGACACCACGGCGGCCACGAGCAGCAGCGCCGGCCGTTATGTCGGTGGCC
>NZ_QAJK01000198.1:1494-12795 GCF_003852515.1 Variovorax sp. KBW07 | reverse complement strand
GCCAAAGATGAACCCGCACCCGCTCCCGAACACAACTATTCAGCAACCAACACGCAGAGCAAGAACCCAAGATGTCTACATCTGATTCCAGCGACATCAACATCCGCTCGTACACGAGCCAGATTCCGTTCGCACGCCACCTGGGCTTCGAGCTCACGAAATTCGAGGGCGGCGAGTCCGAGATCGTCTACACCGCCAAGCCCGAACACCTCAACACCTTCGACGTTACCCACGGCGGCGCGTGCATGACGCTCCTCGACATCACCATGGCCGCGGCGGCGCGCAGCGTGGCACCCGAAACCGGCGTCGTCACCATCGAGATGAAGACCAGCTTCATGCAGCCCTCCGTCGGGCCCCTGCATGCGCGCGGCACGCTCATCCACCGCACCGCCACGCTGGCTTTTACCGAGGCCAAGATCTACGACGAACAAGAGCGCATTTGCGCCCATGCCACCGGCACCTTCAAGTACGTGAAGCGCCGCCTGCCGACCGGTCCCGCCAGCGCCAACGCCATGCGTCCGCCCTCGACCGACTGATCGACCATTCAATCCACATTCCCCTGGAGACACTCATCATGCCCACCAACAAGCAGATCCACCTCGACAACCGCCCCGATGGCGAAGCCGTTGCCGGCAACTTCAAGCTCGTGACCGCCGAGACCCCCGCGCTGCAAGACAACCAGGTCCTGGTGCGCCACCATTACATGAGCCTCGACCCGTACATGCGCGGCCGCATGAACGACTCCAAGAGCTATGCCCAGCCGCAGCCGCTCGGCGCCGTGATGCAGGGCGGCACTGTGGGCGAAGTGGTCGAGAGCAAGCACCCCAAGTACGCGGTCGGCGACAAGGTCGTCGGCTTTGGCGGCTGGCAGGAATACAGCGTGGTCGATGCCTCGCAGCCCGGCGCGCTGAAGAAGGTCGACACCACGCACGTCGCGCTGTCGCACTACCTCGGCGCGGTCGGCATGCCGGGCGTCACGGCCTGGTACGGGCTGGTGAAGATCATTGCGCCCAAGGCCGGTGAAACCGTGGTCATCACGGCTGCGAGCGGCGCGGTGGGCAGTGCCTTCGGTGCGCTGGCCAAGGCGCGCGGCTGCCGCGTGGTGGGCATTGCCGGCGGTCCGGACAAGTGCAAGTACGTGACCGACGAGCTCGGCTTCGACGCCTGCATCGACTACCGCCAGCACCCCGACGTGAAGACCATGAGCGCGGCGCTCAAGGAAGCCTGCCCGAAGGGCATCGACGGCTACTTCGAGAACGTCGGCGGCTACATCTTCGACGCAGTGCTGCTGCGCTGCAACGCCTTTGCGCGCGTGGCGCTGTGCGGAATGATCGCGGGCTACGACGGCCAGCCGCTGCCGTTGGCCAACCCGGCGCTGATCCTCATCAACCGCATGAAGATCGAAGGCTTCATCGTCAGCGAGCACATGGAAGTGTGGCCCGAGGCGCTGACCGAGTTGGGCACGCTGGTGGGCACCGGCAAGCTCAAGCCGCGCGAGTCGGTGGCACAGGGCATCGAGGCCGCCCCTGAAGCCTTCCTGGGTTTGCTCAAGGGCAAGAATTTCGGCAAGCAGCTGGTCAAGCTGATCTGAGCTGAACCAGTTTGAGCCGACCCGGATGAACTGAGCGCACGGCAAGGAGGCCGACCATGGAAACGACACACGAGGTGTTCAACCAGCCTGCACCGCTGGTGGACTACAACCTCTTCGAGACCAACCGGCCCTTGCGCGATGCGTTGAAGTTCAACGCGCCGACACTGCAGCTGGCGCAACTGCAGGAGCTGGGCGCAATGGCGGGTTCGGCCGACATGCAGGCGCATGCGCGGCTGGCCAACGTCCACACGCCCGAGCTGCACACGCACGACCGCTTCGGGCGGCGCATCGACACGGTGGAGTTTCATCCGAGCTACCACGCGCTGATGAAAGCCGCCGTGGGCGCGGGCCTGCACGGCACGCCGTGGACCGGCACTTCGGCTTCGCCGCACGTGCTGCGCGCCGCCGGCTTCATGCTTTTCACCGAGCTGGAGCCATCGATGCTGTGCCCGATCTCCATGACCTACGCGGCCACGCCGGCCCTGCGCGGCAACGCGCCCCTGTACGCCGACTGGGGCCCCAAGCTCGCCAGCCTCTGGTACGACCCGGCGCTGAAGCCGTTCAGCGACAAGCCCGGCGTGACCATGGGCATGGGCATGACCGAGAAGCAGGGCGGTTCCGACGTGCGGGCCAACACCACCAAGGCGGTGCGCGACGGCAGCGACGCCTGGGGCGAGCGCTACGCCATCACGGGCCACAAGTGGTTCTTTTCGGCGCCGATGTGCGATGCCTTCCTGGTGCTGGCGCAGGCGCCCGCCGGGCTGAGCTGCTTCTTCCTGCCGCGCGTGCTGCCTGACTGGATGGGGGAGGGCACGCGCAACGCCATTCACATCCAGCGCCTGAAGGACAAGCTCGGCAACAAGGCCAATGCCAGTTCCGAGGTCGAGTTCCATGGTGCCAGCGCCTGGCTGGTGGGCGAAGAAGGGCGCGGCATTCCGCAGATTCTCGAGATGGGCACCATGACCCGGCTCGACTGCGCGCTGGGCACCAGCGGGCTCATGCGCCAGTCGCTGAGCATCGCGCTCAACCACGCAACGCAGCGCAATGCCTTCGGCAAGCCGCTGATCGAGCAGCCGCTCATGAAGAACGTGCTGGCCGACCTTGCGCTCGAAAGCGAAGCCGCGACCGCGCTGTCCATTCGCCTGGCCCGCGCCTTCGACCGGCAGGGCGACGAACACGAACGCCTGATGGCGCGTCTGCTCACGCCGGTCGCCAAGTTCTGGATCTGCAAGCGCGGCAGCCACTTCGCACAGGAGGCCATGGAATGCCTGGGCGGCAACGGCTACGTGGAAGAAGGCGGCGAGGGCACCATGGCGCGCATCTACCGCGAGATGCCGCTCAACTCGATCTGGGAGGGCGCCGGCAACATCATGGCGCTCGACCTGCTGCGTGGCCTGCGCAAGGGCGATGCCGTGGCGGCGCTGGCGAAAGAGCTGGCACCGGCACGCGGCCAGCACGCGGCGCTCGACCGCCTGGCCGACGCGCTGCCGGCACGCATCGAGGCCATGGCCTCCGAAGTGGAGGCGCGTCGTCTGGCACAGGACGTGGCGCTGGCCGTGCAGGCTGCGTTGCTTGCACAGACCGCGCCACCGGCCGTGGTGGGCGCCTTTTGTGCCTCGCGGCTGGGCGGCGACTGGGGCAATGCCTTCGGCACGCTGGGTGCGGGCACCGATTTCGATTCGATCATCCAGCGGGCCCAGCCGCGCTGAACACAGACCCACGAGCATCCACCCCCAACAGGAAACACGAACCATGGCCGACCTGATTCTTCACCACTACACCACCTCGCCGTTTTCCGAGAAGGTGCGGCTGATCCTCGGCGCCAAGAAGCTGCCGTGGAAGTCGGTCTTCATTCCGCCGATCATGCCCAAGCCCGACGTGGAAACGCTCACCGGCGGCTACCGCAAGACGCCGTTCCTGCAGATCGGCGCCGACATGTACTGCGACAGCGCGCTCATCGCCGACGTGCTGGAGCACCTGCAGCCCGAACCCACGCTCTACCCCGAGCCCGAGAAGGGCCTGTCGCGCATCCTCGCGCAGTGGGCCGACACCACGCTGTTCTGGGCGGCCATGGCCTGGAACCTGCAGCCCAAGGGCGCGGCCGAAGTGTTTGCCAAGGCGCCGCCCGAAGCCGCCAAGGCCTTCGGCGAAGACCGCGGCAAGATGAGCGCCGGCAACATGACGCGCCTGCGCCCGGCCGACGCCACCAGCGCCTACAAGTCGTACCTGCGCCGCCTGTCGGACATGCTCGACGACAAGCCTTTCCTGCTGGGCGAGGTGCCGAGCATTGCCGACTTCTCGGCCTACCACCCGCTCTGGTACACGCGCCGCATCGAGTCGGTTCGCACCATCCTCGATCTGACGCCCGCGGTGGTCGACTGGATGGACCGCATGGCCGCCATCGGCCACGGTGCACCCGAGAAGTTCTCGTCCGACGAAGCCATTGCCATCGCCAAGGCCGCGACGCCGCACACGCTGCTGACCGACAGCACCTTCCAGGATGACCACGGCATTCCGCTGGGCAGCGCCGTCACCATCCGCGCCGAGAGCTTCGGCCTCGAGGAAACGCCGGGCACGCTGGTTGCCGCCACGCGCACGCACTACACGCTGGCGCGCAGCAGCGACAGCGTCGGCACGGTGCATGTGCACTTTCCGCGCATCGGCTATGTGTTGAAGAAGGCAGAGGCCTGAATCGCCGGAAGCGGGGCACCTTCGTGACTGCGCCGGTGCGCGTTCCGTATTTCAATAGCGGTTGCTACCTCAGAGACATTCAACGCAAGAAGGACACCGGCAAATGATTCAGGACTTCAAGGGCAAGACCGCCGTACTCACCGGCGCGGGTTCGGGCTTCGGCCTCGAATGCGCGCGCATCGGCGCCGCGCGCGGCATGAACCTCGTGCTGGTCGACGTGCAGCAGGACGCACTCGACAAGGCCAGGGCAGAGATGGAAGCCGCCGGCGCGCAGGTGCTGGCGCGCAAGGTCGACGTGTCCGACGCGGCGCAGATGGAAGCACTGGCCGCCGCCGTGAAGGAGCGCTTCGGCGCGCCGCACTTCGTGTTCAACAACGCCGGCGTGGGCGCGGGCGGCCTCGTGTGGGAAAACACCGTGGCCGACTGGGAGTGGGTGCTGGGCGTCGACCTGTGGGGCGTGATCCACGGCGTGCGCCTGTTCACGCCGATGATGCTCGAAGCCGCCGCCAAGGACCCGGGCTATCGCGGCCACATCACCAACACCGCCAGCATGGCCGGGCTGCTCACGCCGCCCAACATGGGCATCTACAACGCGGCCAAGGCTGCGGTGGTGAGCCTCACCGAGACCATGTACCAGGACCTGAACCTGGTCACCGACCAGATCGGCGCGAGCCTTCTGTGCCCGTACTTCGTGCCCACCGGCATCACGAGCAGCGAACGCAACCGCCCGAACGCGCCGAAAGATTCCGAACTGACCAAGAGCCAGCTCATCGGCCAGGCCATGAGCAACAAGGCAGTGAGCAGCGGCAAGATCACCGCCGCTGAAGTCGCGGCCAAGGTGTTCGACGCCATCACGGCCAACCAGTTCTACGTGTTCAGCCACCCCAAGGCACTGGGCAACGTGCGCAGCCGCATGGAGAACATCGTCTCGGTGACCAACCCGGCCGATCCGTTCCTGGAGCGGCCGGAGATCGGGTTGAAGCTGCGCGAGCAGCTGCGCTCGGCTTAAGCACGCTCAAGCACAACACAGCCACAGCAACGCAGGCCCGCCCCGTCAGGCGGCCTGCAGCTGGCCCACCAGCGCATCGACGCGCGCGAGTGCGGCCGCAATCGACTGGTCGAGCAGGTCGCCGTGGTCTTCGGCGTGCTCGATCGCCACGCTGTGCACTTCCGTGAGCCCGAGCAACGCCAGCGGGCTGGCGATGCCGGGCGTGAGCAGGTCCAGGTGCGCCTGGACGCCGCCCGGCCCGTAGCCGCTGCTGCCGCACGAGGTCAGCAGCACCGTGCGGCGATGGCGCTCTGCCAGCAGCGGCACGTACGGGTTCTCGAGGCTGCGGTCGTAGTCGAAGGTGGCGCCGATGCGCACCACGTTGTCGATCCACGACTTCAGCGGCGCCGGCATGCTGAAGTTGTACATCGGCACGCCGATCACCAGCACGTCGGCCTGGCGGATCTCGGCGATGAGCGCATCGCTTTCAGCCAGCACCTTGTGCATCCACGGCTCGCGCAGGTGCGCCGGCGTGTAGCCCGATTCGATCCATTCGCCCGTGACCACGCTGGGCGGCGCGGCACCGATGTCGCGGTAGACCACTTCGTCTTGCGGGCGGGTGGCTTTCCAGGCCGAAACGAAATGGTGGCTCAGGCGGCGCGAGTGCGAGCCGTGCACGGTGGTGCCCGAACGGCCGGGGCGGGCGCTGGCATCGAGATGGAGCAGAGTGGTCATGGCGTGATCCTCGGTAGGTAAGTGAGTGAATGAAATTCAGCTGTCTGCTTGACACGGTTTTGAATTTATCCAAGCATCACCAGCGCGACAAACGACGATTTCTTTGCCCTGCTGAAAAATCCATTCATCCATGGCCACACTGCATTCATTGCCTCCGCTGGCTGCGCTGCGCGCCTTCGAGGCCGCCGCGCGGCATTGCAGCGCCAAGCTCGCGGCGAACGAACTCTCGGTCACGCCCACCGCCATCAGCCACCAGGTGCGGCAGCTCGAAGACGCGCTGGGCGTGGCGCTCTTCATCCGGCAGCCGCGGCAACTGGTGCTCACGCCGCAGGGGCGCGAGCTGCAGGCGGTGCTCAGCGAATCGTTCGGCGCCATGGCCAACGCCGTCGCGCGGCTGCGCGCGCCGCCCGCGAGGCAGGCCATCACGCTGTCGGCCACGCCGGCCGTCGCGGCGCGCTGGCTGTTGCCGCGCGTGAGCACCCTGCGCGCGCTGCACCCCAAGCTCGACCTGCGCATTCACGCGTCGCACGACGCGGTGGCGCTCGACGGCACCACGGCCGACATCGCCATCCGCTACGGCCGCGGCCAGTGGCCCGGCATGGTGGCCGAGAAGCTGTTCGACAACGTCTTCGCGCCGGCCTGCAGCCCCGCGCTCAAGCTGCGCCGCCGCGCCGACCTGACGCGGCACGCGCTGCTGCATTTCTCGGCGCCCAGCAGCAAGAGCCCGCCGGGCACCTGGCTCGAATGGCAGCAGCATGCGCAGGTGCCGGGCCTCGACGTGTCGGCTGGCCCGGTGTTCTCCGACGAGACCCACACCGTGTCCGCCGCGCTGCAGGGGCAGGGCGTGGCGTTGATGAGCCTGGCGCTCATTGCGGACGAACTGCGCGCGGGCAACCTGGTGCAGCCCTTCGGGCCCGAGTTGCCGGGGCTGCCGTTCTACCTGGTGTGCCAGGAGGCGCGGCGTGCGGAGCCGGCGGTGGCGGCGGTGTTCGAGTGGGTCAGGGGGTTGCAGCCGTTGGGTACGACGGCATGAAATTCCCGGTGGAACGGGCCCGGCAACTCGACAGGGTTGCCGCTGCAGCTAAGGTTTTCTGGGCAGGACCTCGACAAACATCGCACCCTTGGAGACGAACGCGACCGCCATGTTCGTTCCATAGGCCCGTATGCGTTGGCCTGACAGGTGCTTGGCCGTTGTTTCCAATGGCGGAGGCGGCAGCGAGGGCCAGCAGGTCGGTGAAGCGTCCTGCAGGTAAGTGAGCTTGGAATGGACGGGGTAGTCGCCCCGCACCAGCACCGCGTCTTCCAGCCAGATCGTGTTCATGTTCAGCGTGAACACGCCTTCGACGATCCAGTCGGCCACCTTCTCGCAGGTGGCCGCCGAATCGCAAGGAGGCGATGGGCAGGCCAGCGACGCGTGCGTGGCGAGTGGCAGGAGCGACCACAGCGCGCAAACCAGTGCGAGAGCTCGCGGGGAAAGGCGGATGCGCATGGGTGTCTTTCCAAGGGGATGAGCGGACCGGCCGTGGAATGTAGCAAAGCCCCGTGTCGGGTCAGTCCGCAATCAGCGCGGCTGCTGCTGCGTCGTGCAGTGAATGCCGCCGCCACCTGCGGCAATGGCGTCGATGTCGAGCTGCACCACTTCGCGTTTCGGGAACAGGTCGCGCAGCAGTGCGCGGGCGTTGGCATCGGCGCGCGTGTCGCCGAACTGCGGGCCGATGACGGCGCCGTTGCAGACATAGAAGTTGATGTAGCCCGCCGCGAATTCGTCCGTCTCGAAAGCGCCGCGCACCGTCTCGGGCCCCTTGAGCACTTCCACGCGCAGGCGCTGCCCGCGCGCATCGGTGGCTTGCCGCAGGATCTCCAGGTGGCGCCGCGTCACGGCGTGGTCGTAGGAGTCGGGGTCGTCGTCCAGGCCGGCCACCACCACGCCCGGCGCGGCAAAGCGCGCATAGAAATCGGTGTGGCCATCGGTGATGTCGCGGCCCGCGATGCCGGGCAGCCAGATGATCTTGCGCAGGCCCAGCAGGCGCTTGAGCTCGGCTTCACAGGCGTCCTTGCGCAAGCCGGGGTTGCGGTTGGCGTTCAGCACGCAGCTCTCGGTAATGATGGCCGTGCCCGCGCCGTCGACCTCGATGCCGCCGCCTTCCAGCACGAGCCGCGTCTCCAGCCGCCGTACTTCGGCGGCGTCGGTCACGTACTCGGCCACCTCGGCGTCGCGCGCATGGGCCTGCTTGCCGCCCCAGCCGTTGAAGTTGAAGTCGATGCCGGCCCATTCGCCCGCGGCATTGCGCACGAACACCGGGCCGGTGTCGCGCATCCAGAGATCGTCGATGGGCTGCACCTCGAGCTGCACGCGGTTGCCGCACAGCCTGGCGGCCATGTCGTGCTCTTGCTCGCGCACGAGCAGGTGCACGGGCTCGAACTGCGCGATGGTGCGGGCGATGAGGGCAAGTTGCTCGCGCACCGGCTTCAGCAGGCGTCGGCCCCAGACCTTTTCGCTGGCGCCGAAAGACATCCACGTGGCGCGGTGGGGATCGCCTTCGTCCGGCATGCGCCAGGCCTCGGACGTTGCCGCGAACGACAAAGACGAAGACGAAGCTGCAGCCAGGCCCAGGCCCAGCGGCACAAGGCCCAGTCCGTTCAGCAGGCGGCGGCGGGTCATTGAAAAGTGCATGTTGTCGGTCCTTGAGAGAGGCGCCGGGTCACACCGGTTCCTGTTGCGTGGTGCAGTGGATGCCGCCACCGCCCGCGGCGATGGCGTCGATGTCCAGCTGCACGATCTGGTGGCTCGGCAACTGCGCCGCCAGCGCCGTGCGGGCCGCCTGGTCGGCCACGGCATCGCCGAACTCGGGCAGGAACACGGCCTTGTCGGTGAGCAGGAAATTCACGTAGCCGGCCGCGAAATCCTTGCGCGCGAAGGCGGGCCGCACCTGGCCCGGCGTTTGCAGCGTGATGACCTGCAAGGCGCGGCCGCTTGCGTCGGTGGCCACGTTCAGCAGTTCAAGATGGCGGCGCGTCACGGCGTGGTCGAACGACTCGGGGTTGGTTTCCAGCGCAGCCACGACCACGCCGGGCTTGATGAAGCGGGCATAGAAATCGGTGTGGCCGTCGGTGATGTCGCGGCCCGCGATGCCCGGCAGCCAGATGATTTTTTCCAGGCCCAGCACGCGCTTGAGTTCCTTCTCCGCCTCGGCCTTGCTCACGCCCGGGTTGCGGTTCTTGTTGAGCACACAGCTCTCGGTGATGATGGCCGTTCCCTGCCCATCGACCTCGATGCCGCCGCCTTCCAGCACCAGGGTGCTGCGCAACAGCGGCACGCCGGCAAGCTCGGCCATGCGGGCCGCCACCGTGGCGTCGCGCGCGTGGGCCTGCTGGTTGCCCCAGCCGTTGAAATTGAAGCTCACGGCCGCCCGTTCACCGCGGGCGTTGCGCACGAACACGCAGCCCGTGTCCCGCATCCAGAGATCGTCGATGGGGTGTTCGATCAGTTGCACGTTGGAGCCGCAGAGCTGGCGGGCCGTGGCGGCATCCGCCGGGTTGACCAGCATCTTGACCGGCTCGTAGACGCTGATGGCATTGGCGATGCGCGCCAACGCCTGGTGCACCGGCTGGCGCATTTCGGCCGTCCAGATCGACTCGCGCGCCGCGAAGGCCATCCAGACCGCGCGATGGGCACCGCCTTCGTCGGGCATGCGCCAGGCGGTTTCGGGCGAGGGGGAGGGAGCCGGTGCGGGAGAAGGCATGGGCATGGGGAAGGGCGTCGGCAGGCCGCCGCTGCCACCACCACCGCCGCCACAGGCGCTCACGAGTCCGTTGATGAGTCCGAGGCCGCCAAGGCCCAGGAGAGTGCGTCGAGTCTTCATGCTGATAAGGGTTACTACGAATGGATTCCCGATTCTGTAGACCCTCATCCATCTACACAATTGATGTTTTCTGGACTGATTGATCGATGTTGCTCATGTTTTGGTCATCCAATCGGGAAAACTGCAGCAGGCTGTCGAACACATCGCGCACCAGCGGCAGCCGCGAGGGGCCCTCGGTGCGCGATATCCAGAGGGTTCCCAGCGGCAAGCCCGGGTAAGCCGGCAGTTGCTGGAGCCGGCCCGTGCGCAAGGCATCGTCGGCCAGCAGCCGCGACACCAGCGCGATGCCCCGGCCCCGCAGCGCCGCGTCGAGCAGGAGGCGCGAATCGTCGTAGATCGCGGCCTTGCGCAGGCTGCCAAAATGCGCGCGGATGAAGGGGCCGATGCGTTCGCTGGTGAGATCGTCTTCAAGGCACAGCAGGCCGATGCCGGGGTTGTCTTGTTGCTGCCCGGGCGGGCCGACGGCCACCAGTTCATCGGTCAGCAGCGGCACTTCGAACACGCCTTCCTGCCGGAGCGGCTCGCGGGTGATCGCGATGTCCACATCGAGCTCGTCGATGAAGCGGGCGCTTTCGTCGACCGAGATGATCGGGCACAGGTCAGGGTGCGCCTGCAGCAACTGGTCGATGCGCGGCTGCAGCCACCCGCTCGCAATGGGCGCGGGACACACCAGCGTGACGAGGCGGTCGTCCATGTAGGTCTCGATGCGGCTGAGCCCGTTGCGGATCTGCTCGAGCGACTTGCTCACGCTGTCGAGCAGCAGGCTCCCGGCCACGGTCAGTTCCACCCCGCGACCCTTGCGCCGGAACAGCGGCTGGCCGACCTGTTGCTCCAGCTGCGAGATCTGGTGGCTGACGGCGGATTGCGAGACGCAAAGCTCCTCCGCCGCGCGTGAGTAGTTGCCCAGGCGCGCAGCGGCTTCGAAGCCGATCAGGAATTTGAAAGAGGGCAGCCTGGCGTTGGACATATGAGTCGTGTCGATGGTTTGACCGGGAAATGTCGCCTTTCTATCGACGGACTTCAAGCCAGGGACATGGCAGGGCGTTGCGGAGAGGCATCGAAGGGCCGCATGGGGCGGCCGGCTGGTTGGTGCAGCGCAAAAAGTGCAAACCGAAACACCTAATTTGAGCGCCTAAGTACTACCATCCAGGGCATAAGACCGACAAGGACATTCATGGAGACATACCCGACCCTTCGCCAAGCCACAGGCGTAGCCCGCATTCTGAGCAAGCGCTCGTCTTGCACCATCGTGGTCTATCGGCAGGGGGACGAGAAGTTCGTGGCGGCGCATTCCGCCGATCGCGTCGATGGAACCATCGAGAGCGTGTACCGCGACGGGTATCTGGTGCCTACGCTGCTGAGCAAGACTTCGCGCTGAGGCTCTTGCTGCTGTTCGGTTGCTGCTCGGTTCATTCAGGGCGCTGTTCAGGGCG
>NZ_QAJK01000198.1:0-1342 GCF_003852515.1 Variovorax sp. KBW07 | reverse complement strand
GGCGGGCTCAACCCGTCGATGCAACGGTCTGCCAGAGTACCTCAGCCGGGTTTGCAAAGCCAAGTGTCTGTCTTGGTCGACCGTTCATTTCATTGGCGATGCGATCGAACTGGGCTTGCGTGAAGTGGGAGAAGTCCTTGCCCTTGGGAAGGTACTGTCGAAGCAGCCGATTGGTGTTCTCGTTGGAGCCGCGCTGCCACGGACACTGTGGATCGCAGAAGTACACATCCACATCGGTTGCCACGGAGAACTTGCGGTGAGCGGCCATCTCGCTGCCCCGGTCCCAGGTCAGGGTCTTCATCAGCCCGGCGGGCAATCTCTGGACCTGGCGGGTCAAGGCTTCAACCACGCTGTGGGTGTCCTTGCCGTCCACCTTCACCAGGATGAGGTAGCGCGAACGGCGCTCGACCAGCGTTGCCACCTGGCAGTTGAGCGTTCCGAACAACAAGTCGCCTTCCCAATGGCCTGGCACCGCGCGGTCGTCGGCCTCGGGCGGACGCTCGCTGATGGAGACCAGGTCCTTGATGCGATAGGGCGCGGGCGGCGGCGACTGCACACGGGGTCGTCGCATCCTGGTGCGCTCTCGAAGGTAGGCCGTCAACTCCTTCTTCAAGGCGCCACGGGCCTGGACGAAAAGCGTTCTGTAAATTGTTTCGTGCGAGACGTTCATTTCGCGATCTTCGGGGAACTGGCACTTGAGCCATCCCGAAACCTGCTCGGGCGACCAGCACAGTCTGAGCTTGTCAGCGACTTCCAGCGCAAGCGCGGGGTGCCTCTGCAGGTGACAGCACTGGGGCCTCTTGGCCCTGTGCCAGGCAGCTTCGTCGGCATTGATCGCGCGGTATCGACCCAGCCCCCCATTGCGCTGGATCTCTCGCGAGATGGTACTGGGACTGCGGCACAACCGTGTCGCGATCAAGCGTATCGACTCGCCCGTCGAGAGTCCGCGCGAGATCTCCTCGCGCTCATGCAGCGTCAAGGCGCCAGGCGCGCGCCGGCACTCTCGAGGCGCAAAGCCTCCTGCCTTGCCGATCCAGGTTTGTATCGAGGGCACCGGGCGTCTCAACGCCATGGCGATCTCGGCGATCCGCTCGCCTTGCTTCCATCGATTCCACATCTGCCGCTGCTGCGCAGCCGACGGATGAATTCGCTGACCTGTGCTCTTCGTCAATTAACACCTCGATTCGTCGTTGAAGTGTTGCATCGACGGGTTGAGCCCGCCGGAGCGAAGCGGGGGACATTCGCGGAGGGGAGTACCCGGTGTCAGTCGCACTCGCCAAAGAATGACCCCGCTCCCATACAGCAGCACCAAGAACACGTCCCCGATGCGTCATCCGCACAA
>NZ_QAJK01000197.1 GCF_003852515.1 Variovorax sp. KBW07 | reverse complement strand
ATTCGCACATGGACGCGCTGCTGGTGCACCGCTGATCAACGACCGCTCTGATGTCGCTTGCGCCGGCGGTGTGCTCTGCGTAGCGAAATAAAGGAGGAGCGAAGCGGGGGACATTCGCGGAGCAGAGCACACCGTCGGCGTGGGCGTCGCCCTGAAAAGCTGCACCCAAACGCCCGACGATCCACATCGACAGCGGGTACACGCCGTGTGGAAGCGCGATGAATCGGCGCACGAAAAACAGATAAGCAAACTCCAAATCCGCATTTCCTGAGACAGCGTGTCACGGACAACACTCGAAGGTTTTCCGCAACTCTTTCTCCTTCTCGGATGCCCGGTATTTCCAACCCTCCGCGCCAGCTTCATTTCGGCATCTTCCTGTTCTCCATCGGCTACCACCCCGGCGCGTGGCGCCTGCCCGGTGTCGATCCGAAGGCGTCGCACGATCCGGCCTTTATCGCGTCCATCGCGCGCAAAGCCGAAGACGCCAAGTTCGACTTCTTCTTTCTCGGCGACGCACTGGCCACCAGCGCCGAGCAGCAGTATGTGTTTCCGTCGCAGACGGTCCGGCTGGAGCCGTTCACCATGGTCGGCTACGTGGCCGCGCACACGCAGCGCATCGGCCTCATCGCCACGGCCAACACCACCTACGCCGACCCGTACCACATCGCGCGCCAGACTGCGTCGCTGGACCACCTGAGCGGCGGCCGGCTTGCGTGGAACGTGGTCACCGGTGCCGACGAGCGGGCCGCGAAGAACTTCAGCCGCGACCACCACTGGGAGAACAGCCGCCGCTACGACTACGCCGAAGAACTGGTCGACGTGGTGGGGCAACTCTGGGATTCGTGGGAAGACACGGCGCTGGTCGGCGACCAGCAAGCGGGCCTGCTGGTCGACCCCGCCAGGCTGCACGCCATCGAGCACGAAGGCACGTTCTTTCGCGTGAAGGGACCGCTGAACGTGGCGCGCCCGTTGCAGGGCCAGATTCCTCTGGTCAACGCCGGCACTTCGCCGCGCTCGCGGGCCTTCGGTGCCGCCAAGTCGACCGTGGTGTTTGCCGGCGTGCCGACCTTCGAGGCGGCGCAATCTTTCTACAGCGAGATCAAGGCCGGCGCGGTGGCCAGCGGTCGCGCGGCGCATGACGTGTCGGTGCTGCCGGGCCTGGTGCCCTATATCGGCCGCACCAGCGAAGAGGCCTACGCGCTCTACCAACGGCTGAGCGCATTGATCGCCGCGAAGCTCGACATTGCCGCGCTCGAACGCGACCTGAAGATTCCGCTCGCGGGGCTGTCGGGCGACGACGCTTTTCCGTCTGTGGACGAGGCCGATCCGGCGCTGGCGCAGGCGCGCTATTTCGTCGCGCAGGCCCGCAAGCTCAACCGGACCGACACGCCGACTGTGCGGCACGTTTTTGAATACGCTATTGCGCGTGGCCGCGGGCACTTCCTGGCCATCGGCAGCGCAGAAGAAGTTGCCGACACCATCCAGCACTGGTTCGAGAACGGCGCGGCCGACGGCTTCAATGTCTGCCCGCCGCACCTGCCCGGCGGGCTGGACGATTTCATTGATCTGGTGCTGCCCATCCTGCGCAAGCGCGGCCTGTTCCGCGAGGAATACACAGGCAGCACCTTCCGCGAGCATTTCAGCGACGCGGCGCGGCCGGCCAACCGTTTCGAGGGTCGAGGCAACACGCAGGCCGCGGCGGCGTTCGGCCGCATCACCGAGACGCACCACCGTGTGGCCTGACACGGCACCCGGCTGGCGCATTGCGCTGGCGCAGTCGCTCACGGCCGCCGTGTTGCTGCTGTGCTGGGAATGGGCGGTGCGCGCCGGCGCGGTGAGCGCGCTGTACCTGCCCGCGCCCACGTCCATCGTCGAGAGCTTCGGGCCCTTGCTGGCCGGCGGCCAGTTGCTGCACCACACGGCGGTGACGCTGGCCGAGTTCGCCGTGGGCTACGTGGCGGCGGTGCTGTTCGGCATCGGCTTCGGCGTGCTGCTGGTGCTCACGCCTTCGGCCGAGCGCTTTGCCGGCCCGTTCGTGGCGGCTGCGATGTCGGTGCCCAAGGTGGCGATCGTGCCGTTGCTGGCGCTGTGGCTGGGCATCGGCTTCAGCCACAAGGTGGCCATCGTGTTCCTGTTCGCGGTGTTCCAGATCCTGTACAGCACCATCGCCGGCATCAAGCAGACGCGCGCGGAGCACCTGAAGGTGGCGCGCGCCTTCCGCGCCACGACCGCGCAGACCGTGCGCAAGGTGATCCTGCCTTCGGCCGTACCGACCATCTTTTCGGCGTTGCGGGTCTCGGCCTCGGTGGGGCTGGTCGGCGCGCTGTTCGCCGAGATGCTGTCGTCCAAGGAAGGGCTGGGCAATCTCATCACGCGCTCGACGGCGTCGCTGGACACCGCCACCACCTTCGCGCTGATCGTGCTGGTCACCGTGCTGGCGGTCGCGATGATCGCCGCCATCGACCTGCTCGAACGCGTTTTCTTCCAGCGCTGGCGGCCCGCCTGAGGCCCGGCGCTCCTCTGTTTTTTCTCGCATGCATTCCGGACACATCGCCATGACTCTCGCATCTTCCCGTGCCACCGCTCGCTGGGCTCCCTGGGCTCGCCTTGCGGCCTTCGGCGTGGTGGTTGCCGTTCTTGCCGCCTGCTCGCGCACCGAGCCCGCCGCCACGCCAGCCGCCGCTGCCGCCCCGGCCGTGGAAGCGCCTTTGCAGAAGGTGCGCTACGCGGGCTTCCCCGGCGTGACCGGGCTGGGCGTGCAACTGGGCATCGAAAAAGGCTTCTTCAAGGACGAGGGCATCGCGCTCGAATTCATCGACACGCGCGACCCGGTGTCGGGCCTGGCCAGCGACGACATCGACGTGGCCGACTGGAACACCACCGGCGCCATCGTCGCGGCCGGCAAGGGCGTGCCGCTGACCATCGTCTCTTCGCTGTTCCGCCACGTGGGGCCGTTCTACCTGGTCGGCGCACCCGGCGTTGCGTCGGTGGCCGCGCTGAAGGGCAAGGCCGTGGGCGCCGCGGCCTTCGGCACCGGCCTCGATGTGTATGCGCGCACCATCCTGTCGAAAGAGGGCGTGTCGCCCGAGAGCGCGACCTTCGTCGCCAACGGCGTGAATGCCGCGGCGCTGGCCACCATCGAGAACGGCGCCGTCAGCGCGACCATCATCCACGAGCCCTTCGCGTCGCTGGCCGAGGCCACGGGCAAGGGCAAGGTGCTGGCCGCCGGCTACGATTACCTGCCGCGTTTTCATACCGGCGTGATCGTTGCCAGCAACAAGTTCATTGCGTCGTCGCCCGAGCAGTTGCGCAAGTTCCTGCGCGCCTATTTCCGTTCGAACGAATACGCCAAGGCGCATCTGGACGAATACAAGGCCTTCTACGCAAAGCGGCTCGGGGTCGACCCCGCCGTGGTCGATGCCGCCGTGCAGCGCGAGCTGCCGATCTGGGCCAACGACCCGAAGGTGTCGCTCGAAGAGGTGCAGGAAACGCAGCAGATCCAGTTGGCCCTGGGCTTCCAGAAAGAGATCTACGACGCGGGCAGGTTCATCGACCTGGCCTTCATTCCCCAGGACCCGAAACAGCATCCGGCGCCCTGAACGCAATGGCCGAGTTCGTTCTCGAATCCCTGGGCAAGACTTTCGGCGGCGCGCTGCCCGTCACCGCGCTGGAAGACGTGAACCTGCATGTGCGCAGTGGCGAATTCGTCTGCCTGCTGGGCGCCAGCGGCTGCGGCAAGAGCACGCTGCTCGACATTCTGGCGGGCCTGGAAACCCCGAGCAGCGGCAGTGCGCGTTTCGACGGCGAGCCCATCGCCGGGCCCGACCCGCGGCGCGGCCTGGTGTTCCAGGACCCGGCGCTTTTTCCGTGGCGCACCATCGCGCAGAACGTGGCCTTCGGGCCCGAGCTGCGCGGACTGGGTCGGCGGCAGCGCCGCGAGCGCGCGGCCGAAAGCCTGGCGCGCGTGGGCCTGGGTGGTTTCGAAGACCGCTATCCGCACCAGCTTTCGGGCGGCATGCGACAACGCGCGGGCATTGCGCGCGCGCTGGTCAACAACCCCGAGGTGCTGCTCATGGACGAGCCCTTCGGCGCCGTCGACCACCTGACGCGCATCGCGTTGCAGGAAGACCTGCTGCGCCTGTGGGAGCGCGAGCGCCGCACCATCGTGTTCGTGACGCACGACGTGGGCGAGGCCGTGTTCCTGGCCGACCGCGTGGTGCTGCTGTCGCCCCGGCCGGGCCGCATCCATCGCATCTTCGAAGTCGCCGTGCCCCGGCCGCGCGTGCGGGGCCAGAAGTCGCTGATCGAGGTCGAGGCCGAGGTCTACCAGGCCATCCATGGCATCGCGCATCGGCCGGAGCCATCAGAGCCGGCCGCATTGCCATCGTCGCCATCACCATCGCCGTCGCCCGCATACGCCTGAACCCGTCGATGCCCCAACACCTGCTGCCTGCCGTGCCAGAACCCACCACCTCCACACCCCTTCGCCTCGGCTTCTTCAGCCGCCTGCTCGACGACGCACCCGCCGCCGAGCGCTACCGCCTCGTCGCGGCGCAGATTGCCCATGCCGAAAACTTCGGTTTCGATTCGGCCTGGGTCGCGCAGCATCATTTCCACGAGCACGAAGGCGGCTTGCCGTCGCCATTCGTCTTTCTCGCTTATGTGGCCTCGCGCACGCGGCGCATCCGCCTGGGCACCGGCATCGTGACGCTGCCGCTGGAGAACCCGGTGCGCGTGGCCGAAGACGCGGCGGTGCTCGACCTGCTGTCGGGCGGCCGGCTCGACGTGGGCGTGGGAACGGGCGGCACGCCCGAGGCCTTCGCGGCCTTCGGGCTGAACAGCGACGAGCGCGCCACCATCTTCGCCAAGCACCTGGCCATGGTGCGCGCGGCGTGGGCCGGCCAGCCGCTGCCCGGCGGCGACACGCTGTACCCGGCCGCCTCGCAGCTGCCGGGCCGCATCTGGCAGGCGACCTTCTCGGTGAGCGGCGGTGCGCGCGCGGGGCAGGTGGGCGACGGCCTGATGCTGTCGCGCACGCAGCCGCGCACTGCCGAGGCACCTAATGCCACGCTGGCCGACATACAGAACCCCATCGTCGATGCCTACCTGGCGGCCTTGCCGGCCGGCAGCGCGCCGCGCATCGTCGGTTCGCGCAGCGTCTTCGTGGCCGAGACGCGGCAGGAGGCACGGCGGCTGGCCGACATCGGGCTGCGGCAGGCCGCGGTCCGCTTTGCCTCGTCGGGGCAAGCCGGCCTTGCGGGGCGCGTGGGTCCCAACGCCACGCTGGACGAATTGATCGCCGCCTACGACGTGCACGTCGGTTCGCCCGACGACGTGATCGCCTCGCTGCGCGCCGACAGCACGCTGCGCCGCGTGACCGACCTGGTGTGCCAGGTGCACTCCATCGACCCGCCGCACGACGCCATCCTGCGCTCCATCGAACTGACCGCCACCGTGGTCGCACCGGCCCTGGGCTGGGTGCGCGACGCGGGCGCGGCTGCAACCCCTGAACCCATCACCTCACTCCTGAAGGCCGCATGACCGCCATTGCTTCTCCCTCCGTGTCTTCCTCCATTCCCGATGTGATCGACCGGCTCACCGGCGTGGCACCGGGCGACGCCATCGACGTCATTCGCGCGCAGCGCCGCGAGGCGCGAACGAATGCGCAGCAGAGCTACCTGTCGCTGTTCGCACCGACGCCGCCGGTGTTCGGGCACTTCGCGGCGGCCGACAGGTTCGCCGTCGCAGCCTTCGTCGCCGGGCTGCATGGGCAGTCCGACGTGGCTGCCTTCTACGCGGGCGAACTGGACGGGCAGGGCGCCCGCGCCGGCGTGGCCGCGGCCATTGCGGCCGAGACGAAACGCGGTGCGGGGCAAGGACCAGGACCGTATGGCAGCTATCCCCCCGGGCCACTGAGCGCCGAAGACACCGCCGGTCCGTCGTACACGGTGAGCGATGCGCACCGCGAAGTGCTGGGCGCGCGCCTTTCCGCTGCGCTGGTGCATGCGCACCTCTTGGTCTTTCATCCGCGCGACGCGAGCCCGGCCGCACTGCAGGCGCTGCTTGATGCGGGCTGGTCGAGCACCGAGGTCGTGACGCTGTCGCAGCTCGTGTCTTTTCTTGCCTTCCAGATCCGCGTCGTCACCGGCCTGCAGGCACTGGCCGCACGCCCGGCAACCGCAGCCACCACGGCTTGATCGACAGACTGACTGACTGACCGACTGATTGGCGAACACCATGAGTACCACCGAATCGACCCTGACCCATCCTGACAACACGCACCCCAGCGCCTTCACGCAGGCCCAGCTCGAATGGCTGCCCTGGCTGGAGCCCTTGCCCGAAGCCGAGCTGACGGAGCGGCACTACGCGGGCCTGGTGGATGCGGCGCGTGCCAAGTCGCCTTACTTCAGGCTGCTGGCGCGCGACCCCGACATCCTGGGTGCCCGCACGCGCACCGACAAGGACATCTTCTACAACCCCGAAGCCGGCCTGCCGCGCGCCGAGCGCGAGCTGTCCGCCGCCGCGGCCTCGCGCTACAACGGCTGCATCTACTGTGCGTCGGTGCACGCGCGCTTTGCCTCGCACTTCTCGCACCGCACGGAAGACGTGCAGCGGCTGCTGGACGAAGGCGTGGGCGCGGAACTGGGCGAGCGGTGGAATGCGATCGTGGCGGCCTCGGTCGCGCTGTCGTCGACGCCTTCCACCTTCGGTGCCGAACACGTCGACAGATTGCGCGCACAGGGCCTGGACGACCTCGCGATTGCCGACGTGATCCATGGCGCGGCCTTCTTCAACTGGGCCAACCGGTTGATGCTGTCGCTGGGCGAGCCGCAGGAAAATCCCGCCGCATAAGCCGGCATAAAGAAGCGGCATAAGCAACTGCCGATTGCTTCGTTCACACGGGGCGGCGCACGGCCTATCGTCGTGCGCTTTCGTCTCTTCCCGCCGGGTTTCCCTTGTCCACACCCTTCAGCCTTGAGCTTGTCGAGGCGCTTCGCGAAGTCGCCCGGCATGGCAACCTGACACGCGCCGCATCGTCGATGCAGCTGTCGAAATCGACGGTCAGCAAATACATCACCGAGCTTGAGGCGCAGGTCGGCGTGCGGCTGCTTCACCGCAGCACGCGTGTCGTGTGCCTGACCGACGCGGGGCGCCTGCTGCTGAAGCGCAGCACGGTGCTGCTCGAGCTGGCGACGCGCATCCAGTCGGAGTTGGACGCCTGCGCCGCCGCGTCGCCATGACGGTGTGGCGCCGTTCTCGTTCTATTTTCGCGCCGCGCCGAAGCTGCTTTCGATAAACGCCACCAGCGCCTGCATGCGCGCGGTGCGTCCCTTGCGCGTCGGCACCAGCAGCATGACCGGCGCGCTGTCGAACTGCCAGTCGGCCAGCACGCGCACCAGCGTGCCGCGCGCAATGGCGTCGGCCGCGTCCCATTCGGAGCGCAGCACCAGTCCCATGCCTTGCTCGGCCCACTGCCGCGCGACGCCGCCGTCGTTGGTGACGTAGGCGGGCGAAATGCGCAGCGTTTCACGCGCGGCGGCACGCTTGCCCGCGGCGTTGCCCGTGCCACTGACCGGGCGCACATGCCACAGCGTCACGTCTTCGTCGTTCTCCCGGATGCTGATGCACGCGTGCGCCATCACGTCGCGCGGTACGCGGGGCACGCCGTGCAGGCGCAGGTAGTCCGGGCTGGCGCAGAGCCAGCGTTCGTTGGCGCTGAGCGTGCGCGCCACCCACGACGAATCGCGCACCGCGCCGATGTGGATCACCGCGTCGGCATCGTGCCGGTCGGGCCACGGTGTTTCGCGCAGGTCGAGCTGCACGTGCAGCCCCGGGTGCAGGCGGGCGAAGCGCGCGAGCATCGGCGCCACGTACTGCCGGCCGTAGCCGAAGGGCGCCGCGATGCGCAGCGTGCCCGCGAGCCGGCGGTCGTCGCGCTGCATCGATTCGCGCAGCCCCTCGATCTGCGCGAGCAGCGCGGCGGCTTCACGCGCGAAGCGCTCGCCCTCGGGTGTCAGGCTCAGTTTGCGTGACGTGCGGGTGGCCAGCGAAAGGCCCAGCGCGGCCTCCAGCTTGCGCAGCCGCATCGACAGCGCGGGCGGCGTCACGTCGAGCGCACGGGCCGCGGCGCTGAGAGAGGGTTCGCGCAGCAGGGCGGCCGCCAGTTGCATGTCCTCGATCTGGATCATTCACTTGTGCTTAACGATTGATGACGCTGCATTGAATCACAACAGGGGCCTTGAAACGTACAGTCCGTGCTCATGCAAGCACCCATCGCACCCATCGCAACCACGGCCCCCACCGAAGCGTCGTTGCCGCGCGCAGTTCTTTTCGACCTGCTGACCGCGCTGCTCGACTCCTGGACCGTCTGGAACGCCGCCGCCGGCTCGGAAGAAAAAGGCCGCGCCTGGCGCGCCGAGTACCTGCGCCTGACCTACGGCTGCGGCGCCTACGTGCCCTACGAACAGCTGGTGAAAGACGCCGCGCGCAACACCGGCATGGCCGACTCGGCACCCGATGCGCTCGAAGCCCAATGGGACACGCTGCCGGTGTGGGACGGCGCGCGCGAACTGCTGGCTGCGCTGAAGCCGCACTGCAAGCTCGCGGTGGTGACCAACTGCTCGCGCCGGCTCGGCCATCGCGCAGCGGCGCGGCTCGGCATCGACTGGGACGTGGTCGTCACCTCGGAAGAGGCCGGCTTCTACAAGCCCGATCCGCGCCCCTACCGCGCCGCGCTCGACCAACTGGGCGTTAAGGCCGAAGACGCGGCCTTCGTCGCCGGTTCGGGCTACGACATGTTCGGCACTTCAGTGGTCGGCCTGCGCACCTACTGGCACAACCGCGTGGGCCTGGCGCTGCCGCAGGGCGCGCCGTCGCCCGAGCTGCAGGGCGCCACGCTCGCACCGGCGCTGCCGTGGCTGCAGTCTTTCGGGCGGCGCGCATGACCCGCGCCGCATGGCTCCTGCGCGGCGGGCTCGCGCTCGCGCTGACCGCCGCCTTTGCCTTGAATGCGCCCGCGCCTGCGCTTGCGCAGGGCACGAGCTTTCCGCAACGGCCCGTGACGCTGGTCGTTCCGTTCCCGCCGGGCGGCCCCAGCGATGCGCTGGCACGCGGCTTCGCGCTGCACATGGGCAAGAAATTGGGCCAGCCGGTCATCATCGAGAACGTGGCTGGCGCGGGCGGCACCATCGGACTGACCAAGGCCGTGAAGGCGGCGCCCGATGGCTATACGCTGGCCTTCGGCACCATCGGCACGCACGTGGCCAACGTGGCGCTGTACAAGAAGCTGCCCTACAACCCAGAGACCGATTTCCTGCCGGTCGGCCTTGCGGGCGCCGCGCCCATGCTGTTGCTGGCGCGGGCCGACCTGCCTGCCGGCAACCTGAAGGAATTCGTCGCCTGGCTCGGCACGCACAAGGGCAAGGCCTCGTTCGGCAGCGCGGGCGTGGGCTCCATCTCGCACTACGGCTGCGTGCTGCTGCTGTCGGCACTGCAGCAGAACGTGGCGCACATTCCCTACAAGGGCGTGGCACCGGCCATGAACGACCTGATGGGCGGGCAGACCGATTTCATGTGCGACCAGACCACCACCGCGCTGCCGCAAGTGGCCGGCGGCAAGGTGAAGGCGCTGGCCGTGCTGTCTTCGGCGCGGCTGCCGCAATTGCCCAACACCGGCACCGCGGCCGAAGCCGGCTATGCGCTCGACCTGCGCGCATGGAACGCCATCTTCGCGCCGCGCGGCACGCCCGAGCCCGTGATGGCGCGCCTGCGCGCCGCACTGGCCGATGCCGCGGCCGACCCCGAGTTCCGCCGCCAGATGCACGCCGTGGGCGTGGACCTGCCGGCGCCCGATGCCCTGAAGCCCGCCGCCGTGTCGGCCCTGATCGCACGTGGACTGCGCGACGACGTGCCCGCGCTCAAGGCCAAGGGCGACTACCTGGATTGATGAACCGATGAACAACGACTCACTGAACCTGGCCACGCTGGCCACCCTCGACACGCCCGCCGCCATCGTCGAACGCTCGCGCATGCAGCACAACATCGCGCGCATGCAGCAGCGCATGAACACGCTCGGCGTGCGTTTTCGCCCGCACGTCAAGACCACCAAGTGCGCCGACGTGGCCCGTGCGCAGCGCGATGCGGGCGCGCAGGGCATTACCGTGTCCACGCTGAAAGAGGCAGAGCAGTTCTTTGCCGACGGCTTCACCGACATCCTCTATGCGGTCGGCATGGCGCCGCACCGGCTGCCGCACGCGCTGGAGTTGCGCCGGCGCGGCTGCGCGCTGGTCATCCTCACGGACGGCGTGGCGTCGGCGCGCGCCATTGCCGAGTTCGGCCGCGCGCAGGGCGAGGTCTTCGAGGTGCTGATCGAGGTCGACACCGACGGCCACCGCTCCGGCATCCGCCCGGAAGAAGACACGCTGCTCGACGTGGCGCGCGTGCTGCACGAGGGCGGCATGCGCCTGGCCGGCGTGATGACGCATGCCGGCTCCAGCTACGACTTCGACACGCCCGAGGCATTGCGCGCCATGGCCGAGCAGGAGCGCGCCGGCTGCGTGCGCGCCGCGCAACGGCTGCGCGACGCCGGCCTGCCGTGCCCGGTGGTCAGCGTGGGCTCCACGCCCACGGCGCTGATGGCCGAGCGGCTCGACGGCGTGACCGAGGTGCGCGCGGGCGTCTATGTGTTCTTCGACCTGGTGATGCGCAACGTGGGCGTCTGCAGCGAAGACGACATCGCGCTGAGCGTGCTCACCACGGTCATCGGCCACCAGGCCGAGAAGGGCTGGGCCATCGTCGATGCGGGCTGGATGGCCATGAGCCGCGACCGCGGCACGCAGAAACAGAAGCGCGACTTCGGCTACGGCCAGGTCTGCGACGTCGAGGGCACGCCGCTTGGCGGCTATGTGCTCAGCGCGGCCAACCAGGAGCACGGCATCCTGTCGCACGAAGGCGCGCCCGATACCGGCATTGCCGCGCGCTTTCCGCTGGGCACGCGCCTGCGCATATTGCCCAACCACGCCTGCGCCACCGGGGCGCAGTTTCCTGAATACCACGCGCTGTCAGAAGACGGAAGCCTGGTGCGCTGGGGTCGCTTCCACGGGTGGTGATGGCATGGCGATGACGGGCGCGGCGGCTGCGTCGGCAACCGCCGCCGTGGCTGCGGGGTCGCTCCGCCCGCGGACGGCCGCGCAACGCCCGTAGGTGTCGTCGAAGCGCACGATGTCGTCTTCGCCCAGGTAGCCGCCGGTCTGCACCTCGATCACCTCCAGCATCGTCTTGCCGGGGTTCTCCAGCCGGTGGATGGCGCCCAGCGGCAGGTAGATCGATTCGTTCTCGCGCACCAGCGTGACCACGCCGTCGCAGGTGGCCTTGGCCGTGCCCTTCACCACGATCCAGTGCTCGGAGCGGTGGTGGTGCATTTGCAGCGACAGCTTGGCGCCGGGCTTGACGGTCAGGCGCTTCACCTGAAAGCGCTCGCCGGTGTCGATGCTATCGTAGGCGCCCCAGGGCCGCACCACGCGGCGGTGCTCGGTGGCTTCGGCGCAGCCTTCCAGCGAGAGCATGCGCACCACGTCGGCCACCTGTTCGGCGCAGCTCGCATCGGCCACCAGCACGGCGTCGGTGGTGTCCACGATGATCAGGTTCTCGGTGCCCAGCGCCACCACCGGCCGGTGCGGCGCATGCACGAAGGTGTTGCGCGCGTGCAGGGCGCTGGCCTTGCCGCTCAGGCGGTTGCCGGCTTCATCGGCCGGGTGCAGGTTGGCCACCGCGTTCCAGCTGCCGACGTCGCTCCAGCTGCCTTCGAACTTCACCACGGCCACCTCCTTGTGCTTCTCCAGCACGGCGTAGTCGATGCTGTCGCTGCGGCAGGCCGCGAAGGCGTCACGGTCCAGCCGCAGGAAGCTGCCGTCCGTCGATACGGCGGCGGTGGCGCGTTCGCAGGCCAGCAGAATGTCGGGCGCATGCGCGCGCAGCGCCGCGACCAGCGTGCGGGCCTGCACCAGGAAGATGCCGGCGTTCCAGCAATAGCCGCCATGCAATATCAGCGACACCGCCACGGCCGCCGACGGCTTTTCGACGAAGCGCATCACGGCCTGGCTGTGGCCGTCGCCCGAGGCTGCGCCGCCCTCGATGTAGCCATAGGCCGTGCTCGGAAAGCAGGGCACCACGCCGAAGGTGACGATGCGGCCGGCCAGCGCGGCCTCCACGCCGTGGCGCACGGTCTCGGCGAACAGTTCGGTGTCGGGAATGTGGTGGTCGGACGGCGCGAACAGCAGCAGGTCGTTTGCGTCGGCCAGCAGGGCCGCGCAGGCCATGGCCGCCGCGGTGTTGCGCGCCACCGGCTCCAATATCTGCCGGCCCGTGGTGCGGGCGGCTTCGGCCGCTTCGCGCACCAGGAAGCGGTGGTCTTCCGATGCGATGCAGGTGATGTCGGGGTTCAGGCTGGCCAGCCGCTCCAGCGTGAGCTGCAGCAGGCTCTTGCCGCCGACCAGTGGCGCGAACTGCTTGGGCAGCGCCTTGCGCGAAAGCGGCCACAGCCGCGTGCCGCTGCCGCCGCACAGCACGACGGGATGAATGGTGGTGGTGTTCATGGTGCGCCTGTCTTGTCGAGGGTTGATCGGATCGAGGCTGCTGTCGTGTCTCGGGTGTCTCAGGTGTCTCAAATGAGGCCCGAGTACGCCGCGTAGCTCACAGCCTGCGCGCGCGAATGCACCTGCAATTTCTTGTAGATGTTCTTGATGTGGGCGTTGACGGTCTGCCCCGAGATGCCCAGCTTGGCGCCGATCTCCTCGGTGACGTGGCCGCGCGCCACGAAGCGCAATATTTCGCACTCGCGGCGCGTCAGCACCGCCTCGCGCATCGGCGGCTCGAGCGGCGACACGCCGGTGGGCGGGTGGCTCAGCCGGCCCAGCAGCCGGCGCGCCAGCCGGGGCGTGATGGCCGCGCCGCCGTTCACCACCTGCAGCACCGCCTGCGCGAAGCTCTGCAGCCAGGCGTCTTTCAGCAGGTAGCCGGTGGCGCCCAGCTCGAAGGCATGCAGCACGTGCGCTTCGTCTTCCAGCGCCGAGACCACGATGATCTCGACGTTGCGGTGGTGCTTGCGGGCTTCGCTGATCAGGTCGAAGCCGCTGCCGTCGCCCAGCCGCAGGTCGACCATGAGCACGTCGAACTCGTGCGTGGCCAGCAGCCGCCGGCCCTCGCGCAGGCTGCCGGCCTGGCCTTCGAGTTGTATGCGCAGGTCGGACAGCAGTTCCTGCGCGATCACGCGGCGCATGAACTCGTCGTCGTCGACCAGCAGCACGCGCACGGGCGCGTCTTCCTGCCCGGTCAGGAAGCCGGGCCACAGCGGCGCGGCTGGCTGGCAGACACCCGGCGGATAGAGCGGCCGGCCGTCGGCGTGTTCGCCGGGGGAGCGGTATGCAGCTTCAGGCATTGGTATGTCCCAGGTTGGAGTTGATGAAGAGGGGCGTGGCCGCGGCAAAGACCGGGGCATTGCCTGCGGTATCGACCGTGGCGGGCTGCCGCACCGGATCGTCGAAGCCGTGCGGGTTGGCCGCCTGCCAGCGCCAGCAGTCCGCGCACATCTGGTCGAGCGTGCGGTGCGCGCGCCAGCCGAAGCGGGCGTAGGCATTGCGGGCATCGGCCCAGTAGGCGGGCGCGTCGCCGGGCCGGCGCGGGCCGATGCGCAGGGCGATGCGGCGGCCGCTGGCGCGCTCGAAGGCGTTCACCACCTGCAGCACGGAGGCGCCATGTCCCGTGCCCAGGTTGGTCATGCCGATGCCGGGTTGCAGCGCGGCGTGGCGCAGCGCCGCCACATGGCCCTCGGCCACGTCCATCACGTGCACGTAGTCGCGCACGCCGGTGCCGTCGATGGTGTCGTAGTCGGCGCCGTGCACCACCAGGTGCTCGCGCTCGCCCGCGGCAACCTGCGAGATGTAGGGCATCAGGTTGTTGGGCGTGCCGTGCGGGCGCTCGCCCAGCAGGCCGCTTTCGTGGGCGCCCACGGGGTTGAAGTAGCGCAGGCAGGCAATGCCCCAGCGCGCATCGGACTGCGCAAGGTCGGCCAGCAACTGCTCGACCATCGCCTTGGTGCGGCCGTACGGGTTGACGGCGGCGTACGGCGCGGTTTCCGCAATGGGCGAAGGCTGCGCGTCGCCGTACACCGTGGCCGACGAAGAAAAAACCAGCGTGCGCACGCCCGCGCGGGCCATGGCCTGCACCAGCGCCAGCGTGCCGCGCAGGTTGACGTCGTAGTACTCCATGGGGACGGACACCGAATCGCCGACCGCCTTCAGGCCCGCCAGGTGCACGACGGCATGGATGCGGTGCGCGGCGAACACGCGGTCGAGCATGGCCGCGTTGCGCACGTCGCCACGCACCAGCAGCGGTTCGACGCCCGTGATGCACGCCACCCGCTGCAGCGAACGCGCGTCGCTGTTGACCAGCGTGTCGAGCACCACCGGCAGATAGCCCGCCGAGACCAGCGCCACGCAGGCATGGCTGCCGATGAAGCCTGCGCCGCCGGTCACCAGGACCTTGGGGGCTGACTTGGGCATGTGCATCGGCTTGGGCATGGGCGTGGTCCTGGTATGCGGTGCCGTGTCAGCCGGCGATGCAGCGCCGCAGTTCCTCTTCGAGGCGCTGCAGGATCACGTTGCGGTCGAGTTCTTCTTCGGCGAAGCTGCGGCCGGCCGTGCCCAGCAGCTCGCGCGTGGCGGGCGACATCGAGAGCTGCTCGATGGCGTCGGCCAGCGCGGCGGCGTCGCCGGGCTCGACCACCACGCCGCGGCCCCACACGGCTTCGCTGAGCGCGGTGCCGGCGTGCGCGGTCACGATCACGGCGCGGCCGCTGGCGAACATGCCGCCCAGCTTCGACGGCATGACGAGGTCGGCGGCATCGGCGCGCTGCGGCAGCACGTGCATGTCGGCCATGCCCAGCAGCTCGTTCAGCCGCTCGACGGGCTGCAGGTCGAGAAAGTGCACGTTGGCCAGCCGCGTGCAGGCGTCCATCAGCGAGGCCCGGCTCGGGCCGTTGCCGCAGAACACGAAGTGCAGGTTGTGCGAGCACACCAGCAGGCGCGCCGCATCGGCCAGCACCTCGATGCCCTGCTTGGTGCCCAGGCTGCCCGCGTAGAGCACCACCAGCGCGTCGGCCGGAATGCCCAACTCGGCCCGCAGGCCCTGGGGCTGCGGCGGCGCGCCTTCGGCCAGCGGCGGGCGCTCGATGGGGCGAATGGCGTCCACGTCGACCCAGTTCGGGAACAGCACCAGCCGGGTTTCGTCCACGCCTTTTTCCAGCGCCTTGGTGCGCATCGTGGAAGAGATGCTCGACACCCGGTCGAACTTGCGCATCAGCCAGCGCTCGGCGGCCAGCGCGAAGCGCCGCACCCGCTCGCCGCGCAGCCAGCCGAGGCTGAACGCCGCGTCGACCTCGTAGTCCTGGATGTGCAGCCACGCGCGCGTGCCCAGCAGCTTGGCCAGGCACAGCGCGGCCGGCGCGCACGAGATGGGCGGCTCCACCACGAACACCACGTCGGGCTTCCAGCGCAGCTGCGCCAGCAGCAGCGGAATGCTCGACAGCGTGAAAGACAGCAGGTGCCCGATGCGCCCCAGCGCGCGGGGCTTCGACGGCACCCAGGTGGGCGCGCGCCACACAGTGATGCCGTTCCAGTCGGTCTTGCGGTAGGCCCAGGCCGAGTAGCCCTCGAACACCGCCCACTGCGGAAAGAAGGGCGGCGACGCGATCACGCGGACCTCGTGCCCGCGCGCGTGCAGCCACTCGGCCATTTCGCCCGAGTACTTGCCGATGCCCGCCAGCTCGGGCATGAAGTTCATCGAGTAGATGAGGATCTTCATGGCGCGGGCTTTCGCGCCAGCAGGCGCACGAGCGGGAAGAAGCCGAATTGCAGGCGCATGCGCGTTTCGTACAGCGCAAGGTCGGTTGCGCAGGCAATGAAGAACACGTAGTGCGGCTTGGTCGGGAACATCGCCACCACCACGGCGTACGACGCCAGCCGCAGCGCCACTTCGAGCAGCGCCCAGCCGCCGAGCGACCCCATCGAGGTCTTCAGCGAGAGCACCATTTCATGGTGGATGGTGTAGGTGCGCAGCAGGAAGTACGGCGCAATGCACAGGAAGATGGCGCGGGCCTCGTTGCCCAGCTTGAGCAGCGGCGCGGCCACCGAAATAAGCGCGGCCAGCCCGACGAACAGCCCGCAGCCCAGCAGGAACGACAGCTTGGCCAGGCGCAGCTTTTCGGCGGTGAAGTTGCCCGCGTCCGTCTCGAGCATCGCGGGCGTCTTGGTGACCAGGAAGGCCTGCACGAACTGCGACGGCGCCTCGGCCAGCAGGAACGCGAGCTTGAAAGCGCCCACGTAGCTCAGCGGCATGAAGTACGCCACGATGAGCAGGTCCGACTTGCGCAGCAGGAACATGAGCAGCGAATACACCGTGGCGCCGGCCTGCGACGCCAGGCCCAGCGCGGCCCGCCCGGCCGGTGGCGCCGCGCCGTTGCCCGGCAGGCCCACGGCCAGGCACACCACCACCACGGCGAACAGGTTGATGAGCAGCAGGTGCGCCACGCCCAGGTCGAAGCGCACCGCCACGCACAGGCCCACGCCCGCCACGAGGATGGTCGCGCGGATGCCGGCTTCGAGGTTGAGCAGGCCCGCGTGGCCCAGGCCGCGGCTGTACGACAGGCGCAGGCTGTTGAACGCGAACACCGCCAGCGTGGCCACCAGCAGCACGAAGGGCGCGTCGCCCACGGGCATACGCTGCAGCGTGAGAACGACCGTGACCAGTACCGTGGCCAGCGGCAGTCCGATGGCCAGCGTGCGCACCACGTCGCCACGCGTCACGCCCGGCGGCACGGTCGCGGCATTGCGCGAGAACAGCAGCGAGCTGCCCAGCGTGCCCAGCACCAGCGCCACTTCCATCACCGACTGGTAGACGGAGTACTCGCCGAAGCGCGCCGGCGGAATGCTGGCCGCCATCAGGAAGATGGCCAGGAAGCCCGAAAGGTATACATACAGCCGTGAAGCGAGAGCGCCCACGCCAGACAGCCAGGCCATCCGGGCACCGGGCAGGGCGATGGGCGGACAGAGGGGCTTCATGGCGTCGGCCGGTGCGGTGCGGGTTGGCTTACTTGCCGGCCGGGGCGCGGGCCACGCGGCCTGTGTCGAGCAGGCGGCGCGCGAAGGCGCCGGCGCGGAACACGTTGTTCCTGGCGCGGCGGGCCATCTGCAGCGCCCAGGTCACGGCGGCCATGGTGCGCATGTGGCCGCGCAGCGCGAAGGGCATGGCCATCTTGGCGCTGCCCTGGAAGTGCAGCGCCACCACGCGCGTCGTGCCGCCGGAGGTGCTGGTCAGCCAGGCCTTGCCGTCGCGGTACGCCACGCGCTTGGCGCCGCCGAGCACCTCGAACTCCTGCCGCACCAGGTTGTGCATGCCGTTGATGTTGTGGTCGATGACCGTGCCGTCGAGCACCCGGTTGATGGGCGCGTCGTTGCCGCTGGCGTGGGCCCAGAGGTAGAGCAGCGTCATGTCGGACACACCGCCGCGCAGGCCCCGCGCGGCAAAGCGCGCCGCGATGTCGCGCAGCTTGCGGCGGCCCGAGGGCGTGGCGTAGCTGTCGAGCACGCTGGCCACGAAACGGCGCAGGCCGTTGGCGGTCCAGTAGCTCACGTGCGGCGAGATCTGGCAGGGGTTCCAGCCATCGGCCGACTGCATGCTCGAACCCGCGAAATCGGCCTTGCCGGCGATGCGCGCGATGTGCGGCCCCGCGCCCTGGAAAAGCAGCACATCGCTGTCGATCAGCACGAATTCGCGCACATCGGGCTGGGATTCCAGAAACTGCGCAAGGAGAAAGTAACGCCGAAAGCAGATCTTCTCGAATTCGGGCGAGTTGCTCGACAGGTGAACGTAGGAGCGGCAGAAACGCTCGTAGGCCGGACCCGCATCGGTGTCCGACAGCACGAAAAGCGGTTCGCCGGCCAGCGCCGCCGCCTCTCGGCACAGCGCGAGGGTCTTGTTCTGTCGGTCTTCGACGACGATGAAAGGCAGGGGTCGGTTCATGGCGTTTGGATGTGGGTGGATGGGAGGTGACAGCGAGGGTCCGGTCCGGGTGCTCAGGGCTTGCGCGCCGTGACGCTTTTCATCAGCGCGACATGCGCGGGAAGAAAGCGGCCGGCGGCGTCGATGGGCATGTCCAGCGTGAAGAGGCCGCGCGCGGCGGCCGCTTCGGAAATCCAGTTGCGCAGTTGCGCGGCCGTGAAGCGCGCCGGTGCCTCGCGGCCCCACGAGGCGGTGAGCGGCGTCAGCACGTGCAGCGCCAGCTCCGATGGCGGGGCGGAAAGGTGCGCGGGGGGCTGCATGTATTCGCCGGCCATCAGGTTCTGGCAGGGCGCCGACTTGAGGCTGAAGCGCTCGGGGCCTTCGCCCGCGTTGAAGGCCAGCCAGCGGTTGCTGCCGCCCGTGCGGGCCGCGCCGCACAGCATCTCCCAGCCGGCCGGCGTGATGCCCTTGGTGTTGTAGGTGCCGTCGAACCACCAGCCGCTCACCAGCGAACCATAGCGCTCCGACCAGTCGCGGATCACGCTCGACCAGGCCGCGATGAAGCGGGCCGGCGGCGGCTCCTGCTCGAACACGTCGCCCAGGCAATCCATCAGCGCGCGGTCGGCCTGCGGCGCGCGAAACGGCAGGTAAAGAATGAGCGCGATGCCGCGGCTGCGCAGTGCCTTGCCGATTTCCATGGGCAGGTCGCGCGGCGGGCGGTTGGTGGCGCTGGCCGGGCACAGCACTTCGAGCGCGGCGTTGGGCGCGATGTACTGGCCGTTGTTCTGGCCGAGCGTCAGGATCAGGTGCGACGCGCGCATGTCGGCCAGCGTGGCCGCGAAGGCCTCGACGTCGAAGCGCCTGATCTCGTTGACCGATTGCTTGTCGGGCAGGTAGTGCACCATCACGCCGAAGCCCGGCACCGGCGCGCCCGCCGATGCAGCCGGCTGCGCGCGGCCGGCCAGCGGCATGGCCGCCAGCCACAGCAGGGCGGCGGCACGGCACAGGGCGTGGAGCAGGGCGTGGAAGAGCTGCTTCGTCATGGCATGGCCCTGGCCAGCGACAGCGTGCCGCGCTTGAGCATCAGGTAGCGCCCCGCGATGGCGGCGGGTGCGCAGGCGGCGGCATGGGCCCACACCGGATGCGTGCGTTCGTGGCGGGCCAGGTGCTTTGCCAGCTGGTACGTATCGCCCGGCGCGCTGCCCACGAAGAAGGCGTAGCCGGAGAACAGCTCGCGGTGCACCGGAATGTCCGACAGCAGCAGCGGCACGCCCAGCGTGGCCGCTTCGGCCGCCGAGAGGTTGAAGCCCTCGAAGGTCGACAGCGAGATGAACGCGGTGGCGCCCCGGTACAGCCGAAGCAGTTCTTCGCGGGGCACCAGCCCGCGGTGGCGCACGCTGCCGCGCACCTCGGGCGCCAGCGCCGCCACCATGCGCTCGACTTCGGCCGCGCCGTTGCCCGTGATGTCCAGGCAGTCGACCAGCCCGGCGCGCTTCATGCGCTCGAACAGCGCCAGGATGCCGCCGAAGTTCTTGTGCGGGTAATAGTGGTAGGCCGCGATGAGGTAGCGCTCGCCCGATGCCGGGCCTGCCGCTGCCGTGGCATCGGATGCAACTGTTGCCGCCGCGCCCCGGGGCGCGTCCACCGGGTTGAAGATCACCGTCGAATGCGCGCAGCGGCCGAAGTGGCGCTCGAAGTCGCGCTGGCTGCTGTGGCTGATGAACACCACGTCGGCCATGCTGCGCGCCGCGCGCCACAGGCTCCAGTCCAGGAACAGCCGCTTGCTGCGTTTGAAGTACTGCGGGTAGGCCTTGTACTGCAGGTCGTGGACGATGACGATCGAATCGCGGTGCCGCCCGAACAGCGAGAACGGCAGGAAGTAGTTGGGAAACACCGAGAACAGGGTCTCGCCCGTCAGCAGCGCGCGCAGCCGATGGAAGTTGTAGAGCAGCGTGTCAAACACGAAGCGGCTCACCTTCAGCCGCTGCGCCAGCGCGAACAGGCGCGGGTGCCGCTCGCTGACGGGCTCGATGTGGTCGTCGCGCGACTGCCGCATGTGCCGCAGCAGCACCTCGGACACGTTGAGCACGCCGCCCGACGCCTTGTTGAAGCGCACGGTGTCGTAGTAGAGGTAGGCGGCCATGGTTTGCGGCCTCATGCGTTCGGAAGGCCATGCCGCACGGCACGCGGAAGCGGCCGGCGTGCGCGGGAACTCAGGGCGCCGGCAATCACCGCGGCAATCAGGCCCGACACCGCGAACGGACCCCAGCCCAGAATCGGCCCGCGCATGAAGGGCACGTAGGCCGCGAGCAGCACCAGCGCCGACAGGTACGAGCCCGACAACGGGCGGTTCGGATCGATGGCGCGGTCGACCCACCGGAAACCCGCCGAGATCGCGAAGCCGAACAGCGCGGGCCCGGCCATGCCGAAGTCGAAATACGCCGTCGTGAAAGGCGGCAGCGAGAGGTTGCTCTGCGAGAAGTTGCCCAGGATGGCCGACCAGCCCAGCGGGTCGAATTCGGGAAACATCTTCAGGTTGCGCGGCAGGAAGAACGAAAACGCCGACAGCAGGTAGCGGCCCCAGCCAAGGTCGGGAATGGGCGCGCGCTCCAAAATGCCCGCCACCACGAACATGGCGTCGAAGTCCTGGCTGAACGGAAAGGTCGTGAGCTCTTCGCCCCACATGCTGCCGCGCGATATGAGGTTCAGCACCGGCCCCAGGCCCGCGATGGCGCCGAAGACGATGCCGGCGAGCAGCCAGCGCCGGCTGCGGCCCAGCGCATGGATCAGCAGCGGCAGCAGCCCGATCAGCAAAATCTGCCGCGGCGTGTTCACCGGGTTGGCAGCCAGCAGCGCCAGCGCGCCCGCCAGGCCCGCCGCGCACCACGACCAGGGCGTGCGGCGGCGCACGGCGTGGATGGCCAGCGCCACGAAGCACATCAGCACCACCAGCTTGGGCAGCGTCGAATAGAAGATGAAGTCGAGCGGCACGTTGTCTTCGCCGCCATCGGTGATGCCGCGCGCCACGAAGTTCAGCTCGGGCTTGATGAACAGCGTGGCAAAGGCGGCGAGCGAGCAGCTCAGCAGCAAGAGAAGAGGGTGGGCCACGCCGACAAGCCGCCGGTCGTGGCGACCCGGCAGGTGGGCCGGCGCATCGGGCACGCCCAGCCGCGCGGCCTCCACGCCGGCCATGTACAGCAGCAGGAGCATCAGCGCCTGCGTGTGCGACGCCGTGCGCATGATGCCCGCGTCCCAGAAGGCCACGTCGTGCGAGATCTGCATCGCCGGCGCGAGCGAGAAGTACGTCAGGATGGCCGTGTAGTGGATCAGCAGGAACACGCTGGCGCCGGACGAGCCGAGCATCGAGATCTGGAGCAGCGACAGCGCGAACACCGCCATGTAGCCCCACGCCGGATCGACCAGGCCGCACAGCATGGCGCAGACGATGCCGGACCAGAAAGAGAGGGTTCGCATGGCGGGCCTGTGGTTCGGAGTGGGTGGGGCCGTGGTCGGGTGGGAGGGGGATGAAGGCCCGGCCTCAGGCGTCGATGCTCATGGGCGTGTGGTAGCCGTGGCGCTGGAGCAGCGCGCGGCGCTTGGCCAGCTCCAGGTCGCCGGCGACCATCTCGCAGATCATCTGGTCCAGCGTGATCTCCGGCACCCAGCCCAGGTCGTCGGCCGCCTTCGAGGGGTCGCCGCACAGCGTCTCGACCTCCGACGGCCTGAAGTAGCGCGGGTCCACCCGCACCAGCACGTCGCCGACGCAGACGGCCGGCGCGTCGTCGCCCTCGATCGCGGCGACCACCGCGACTTCATCGACGCCCGTGCCTTCGAACACCAGCGAGATGCCGAGCTGACTGGCCGCCTTGGCGACGAAATCGCGGATGCTGTACTGCACGCCGGTTGCGATCACGTAGTCGACCGCCGTCGGCTGCTGGAGCATCAGCCACTGCATGCGCACGTAGTCCTTGGCGTGGCCCCAGTCGCGCAGCGCGTTCATGTTGCCCAGGAACAGGCATTGCTCCAGGCCCTGCGCCACGTTGGCCAGTCCGCGCGTGACCTTGCGGGTGACGAAGGTCTCGCCGCGGCGCGGGCTCTCGTGGTTGAACAAGATTCCGTTGCAGGCGTAGATGCCGTAGGCCTCGCGGTAGTTCTTGGTGATCCAGTACGCATACAGCTTGGCCGCGCCATAGGGGCTGCGCGGATAGAACGGCGTGGTCTCGCTCTGGCGGCCTTCCTGCACCAGCCCGTACAGCTCGCTGGTGCTGGCCTGGTAGAAGCGCGTGCGCGATTGCAGGCCCAGCAGCCGTATCGCTTCGAGCAGCCGCAAGGTGCCCAGCGCGTTGATGTCGGCCGTGTACTCCGGGCTCTCGAAGCTCACGGCCACGTGGCTTTGCGCGCCGAGGTTGTAGATCTCGTCGGGCTGCACCTCCTGCACGATGCGCGTGAGGTTGCTGCCGTCCGACAGGTCGCCGTGGTGCAGGTGCAGGTGGCGCTCGGCCTTGGCGTGCACGTCCGAGTAGAGGTGGTCGATGCGCCCGGTGCTGAACTGCGACGTGCGGCGCTTGATGCCGTGCACCTCGTAGCCCTTGGCGATGAGCAGTTCGGCCAGGTAGGAGCCGTCCTGGCCCGTGATGCCGGTGATGAGTGCACGCTTAGACATGGGCGGCCTCCTGGGCGCGGGTGGGGACGGGAATGTGGAATTCCCGGGTGCCCAGGAAATCGGCGTAGGTGCGGCGCAGCCCTTCGGCCAGCGGCACGGTGGCGTGCCAGCCGAGGCTGGCGGCGCGCGACACGTCCAGCAGTTTTCGCGGCGTGCCATCGGGCTGCGACAGGTCGTAGTGGATGCTGCCGGTGTAGCCCACCACCTCGCGGACCCGTTCGGTCAGCTCGGCGATCGACACGTCTTCGCCCGTGCCCAGGTTGATGTGGCCGCGCATCGCGTCGGTGTGCCGCTGGTACTCGGCGCGCGACAGGTTCATGACCGCGATGCAGCCCTCGACCATGTCGTCGACGTACAAGAACTCGCGCCGCGCGCGGCCGCTGCCCCAGACCGGCACGCTGGGCGCGTTGTCCATCTTCGCGATGTGAAAGCGCTGCACCAGCGCCGGCACCACGTGGCTGTTTTCCGGGTGGTAGTTGTCGCCGGGGCCGTACAGATTGGTCGGCATCACGCTGCGGTAGTCGATGCCGTGCGTGGCGCCGTACTGGCGGTTGTAGCTCTCGCACAGCTTGAGCCCCGCGATCTTGGCAATGGCATAGGGCTCGTTGGTGGCCTCGAGCTTGCCGTCGAGCAGGTATTCCTCGCGCATCGGTTGCACGGCCAGCCGCGGATAGATGCAGCTGGAGCCCAGGAACAGCAACCGCTTCACGCCCGAGACGAAGGCCTGGTGCGTCACGTGGGTGGCGATGGCCAGGTTTTCGTAGATGAACTGCGCCGGGTAGGTCATGTTGGCGTGGATGCCACCGACGCGGGCCGCCGCCAGGTAGACCTGGTCGATGTGCTCCGTCGCGAAGAAGCGGGCCACGGCCGCCTGGTCCAGAAGGTCGAGCTCGGCGCGGGTTCGCGTCACCACGTCGTGGCCCAGCTCGCGCAGGCGCCTTGCCGTCGCCTGGCCCACCATGCCGCGATGACCTGCAACAAAGATACGCATATGTGCTTTCGGCGAAGAGGTTGATGAAGTTCGAGGGGAGACGAAAGGGAAATGGAAGTACGCAGTGGCTAGCGCGATCCGCGCGCGCCGGTCACCACGCCGAAGGTCTTCAGCAGAATCGCGAGGTCGCGCCACAGCGACAGGTGCGCCACGTACTCGGCGTCCATCGCGGCGCGCCGGCGGTAGCTGATCTCGTTGCGTCCGCTGATCTGCCACAGGCCCGTGATGCCCGGGCGCACCGCGCAGTAGTGGCTCCAGTAGTCGCCGTACAGCTCCTTCTGCGCGAACATGCAGGGGCGCGGGCCGACCATGCTCATGTCGCCCTTGAGCACGTTCCAGAACTGCGGAAACTCGTCGATGCTGTACTTGCGCAGGAAGGCTCCGAAGCGGGTGATGCGCGGGTCGTGCTCCAGCTTCTGGTAGATCGCCCATTCGCGCCGCGCGGCCGGGTTCTGGCGCAGGTGGCGCGCCAGCACCGCGTCGGCGTCGGCCACCATCGAGCGGAACTTGTAGAACTTGAAGACGCGGCCGTCCTTGCCGTAGCGCGGCTGCATGTAGATGGCCGGGCCGCCCGAGGTGTAGCGCACGCCGAGCCAGATGAGCGCATAGGCCCAGCCGAAGAACACGAAGAACGAGCCGGCCATCGCAATGTCGGCCGCGCGCTTGGCGTGGCGCAGCCAGGGCGCGCCGCCCAGTGGCCCGTACGCCGAGGTATTGGCGGCCAGGCCGCTGCCCGGGCCCCGCCCGGCGGTGGAGGAAGACGAAGTGTTGGTGGAACGAAGCGTGTTCATGATGCGGCGTGCTCCGGTTCGATGCGTTTGGGCATGACGGTGTCGGCCGTGTCGAGCGCGTAGCCGGGTTCGGTGCGCGCCGCCGGGGCCTGGCCGTAGTAGCCGTAGCCATAGCTGCGGTGCTGGCGCTGCGAGGTGTCGACCGCGTTGAACACCACGCCATGGAAGGCCGCGCCCACGTGCGACAGGCGGCGGCTGCTTTCGATCAGCTCGCCCATCTCGCTGTTGTCGGCGCGGGCCACCAGCAGCAGCGTGCCCATGCTCGGCGCCATGGCGGCGGTTTCCGAGGCCAGCAGGGTGGGCGGCGCATCGATGATCACTACGTCGTAGCGCGCCGACAGCATGGCCAGCGTGTGCGCGAAGGCGTCGCTGGTCATCAGCCCGGCGGGGTCGGGGTGCAGCCGGCCGGCGCTCATCACGTCCAGGTTCAGCAGCACGCGGTGGTGAATGCCTTGCTCCAGCGGCACGCCGCCCGCAAGCACGTCCGACAGGCCGTCCTTGCGCTGCAGGCCGAACTCCTGGCTCAGCGTGCCGCGGCGCAGGTCGCCGTCGATCAGCAGCACGCGCTTGCCGGAGGACGCGAGCAGCGTGGCGAAGTTCGACGACACGAAGGTCTTGCCCGCGCCGGCCGTGGCGCTGGAAATGAGCACCCGATTGTTGGGCGCGCCCAGCATCGCGAACTTGAGCGCGGTGCGCAGGCGGCGCAGGCCTTCCAGCGCCGGGTCTTCCACGTGCAGCGCCGCCAGCACCTTGATGCCGGGCTTGCCGTTGCGGATGGCGCGGTCGAGCACGCGCTGCTGGGTGCTCAGCGGAATGGTGCTGTACACGCTCAGGCCCGTGATGGCCTCGATGTCCTCGGGGTTGCGAATCGAGCGCTTCAGGTTCTTGCGTGCCAGCGCCGCGGCGCCGCCGAAGAACAGGCCGCCCGCCAGTGCCAGCGCCACCACGATCAGCGGCTTCGGCCGCACGGGCTTCTCGGCCAGCAGCGCCTGGTCGAGCACGCGCACGTTGGCCACCTTGCCTTCCTTGGCCAGCCGCATCTGCAGCGAGCTGTTCAGGAGCGTGGCGTACAGGTCGGTGTTGACCTTGATGTCGCGCTGCATGCGCAGCGAGTTCTGCTGCAGCATGGGCATGCGGCGGATGCGGCCGTCGACCGAGCCCAGCTCTTTCTTGAGCGAGGCGATCTGCGCGTCGAGCGTCTGCACCATCGGGTGCGCGGCGGTGAAGCGGCCCACCAGGTCCAGCCGCTTCTGCTTGGCATCGAGCAGCTTGGCCTGCAGGTCGACGTTCTGCGACAGGGCATTGCGGGCCTCGTCGTCCAGGCTGATGGTGCCGTTCTGGTTGCGGTACTGGTTGTAAGCGTCTTCGGACTGCTCCAGCTGCTGCTTGAACTTGGGCAGCTCGGTGCCCAGGAAGCTCAGCGCACGCTCGGCCTGCACGGTTTTCTGGTCGATGTTCTGGCGCACGTACAGGCGGGCGATTTCGTTGAGCACGTCGGCCAGCTGGCCGCGGTTCTCGGCCTGCAGGCTCACGTCCATCACGCCCGACTGCTTGCCTCTCTCGACCACGCGCAGGTCTTTCTGCAGGCCCAGCAGGGTGAGCTGCTTGGACGAACGCACCAGCTCGAAGGCGCCGCCGGGCAGGGCGTCGATGGAGCCCACCAGCAGATGCAGCGCGCCGCCGGGCACGGTGGCGTCCAGCGGCACGCCGACGGTTCCCTTCAGCGGGGTGTCCAGGCCCGGGTTGGTCAGCGTGTAGTTGCCACCGACGCCCGCGATGAGCGTGAACTTCTTGCCTTCGAACGCGGGCGGCACGTCCATCTGCGCCACGGAAATGCGCTCGGTGCCCGAGACGTAGTTGCCCATGCCGAAGAGGCCGGGGGTCGAGAGCTGGCTCGAATGCCGCGCCAGGAACTCGCCCACCACCGGGATGTAGCGCGGCGTGGCGCGAATGAACAGGCGGGTGTTCTCCATGGCCTGGCCCAGCACCATGCGCGAGCGCAGTATTTCGGTTTCGCCGGCGGTCGGTGTCTTCACGCTGATGCCTCCGCCGCCGTTGGCGTCGCCGGGAAAGTTGCCGCCCGCGCGCTCGGGGTCCTCGACCTGGATCAGGATGTTGGCCTCGTACACGCGCTGCCCGAACAGCGCATAGCTCACGCCGACCAGCAGGGCCAGCCCGACGATGACGCCGATCAGCCATCGGCTGTCGATCAGGATGTCCAGGTATTCGTGGAACCGGGATTCCCGGGGCCACGCCGTGCTCTCGATCACCGTCACGGGGGCGGCCGCGGGTGCGGGAAGCGAGGGTTGCCAACGCGCGTTCATGGGGTTCACCTTTTTCCTGTTTCTCTGAGACGGGACGGGCGGGATGGGCGCTCAGCGGCGCGCGGTGTCGCGGGCCAGGTTGATGACCTGGGCGGCCGGCAAGATCAACCCGAACACGCGGCTCCAGGTGACCAGCGGCACGCGGTCGACGTACACCACGTCGCGCGGCTGCAGCTCGAAGCGGTCGGCCAGCGCCAGCGCCGTCGGGTTCTTCGCGTTCAGGTTGAAGACCTGCTGCACGTCGGCGTTGTCGGGCGAGTTGCGCACCACGTAGATCTGGCCGGGGTCCGACGTCGTGAGGTCGGGTCCGCCCGCGTCGCCCAGCGCCTCGTTCAGGCTCAGGCGGCCGTTGTTGCGCATCGGCAGGGCGGCCGGCGACTTGACCTCGCCCATCACGTAGACGCGGCTGTCGTCGCGGGTGGCCACGTTCACCACGTCGCCGTTGCGCAGCGGAATGCCGTTGCCGTCGAAGCCCAGCGACTGGATCATCGGCAGGTTGAGCTCGGTCGACACGCCGCCGCGCGTCAGCGTGATGCGGGCGCGGTCGCCGGAGGGCGTGAAGCTGCCGGCGCGGCTGATGGCTTCGGACAGCGTCATCGGCACGTCGGTGAAGATCTGCAGGCCGGGCGTGCGCACCTCGCCCTGCACGTAGGCGCGCTGGCTGCGGAACGACTGGATGCGCACCGAAACCTGCGGGTCCTTGATGAACGACTTGATGCGCCGCGCAATCAGCTCCGAGGCGCCGCTTTCGGTCAGGCCCTGCAGCTTGGTGCGGCCGATGTAGGGAAAGAAGATTTCGCCGTTGGCCCCGACGATGAAGCCGGGTGCCACCGTCACGCCGGTCGGGTCGCCCTGCTGGGCGATCACCGCGCCGGCGTTCGGCAGCAGTTCGGGGTGGTCGTACACGATGATGCCGACCACGTCGCCCGGCCCGATGGTGTAGACCGGCGCGCTGGTGAACAGGCGCTTGATGTTGTCGGGCAGGGTCTTGGGCTTCTGCGCGATCTGCGAGCGGATCAGGTCGGGCGTGATCTGTATCACCTGCCCGGTGCCGCCGGAGGCCGTGCTGTCACCCGTGGTGCTGGTATAGCCCAGTGGCCCGACCGAGCCGAAGCCCGGCGCGCAGCCGCCCAGCGCCAGCAGGCCGAGCGACAGCAGCAGGGCCAGGCCGAGCCATCGCAAGCGCGCCGCGGCCTCTGCGTGCGCCTGGGCTGCGAGAAGGCGCGTTTCGCTTGAGTGTGTCGCTGGGTCGTGGCGTCGCATGGTGATCTCCTTGACGGCCGGTGGGCTGTTGTGGGTGCGCGGGTTGAAAAGGTTGAGGAAAAAAGGCCTTGCCAGGTTTTGCTTCAGGGCGCGGCCCAGGTGGTGGGCATGGTGTGTTCGGTGCCTGCGAGCGGGCGGACCTGGCTGCGCTGGCCGGTGCTGCTGGCACCGAGGCAACGGTCGGTGACCCAGTCGCCGACCGCCTGCAGGAAGCGCCGCTGTCCCTGCTCGGTGCAGACGGTGTGGTCGACCTCGCCCATGAACTCGTAGTGCAGCGACTGCGTGAAAGGCTGGCGGGCGAACGCGCCGAGCTGGTCGCGGCCGCGGTCGCACACATGCAGCGAGCCCGAATACAGCAGCTGCACCGCCACCTTGCGTTCGACCAGTTGCCGCAGCGCGGCGCCGAACCACGCCGCATTGGCATCGGGCGCGCGCCGCTCCGCAAAGAAGCCCGGCAGCGGCGTGGTCGAGTGGCTGCGCAGGAAGTGGCGCTGGAGCCAGCGCTTGGCCTTGCCCGGGAAAGAAGGGTGCGCGGGCGCGGCCAGCGCGCGGCGCAGGTTGCGCTCCCAGCGGGCGCGCCGCTCCGGAAAGGCAAAGCCGTCGAACAGCGACACCGCCACCACGCGCGCATCGGCCAGCGCCGCCGACATGGCGTGTTCCACGCCCGAGCACATGCCGACGACCACGAACTGCCGTGTGCCCAGCGTGCGTTCGGCCACGTCCATGGCGGCCCGCAGGCTGTGCACGGCGCGCGTCTTCAGGTCGGGCGAGGTGTCGAGCGCGTCGCTGTCGCCGATGCCGCCCAGGTCGAAGCGCAGGCTGCTCACGCCGCGCGCGGCCAGCACGTGCGCCAGCTTGACGTTGATGCGGCGCGGCCCGACCCGGTGGTTGGCGCCCATGTTGAACATGAGGCAGGCAATGTTGCCGGGCGACTGCCGCGCGGGAACCGTGAGCATGCCCACCAGTGCGTCGTCGGGGCCGAAGCGCAGCGGCGTCTGGGTGGCGGTGGTCGAGTCATTCATGAAGAGCCCCCTGGAGGCGGTTGAGCGCATCGGCCGGAACCATCGCGCTGTTGGGGTAGGGGTCGGCCGTCCAGTCGAGCTGGTGGCTGAAATACGCCAGGCGGACCGGCATGTGGCGCGACTGCTGGTCGGCCGCCCATTGCGCGGTGCGTTCGTCGTCGGGCTCGGCCAGCACCAGCGTGTCGTGCAGCGCGGTGAGCGGCAGCGAATCGGGCACCAACGCCGCCAGTTGCGCGCGCAGCGCGGGCGACAGGGCCGTGCCCAGCGCTTCCTCGGGCAGCGCATCGGGCGACTTCAGCAAGCCGTTGCGCCAGGCCAGGTCGGGGATGCAGAAGGTGGTGTCGATGGCGGCCACGTGCTGTTCGCGCAGCAGCCGCGCGTAGCGGCGCCCGTCGATCACCGGCTCCCACAGCACCAGCCGCACCGGGTCGCAGCGCCCGCTGCGCGCGGCCAGCACGGCCAGCGTGGCGCCGAGCCGTGCGCCGACCCACACGATGGCCGCGCCCGGCGCGCGCCGGCGCAGTTCCTCGTGCGCCGAGCACAGGTCGCGGCGCCATCCGTCCAGCTCGCCTTCGCTCTCGTTGCCGGGCGAGTCGCCCGAGCCGTAGAAGTCGAAGCGCAGCGTGGCAATGCCGGCGCGCGAGAGGCGCTCGGCCAGCACCTTGAAGAAGCGATGGGTGCGCAGCCCTTCCTGCCCGAAGGGCGGGCACAGCAGCACCGCGGTGTCTTCCGCGCGCTCCGGGTCGGCGGCATGGAACACGCCGAAGACCTGGCGCGAGGCCGGCCCGAACATGAGCGGCTCGAAGCGGTTCATTGAACGGCCTCCGCGCTGCGCGATGCAATGTTGTTGGCGCGTTGCACGTACGCGCCGCCGGTAGCAGGCCCGAACGACGAGGCGCGCGCTTCGGTCTGGCGCCATTCGGCGAGCGACGCCACGCTGTCGATCCGCGCGGGCGCCGGCCCCAGCACCAGCCACAGGATGCGGCCGGCCACAGGCAGCTCGACGCTGCGGCGGTCCGGCGCAATGCCGACCTCGAAGCTCTGCGGCGACACCAGCAGGCCCACGCCGATGGCCTTCAGGCAGGCTTCCTTGCGCGTCCAGCAGGTCAGGAAGGCGTGCTCGCGTTCGCGCGCGGGCAGGGCGGCCAGCGCATCCTGCTCGCGCTGCGTGAAGTGCGTGGCCGCGAGCGCCGCCGCGTCGGGCACCGGGCGCAGCATCTCGACGTCGGCGCCCAGCGGGCCGCGCCGGCCGATGGCGATCAGCGCCAGCCCCTGGCTGTGGCTCAGCGAGAACTGGGTGCGCGCGGCGGCCGGCAGTGAAGGCTTGCCGAAGGAGCCGGTGGCCATGTTCAGCTCGGCCTGGTTCAGGCCCGTGTGCTCGCACAGTGCCTGCCGCAGCGCGATGTGCGCGGCCACGAAGCGCTGCCGGTCGGCGGGAAAGCGGAAGCTGGCGGCACGCGCGCATTCCTCCTTCGACAGCACCTGCGCCGGCAACAGGTCGGTGAAGCAGTCCAGGTCGACGTACCGGCACACCGGTGCGTCGATCGACAGGGCTTGGCAGGCGCTGTTCATGTTCACCCCTTGCGCAGCCAGCTGCCGAGGGCGCCGAACAGGCCGCCGCCGCGCTGTGCCTGCGCGGCCGTGTCGGCGGCCAGCTCCGCGAACTCCGAGGGCACGCCGTCCGGCGCGGCGTGTGCCGACGACGCGATCTGCCCGAGGTTCTCGAACAGGTAGCGGCGCGGCTCCACGCGGTGGCCCAGCGTCTGCTGCGCCCGCTGCACCGCGCGCAGCACCAGCAGCGAGTCGCCGCCCAGGTCGAAGAAGTTGTCGCTGGCGCGGATGTCGTGCACGTCGATGCCGATCACGTCGGCCCAGATCAGCGCGAGCTGCGCATGCGCCGGGTCGAGCAGGCCTTGCCTGGCCTGCCGCGCATCGCCGTTGGTGCCGCCGGTGCCGTTGCCGTTGGCGCCCTTGCCGCTATCTTCGGCGGCCAGCTTGCGCAGGTAGGCCGCGCTGGTCGAGCCTTCGGTGCTGGCGATTTCGGCGAGCGTGGCGTTCGGGTCGGCGGCCACGCGGCGCAGCACTTCGAGGTAGCGCTCGCGCAGCTGGGCGCCGGTCTCGCGCAGGTACACGTCGGCGTTGTAGATGAGCGCGCCTTCCAGGCCGTGCGGCTTGTCCATGAGCCACACGCCGATGTCATCGGTGGCGCCGTGCTGCATCACGTGCATCTGCCGCGTCTGCAGGCTGCCGACGGAGCGTGCGCGTTCGCGGGCGTCCTGGAACGAGAACATCGCCTGGTAGGGCCCCGAGGTCTTGATCTGCCCCGCATAGCCCGGCTCGGCCATCAGGCGCTCGAACGGCACCTGCTGGTTGTTCATCATCGACAGCAGCTCCTGCTTCACGTAGCGCATGAAGGCGGGCAGCGGCAGCGCCGTGTCGATTGCCAGCGACACCGGCAGCACGTTGTTGAAGAAGCCCATGACGTCTTCCGTCTCGGCCTGCTGGCGTCCGCGCACCGGGTTGGCGATGACGATGGTCTCGTTGCCCGTGACCTGCGCCATGGTCAGCGCGTACACGCCGAACGTGAGCATGCTGAGCGTGACGTCCATGTCGCGCGCAATTTCGCGCAGCCGCTGCGTGCTCTGCAGGTCGATGTGGACCCAGTGCGCGCCGCCCTGGCCGCTCTTGCCGGCGCGGCGCGGCATGTCGGTCTTCGGCGGGCGCACGGCCCTGGCGCCTTCGAGCCGCCCGCGCCAGAACGCGAGCTGCTCTTCGCAGGCCGGCTCGGTCAGCCACTTCTCCAGCCACTCGGCGTAGTCGCCGTGGGTGGTGGCCAGCGGCGGCAGGTTGTGCGGGCGGCCGCGCTCGGCGGCGTCGTAGAACGCGGCCAGCTCGCGCTGCATCAGGTCGAAAGACCAGCCGTCCCAGATCAGGTGGTGCGGCACGAACAGGAAGACGTGCTCGTTGTCGTCCACCTGGAACAGCGTGGTGTGCATCATCGGCGCGCTGTGGATGTCGATGGGCCGGTCCGACAGCTCCTGCATGCGTTCGGCCAGCTCGGCTTCGCGCTGGTCCGCGGGCAGGCCGCGCAGGTCGACCCGCGGCAAGGAAAATTCCACAGACTCCGCGATCAGTTGCACCGGCTTGCCACTCTCCGCATCGATGCCCATGCGGGTGCGTAGCGAGGGCTGGCGGCGGATCATTTCGCGCAGCGCGCCTTCGAAACGCGCCGCGTCGAGCTGCCCCGTCAGGCGCTGCGCCGAGGGCGCGTTGTAGACCGAGCGGCCCGGATGCAGCTGCTCCATGAAGCGGATGCGTTCCTGCGACAGCGTGAGCGGCGCGCTGCGGCGCCCGGGGTGGCAGGCAATGGGTGCCTGCAGGCCGACGCCCGCGCCCTGCAGTGCCTGCACCGCCGCGGCCAGCTTCTCGGCCGTGGGCGCCTCGAACAGCGTGCGCAGCGGCAGCGTGACCTGGAACTCGCGGCTCAGCAGCGTGGTGAGCCGCGCGGCCAGCAGCGAGTGGCCGCCCATGGTGAAGAAGTTGTCGTGCATGTCCAGGCCCGGCAGGCTGAGCACCTTTTCCATCACCGCGAGCACCTTGCGCTCGTGCGCGTTGCGCGGGCCGGCGCCGCGCCGCACCTCGTTGCGTGCCACGGCCTGCGGCGGCGGCAGCGAAACGCGGTCGATCTTGCCGTTGGCCAGCGTGGGCAGCGCATCGAGCGTGACCACGTGCTGCGGCAGCATGAAGGCCGGCAGGTGCTTGCGCAGGTGCACCATCAGCGCGTCGAGGTCGAAGCCGACGCCCGGCGTCAGCGCCAGGTAGGCCACCAGGCGCACGTCGCCGGGGTTGTCTTCGCGGGCCACCACCACGCTGCGCGAAACGCCGGCCACCTCGCAGCAGCGGACTTCGATTTCGCCGGGCTCGATGCGGTAGCCGCGCACCTTCACCTGGAAGTCGAGCCTGCCCAGGTGGTCGAGCAGCCCGTCGTTGCGCCAGCGGCCGCGGTCGCCGGTGCGGTACACCTTCTTCGCGGTGCCGAAGATGCGCACCGTGACGAAGCGCTCGGCGGTCAGTTCGGGGCGGTCGAGGTAGCCCAGCGAGACGCCCTCGCCGGCGATGCAGATTTCGCCCGGCACGCCGATGGGGCAGGGCTGCAACTCGGCATCGAGGATCCAGATCTCGGTGTTGTCGACGGGCCTGCCGATCGACACGCCGCGCGACGCGATCTCTTCGGGGCGAACGTGCCAGGCCGTCGAATACACGGTGGTCTCGGTCGGCCCGTAGCCGTTCCACAGGCCTTCCATGCGCTCGCACAGCGCCAGCGCCATGCTCGGGCGCAGCGCTTCGCCGCCGGTCCAGCCTCGGAAACCGGGCGTGCCGCCGGCCCACTGGGCATCGAGCAGCAGTTGCCACATGCCGGGCGTGGCCTGCAGCAGCGTGATCTTTTCTTCTTCGAGCGCTTTCGACAGGCGGTTGCCGTCCATCGCTACGTCGCGCTGCACCATCACCAGCTCGGCGCCCGCCGCCAGCGGTAGCAGCAGGTCGGGCACGGCCATGTCGAACGACAGCGTGGTCACGGCGGCGATGCGGTCGGCCGGGCCAATGCCCGATTCGCGCTGCATCCACTGCAGCAGGTAGGCCACGCCCCGGTGGTGCGCGACCACGCCCTTGGGCAGGCCGGTCGAGCCGGAGGTGTAGATGACGTAGGCGGCGTCTTCGGACTGCGGGTCGTCGGCGCTCGGCGGCAGGGCGTCGCCCGACAGCTGGCGCCAGGCGGTGTCGCGGTCGATCTCGAAGATGCGCAGGCCCGCGTCGGCGCGCCAGTCGCGCGGCGCCACCGCGATGTCCGACGTGGTGAGCATCAGGCTGAGGCTGGCATCGGTCGCGTAGTGGTCCAGCCGCGCCTGCGGGAATGAAATGTCGAGCGGCACATAGGCCGCGCCCGCCTTGAGGATGCCCAGCATGGCGAGGACCATTTCGAAGCTGCGCTCCAGGCACAGCCCCACGCGCTGGCCGCGGCCCACGCCGCGCGCGCGCAATGCACGCGCCAGCCGGTTGGACAGCGCATCGAGTTCGCCGAAGCTGCAGCTGCGCGCGCCGTCGCGCACCGCCGGGTGGTTCGGTTGCAGCGGCACGCGGGCCAGGAAGCCGGCATGCGCCAGCGGCGCGCCAACCAGCGGCACGCGCGCAGGCTGCAACGCCAGCAGCGAGTGGGCGGCATCGGCCGACAGCACTTCGAGCCGGCCGACGGTTTCGTCGGGCTTGTGCGAGGCCGACTGCAGCACGCACGCGAACATGTCGAGCCAGCGCTGCACGCTGACCTCGTCGAACAGGTCGGTGTTGTATTGCGCCTCGATCTGCAGGCCGCCGTCGAGCGGGCGCAGGTTCACGAACAGCTCGAAGTTCTCGTAGCGGCGTGCGATGGTGTCCTGCACCACGTCGAGGGTGGTGAAGGCCTGCGCGCTGCTCGCCACGTCGGGGTCGACGTTGAAGGCCACGCTCACCAGCGGCAGCCGGCTCGGGTCGCGCTCCAGCGAGAGCTGGTTGAGCAGCGCGCCATAGGTCAGGGCCTGGTGGTCGAAGGCGTCGAGCACGGCGGTGCTGCATTCGTCCATCAGCGCGTCGAAGCGCATGGCGGCATTCGCGGCCAGGCGCAGCGGCAGCAGGTTCACGCAGTGGCCGACCAGGCCGGGCATGTCGTGTGCCAGTTGGCCCGATGCCGGAATGCCGACGACGATGTCTTCATGGCCCGTGAGGCGATGCAGCGTTGCCACGAAGCCGCTGAGCAGGCCCGTGAACAGGCTGGCGCCGGCCTTGGTGCTCGTGCTGCGCACGGCCGCGACCAGGCGCTTGTCGAGCAGGCGCTCGGCGCGGCGCGAATTGAAGGTGCGAACGGCGGGGCGCGGGCGGTCCAGCGGCAGGTCGAGCACCGGCAGCACGTTGTCCGAAAAGCGGCTCAGCCAGTAGTCGATGTGCGGCTGCATGTCGGCGCTGACGGCGGCGGCGGCTTCCTCGGCGGCGAAGTCCGCGAACAGCGGCGCGGCCTTGAGCTTCAGGCCGATGCCGGTTTCTTCCGCGTAGAGGTGGCCCAGCTGCTCGGTGATGACCGCCCACGACCAGCCGTCGCACACCACGTGGTGTGCCGACATGACGAGTTCGTGTTCGGCATCGCCCAGGCGGTACAGCGCGGCGCGGAACAGCGGGCCATGTTCGAGCGAGAAGGGCGTGCACACCGCTTCTTCGTGGGCTGCGCGCAGTGCCTGCGCGCGGGCTTGCGCTTCCAGCTCGCCCAGGTCTTGCTGCACCAGCGAGAACTCGCCCGGCGGGCTGACCAGCATGAAGGTGCCGTCCGGCGAAATGGTGGCGCGCAGCGCCTGGTGGCGCTCCAGCAGGCGTGCGGTGGCGCGCGCCATGGCCTTGCCGTCCAGCGCGCCGCGCAGCCGCAGCACGACCGATTCGTTGTAGGCCATCGAGGCTTCGGTGCTCAGGGTGGCGCCGAGCCAGACTTCGCGCTGCGATTCCGTCGTCGGAATGATGCAATCGATGAGGCCACCGCTGGCGGTGGGCTTGAGGACGGCGTTCATGCTGCGGCCTTTCCATTGATGAGGTGGGAGTGGGGGGCGGTGGCGTCGGGCACGAACCAGACCGGCTGGCCGTCGGCGTCGCGCGCCAGCACGCTGCCGTCCTCGACGGGCTTGCTGCGCACGTCGAAGCGGGTGGGCGCGGGAGCGCGGCGCGGCAGGAAGCCCGATTCCTGCATCTCGGCCACCGAGGCCTTGAAGGCCTGCTGGATGAAGGCGATGTCTTCGGCGCTGTGCGCGCTCGTGAGGAAGCACGGGAAGTTGTCCAGGATGTGCACGCCGCGGCTGCGCATCATGGCGAACAGCAGGTCTTGCAGCGGGTGGTCTTCGAGCCAGCTCACGCGCCACAGCGAGGCGAAGTGGCGGATCTCGATGGGCGCGCCGACCTCCTTGCACCAGGCCGAAAGCTCCCCGGCCATGGCGGCGGTGCTGGTCGTGAGCCCGGCCTGCAGCGCGGGCCCGGACTCCTTCAGGTGCGTGAGCGAGGCCTTGGCCGCGGCCAGCGCCAGCGGATGGCGCACGAAGGTGCCGGCGAAGTAGGTCACGCCCACGCCGGGAATCGAGTCGTCGCCGTACTGCCAGGCGCCGCCGTCCAGCGCATCCATGAATTCGCGCTTGCCGGCGATCACGCCGACCGGAAAGCCGCCGCCGATGACCTTGCCGTAGGTGGCGAGGTCGGCGCGCACGCCGAACAGTTCCTGGGCGCCGCCCAGCGCGGTGCGAAAGCCGGTGATGACCTCGTCGAAGATCAGGCAGCAGCCGCTCTTGCGCGTGATGTCGCGCACTTCGTGCAGGAACTCGCGCGGCTGGAAGCCGGGGCGGCGGCTTTGCACCGGCTCGGCCAGCACGGCGGCCAGGTCGTCGGCGTTTTCGCGGATGAACGCCAGCGCCTCGGGCGTGCCGTAGTCGAGCACGCGGATGTCGCCGAACATGCCGCTCATGACGCCCGGCGCGGCCGACAAACCCTTGCCGCCCCGGCCGGCGCGCACCAGCACTTCGTCGAAGGTGCCGTGGTAAGAGCCGGTGAACACCACCACCGTGCTGCGGCCGGTGACGGTGCGCGCAATGCGCAGCGCGGCCATTACCGCTTCGGACCCGGTGTTGCACAGGCCCGCGCGGTCGCTTCCGGTGAGCTCGCAGATCAGCGCCGTGACCTCGGCCGCCAATGGGTGCTGCGGGCCGATTTCGTAGCCGTCGTCCAGTTGCTTGCGCACGGCGTCCTGCACGAAGTCGGGCTGCCAGCCGAACATGTTCATGCCGAAGCCGTTGAGCGCATCGACGTATTCGTTGCCGTCGAGGTCCCACATCTTCGAGCCCTTGGAACGCTCGATGACGATCTGGTAAGTGATCTCTTTCGTGATCGGCCGGAAGCCGTTGACCACGCGCGGGTCGGCCATGTGGGCGCGGTTGGCCTCGGTGAACTGCTTGCTCTTTTGCGTGCGCTCCACGTAGCGCCGCACGAACGCGGCGAGCCGGGCCTTCTGCCGGCCGCTGGGCTCGGCGGTGCGCTGGGTGTGGATGCGGGCGATGGCGCCGAAGGCCTTGTTGACGTCGTAGCGCACGGGTTGCGCGGGTTCTTCGGCGGGAGCGGTGGGCGTTGCAATGGCTGCGGCCGGCGCGGGCGTGGGCACGGGCTGGGCGGGCATGGCCTGCTGCGCCACGGGCGGTGCGGCCTGCATGGAGCCCGACAGCAACGCGAGTTGCTGGCGCATCAATTCCATTTGCTGCGCAACCAGTTGAGAGAGTTGCGTATCGCCTGGAATGCCGCCTTGCATCGGCATGTAGACGGGCGCGGCCTGTTGCGGCAGGGCTTGCGAGACGGCAACCGCGCTTTGCACAGGTGCCTCCACGGCAATCGGCGCGGGCGCTGCCGCTTCAGGCGGCAGGCTTTCCTGCAGGAAGGCCGAGAGCGCATCGAAGCTGCGGTAGTTTTCCATCAGCTGGCGGAAGCTGAGGTTGACCTTGAAGTGCTTCTTGATCTGCGTGGCCGCCTGCGTCAGCGTGAGCGAGTCCAGGCCCAGTTCGCCGAACGGCGCCGATCCTTCGGCCTGTGCCATGTCGAGGCCGGAGATGTCTTCGAACAGCGTGCGCAGGCGCGGGCCCACGGACGATGCGGCAGAAGATGGAGGAGGAAGGGGCGAGGGCGTTGCTGCTGTCACGGTCGGCTCCATGCGAAGGGGTGGAACGAAGGGCGTGGGGGCCGCGACGGCGGCGCTGGCGGGCGCGGTCGCGGTCGCGGTCGAGGCGAGGGGAATGGCGGGCAGGGCGGCGGGTTGCCCCGTGGGCGCGGCGATGTCGACCCAGAAGCGCTTGCGCTCGAACGGCGTGGTGGGCAGGCGCACACGCTGGGCGCCGGCGCGCACCGACAGGCGCGACAGCTCGACCTCGGCGCCGCAGGTCCACAGGCGGCCGAGTGCCAGGCGCAGGGTTCGGGTTTCATCGGCCGGGCTGGCCGGTTCCGCGTGCAGCAGCGACACCACGCCGCCGGCACTGTGCTGGCGCACCAGCGTGGCGAGCGTGTTGCGCGGGCCCGATTCGACGAACAGCGGGTTGGCCAGTTGCGCCATCGCGCAGCGCACGGCCGACGAAAAGCGCACTGTGCCGCGCAGGTGCCGGGCCCAGTAGGCCGGGCTGGTGGCTTCGTCGTCTTCGAGAAGCTGGCCGGTCAGCGTCGAATAGATGGGGGTCAGCGGTGCGCGCAGCGTCACCTTGCCGACCAGCGCCTCGAAGGGCGCGACGGCCGCATCCATCATGGCGGAGTGGAAGGCGTGCGAGGTCTGCAGCGTGCGGCTGGCAATGCCGTCGGCTTCCAGTGCCGACTGCAGCGCCGCGATGGCATCGAAGGGGCCGGCGGCAACGCAGGCCGTGGGGCCGTTCTCGGCGGCCAATGACAGTTGAGGGTCGAGCCGCTCGATCCGCTCGAGCAGTTCGGCCGCGCCCAGGCGCACCGACAGCATCGCGCCGGCCGGCTGGGCCTGCATGAGCGCGCCGCGGCGGGCCACGAGCCGCGCGGCGTCTTCGAGCCGCATCACACCCGCGAGCACGGCGGCGACGAATTCGCCGACGCTGTGGCCTATGAACGCTTGTGGCCGTGCGCCCAGTGCCAGCAGCCGCCGTGCCAGCGCATATTCGATCGTGAACATCGCCGGCTGCGTGGCGGCCGTGGGCGCCAGCGATTGCGCATCGTCGGAGAACATGCGCTCGCGCAGGTCGAAATCGGTCGCGCCTTCGAAGGCCGCCATGCAGTCGTCGAAAGCGGCGGCGAACACCGCGTCGTTCGCATGCAGGTGCCGGCCCATGCCGGCGTACTGCGCGCCCTGGCCGGGGAACATCAGCACGAGTTGCGGCGCGCGCGAGCCGGTGCGGCCGCTGACGCGGTGGGGCGAGTCGGCGTTGCGCAGGGCCGCGATGGCTTCGTCCGTGTTGTGGCTGCCGGCCACCACGACGCGGCGGAAGGCGTGGGCCTTGCGGCCGACCGCGAGGGTGTGGGCCACGTCGGCCAGCGCCAGTTCGGGGTGCGCTTCAAGGTGCGCCGCGAGCTGCTCGGTGGCCAGTGCCAGCGCGGCTTCGGAGCGCGCCGACAGCGGCAGCAACTGGTCGCCCGTTGCCGGCGGCGAGGCCGGCCGCGGCGGCGCCTCTTCGACGATGACGTGCGCATTGGTGCCCCCGACGCCGAAGGAGCTGACGCCTGCGCGGCGCGGCAGGTCGGCGCGCGGCCACGGTTGCAGGCTGGCGCTGACGTTGAAGGGCGTGCGCGCAAAGTCGATGGACGGGTTGGGCGCGTTGAAGTGCGCGGTCGGCGGCAGCTGCTCGTGGTGCAGCGCCAGCGCCGTCTTGATGAGGCCGGCCGCGCCCGCCGCCGTGACCATGTGGCCCACGTTGCTCTTGAGCGAGCCGAGCGTGCAGTAGCCCAGCGCGTCGGTGTGCTCGGCATAGGCCACGGCCAGTGCCTCGACCTCGATCGGGTCGCCCATCGGCGTGGCGGTGCCGTGCGCCTCGACGTACGAGATGCTGCGCGCATCGACACCGGCCGCCGCCAGCGCCGCGCGAATTACCGCGGCCTGGCCGTCGACGCTGGGCGCGGTGAAGCTGGCCTTGGCGCCGCCGTCGTTGTTCACGCAGGCGCTGCGCAGCACGGCGTAGATGGTGTCGCCGTCGGCCTGCGCGTCGGCCAGCCGCTTGAGCAGCACCACGGCCGCGCCATCGCTGAAGACCGTGCCCTGCGCCCTGGCATCGAAGCTGCGCGTGCGGCCGTCGGGCGAGAGCATCGAGCCCTCGTTGTAGAGGTAGCCGCTGCGCGGCGGGCAGGTGACCGAGGCGCCGCCCGCCAGCGCCATGTGGCACTGGCCGGTGCGCAGCGCGTGGAAGGCCTGGGCCACGGCCACCAGCGAGGTCGAGCAGGCGGTGTGCACGCTGACGGCCGGACCCGTCAGGTTGAGCCGGTTCGCCACCCGCGTGGTGATGTAGTCCTTCTCGTTGGCCAGCATCACCTGGAACTCGCCGACCGGCTCCACCAGGTCGGGCCGCGTGCTCACGTGGCGCTGGAAGTAGCTGGCGTTGTACATGCCGGCGTACACGCCGACCGGGCCCGGCGCGGCGTCGGGCACGTAGCCGGCGCGCTCCAGGCATTCCCAGCAGATCTCCAGGAACACGCGCTGCTGCGGGTCCATCAGCTGTGCTTCCTTCGGGCCGATGCCGAAGAAGGCGGCGTCGAAGTTCTCGATGCCGTCGATCACGCCGCGTGCGCGCACGTAGGCCGGGTCGCTGCGCAGCGCTTCGCTGACGCCGGCGTCGAGCGTGGCGTCGTCGAAGAAGCTGATGGTGTCGCGGCCGGCGACAAGGTTGTCCCAGAACTGCTCGACATCGGCCGCGCCGGGGAAGCGCCCGGCGGTGCCGATCAGGGCGATGGCGTCATCGTTGCCGCGGGCATCACGGGCATCTGTGCCCGGCTGCGCCGCGAGAGAGGTGGCCGCTGCGGTCGAACGTTCTTTGGAACCGGCCGCAGCGGCCGTGGCGGGCTGATCGTCCGCCGGCTGCATCCGCGCACCCATTGCTTTTGGCGTGGGATTGCGGAAAAAAAGATTGGTCGACAACGGCAGGCCGGTGCCGTGCTGCAACTCGGCCAGCACCTGCAGCACCAGCAGCGAATCGCCGCCGAGGTCGAAGAAGTTGTCGTGGCGCCCGACCTTGTCGATGCGCAATGCGCGCGCGAAGGCGTCGCACACCTGCTGTTCGATGGCGTCGTGCGCTTCCTCGAAAGGCTGCGCGAGTTCGGGGCGCTCGCCGGCCGGCTCGGGCAGCGCCTTGCGGTCGAGCTTGCCGTTGGGCGTGACGGGGAGCTGCGCGAGCCACACCTGCGCGGTCGGCACCAGCGCGGCGGGAAGGCGGGCGCTGAGGTGGGCACGCAGGGCGTCCCACGCGACTTTTTCCGAATCCGAACGCGCGACCAGGTAGGCCACCAGGCGAAGCTGGCCGCGTTCATCGGGCCGCGCGACCACGGCGCACGACTGGATGGCGGGGTGCGCGAGGATGGCCGCCTCGACCTCGCCGGTCTCGATGCGGTGGCCGTGGATCTTGACCTGCCCGTCGCGCCGCCCGATGAATTCGATCGTGCCGTCGGGCAGCCAGCGCGCGAGGTCGCCGGTGCGGTAGAGCCGGTCGTCGGGGCCGCCGAAGGGATCGGGCACGAAGCGTTCGGCGGTCAGCGCGGGTTGGTGCAGGTAGCCGCGCGCCAGCCCGTGGCCGCCGATGCACAACTCGCCCACGAAGCCGCACGGCAGCAGCGCCATCGACGGGCTGAGCACGCGCAGCACGGTGTCCTTGATCGGGCGGCCGAGCGGCACCGACCGCAGGCCGGCCGGCAACGGAGACGGAATGCGGTGCGTGGCCGCGAAGGTGGTGCATTCGGTCGGGCCGTAGCCGTTGCTCAGCGCCAGGCCGGGCAGCGCCGCCTGCGCGCGTTGCACGTGCGGCACCGACAGGGCTTCGCCGCCGGTGATGAGGTGGCGCAGGCCCGACAGGTGCGCCGGGTCGTCGTCGACCACGGCGTTGAAGAGCGCGGCCGTGAGCCAGGCGGTGTGCACGTCGTGCCGTGCGATGGTGCGCGCCAGGCCGGCACCGGTGGGCACGCGTTCGTCGTGGATCACGCAGCGCCCGCCGTTCAGCAGCGGGCCCCAGATTTCGAGCGTGGCCGCGTCGAAGGCCAGCGGCGCCGCATGCAGCACGGCGAGGCCGGGCGCGAGCGCCACGTAGTCGACGCCGACGACCAGCCGCAGGATGGCGCGGTGGCAGATCTCGATGCCCTTGGGCGTGCCGGTCGAGCCCGAGGTGTACATGACGTACGCCACCGATTCGGCATCGATGGCGGGCTCATTCCAAGCACTGCGATCCTTGTTGTCAAAGGCATCGTCGAACAAGAATTCGGCTTGCGCGGCGGGCACGAGGTGCCGGTGCGCCGGCGTCGTGACCACATGACGAACGCGCGCCTCTTCGAGCATGTAGGCGATGCGCTCGGCCGGAAAGTCGATGGGCACCGGCACGTAGGCGGCGCCGGCCTTCAGGATGCCGAGTTGCGCCACCACGGCGGCCACGGAACGGTCGAGCAGCAGGCCGACGCTGTCGCCGGCGCGCACGCCCGCGTCTTGCAGGCTGTGCGCGAGCTGGGCGGATTGCCGGCCGAGTTCGCCATAGGTCATTGCGTCGTCGCCGTGCACGAGGGCAATGGCATCGGGCGAAGCCGCTGCCTGGCGGCTGAACATGCCGGTCACGGTGAGCGCGTGGTCCACCGGCGCGGGTGCGGTGTTCCAGGTGGCCAGCTGCGCATCGAGGTCGGCGGCGGGCAGGGTGCGGATGTCGTTCAACGCCGCGTCGGGCCGGTCCAGCAGGTCGGCGGCCGTGTCTGCGAGGGCTGTGAGCAGCTGTTCGAGCGATGCCGCGTCCATCAGGCTCGCGGCGGCATCCATATGAAGACGCAATGGCGCGTCGGGCGCGATGGTGCCGCTCAGCCACAGCCTTGCGGGGGCGTCCGCTTCGGCCGGGCCCACGTCGTCGCGCAGCCAGAGCGAGGCGGGCACCTCGGTGCGCGAAGTTTCGGCGGCCCAGGGGGCGGCACGGCGGCTGGCGTCCAGTTCGGCCAGCCATGCGCCGGCCGTTTTCGTGGCATCGAACGCGACGGTGACGGTGGCGCGCTTTGCTTCATGCAGTGCGGGCCACAGCGGCCCGAGCCAGCGCGATTGAAGCAGCAGCCATGCGCCTGCGAAAAGGGTGTCGGGCAACTGGCCGTTGGCTGCGAGGCTTTCTACCTGCCGTTGCGCGAGGCGCGCGTCGAGCGTCAGCGAGCCGGCGTGGCGGCCCGTCGGCGCCTGCGGGCCGGAGCGCGGCACGAACAGGTCGCCAAGGCGCATGTCGGGCGCGCCGTGGAGTGCCTGCGAAACAGTTTGAATTTCCATGTAAACACCCGGAAATCAAATAACATTGGATTAATTGAATGCACGGAAATACCGCCCAGACAATTGGCGTTCTGAAACGGATTCGTTTTCATTTGTTGACCAGATACTAGGATGTTTGGGGCGGCGAAAGTGAGGCCTTTAGGCCCAAGTTACATCTGGATAAAGTTATTTCTAAAACGTACTACCCGAACTGTCACGTTCGAGGTAACTGATGCGCCATCGGACCGAAAGAAGCGGGCACGGCGGGCGCTTCCGGCACCCGGACAGCGCCGCCAAGGCGGGGTACTCAAGGGGATGGGCGGGGCGTCTTCCCCGTGCGGGGCGGTGCCGATCGTTCTGTGCACATAACTGGATTCGCATGGCCGTCTTCCCCGGGAGTCATGCGAAAAACGCGCGGACCCGGCGTTCGACAAATGAATCAACTGACGGCGGGCCGCTGTTATTAATTCATCGAGTCTGTAACCGGATAAAAAACATCTGTACAAAAACAGAAAACAAATAAAACTCGAAGGAATATCCGCGCAATGCGAAATCAATTCTTTCGAGGATCAAAAGATGCTTGGCGACATCCTATTACCCGATGTAGTTATGAAGCGTTGCAATCACTACTTCGAAACAATTCTTCCGGACAATTCAGACGCATTGACGGCCAACGCCATCTATTTCGGCAATGCCGAGTGGGCGCGCGAGTACCTGGACTTTTGCCATCGCGACGCGAATTTCAGGGCCCGCTGGCTCGCCGCCGGCGGCGACTGGACAGGCAAGGTGGTCATCGACCTGGGGTGCGGGCCCGGCAATATCTTTGCCACGCTGGGGGGGAGCCCCAGGCTGCTGGTAGGTGTCGATGTGGCCGCGGGCTCGCTGGAGTTGGCCGCGAGCCTGGGCTATACGGCGGTGCTGGCCGATGCGGCGCACACGCCATTCCGTTCGCAGGTGGCCGACATCGTGGCCATCAATGCGTCGCTGCATCACTGCGACGATATGGCCGCCGTGCTGCGCGAAGGCGCGCGGCTCGTGAAGCCCGGCGGCTTGTTGATTACCGACCACGATCCGCAATTGAGCGCGTGGGACTACAAGGGCCTGGCCAAGCTCATGTGGGACGCGCGGCTGTGGGTGTACCGCGCGATCCGGCACGGTTTTCACAAGTCCGGCGACCAGCAGGCGTGGGGGCTTAAAACCGAAGTACACCACCGGCCCGGCGATGGCGTCACGCAGGAGTTCTTCAGGCAGACGCTGGAGCCGCTGGGCTTCGAGGTCCGCGTGCATCCGCACAACCACCAGGTCGGGGCGCAGGCGCTGAGCGGCAGCGTCGGCCCCGCGCAGTGGAAGTACCGCATGGGCAACGTGCTGTCGGGCCGCGACCCGGCGGCGCCCGGCAGTGCGCTGTCGCTCATGTGCATCGCGCGGCGCGTGACTCATCCCTCGCGAACGGAGCGCATGGCCACCGCCTGAGCGCCGAAAGTCCCATGGCCCTTCAGCGACTGCTGGTAGCCTCTGCGGATTCTTCTCGCGCCGCCCCGGGTGCACAGGCACACGGGCACGCGAGATCCAAGTTTCCCAGGAAGGAATCCGGCAGTGGTTGTGACAGGAAGGAAATGGCGCGCGAGCCTCGCGCCGATGGCGGTATTGGCGGCGGCATTGCTGGTGGGCGCGTGCACCACCACACCCAAGACCCCGGTCGCGGGCCCCGGCGAATACGTCGTGCAGCCTGGCGACACGCTCTATCGCATCGCGTCGAAGTCGGGCCGCTCGGCCGCCGACATCGCACGCTGGAACAACATCCAGGACCCGGACCGCCTCGAGGCCGGACAGGTTCTGCGCGTGGTGCCGCCGGGCGGTGCTTCATCCGATGCGCCATCGCCTCCGCGTGGCAGCAGCAGTGGCAGCAGCGGCGGCGACCGCCCGGCGAGGCCGCCCCGCGCCACCGCGCCGCCCAGGGAGCCCGAGCCCGTGGTGCCGCCGGCGTCGCGGCGCAGCGACTGGGGCTGGCCCGCGCAAGGGCCGGTGGTCGCGGGCTTCAACGGCAACAGCAACAAGGGCATCGACATCGGTGGCCGCGCCGGCGAGGCCGTGCTGTCGATCGGCGCGGGCTCGGTGGCCGCCACGGAAACACTGCGCGGCTACGGCAGCGTTTTGATGGTCGACCACGGCGGCTCCTACATGTCGGTCTACACCAATGTGCAGACCATGCTGGTCAAGCAGGGCCAGAAGGTGCAGCGCGGCCAGAAGATCGCCGAGATGGGCAGCGACGCCAAGCTGCACTTCGAGATCCGCTACCGCGGCAAGGCGGTCGATCCGCGGCAGTACCTGCCGGCGAAGTAGGTTTCACGCCTGCATGCGAGGCGCACACGGCTGCGAGCGCTGCGGTACCCGGGAAGTCTGCGGGTTGCTCTTGCTCCATTGCGGTGTTTGGGCACTCAACAGCGGGCGCGACCGTAGCGGTCGGCGGCGTAGATATCCGACCAGGCCGAAGTCTTGCTCGGCGCGAGCCCTGCGGTCTTGGCCAACGCCATGATTTCCTTTTCTTTGACCTCCGCCGTAGCCCCTTTTCGCCGCAACACCCAAATCTGACAACGCTCCGGCAAAGCCTTGGCAAGCGCATTCAACGCTGTCAAGTCCTTGGCCGTTTCAACGACGATGAAGGTCAGTTGCGCCTGAGCCAGCGGTACATAGTTCGGGGCCACCGGGTCCAGCACGCGGTTGAGTTCGGCATGCGTCTGCTGCAGGTGTACGGCCGACCCTTCGCTGACACCTAGTTTGTCCACCAGCGACGGCGGGTGCTTGATTTTCTTGAGCCACAGCGCGGCCTCCTTCTCGCCCAGCGTCAGCGACAGCGGACCTTGTCGCGTATTCGCAGTCAACGAGTCACTCCGGACCCGCAAATCCTGCAGCTCACCGAATATCAGCTTGGCCTTGAAGTCGCCCTTCAACAGGATGCAATGGCCCTCGAGCATGGCCTGGACTTCTCCCTTGTCTGGCCCGAGCGAGCCGTAACACATCACCACTCGTCCCATGAGCTCCCCCTGACTTTCACGAAAATTTAGAACCACAAGTCTGCGCCCAAGGTCGTCAAGGTAAACACACAAGCTCTGCTGGTCTCCATGACGAAACGCGAAATAAACCGCATGGGCGCAGTTTGCGCATCGACGGGCTTTTCCAGGCCGGGCAGACCACCTACCCCGGCTACGGCGTGGGGCCGTCGATGATGTCCGGCATCTTCGCGGCGCGGGCCTTGATGGAGACGGTAAAGCCAGCCGGCTGGTGAAACCCCTGCGCCGGGCCGGGTTCCGCCAACCGGCGCTACACTCCCGCCGCACATGTCCCGCACCTCCCTCCATCGCTGCATGACCACCTTCCTCGTGGTCTTGTCGCTGCTGTTTTCGCAGCTGGCGCTGGCAGGCTACGTGTGCCCGGGCGTGCCCGTCGCGCCCGCGATGGCCGAAATGATGGCAGCGGGCGAGCCGTGCGAGGGCATGGACACGGCACAGCCCGTGCTCTGCTACCAGCATGCGGCCGACATGTCGCTGTCGTTCGAGCCGGTGAAGCTGGCCACGCCGTCGCTGCCCGCCATCGTGCAGATGCTGGTCGTGCCGCTGGTGCTGGTGTCGCAAGGCCACGCACTGCCGGTGCAGGCCGTGCCCGAGCGGCAGCATCCGCCGCCCGACCCCGTTTTCCTGGCCACGCGCAGACTTCGCGTCTGAAATTTCCGTCGACTGACCGGTGCTGGTGCGGCTTGTCCGCTTGCCAGCGTTTGCCTCGTTCGCCCGCGGAGTTTTCATGTCCATTCCTTTCCCGCGCGCGGCCGCTTTGGCCGCCGCGCTGCTGCCTTGCCTTGCGGCAGCCACGCCTCTTTCTTTCGATTCCGCCCTGCAGCTTGCCGTGCAGCGTTCCGAAGCCGCCCGCGCCGCACGCGCAGGCGTACTGAGCGCCACCGAAGCCGCCCGTTCGGCCGCCCAGCTGCCCGATCCGACCTTGCGCATCGGCATCGACAACCTGCCCGCGACCGGGCCGGACCGCTTTCGCACCACCAGCGATTCGATGACGATGAAGCGCATCGGCATCAGCCAGGAATGGCTGTCGGCCGACAAGCGCGCCGCGCGGCAAGCCGCCGCCGATGCCTCGGTCGAGCGCGAGGCGGTGCAGTCGCGCGCCGCCGCGGCCGATGCACGGCTGCAGGCCGCGCTGGCCTACCTCGACGCCTTCTATGCCGGCGAGTCCCTGGCGCTCGCGACGCGCATGGCGCACCACGCCCACGAAGAGCTGGAGGCATCGCGCGCGCGCCTGTCCTCGGCCGCGGGCAGCAGCCAGGACGTGCTGGCGCTTGCCGGCGCGCGGGGCATCTCCGAGGACGAGGCGGCAGACATCCGGCAGCAGCAGAACACCGCCCGGGTTGCGTTCCAGCGCTGGGTGGGCCTGCCGCCCGGCGAGCTGATGCCGCCGGGTGCCATTCCGCTCCCCGACGAGCAGCGCTACATCGCCGGCCACCCCACGGTCGCGGCGATGCAGCGCGATCTCGATGTGGCAAGGCGGGCAGCGGACGTCACCGCGTCCAATCGCAAGCCCAACTGGACCTGGGAGGTGGCCTACGGCCAGCGCTCGGGCTATGCCGACATGGTGTCGGTGGGCGTGAGCATTCCGCTGCCCGTGGCGCCCGGTGAACGGCAGGACCGGGACACCGCCGCCAGGCTCGCGCTGGTCGACAAGGCCGAAGCCGAACTGGCCGAGGCGACACGGGCCGCCACCGCGGAGTACCGCTCGTTGTCTGGCGACGTGCAACGGCTGCAGCAGCGCATCGAGCGCTACCGCACCGGTGTCGCCGTTCCCGCCGCGCAAAGAACGGCCGCCGCGACGGCCGCCTACCGGTCGAACCAGGGCAGCCTTGCCGTGCTGTTCGAGGCGCGGCACGGCGAAGTCGAGGCGCAACGCAAGCTGCTGGCGCTGCAGCGCGACCTTGCAAGAACCCAAGTCCAACTGGCCTTCCGGCCGCTGACCGCCGAGGTGGCGCAATGAACAAGACATACACCACGATCGGCGCGGCACTGTTGGCCGCGTTGCTGCTCGCCGCGGGCGCGTTCTACGTGGGCCACAAGACGGCTGAGCAACCCATGGGCGCATCGATGGCGGCACCGTCCGCCACATCCACCACACCTGCCGCACCAGCCATAGAGGGCCGCAAGGTTCTCTACTGGCACGACCCGATGGTGCCGGGCCAGCGCTTCGACAAGCCCGGCAAGTCGCCGTTCATGGACATGCAACTGGTGCCGGTGTATGCCGACGGCGCCGGTGTCGGCGCGGGCGGCGCGGGCGGCGGGGAGGGCGTGAAGATCAGCCCCTCGGTCCAGCAGAACCTGGGCATCCGCTACGCGAACGTGCGGCGGGCCGAAGCCTCCACGTCGTTCGATGCGGTCGGCAGCGTGCAGTTCGACGAGCGGCTCAGCGTCGCGGTGCAGACCCGCGTGGCCGGGTATGTCGAACACCTGTCGGTGCGCGCGCCGATGGAGCGCGTGCGCAAGGGGCAGGCCCTGGCCACGGTCTTCGCGCCGGAATGGCTGGCGCCGCAGAACGAGCTGCTCGCGCTGAAGCGCTCGGGCGTTTCGTCCGACCTCGTTGCCGCGGCGCGCGACCGGATGCGGGCCATGTCGATTCCGGCCGAGCTCATCCGGCGCAGCGAGGAAACCGGTACGGCACAGGCGCGCTACGTGCTCGCCGCGCCGGCCGACGGCGTCGTGGCCGAACTGGGCGTGCGCGAAGGCGTGGCGGTTGCGCCCGGCACGACGCTGTTCCGCATCGCGGGCCTGGAAAAAGTCTGGGCAGTGGCCGAAATACCCGAGGCACATGCCGTTCGCCTGGTGCGCGGCCAGAAGGTCAAGGCCGTGCTGCAGGCCGATGCGGCGCAGTCTTTCGACGGCACGCTCGACGAGATTCTTCCCCAGGTCGACACCGCCACCCGCACGCTCAAGGCGCGTTTCTCGGTCGACAACCCGGGCGGCAGGCTCGTGCCCGGCATGCTGCTTCGCCTGCAGGTAGCGGGCGCGGCCGGCACTCGCCTGGTCGTGCCCGCCGAAGCGGTGATCCGCACCGGCAGGCGTGCCGTCGTCATCGTGCGCAAGGCCGATGGCGCGTTCGAGCCGCACGACGTGTCGCTGGGCGCGGACCTGGGCGACGACATCGAAGTTGCAGCCGGCCTTGCCGACGGCGACCAGGTGGTGGCAAGCGGCCAGTTCCTGATCGACTCGGAGGCAAGGCTGCGCTCCGTGCTGGGCAACATGGCGGCCACGGCGCTCCACAAGGCCGAAGGCAAGGTCGAGAGCGTGGCGCCCGACGGCATCACCATTTCGCACGGCCCGGTCGCCACGCTCAAGTGGCCGTCCATGACGATGGGCTTCGGCAAGGCATCGCCGGATGCGTTCGCGGAGATCAAGCCCGGCGACACGGTGCGATTCGAGTTCAGGGAGGGCGGCCCCAACGGCTACGAGCTGGTCTCCGTGCAGCGCGTGCAAAGCCCGCGGCAGGGCACCAAGCCATGATCGCCGCGCTCATCCGCTGGTCGGTCGGCAACCGCTTCCTGGTGCTGATCGCGACCCTGTTCCTGGTGGCCGCGGGGTGGTGGTCGGTCGCGCGCACGCCGCTCGATGCATTGCCCGACCTGTCGGACACGCAGGTCATCATCCGCACGCCTTTCCCCGGCAAGGCGCCCCAGGTGGTCGAAGACCTGGTGACCTATCCGCTGACCACCACCATGCTCGGCGTGCCGGGCGCCAGGACCGTGCGCGGCTACTCGTTCTTCGGCGATTCGTTCGTTTACGTTCTGTTCGACGACAAGACCGATCCGTACTGGGCGCGTTCGCGCGTGGTGGAGTACCTCAACCAGGTGCAGAGCCGGCTGCCCGCGGGCGCCAACGCATCGCTGGGCCCTGATGCCACGGGCGTCGGCTGGGTCTACGAATACGCGCTGGTCGACCGCACCGGCGCACGCGACATCGGGCAGCTGCGCGCGCTGAACGACTGGTTCCTCAAGTTCGAGCTGAAGACCGTGCCCGACGTGGCCGAGGTCGCCAGCATCGGCGGCATGGTGCGCCAGTACCAGGTGGTGCTCGATCCCGACCGCATGCGCGCGCTCGGCATCACGCAGCAGGCGGTGGTGGAGGCTTTGCAAAAAGCCAACCAGGCATCGGGTGGCTCGGTCGTCGAATTCGCCGAGGCCGAGTACATGGTGCGTTCACGCGGCTACCTGCGCTCGCTGGACGACTTCCGCACCATCCCGCTTTCCGCGACGGGCGCCACGCCGGTGCTGCTGCGCGACGTGGCCACGGTGCAGGTCGGCCCCGAGATGCGCCGCGGCATCGCCGAGCTGGACGGGGAGGGCGAAGTGGCCGGCGGCGTGATCGTCATGCGCTCGGGCAAGAACGCGCGCTCGACCATCGAGGCCGTGAAGGCGAAGCTCGAAACCCTCAAGCCCAGCCTGCCGCCGGGCGTCGAGATCGTGCCCACCTACGACCGCTCGCTGCTGATCGATCGCGCGGTCGACAACCTGCGCGCCAAGCTGATCGAGGAGTTCATCGTGGTGGCGCTGGTCTGCGCGGTCTTCCTGTTTCACCTGCGCTCGGCGCTGGTGGCCGTGGTGGCGCTGCCCATCGGCGTGCTGGCGGCGTTCATCGTCATGCACTGGCAGGGCGTCAACGCCAACATCATGTCGCTGGGCGGCATTGCGATTGCCATCGGCGCCATGGTGGACGGTGCCATCGTGATGGTGGAGAACGTGCACAAGCACATCGAGGCCTTCGAGACGGCGCAAGGCCGGCAGCCCACGGTGGCCGAGCGTTGGCAGCTGGTGGCCGATGCCTCGGTGGAAGTCGGGCCCGCGCTGTTCTTCTCGCTGCTGGTGATCACGCTTTCTTTCGTGCCGGTGTTCTCGCTCGAAGCGCAGGAAGGGCGGCTGTTTTCGCCGCTGGCCTTCACCAAGACTTACGCCATGGCGGCGGCGGCGGGCCTGTCGGTCACGCTGATCCCGGTGCTCATGGGCTACCTGGTGCGCGGACGCATTCCGCACGAGGCCGCCAACCCCGTCAACCGCTTCCTGATGGCGGTGTACCGCCCGGCGCTGGAACTGGTGCTGCGTTTCCCCAAGGGCACGCTGGCCGTGGCCGCCGTGCTGCTGGCACTGACCGCGGTGCCGGTGATGCGGCTGGGCGGCGAGTTCATGCCGCCGCTGGACGAAGGCGACCTGCTCTACATGCCGTCCGCGCTGCCGGGGTTGTCGGCGTCGAAGGCGGCCGAGCTGCTGCAGCAGACCGACCGCCTCATCAAGACCGTGCCCGAAGTCGCGCGCGTGTTCGGCAAGGCAGGGCGCGCCGACACCGCGACCGACCCCGCGCCGCTCGAGATGTTCGAGACCACCATCCAGTTCAAGCCCAGGGCCCAATGGCGTGCCGGCATGACACCCGAGAGGCTGGTCGAGGAACTGGACCGCGCGGTCAAGGTGCCGGGCCTGACCAACGTGTGGGTGCCGCCCATCCGCAACCGCATCGACATGCTGGCCACGGGCATCAAGAGCCCGGTGGGCATCAAGGTGGCGGGCGCCGACCTGGCCACCATCGACGCACTGGCCACGCAGATCGAGGCGGCCGTGAAGAACGTTCCCGGCGTGTCGTCGGCACTGGCGGAGCGATTGACGGGCGGGCGCTACATCGACGTCGATGTCGACCGGCTGGCTGCCGCACGCCATGGACTTTCGGTGGCCGATGTGCAGGCCGTGGTGTCCACGGCCATCGGTGGAGAGAACGTGGGCGAGGTCATCTCGGGGCGCGAGCGCTACCCCATCAACGTGCGCTACCCGCGCGAGATCCGCGATTCGCTCGAACGGCTGCGGCAGTTGCCCTTCGTGACCGCCAGGGGCGCGCAACTGCTGCTTGGCGACGTCGCGAAGATCACCGTCGAAGATGGCCCGCCGATGCTGCGCAGCGAAAACGCGCGGCTGTCGGGCTGGGTGTACGTCGACGTGCGCGGCCGCGACCTGCGCTCCGCCGTCAACGACATGCAGGCCGCCGTCGCCCAGGCCGTGGCAATGCCCGCCGGCTATGCCGTGTCGTGGTCGGGCCAGTTCGAGTACCTGGAGCGCGCGACCGAGCGGCTGAAGCTGGTCGTGCCGGTCACGCTCGCCGTCATCTTCGTGCTGCTGTACCTGCTGTTCAGGTCGTTCGCCGATGCGGCGCTGGTCATGGCGGCCGTGCCGTTTTCGCTGGTCGGCGGCTTCTGGCTGATCTGGGCGCTGGGCCATTCGATCTCGGTGGCCACGGCGGTCGGCTTCATTGCATTGGCCGGCGTGGCGGCCGAGTTCGGCGTGGTGATGCTGGTCTACCTGAAGAACGCGCTGGCAAGGCGCCTCGACGCCGGCGAACCGATGAACGACGAAACCCTGCTGGCCGCAATCCGCGAAGGCGCCGTGCTGCGCGTGCGGCCCAAGGCCATGACCGTTGCCGTGGTGATGGCGGGCCTGTTGCCCATCCTGTGGGGCAGCGGCACCGGCTCGGAGGTGATGACGCGCATCGCCGCGCCGATGGTCGGAGGCATGGTCACCGCGCCACTGTTGAGCATGCTCGTGGTTCCCGCCGCCTGGTATCTGCTGCGCCGTCGTGGCAGTGCCGCACGCACCCGTTTTCCCGCTGTTTCCATTCAACCCACCGAAGGAGTGACCCGATGAAAGTTCTGCATCCCCTCGCGTTCGCGCTGCTCGTTGCATCGGCCGTTGCCGCCCAGGCCCAGATGTCGAAGGACGCGATGTCGTCCATGAAGCCCGCGGCGCCGGCACCGCAGGCAGCGTCCGGCATGCTGACCGATGCGGTCGTGCAGAAGACCGACACGGCGGCCGGCGTGATCGTGCTCAAGCACGGCGACATTCCGAACCTCGCGATGCCGGCCATGACCATGGGCTTCGACGTCGTCGACCGGAAGATGCTCGATGGGGTGAAGGCCGGCGACAAGGTCCGGTTCCATGTGGAGGTCGTGAAGGGCAAGCCCACTGTGACGCATATGGAAGCCGCGCGCTAGTTGCCGCCGTGCGCCCCTCGCAGGCGCATCGTGGCGGGGCGATCGGGTGCTGAGGTTGGGAGGCCGACTGTTCAGGGCGCGTGCGACTGACACCGGGTACTCCCCTCCGCGAATGTCCCCCGCTTCGCTCCTCCTTTATTTCGCTGCGGGGAGCAC